>NZ_BDCC01000013.1 GCF_001613305.1 Nocardia vaccinii NBRC 15922
TTAAAGCGCCGAAAACCCGCCGCAGCGAAGCGGAGGCAGAAGATACGGCAAGATGGGTGCCATGCGCATCGGAGTCTTGACCGGAGGCGGAGACTGCCCCGGACTGAACGCGGTCATCCGAGCCGTCGTCCGCACCGCGAACGGCCGCTACGGGGACGCGATCGTCGGGTTCCAGGACGGTTGGCGCGGACTACTCGAGGATCGCAAGATCCACATCCACAACGACGATCGCACCGACCGGCTGCTCACCAAGGGCGGCACCATGCTCGGCACCGCGCGCACGAATCCGGACGTGTTGCGCGACGGTCTGGGCCGGATCAAGCAGACCTTGGACGACAACGGCATCGATGCCCTGATCCCGATCGGCGGCGAGGGCACGCTCACCGCGGGCAGCTGGCTGGCCGACGAGGGCGTCCCGGTGGTCGGCGTGCCGAAGACCATCGATAACGACATCGATTGCACCGACACGACTTTCGGCCACGACACCGCTGTCACCATCGCCACCGACGCCATCGACCGCCTGCACACCACCGCAGAATCGCATCAGCGCGTCATGCTGGTGGAGGTGATGGGCCGGCACGCCGGGTGGATCGCGATGAACGCAGGCATCGCGGCGGGCGCGCATCTGACCCTGGTCCCCGAGGTGCCCTTCGACGTGGACGAGGTGTGCACCATGATCAAACGCCGTTTCCAGCGCGGCGATTCGCATTTCATCTGCGTCGTGGCCGAGGGCGCCAAACCCGGTGAGGGGTCGTTCACCCTGCGGCAGGGCGGCATCGACGAATACGGCCACGAACGTTTCACCGGCGTGGCCCACCAGCTCGGCGTGGAAATCGAACGTCGCATCGGCAAGGAGGTCCGCACCACCGTGCTGGGCCACGTCCAGCGCGGCGGCACCCCCACCGCCTTCGACCGGGTCCTCGCCACCCGCTTCGGCGTGCACGCCACCGAAGCCGTCCACAACGGCCAATTCGGCCAGATGGTCGCCCTGCACGGCACCGAAATCGACCTCGTCCCCCTCTCCGAGGCCACCAAACAACTCAAACTCGTTCCGCCGCACCGGCACAACGAAGCAGCGGCGTTCTTCGGGTAACAGTCCGGCCCTTCGCGCAAGTCCAGAGCACCTCCATCGTCTCGGCTCGGCGATGCCTATCCACTGAATCAGTCGGAAAAAAAATTGATTCAGAAGGCGGCGAACATCGATGTCGATCGGCGATCGCATTGATCGTGCCCGCGCAGCCGCCGGGCTGAGTCAGCACGAGTTGGCAGCGACCACGGGTCACCCAGCCGACATTGTCGCGGACGATCGCCGGTGCTGGACTCCATGTACCAGCAATTGCTCCGTTTCCTCGAGTTGGATGCCTTCCTGGAGTACCAGGGCATCGCTCCGGTCGGGTGAGCGCCGAATCCGAGAGACGGGCAGCCGCGGAGCGCTTCCGGACCCACCACCATCTCGGTTTCCACCCGCTCGGCGATGTGGTGATGCTGATCGAGCAGACCACCAGCGCCGACGTCGCAGTACTCGATACCGAGGTCGACCAGCACGGCATGACGATGAAGCGGGGGAAATGGGCCGGCCTACGTCGCGGCTGCTCGCACCGGCGGCCGATGCGCCAACGCAGCCGCGATGCCGTGCAGGGGAATCTTCGGGGCTCCCGACTCGCGCAAGAAACAACGCACTTCGTTGAGCTTCTGGCCGCAGGATTGACCACTGAAACACGTAGAGCCGTCGAGCATGAGATAACGGAGGCACCGATGAAGGCGATCGTCACAACGGATCAGGCCGCGGAAGCAGCCGGGATCACACTCGCGGAGCGGCCCGAGCCGACGCCGGCGATCAACGACGTCATCGTTGAAGTCCATGCGTCGGGCTTCGTCCCCGCAGAGTGGGAGTGGCCCTCGACGTGGGTCGATCGCTCCGGCCACGATCGAGCCCAAGCGATCATCGGCCACGAGTGTGCGGGAATGGTCACTTCCCTCGGCTACGGCACGACGGGACTCTCGCTGGGCCAGCGGGTGTTCGGGATCACGGACTGGCACCGCGACGGAACCCTGGCCGAGTTCGTGGCCGTGGAGGCACGCAACCTTGCGCCGTTGCCGGGGAACGTCGACTTCACGGTGGGTGCGAGCCTGCCGATCTCCGGACTGACCGCATGGCAAGGCCTGTTCCAGCACGGTCGTCTTCAGGCGGGCCAGAGCGTCCTCGCACACGGCGCCGCCGGCGCGGTCGGGTCCGTGGTAACGCAACTCGCGCGAGAGTTCGGCGCCTATGTCATCGGTACCGGACGAGCGGCGGACCGCCAGGCAGCGCTCGACTTCGGCGCGAACGAGTTCCTCGATCTCGACGGCGAAAATCTGGAAGACGTCGGCGGGGTCGATCTGGTCTTCGATGTCATCGGTGGTGACATCCAGAGGCGCTCGGCGCGCATCATCCGTCCCTTCGGGACGCTGGTGTCGGTGGTCGGACCTGCCGAGGCTCGCCCTGTCGACGGTCTCGCGGTCGACTTCGTCGTCGAGTCCGTTCCGAGTCAGCTTGTGGAGATCGTCGACCGGGTGCGCGACGGGCGCCTTCGCACGCACATCGGAACCGTCGCGACGCTCGACGACGCCCTCCCTGCGCTCAACCCGACCGGGCGCCGCAAGGGCAAGACCGTCATTCGCGTGCGCCCCTGAGCTCACTGACAATTTCGTGGCGAAGAGCTCGGCATTGGCCGACGTTGGCCGCTGCGCCCGAGAGAGACTGGCGACTTGTTAGGTAAGCGTTGCCTGCTTTAGGCTGTGTCGGTCCGCTTCCGCCCTAGCCGAGGTCCGCTCATGTCCGGCACGAACATCGCCTTGCTAGGCGCCATAGCAGGATTCACCATCTACCTCGGCCTGCCGATCGGCAGGCTGCGCAAGCCCACCCCTCGTCTGAAGGCCGGACTCAACGCGGTCGCCATCGGGATCCTGGTGTTCCTGGTCTGGGACGTGCTGACGCACGCCTGGGAACCGATCGACGGGGCGCTGGGTAAGCACGAGTGGGGCACGGTGGCATCCGGCGGCCTCACCCTGATGGCGGGCCTGGCGGTGGGACTGCTGGGCCTGGTGTATTACGACAGTTGGATGGCCCGTCGCCGTCGGACCGCCGAGCGCCCACAGGGCCCGGGTGCGGTGGCCGCCACCGAACTCGCATCCAAGAGCCGCAGCCAGGCCGCATCCCTCACGCTGATGATCGCTACCGGCATCGGTCTGCACAACTTCGCCGAGGGCCTGGCCATCGGCAACTCCGCCGCCAAGGGCGAGCTCTCCCTCGCCATCCTGCTCATCATCGGCTTCGGTCTGCACAACGCCACCGAAGGGTTCGGCATCGTCGCCCCGCTCGCCGCGGACGGCGAACGCCCCTCCTGGCTCACCCTGCTCGGGCTCGGCCTGATCGGCGGCGGCCCCACCTTCCTCGGCACGGTCGTCGGTCAACGCCTGGTCGACGACACGGTGTCCATCGCCTTCCTCGGCTTGGCCGCGGGGTCGATCCTCTACGTAGTGATCGAACTGCTCGCCGTCGCCCGCAAGACCGGCTTCAAGACGCTGACGACCTGGTGTGTCTTCGCCGGTCTCGTGCTGGGCTTCGCCACCGACGCCGTGGTCACCGCAGCCGGGGCCTGACTCGAACCACGCGTCCCCTGTCATCTCACGCAGCGCGGCCGCCGGGCATCCCCTTCCGCTCTGCGTGTGCTCGGGCGCCTCGGATCTACCCGGTCACCTACACCACCGATATGCCCCCCACCCATGTGACATAAACACTCACACCGGCAGTCGAAAATCTGCCGTGTCGGATGTAGACATTCGCTGAGAGTCGTTATAGAGTCACTGTCGTTCGAGTTGATGAAGTCCGGTGGCCGGGCAGGTGAACTGCCCGGAAGAAGTAAGTTCCACCGTCCCCTTCCGGCGGATGACAGATAGACCCGGTGCAGTCGGCCGGACCCGCCGGAAGGGGACGAAGCACCATCGAATAATCGAATCCGCAAGCACCGTAGGAAGTCCGGCGATCCAGGAGGTGGTCACTGAGTAGTCATTTATCGGTTCCGCATCCCGGAAAGCATCGGATGCGGTGTGTGAGAGCGGCCCTCACGGGCCGGTGAGAACAGCAATGAAATTATTCCCCCGTTCGTAGATCCCAGGCCCCGGCGCAACCGCGCCGGGGCCTGTCGGCGTTGACCCGAGAGGCCCTGTGCAACAACCCAACCCCCACCCCACCGGCGGTCCCAGTGCCGCCGACAAACTCGACGACGACGATTACCCCGCCTACTCGATGGGACGCGCCGCGGAAATCCTTGGTGTCACCCAAGCGTTCCTGCGCGGCCTGGACGCCGCGCAACTGCTGACCCCGCAACGGTCGCCGGGCGGGCACCGCCGCTACTCGCGCTACCAGCTCCGTATCGCCGCCCGCGTCCGCGAACTCGTCGACGCCGGCAACGCCCTCGACGCGGCGTGCCGCATCGTCATCCTCGAAGACCAGCTCGCCGAGGCGCAGCGCCTCAACACCGAACTGCAACACACCCTCGACAAGCACACCGACCCCGACTGAAACCAAGGGTCATGACCGGTTACTCCGCGGCGCTTTCGGTGAGCGGTTCGGGAGTCGGTTTTCGGCCTGGAGGATGCTGTCGAGGTCAGGGCTCGGGCCCGGACGGGACGAGGTCGGAGTCGCTCGGGCCGGCTAGAGGCGTATCGCGGCGCGGACGAGGTCGGCGACGGCTTTGGATCTGCTGTGGGGCGGCCACGCGATGACTGTCGTGACGGCCGGTGCGTCCGGAACCGGCACGATGGCGTGCCCCTCGCCGAGATGGGTTCGCGCCGACTCGGGCAGGATCGCGCAGGCGCGTCCGAGCCCGATCAGCTGGACCAGCTGGGTGTGGTCGCGAACCTGTGGGCCGGGGCCCTCCGGGTAGCTGCCGTCCGACCGCGGCCAGCGCGGCAGCGGCAGGTCCGTGAGGGCGGAGACCTCGGCCGAGGAGATGTGCGACCGGGTCGCGAGGGGGTGGCCCGCGGGCAGGACCAGGATCTGCTGCTCGGTGTACAGGTCCTCGGTGTCGAATCCGGCGATGGTGTCGAAGGGCCGATGCAGCAGGGCGACGTCGGCGCGCCCGTCACGCAGCAGCCGTTCCTGTTCACCGGGCCCGCACAGCATCACCTCGACGGCGACAGCGCCGGGCTCGGCGGCATAGGCGTTCAGCAGTTTCGGCAACAGTTCGCTGGACGCTCCGGCCTTCGTGGCCAGCACCACGCCGGGCCGGTCGGCGGCGCGACGGGTGCGACGCTCGGCGGCCTCGACCGCGTCGAGCGCGGCCCGAGCCTCCCGCAGCAACACCGACCCCGCCTCGGTCAAGCTGATCGCACGCGAGTTGCGTTGCAGCAGAACCACTCCGAGGCGTCGCTCCAGCTGCTGGATCGCCCGCGACAGCGGCGGTTGCGCAATGACGAGTCGCTCCGCCGCCCGCCCGAAGTGCAACTCCTCGGCGACCGCGACGAAATATCGCAACTCCCGCGTCTCCACCATCTCATCCTATCCGCGGCTCACCACAACCGATACCCGTGCGGTATCGCTGACCACCGGGTAGGTCTTGGACGCCCCACAGGAGTCCGAACCAGTATCGACGGTATGAGTGAATCGACGATTGCGCTGGTGACCGGCGCGAACAAGGGAATCGGATACGAGATCGCGGCGGGCTTGGGCGCCCTCGGCTGGCGAATCGGCGTGGGCGCGCGTGATGCGCAGCGCCGCGAGACCGCGGTGGAAAAGCTGCGCGCGGCCGGGACCGACGCGTTCGGCGTACCGCTGGACGTGACCGACGACGCGAGTGTCGCCGCCGCGGCCGAGTTGATCGCCGAGCGAGCCGGCGGCCTCGACGTCCTGATCAACAACGCCGCGATCACCGGGGGTATGCCGCAGGCGCCCACCGTGGTGAACCCCGCGACCGTGCGAGATGTCGTGGATACCAACGTGATCGGGGTCATCCGCGTCACCAACGCGATGCTGCCCATGCTGCGCGAGTCGGCCTCGCCGCGGATCGTGAACATGTCCAGCACCGTCGGCTCGCTCACGCTCCAGTCCACGCCCGGCGCCGAGACGGGCCCGATTTCCGCCGCGTACTCGCCGTCGAAGTCCTTCCTCAATGCCGTCACCATCCAGTACGTCAAGGAATTGGGCGATACCAACATCCTGATCAATTCCGGCTGCCCCGGTTTCACCGCCACCGACCTCAACGGCTTCCGCGGCGTCCGCACTCCGCAACAGGGCGCGGCGATCGCGATTCGCCTCGCGACGCTGCCCGACGACGGGCCGACCGGCGGATTCTTCGACGACGCCGGAACCGTGCCCTGGTGATGGCGACGCACATTTCGTCGTGCCGCGGTTCGCCGGTGTTCCGGCGGTCCTGACAAGCTGCGCGGACAGGCGGGTGGCCTCGGGGTCACCCGCCTGTTCCGCCCATCCGTTTCCGGGGCCGACCGCTGTCGTGGCAGCCGAATCACGGCTGATGATCCGCGGCGGTCTCGAGCATCAGAGTTCTGGACCGATCTTCGTCCAGGGCAACGCGATTCAGTTCGGCGAGGGCGTCGCGGTAGGGGGTGAGGTCGCAGTCTCGTTCCAGGAAGAGCGATCCGGTGTGGCCTTCCACATGGATGATCGGCGGTTCGGGGAGGCCGGTGGCGGGGAGGTTGCCGAATTCCAGCAGTACGAAGCGGTCCAGGTGCAGGCCGATGTGGCTGTCGGCGGAGCGCGGGATGACGCGGATCGAGATGTTCGGCAAGTGCGTGAGGTCGTGCAGGTGGGCGAGTTGGCGGGCCATCACCGCCGGGCCGCCCACGGGGTGGTGCAGGACCGATTGCAGTAGGTATACGACGATGTCGAAATCGTTGTCGTGCAGACGTTTCCGACGTTGCAGCGCGGTCTCGACGCGGTGTTCGATATCGGCCGTGGCGTCCTGCGGATGCAGGGTCCATTCGCAGGCGCGGCGATAGTCGGCGGTCTGCAGGAGGATCGGGATCGTGACGTTCTGGAACGACGTCCACCGCCGGGCCGTCTCCTCGAGCGCCGCGAGGTGGTCGACATCGGCATGTGCGGGCTCGCCATTCGGACGCCACCACGCGCCGCCCGTGCGTTGCACCTCGCGCGCCTCTGCCGCGAGATCCAGCAGGGCCCGGCGTTCGTCGTCGTGCACTCCGTAGGCATTGCACAGCGCGTTGATGTGCAGGCCGGAAATCCTTGTCGCCTGGCCGTCTTCGAGGCGGCCGATGGACTGCGGGGACAGCTCGGCAGCCCGTGCCGCGGCGGCCTGACGTATCCCGGCCGCGTCCCGGAGCTTGCGCAGGCGGCGGCCCAGAGACCGCCGGGCGAGGGTTGATCCGGTCACTTGTTCACCTCCTGCACATATGTTTCGGCTACGTTTGCGACGCCACGTTTTCTGTTCCCAATTCCAGTCCGGTGAATTCCAGCACGGATTGTTGCAATGCGCTGTGTTCCAGCGGGATGCATCGGGTCGCGCCCGGCATCCGCTCGGGTTTCTCGTTTGTCGGTGGTAGTCATTACAGTCATGGCAGCACTCTCCGAAGACGTAGATTGCAGACGAATATCCGACGGCGGCTTGTTGATTCGCGCGCCATCCGGCACACATCGAGTACACACCGAGTCGTGCCGGATCGGGACCGAGTCGAAGACATTCGTCACCAGAGGAAAACGTTCCAATCAATCTGAACGAAACAGCCACAGCCAAAGGGGGCCTCATGACGATCGAAGCGACCACCGTGCCACGCAGGCTGCTCGCCAGACGGCTGGTCGAGTTGCGGGAGGCCGCCGACCTGACCCGAGACGCCGCCGCCGAACGCGCCGAGATCGGCCGGCAAACCCTGTGGCGCTTGGAGAACGGACGCACCTCGGAGGTCAAGAAGCCCACCATCCGGGCACTGTGCCGCGTCTACGAGGTCGACGATGAGGACTTGAACACGCTGTTGTGGCTGGCGGACGAGTCGCGCAAGGATGGTTGGTGGCAATCGTACAGTGATGCGATCTACCTCGATCGAGATCTCTTCATGAGTCTGGAGGGGGCCGCGAGTCGTATCAGGTCTTTTCAGCTCACGTTGATACCTGGACTCGCACAAACCGCCGACTATCGACGTGCCATGGCGCGCGACTTCTTGCCGGTGGTGAGCGACAAGGAATTCGAGCAACATCTCGAAGTGCTCAATATTCGCCAAGGGCGCCTCAGCGATTCGAAAGACCCACTGACACTGGAAGTGCTGATCAGCGAGGCGACGCTGCGTCATCGAATCGGAGGCGCCGCGGTAATGCGCTCTCAGGTGCACTATCTTTACGAACTGAGCACACTGCCCAACATATCTGTGCGAATTATTCCGTTAACGGTCGAGGGTCATCTCGGGCTTCAGACAGGATCATTTGTATTGCTTGAATTCCCGGAACATCTGAACCCATCGCTCACCCAACCCCCAGTCGTCTTCATCGAAAGTTACGCTGGAGCCCTGTACCTGGACAAGCCAGCGGAGATCGAGCTGTATAAGAACGCATTGGCCGCTATCGAAGCAGCGGCACTTGGCGAGCCGCAGTCCAGGGAACTGCTACAGCAGATCGAAGAGGAGTACGCAGCATGAGTATCGACCTGTCCACCGCTACGTGGTTCAAAAGCAGCAGAAGCAATACAGGCGGTGACTGTGTCGAGGTCGCTCACCTCGAAGGTGGCATGGTCGGCGTACGCGACTCCAAGAACCCCACCGGCCCGGCACTGATCTTCACCCCGGCAGAGTGGGATGCCTTCGTGGCCAACGTGAATGACAATGCCTGACCAGGCACATGAGCCTCACGACGCGGCGTCCGCGACCTCGTTCGCCGCGTCGGTAGGCCGTGCGTCCGCTTCGGCGCGTGACTGCCGCGCGCGCCGGTCGCGGTAACGCACCAGTGCCCACAGCAGCAGCGCCTCGGCGATCGCGGTGAAGACCGTGAGGAACTGACTGAAATAACTGGCCAGCACATTCACCACGGTCAACGACACCACATCGGACCAGATGGCAAGGCGCACACCGAGTTCCTCGTTCCCGCGCAGCCACGCCACCGCGCCGACCGCGCACCCGATGCCGACCGCGAGCTCGGCGACGGCGGCAATTGCCAAGGCCACCAGGGATTTCCAACCGTGGCCCTGGGTGAGGTCGAGCATCCGGTCGATGTCGTGCCACCGCGAATGCCAACCGGCGATCACCACACCGGCCAACACCAGGCGCAGCAGCGACCACACCCCGTGTGCGATCAGCACCGCGATCAGTACCACGCGCAGCATCGGCAACGGTAGGAGCCGCTTCTCGAGGGCAACGCCGATCCGGGTCACCCGGTGCTCCAGCTCCGGCTCGGTGTCGCAGGGTAACGCGGCCAGGTAATCGTGCAGCGCGACAACGAGTTCTCGATATTCCGCACCGCAACCGTCCGAATCGATGGCGCGGAGTTCGGCGAGCAACTCCGTCCGGCGCTGAGCGTTCATCCGGGTGCCGACGGACCGGCCGATCTCCTCGGTGATCGCACCCAATGCCAGCTCCGGATGCCGGTTCCGCCGCCGCGCCGACATCCGCGCCACCGCGACGGTCAGCAGAAAGGCCAGATAGATGATGGGAGCAGCCAGCGGAAAGAAATAGTTGTTGTCCGTGGTGATGAATTTGCCCACCTCGTCGATGAACAGCCCCAACCCCACCCCGGACAGCAGCGCGGCCCAGGTGATCGCCGTCCGCCCCGAGGACATCAGCAACAACAGACACGAAATCACCAGCAGCAGTCCCCCGAACAGGGCGTGCGCGATGTGGTAAACGCTCCCACCGATTTTCGGGTATCCGGAGGCCATCAGGTACAGCCGGGTGATCACGACGGTCAACCCGAACGCCACCGCCATCAATGTCACCAACCGCCCGGCCTCGGGCCGCCACCGCATCCTCGTCCGCTGTGCGCCGATCATGGGAGAACACACTGTCATACCCCAGGCCGAACGCCTATCACTCGATCATGAAGGGCCCCAAGGGGGAAACGACATGCCCGCTCAGCGCCGCTTGCTACCTTGATATCGTCTCGTCTTTCGAAAGGACCCCGAACTGTGGAACCCGGCTCTCCTGTCGACCTGCAGAAGAATCAGCCCCATACCGCCCGAATGTACGACTACTACCTCGGCGGCAAGGACAACTACCGCGCGGACAGGGAAGCAGCGGAAAAGGTCGTGGGCATCTGGCCGGGCGTACGGGTAGCCGCGCGGGAGAACAGAGCTTTCATCCACCGCGTGACACGGTTTCTCGCACACGCGGGCATTCGTCAATTCCTCGACATCGGAACCGGAATCCCGACCGAGCCGAGTCTGCATCAGGTCGCCCAACAGGTCGCGCCCGAGGCGCGAGTGGTCTACGTCGACAACGATCCGCTGGTGCTCGTCCACGCCAGAGCATTGATGGTCAGCTCACCGGAGGGACGCACCAACTACGTCTCCGCCGACGTCACGATGCCCGAGACGATTCTCGACGCCCCGGGTTTGCAGGAGACTCTGGACCTGAGCCAACCTGTCGCGCTGAGTCTCAACGCATTGATGCATTTCGTCCCCGACGAGCAGAATGCCTACGGAATCGTCGATGCGCTGATGGACCGGCTCGCGCCCGGCTCGTATCTGGTGATGACCCACGTGACCCCGGATTTCGATCCGACCGCCATATCCACGGTGGTCGACATCTACCGCGGCAGCGGCCTACCGTGCCAGGTCCGAACTCGGGACGAGTTCACGCGGTTCTTCCGGAAACTGGAGTTCGTCGATCCCGGCGTGCAGGTGCCACACTGCTGGCGGCCCGACGGGGTGGAGCCTCCGAAGAAAATCGACGCGGAAGTATCGGCCTACGCGGGCGTCGCACGCAAGCGATAGCCATCGCGCACCGGCTCGAGATAGGGCACGATTACGTTGTCCACCGGGGCTTTACAGCGGAGTCTGGTCCCACCACCTGGCGAGCACCTCGTGCGCGGGGGTATCGGCCATCATCTCCACCGGGCCGGTGTCGAAGGCATACAGCAGCGTATTCGCCCGCGCCGGATCGGCTTCGAAGGAGACGAGCATTTCGGCCGTCTCGGTTTGCATGTCCTCGGGCACGATCCAGTTGCGGGCGGTGAAGGCGGCGTCGCCCTTGGTGCCGGTGGAGGTGCGCGTCATGGGGGCCGCGGCCAGTGCGGCCTGCGCGGCGGCCGGGCTGTCGAAGACCGCGATCGCGTAACTGAGCGAGGTCTGGCGTGAGGTGCACTCCCAGGCGCCGATCCAGTTCGCCGAGCCCAGCGGATTGCTGCGTCGGATCACGCTGGTCACCGGGTCGCTCTGGAGTACCTTGCCGGGCTGACCCGGCTGGCTCCGCTGACAGGACACCCGGCCCTGGTAGGCGTCCCCGGTATTCGAATCCCCCTGCGGCAGCAGGGTCGGGAAGGTCTGCTGGACCGCGGTGACGGCGTCGAATCGGCGCGTCACCGTCGGGGTCGCGGTACCCGACGCGGTCGCGGGGGCGGTGGCCTTCGGCCCGGCGGCGGCACCTGGATGCGAACCACTCGACAGCACGAGGAATCCCACACCGACCACGATCAGCAAGGCCACCGCACCGAGCACGCCCCACATCAGCAGATTGGACGTTCGTCTCGAAACTGGTTGCGGCACACTCGAATTCGGTGAAAATGCACCGGGCGGAGCTACCGGGGGCACCGCAACTCCCACCCCCACCCGATGACCGTTCATCGCCTGCCGAGCGGGTGGCACCCCGGCGGGGGCGAGCGGCATTCCCGGATGCACAGCCGCAGGCGGCACCGCGGCGACCTGCGGCGCGGGCGGGACCGCGGGAACGGGTGCGGTCAACGCCTGCTTTGCCGCCGCGGCGAATTCCGCACAACTGCCGAACCGATCGGGCGCCCGCTTGGCCATCGCCCGCGCGAGCACCAGATCCATCGCCGGATTCATCCCGGGACGACGCGCACTCACCGGCGGTAGCGGCAACAGCAGATGGCCGTGGATCAGCTCGTTCGGATCCTCCGAATCGAACGGCCCGGTCCCACTCAGCAGCCAGTACAGCGCACACCCCAGCGCATATTGGTCGGAGCGGTTGTCCAGCGGTGATCCGGTCATCTGCTCGGGCGAGGCGTAAGCCAGTGTCGCGGTGAACATTCCGGCCTGCGTCAGGTGCGTGGAATCCTCCCGCAACCGGGCGATGCCGAAATCGGTGAGATAGACCCGCTCGCCCTTACCGTTGGTATCACGGCCGAGCATGATGTTGGCGGGCTTCACATCCCGGTGCAGCACACCATTGCCGTGCGCGTAATCCAGTGCGGCGGCGACGCCCTCGATGATCTGCACCGCGCGCTCGGGCGGCAGCGTATGCGGATTCACCGTGGCCGCGTCGACGCCATCGATGTACTGCATGCTGATCCACAGCTGCTCGTCCTCGACGCCGCGATCGTAGACGGCAACGATATTCGGATGATCCAGCTGGGCGACCAGATCGGCCTCGCGCTCGAAACGCGCGCGAATCTCCGCATCCGCGAACAATTCCCGGTTCAGCAGTTTCAATGCGGTCTGCCGCTGTAATCGTGGATGCCGCGCCAGATACACCGAACCCATGCCGCCTTGGCCGAGCAGTCGCTCGACGGTGAAACCGGCGAACACGTCACCGCTGCGCAGCACCTACGACCCCCTTCCCGGCCACGGGCTCATCCCCGCGTGCGCGGGGAGAACTGTACGAGTCGACGCCACGCGCATCCTACTCGACCTGGGCGCTGTACTTCCCGCTCGGGAATTCAGCCCGGCGTCACCAGACCCGATTCGTAGGCCAGTACCACCGCTTGGGCGCGGTCGCGCAGATCCAGTTTCGAAAATACCTTCGATACATGTGTTTTCACGGTCTGCTCCGCGACGAACAGGGCTTCGGCGATCTCGTTGTTCGACATGCCGCGGGCGATGAGTTCGAGTACTTCGCGCTCGCGTGGGGTGAGGGCGTTCAACGCCGGGGACGGGTTGCGGCGGGCGCGCCGGCGGGTGACGTCGGCGATGAGCCGTCTGGTCACCGTCGGGGCGAGCAGCGCCTGACCGTCGGCGACCACCCGCACCGCACGCACCAACTCCTCGGCGGGGGCGTCCTTGAGCAGAAAACCGCTGGCGCCCAGGCTCAATGCCTCGTAGACGTAGTCGTCGATGTCGAAGGTGGTCAGCATCAGCACCCGCACCGGCGGATCGAATCCGGCGGCGAGGATGGCGCGGGCGGCGTCGAGGCCGTTCATCTCCGGCATGCGCACATCCATCAGCACCACGTCGGGGCGCAGGCGTTTCGCCTCGGACACCGCGACCTGCCCGTTGGCCGCGTCACCGATGACGCTGATATCGGACTGTGCGGCCAGGAGCGCGCCGAATCCCTGCCGGACCATCGCCTGGTCGTCGGCGATCAATACGGTGATGGGCACAGGCTCTGCCCTATGTGAAACGGATGATCGACAGCAGACCCGCGACGATGCAGTACACCGCGAACGGCAGCATCGTGCGAGTCTTGAAGAACCGTTCCAGGAAGCGCACCGCGAACCACGCGGCCAAACCGGCGACGATCGCGCCGACTACGGCTTGGCCGATGATGCCGCGTCCCTGCGGACCGGCCAGTTCGGGGAGTTTGAGCACACCGGCGGCCAGAATCACCGGCGTGGCCAGCAGGAAGGCGAATTTCGCGGTGTCCTCGTGGTCGAGTCCGCGCAGCAGGCCGCCGACCATGGTCAGACCCGAGCGACTGAATCCGGCCAGCAGTGCGCCGGACTGGGCCAGGCCGATACCGAGCGCATCCTTCACGCTCAGGGCCGCGAGACGTTCGTCCGAGGCGAGATGTTCCTCGGTCAGCACATCGCCGCCGCGACCGGAGACGCGCGCTTCCTCCTCGGCGAATCTACGTCCGTAGTCCGACAGCGACGGCGCGTTGCGGCGGCGCAATCCCTCACCGACGATCAACACGACGCCGTTGAGCATCAGGAAGATGCTCGCGTAGATCGGGGTGGCGAACAGTGCCCGCAGCGGATGCTCCAGGACCAGGCCGAGGAGGCCGACCGGAATGGTGGCGATGACGATCAGCCAGGCCAGCCGCTGCGTGGAGGTCTCGATGCGACGAGTGCGCAGGGTCTGCACGAATCCGATGATGATGTCGCGCCAGTCCCGCCAGTAGTACCCCAGCAGCGCGATCGCCGTCGCGACGTGCAGGGCGACCACGAACGCCAGGTACGGCGTGCCGGACTTGGAATCCCCCTGCGTGACGAGCTCCTGCCAGCTGCCGCCGATCCACGCCGGGACCAGCACCGAATGGCCGAGACTGGAGATGGGGAACAACTCGGTGACGCCTTGCAGCGCGCCGATCACGATGGCTTGGAAGTAGGTGAGCATCGTGACGAGTCTCCCATGCGCGCTGTCGATCTGCCGCACCAGTTCCCGGGCTGCTTCGCATCGCGTCTGCGACCGGCCGCCCACGTGGATGCGGCCGGCCACCACCCCGGAATCGACGCGCCCATCCGATTCGTGGCCCGCACGTCGGATCGCGATCGATCGCACAGCGGAGGACTGCTTCGCCGCGGCTCACGGCACCGGGGTGGGTGCGCCGAAGGCCGACGGCATGGACGGTGTCGACGGAAGCCTGGCGCAGACCTGGAACCCGCCGTCGGGGCGTGGTTCGGCGGTGAGTGTTCCGCCGATGGCCTCGGCGCGGGCACGCATACCCGCGATACCGGTTCCGGGGACGCCGTCGGCCGGTGATTCGCCGGGCGCATTGACAACCAGCAGCTCCACGAGGTGTGTATCGACCGTCAGGTTCGCCCGTACCGCCGCATGCGGGGCGTGACGGGAGGCGTTGGACAGCGATTCCTGCACGATCCGGTACAGCGCCAGGCCGACCGTGTCCGGCACGGTGTGCAACGGGCCCTCGACGGTCCAGTCGATCGCGACACCGGCCCGGCGCGCACTCTCCAGGAGCAGGAGGATGTCGGCAGCCGTGGGTTGCGGTGCGTGATCGGGCAGTTGGCCGTCGCTGCGCAGTACCCCCAGCATGCTGCGGACCTCGTTCAGCGCTTCCCGAGCCGACGCGCCGATCGACTCGAATTCCGCACGCGCGGCGGGTGATACGTCCGAGACGCGGTAGGGCGCGGTCTGTGCCTGCACCACCACCATCGACATGTGATGTGCGACGACGTCGTGCAGATCGCGGGCGATGCGCGCCTTCTCCTCGAGTACGGTACGGCGGGCTCGCTCGAGCTCGCTGACCTCCTCCTGCTCGACCAGCGCCCGGCGCGAGAGCACCAGCCAGCGCACCAGCAGACCGAACAGGACCAGACCCGTCATCGCGATCGGCCAGCCGAAGACCGACGAGGCGACCGACTCGTCCGCACCCGCCATCGTCGTGGCGAACAGCAGCGCCGAGGACAGCCAGGCGACCAGCACGATCTGTATCTGTGCGCGCACCGCCACCGCGAACAGCAGCGCGAAGAAGACCAGGATGTGTACGACCTGGAACGGCAGGTGATTCCCCGGCTGATGCGGAATCGCCAACGCGATCAGCAGTGCCGAACCCGCCGAAATCGCCCATCCCAGAGCGGGATTCACCCGGAGCAGCACGACGGGCAGCGCCGCCAGCCCCGCGATGAACGGCTGCGCCGCCGTGGGCACCTGGTGCGTCAGATGCAGCGTCGGCCAGGCCACCGAGAACATGGTCACGGCGACCACGCCGACGGCTACGTCGAACCACAACCGCATCCGTTTCGAGTTCCGCGCCGTTCGCGCCGGCATCCGCATCGTCCGAGCCATGCCTATGACCCTAGAAACCCCGTCCACCCGATTCCGTCATACCGCCGGGTGAATTCGCACCCCTACCCCAGTACGAGACCTGCCGCCGCCTCCCCCGCCACGTCGGCTCCCGAACAGATCCTCAGCGTGAGGCTCGATTCGCGACCGAATTCATACGTTCGACAGATGAGCGAGCCCCACGCCGCGTCCCCACAGAATCCCGGCCCTGTTATCCGCAGCGCACTCGCGCACACGGTGATCCCGGAACCTGGCGAAGACCGCGAACCAGCGCCTGTTGCGCACAAATCTCGTTGCGCCCCAGCATCATCGGGCTCATCTGGCGCGACCACGACCGATTCGCCCGCTGTACCGCCCACGCCAGCGATGGCCCAGCCGAAAGATGGCGAGGGCGCAGAGCCACCACATCGTTCGAGTGACCAGGTATCCGCTGCCGGAGTCGTGACCGATTCTCGGAACCGTGCGGGGGGATCGTGGCGGGGGCGAGTGTGGGCGGCGGTCGGGGCAGTCGGCGTGGTTACGGCATTCGTTGTCGCACAGCCGGTTGCCGGGGCGGCGGTGGGGACGGTGGGTGGGGAGAATTCCGCGGCCCGGGTGGCGGTGGCGGGGTTGACCGGGGCGCAACCGGGAAATGTGCTGCTGCCCAGAGACTTTGCCACCGACCGAGGGTATCGGCCGGTCCTCGCCGATGGGTTGCTGGTCGATCCGGGTGGTGACTGTTCCTCGCCGGTGCGGTTGCCGGCGGAATTCCGTACCGCGTGCCAGGCGCACGATCTCGGGTACGACCTGCTGCGTTACGCCGACGATCACGGGCAGCCGCTGGGGACGTGGGCGCGGCAGGCGATCGACGCCGTCCTCGAACAGCGCATGCTGACCGCCTGCGAAGACCGCCACGGTCTGCGCCGGGCCCAGTGCCGGACCGCGGCCGCCGTCGCCGGAACCGCCGTGGACCTGAATTCCCGTCGCCAGAATTACGCAGCGCCCCGCACCGAGTACCTGTTCGGCATCCGCCTGGCGGGCGAGCACCTCGGCTACCAGTTCCTGGCCATCGCCGCGCCCGCCGCGCTGGCGCTCAGCGCCGTCGCACTGCTCATCACCGAGATCGTGCGCGGCAAACGACGGCGCAAGCCGCCCTCGGCCGATCGTGCGGAGACGACGCGAT
The DNA here is from genome assembly GCF_001613305.1 of Nocardia vaccinii NBRC 15922. Classification (GTDB taxonomy): domain Bacteria; phylum Actinomycetota; class Actinomycetes; order Mycobacteriales; family Mycobacteriaceae; genus Nocardia; species Nocardia vaccinii. Next base: position 17,014 of record NZ_BDCC01000013.1, read on the forward strand.
GACGCCGGACGCTCCAGTGGATTCGGCATGGCCGGACACCCGATCACCGGCACAGACGTCGCACCGTGCACGGCGATCCAGATCTTCTCGATTACACCGGCTCGGCGAGGAATTCGCCACGGATACAGGGGGTTTCGATGAGTTCTTCGACTGCTGAGGTTCGAGTCGTCAGTGAGTCCGGCGCTGTTCCGAGGCGGCGGCTTTCGGCGCCGCGCACGGGCACGGTGGTCGCGGCGGCGGCGGGGACGGTGGTGTCGCTGGCTCCCGGGCTGTTGCCGCGGACCGCGATCGCGCAGGGCCTGCTCACCGGGGCGCTCCTGGCGTTGTTCGTCGGCGTGAGTGCGGTTGCCCGAAAGCTGTTGCGGCACAATTCGTCCGGTAGCACACAGCGCGGGCTGCGGGCCGCGATCCCGGTGGGCTGCGCGCTGGCGGTGGCGCTCGCGGTGGTGCGGGCCGAGTGGTGGCAGAACCGGCTGCGTGCGGCCATGGGATTCCCGGACGTGGGCGTCGGATACTGGCTCGAATGCGCGGCCGTGGCGCTGCTGGTCGCGCTCGCGCTGCTCGGGGGCACCCGCGCGATGCGGTGGGCCGTTCGATGCGCGATGCGGGCGCGGAACGTCACGCTGACGATCGTCGCGGCGCTGGCGATACAGATCGCCCTGCTGCCCGCGACAGCCGATGGGCGGCGGCACGCCGACGCGCGCGCTGATGCGCCGACGAATTCCACTGGCGCGCAACCGTTCCCCGAAAGCCTCTCAGAGAACGGCGAAGCGATACCCGACCCGTCCTCGCTGGGGGCGCAGGGCCGCAGGTTCATGTCCGCCGAGGCCGGTCGATCGGTACGCGTCTACGCCGGCCTGAACTCGGCACCGGATCTGAATTCCCGTGTCGCCCTGGTCATTCGCGAGCTCGAACGGTCGGGTGCGCTGGCTCGCTCGAATCTCGTCGTCATGGTCCCGACGGGATCAGGATGGGTCGACGAACACGCGGTGACGGGCCTGGCCCGGCGGTTCGCCGACGATGTCGCCATGGTCGCCGTGCAGTACTCCGACGCACCGAGCTGGGTCGGCTACCTGTTCGGCCGCAACGCCGCCGAACAGTCGCAGCGAGCCCTGTTCACCGCGCTCGAACGACGACTGACCGGCCTGAAAAATCCACCGCGCCTGTACATCTACGGCCAGAGCCTCGGTGCGACCGCTGGAAGTTCGGTCTTCACCGACGACGCCGATCAACGCCACCGCGTCTGCGCCGCGCTCTGGGCGGGCCCGCCCGCCGATCGAGTCCACCACGCCGGTGCCCGGATCCTGGCCAACTCCTCCGATCCCGTCGTCCAGTGGTCGCCCGAACTGCTGTGGCACGCACCGAATCTCACCAACGCCCGTCCCGATGCCCCGCACCCGCCCTGGATCCCGCTGATCACCTTCGTCCAGACCAGCACGGACCTGCTCTCGGCCCTCACCCCCGCACCGGGCCACGGCCACCGCTACGGCATCGACCAGGGCACCGCGCTGGGCACCTGTCACTCTCGTGAAGGCCGAAATCCGTTGCGGGATCAGGCGATCGGTCCGCGCGCCGCCTCGTAGGCCGCGCCGACCCGGTAGAGGCGGTCGTCGGCGAGGGCCGGGGCCATGATCTGCAGGCCGACCGGGAGATTGTCGTCCGCGCTGAGACCCGAAGGGACCGACATGGCGCAGTGCCCGGCCAGGTTGGTCGGCAGCGTGCACAGATCGGACAGGTACATCGCGAGCGGATCGTTGACCTTCTCCCCCAGCTTCCAGGGGGTGAACGGGCTGGTCGGCGACACCAGGACGTCGACCTGCTGGTAGGCGCGATCGAAGTCCTGGGCGATCAGGGTGCGCACCTTGAGCGCCTGCCCGTAGAACGCGTCGTAGTATCCCGCGGACAACGCGTAGGTGCCGATCATGATGCGGCGCTTGACCTCCGGGCCGAATCCGGCCTCGCGGGTAGCGGCCATGACCTGCTCGGCGCTGTGCTGACCGTCATCGCCGACGCGCAGGCCGTACCGCATCGCGTCGAAGCGCGCCAGGTTCGAGGAGACCTCACTGGGCAGGATCAGGTAGTAGGCGGGCAGCGCGTGCTCGAAGTTCGGGCACGACACCTCCAGCACATCCGCGCCCAGATCCTTCAGGGTGGCGACGGCGGCGTCGAAGGAGGCCAGCACGCCGGGTTGATAGCTGTCCGAATGCAGTTCCTTCACCACGCCGACCTTCAGCCCGCGCAGATCGCCGCGCGCACCTTCGCGCGCCGCGGTCACCACATCGGGCACCGCGACATCGCGCGAGGTCGAATCCCGCGGGTCGTATCCGGCGATCACCTCGTGCAGCAGCGCGGTGTCCAGCACCGTGCGACCGCACGGGCCACCCTGATCCAGCGAGGACGCGCACGCGACCAGGCCGTATCGCGATACCGTGCCGTAGGTCGGCTTGGTGCCGACGGTCGCGGTCACCGCGGCGGGCTGGCGGATCGAGCCGCCGGTGTCGGTGCCGATGGCCAGCGGGGCCTGATACGAGGCCAGTGCGGCCGCCGAACCGCCGCCCGAACCGCCCGGAATACGCTCGGTGTCCCACGGGTTGCGGGTCGGGCCGTAGGCGGAGTTCTCCGTGGACGAACCCATCGCGAACTCGTCCATATTGGTCTTGCCGACGATCGGGATACCCGCCGCACGCAGCTTGCTCGTCACCGTCGCGTCGTACGGCGACACCCAGCCCTCGAGGATCTTCGATCCGCAGGTGGTGGGCATATCGGTGGTGGTGAACACGTCCTTCAGCGCCAGCGGCACACCGGCCAGCGGCGAGGCCACCTCGCCGCCCGCGATCGCGCGATCCACCTCGGCCGCGGTCAACAGCGCCTGCTCACCCGCGACATGCAGGAAGGCGTTGAGTTCCCCGTCCACCTCGGCGATGCGCTGCAGATGCGCCTCGGTGACCTGCACCGAGGACACCTCGCGGGCGTGGATCTTCTCGGCCAGCTCGGCCGCGGACAATCGGGTCAGATCCGCCGCGCTCATGCTGCACCTCCCTGCGAACGAGTGGGGGCCTGCGTGGTTACACTCCGCTGCCGCCTCCGGCCCTGACCACTCATTCGCCCTCTCCCAGAATCTGCGGAACCTGGAACCGCTGCTCGTCGACCGCGGGAGCGCCCGAGAGCGCCTCATCGGGCGTCAGGCATTCCACCGGCACATCCGCACGAGTCACGTTCGTCGTCGGATTCGGCGACGCGGTGGCGGGAACGTCGGCGGCGACCTCCGAGATCACCTGCACGTGGCTCAGGATCGAATCCAGCTGGCCCGCATACAGGTCGAGCTCTTCATCGGTGAGAGCGAGCCGGGACAACCGGGCGAGGTGTGCAACCTCGTCGCGGGAGATGGCGGGCACCGCGGGACCCCTTTCGGCAGGTTCGAGCATCGAACAAGTCCGGCATCGAGACGATCGCGCCGGTTGACACCGATAGCCTAGCGAGTCCACCCGCACGACCGTGTCTTCGGCCCCCGCTTCGCTCCTCCGCTCCACACGGTCCGGAATCGACCCGGGCCACGGCCTCGGAGCTGGCGTTATCGAGGGTTGACGGAACCGGGTACCCCTGTAATCGACGCTGCATTCGATGGATAGGTGACCGCTGAAGGACCCGCAGTCGGTCCGGAATCGGGGCGGGCCCCGGCCTATGGCGTGGAACGTCAGGTTGTCCGCTCAACGTCAACGCTACTGCGGTGGCACGAACGACCGATCAGGCTCACAATGCGAGTGACGTAGGTCACCGCGGAAACTTCGAGTCGATTACCCGACATCACGGGTGTAAAGATGACCAGGCTCGGGTATCCGTCCGAAAGTTTCGGTCGCACAGGAAGGAAGGAACGCACGTGTCATTTCTGCTCCGCGTGCAACTTCCGGATCGCCCAGGAAGTCTCGGATCTCTCGCCCTCGCCTTGGGCTCGGTAGGCGCGGACATTCTCTCACTCGACGTAGTCGACCGCGGTGCCGGTTACGCCATCGATGACATCGTCGTCGAGGTCACCCCGGGCGCCCTGCCCGACACGTTGATCACTGCGGCCGAATCGATCGAGGACGTCCACGTCGATTCCCTGCGCCCGTATTCGGGGGTGCTGGACACGCATCGTGAACTCGAGCTGATCGACCAGGTCGCCGGGGCGCGCGACGATCGATTGCAGGTGCTCGTCGACGGTCTGCCGCGGGTGCTGCGCGTCGGCTGGAGCACGGTCCTGGATATGGGTCCACAGGGCGCGTATCGGCTGGTCGGCAGCCAGAGCGCACCCGAAACGCAGGCGGCGACGGCTCCCTGGATGCCCTTGGAGAAGCCGGTCGCCCTCGACGGCGAGGCCGACTGGGTGCCGCAGATCTGGAAGGATATGGACACCAAGCTCGCCGCCGCACCGCTCGGCAACACCGGCAAGGTGCTGATGCTCGGCCGTCCCGGCGGGCCCGACTTCCGCCCCTCCGAGATCGCCCGGCTGGGCTATCTCTCCGGCATCGTCGCCACCGTTCTCGGCTGAGCGCTCGCCCGATCGGCGCGCTCACCCGGCCGACGAAATGCGAAGGGCTACAACGCCAAACGCATGACGGTCAACGGCAGGCCCTTCTCGGTCGCCCAATCCCGTTCGGGTACATGGGTGAAGCCGATCCGGTCGTACATCCGGCGTGCGGCGGCCATACCGGGCATGGTGGTCAGCACCACCGCGTCGAAATCCTCCGCGCGGGCCGTGTCGATCACCGCGCCCACCAGCGCGGCTCCGATTCCCGCGCCGCGTGCTCGCGGATCCACCGCGAGCATCCGGAATTCCAGCTCGTTCGCCCGTGCGATATCGGCGAACGGCGTCCCCGGGCGCGCGATCGTCACCGAACCGACCACCTCACCCGCTCGCGACGCGACCAGCACCAGCGCCGAGCGCGCACGCGCGGACGTGTCGAAAAGTTCTGCGACATAGGGGCTCTCGGAGTGCACATGCCCTTCGCCGACGTAGACTCCGACGGTGAGCGCGCCGACGTCGGCGAACTCCTCCTCGCGTGCGGCGAGGATCGTCAGCTGCGCGTTCATCACCGCACCTCACCGGTCCATCGCGCGGTCGCGCGGGTCGCGTGACCACGTAGGCATGCCCTGCCCGTCGACGGCACCGGCATCGGACTTCTCCGACAGCCGAGAAGCCGCCTGATCGACGATCTTCCGATGCCCTCGGTCACTGGAACGCTCACATCCTCCCGCCGCGATTCGCCGCCCGGCTCCGTTCGTGTAGACGTTACTTCGCGCTGTGTCGCGACGGGCCGGTCGGTCGTGGTTCGCGCGCTCATTCCGCGTTCTCGTGTTCGGCGACGCCACCGTGCTCAGTGGCACCCTCGGATTCATCGCCGGTCGGCTCGGCGGATGTCACCGCTTCGGGACCGCTCTCGAGCAACGTGCGAAATCCCGCCTCATCCAGGATCGGCACCCCCAACTCCTCGGCCTTGGCCGCCTTGGAACCGGGTGCGTCGCCGATGACCACGAAGGCCGTCTTCTTCGAGACCGAGCCGGCCGCCTTACCGCCGCGCACCAGGATGGCCTCCTTGGCCTCGTCGCGCGAAAAGCCTTGCAGTGAACCGGTGACCACGATCGACAGGCCCTCGAGATTACGTTCGATGGAGGTATCGCGCTCGTCCTGCATGCGCACGCCCGCGGCACGCCACTTCTCCACGATGGCGCGATGCCAGTCGACGGTGAACCATTCGATCAGCGCCGCCGCGATGGTCGGGCCGACGCCGTCGACCGCGGCAAGCTCCTCGCCCGATGCTTGTTCGATACGCTCCATACTGCCGAATTCGGCCGCCAGTGCGCGCGCCGCGGTCGGCCCGACGTGCCGGATGGACAACGCCACCAGCACCCGCCACAGCGGACGGTCCTTGGCCGAATCCAGATTCTGCAGCAGACGGCGGCCGTTGGCCGAGAGGCCGCCGTCCTTGTTCACGAAAAGCGTTGTGGTGAGCAGCTTTTCCTCGGAGAGGCCGAACAGGTCGCCCTCGTCCGTGATGACGCCGGATTTGAGCAGGTCGACCGCGGCCTCGTAGCCCAGGGATTCGATATCGAACGCGCCGCGCCCGGCCATGTGGAACACCCGCTCGCGCAACTGCGCCGGACAATGCCGCTGATTCGGACAGCGGATGTCGGCGTCGCCCTCCTTCGCCGGGGCCAGTTCGGTGCCGCATTCGGGGCAGTGCGTGGGCATTACGAACTCGCGCTCGGAACCATCGCGCATATCGACCACCGGTCCGAGCACCTCGGGGATGACGTCACCGGCCTTGCGGATGGTCACCGTATCGCCGATCAGCACGCCCTTGCGGACGACCTCGGCGGCATTGTGCAGGGTCGCCATCGCGACGGTCGAGCCCGCGAGGGCGACCGGTTCCATCACCGCGAACGGGGTGACCCGGCCGGTGCGGCCCACGTTGACCTGGATATCGCGGAGTTTGGTGGTGGCCTCCTCCGGCGGATATTTGTAGGCGATCGCCCAGCGCGGGGCGCGGGAGGTGGAGCCGAGCCTGCGCTGTAGCGCGATCTCGTCGATCTTGACGACCTGGCCGTCGATCTCGTGCTCGATATCGTGCCGATGCTCACCCCAGTAGGCGATGCGCTCGAGCACCGCGTCGGCGCCCTGCACCCGCACGGTGTGCGCGGAGACCGGCAGCCCCCACGCCTCCAGGGCCCGATACGCCTCGTGTTGTGAGGACGGGCCGAAACCCTCCATGCGGCCGAATCCGTGACAGATCATCCGCAGCCGCCGCCGGGAGGTGACCGCCGGATCCTTCTGCCGCAGTGAACCCGCGGCGGTATTACGCGGATTCGCGTACGGCGCCTTACCTTCCGCGACGATGGCGGCATTGAGATTCTCGAAGTCCTCGAGCCGGAAGTACACCTCACCGCGCACCTCCAACAGCACGGGGATCGGGAACTCCTCGGTGATCGTGAGTTCGGCGGGGATGTCGTCGATGGTGCGAGCGTTGAGCGTGACGTCCTCACCGGTGCGGCCGTCGCCTCGGGTCGCGCCGCGGACGAGCCGCCCGTTCTCGTAGACGAGGTTGAGCGCGACGCCGTCGATCTTCACTTCGCACACGTAGTGGGTGTCGTGACCGGTCTCGGCCTCCACCCGGCTGATCCAGGTGCGCATCTCCTCGGCGTCGAACACATTGTCCAGCGAGAGCATGCGCTCGAGGTGGTCGACCGCGGTGAATTCGGTGGCGAAACCGCCGCCGACCAACTGCGTCGGCGAATCGGGGGCGCGCAGATCCGGATGTGCCTCCTCGAGCGCCAGCAGGCGCTGGAACAGCGCGTCGAACTCGCCGTCGGAGATGATCGGCGCATCACGCACGTAATAGCGGAACTGATGGTCGCGCACCTCTTCGGCCAGCTCCTGCCACTGCACGCGCTCATCGCCGGTGGCCGCGCTGATCTCGCTACCGGATACCTCCGATGTCACCGATTCCCTGGTCAGCTCGTTCACGGGTCGAACACTAGCCGAACCCACCGACACACTCGGCGCGACCTGCGACGACCCCGAGAAGTGCGGGTACGCCGGACAGCGGTCCGAGCCGGTCAGCGAGCGGCTCGGACCGACCGTGGTTCCGGCGCGAAAGCCGTTGCCGGTCTTGTACCTTGACAACATGCCAGCGACGTCCGACCTGAATCCGAACGAGCCGCACATCGCCCGGATGTACGACTACTACCTGGGTGGAAAGGATCACTACCAGGTCGATGCCGAGGCCGCCGAGAAGGTGCTCGCGGCGCTGCCCGCCGCCCGGGTCGTCTACGCGGACAACGATCCACTCGTGCTCACCCACGCGCGCGCTCTGATGAAGGGAACGCCCGAAGGGCGCACCAGCTACATCCAGGCCGACGCCACCCGCCCGCAGGAGATACTCGACGCCGCGCGCGACACCCTGGATTTCGATCAGCCGATCGGGTTGTCGGTGATCGCACTGATGAATTTCGTGCCCGACGCGTACGAGATCATCGCGACCCTGACAGCCGCACTCGCCCCCGGATCGCACCTGGTCATGACGCATCTGACGGGCGACTTCGATCCGGAGGGCGTCGCGGCCACGGCAAAGGTGTACCGGGAGCGCGGTATGCACTGCCACCCGAGGACCAAGAGCGAGATCGCCCGATTCTTCGACGGTCTCGAACTTCTCGATCCCGGAGTGGTACCCATCCACCGGTGGCGAGTGCCTGTCGAGCCGCCGAAATCGCGGGACGCCCAGGTTCCCGGGTACGCGGCCGTCGCCCGCAAGCCCTGATTCGCGGGAACACCGCCTCGGGTGCACTGGTTGGAGACCATATGGAACTCGCCACGGCCCTGGACTTCGCCCGCGCACACACCCGTTCGGTGCTCACGACCATTCGCGGGAATGGCCGACCACAGCTGTCGAACGTCACCCACTGGCTCGCCGACGACGGTCCGATCCGCATCTCGATCACCGCGGACCGGGCGAAATACGTCAACCTGCGCCGCGAACCCTGGGCCGCCCTGCACATCACCCGCGAGGACTTCTGGGCCTACGCGGTGATCGAGGGCGACGTCGAACTCACCCCCGTCGCCGCGGACCCCGCCGACGCGACCGTCACCGAACTCATCGACTATTACCGCGCCCTGTCCGGCGAACACCCCGACTGGGACGACTACCGCCGAGCCATGGTCGCCGACCGCCGCGTGATCGCCCGCATCACCCCCACCCGCGCCTACGGTATGCTCCCCTGACCCGAATCCGACGGCGCCGCTGTGGTTTCCGGACTCACCTGCGCTGCACGACCGGCACAGACCGCCGGCCCTTCGCGTGTCACATATCGCATGGCGGTCGGAACTCCGCACCGCCGCAGACGTTTTCGAGTTCGATACGGCAGAGCCCCCGAACGTTTTCGATCGCGTCGCGCAGGTCCTGCGGGCCGGCGAACTATGCCTGACCGGGTTGCGGGATCTCGGGCAGCACCTCGCCGGTTTCCAGCAGGGTCTTGAGGTTCGCCAGGATCGCGGGCCAGCCCTCGGTGATGCCCGCGAGCATCGCGCTGCCCGGCCCGAACCCATTGTGCACCACGGTCAGTTTCACCTGGCCGCCGAGCGGTTCGATCTCGAAACGCACCCGCGAACGCGGCTCACTGGACAGTTTCTCGAAATCCGCTGCGCTGAAACCGAATTCGTCGGCGAATGCCTGGTCGACGGTGTGCCAGGTATAGGACAGCAGTCGGTACGGCCGCGCCTCGAGCACGACCTGTTCGGGGTCCTTGCCGGTCCAGCCGCGCTGGGACCAGGTCATCGGCGAGCCGGGCTGCCAGTCGGTGTCGAAACTCGCGCCCCAGTAGCGGCTGGTGAAGGCCGGATCGGTCAGTGCCTGCCACAGCTGACGATCGGTGGTCTCGATGTAGGTCGTGTAGACGAATTCGTCGGATTCGGTCATGGTCACGCTCTCCAATGTGGATTTCAGGTCGGCGAGCAGATGCACTCGCCCACGGTCGTAGTGATTGATCCAGCGATCGGCGATGGCGTTGATGGGCTCGGCGTTCAGATAGTGCAACTTCTCCCGGCCGCGGCGGCGGGTGGAGACCAGATTCGCCGCCTCCAGCACCGCGAGATGTTTACTGACGGCCTGCCTGGTCATCGCCAGCCCGGCGCACAGCTCGCGCAGGGTCTGACCGTTGTCCGCGTTCAAACTGTCGAGCAATCGGCGGCGGCTGGGATCGGCCAATGCCTTGAACACCTCGTCCACATCACCATCCTCCATATGCAACCATTCGGATGCATATCCAGATATTAGGCAGCCAAATGGTTGCATGTCAACACCCGGTGTCGGGACCTCCGACGGCGGGCGGCAGGATCACACCCGTGCTGCGCAACTTTCAGGTGACCAATCACAGATCGCTGGCCGAACCGCAGGAACTGCGGTTGGTCGGCACCCGGGCCGCGGCGCTGCCCGCACCCGTGACCGCGGTGCACGGCCCGGCCGCCTCGGGCAAGTCGAGCCTGGTCGACGCACTGGGCCAGATGCGCGAGGCGGTGCTGAACTCGGTCACCGGCTGGGACCCGTATGCCGGCCCGGTGCGCACCCCGCATCTCGGATTCGCCGAGCGGCCTTCGGAGTTCACCGCGACGTTCATCGCCGAGGGCGTCCCCTACACGTACGGATTCCGGCTGGACAACGCCGACGTCAGCGCCGAATGGCTGCACAGCCACCCGCACAATCGCAAACGCATCGTCTTCGAGCGCGACGGCGAGCAGATCCGCATCGGCCCGCAGTTCGAACCGGTGCGCTACGGCATCGGCGCGCTGGTGCCGCTGGTGCGCCCGAACGCGTTGCTGCTCAGCCTGGCCGGGCAGATGTACGCCGAGGCGCTGGTGCCGGCCTACCGTTGGTTCTCCGCACAACTGGACGTACTGCGCGGCCGGGAGGACGCGCAGGCCACCGCCCGCCGCCTCGCCGGTCATCTGTCCCGCTCGCCGGAGACCGCCGCTCGGTTGCTGACCCTGCTGCGCTCGGCCGAATCGGGTATCGAGGATTTGCTCATCGCCGAGCCCGACCCGATGTACGCGGACTACCTGCGCGATCTGGACGCCGAAATCGCCGGGGCGGCAAAGGAACTCGATGCCTGCCTGGCTTCGCCCGGATATGCGGTGCAATTCGAGAGCACACACGGACTCAGCCCGACGGCGCTGGAACGCGAACTGAGCAATCTGCGCGCGGCCCGCGACACGCTGTACACCCGGATGGTGAACCGTCGCGGCGCGGGCCTCGGCCTGGTGCACGCGGGCATCGACACTCCGTTCGACATCACCGACGAGTCCACCGCGACGCTGGCGCTGCTGCGCCTGCTGCCCACCGTCCTGGACGCCCTGGACACCGGTCGCGTGCTGGCCGTGGACGATATCGACACCCACCTGTCCGGCGACACCGCCGACCGGCTCATCCACCTGTTCCAGAATCCGGAGACCAATTCCCGTGGCGCACAACTGATCTACACCACCAGTAACCGAACCCTGGTCGATCGGGGCAACGGCCGCTCATCCCGCCGCACCACCGTCTGGCAGCTACGTCGCACTACGAGCGGAACCAGTGAACTGACCGCGCACTGACCGGGTCGAGGCGCCGCGGGCCGAGGTCGCCCAGCGCGGCCCGCCACCGGCAACGCCTAGCATGGTCACCATGCTGCTGCAGATCGTGTTCATCGTGGTGATCGCCGGTGCGCTGGCGGCCACGGTGATGTTGTACCTGCGCGGACGCGGCGGGTCGCCACGCGCGAACACCGAATCCGGCACCCTGCACGTCACGGGCGTCAGCCCCCGGCCCGCGGCGCAGGGCGAGCAGTACGTGACGATCACCGGCACCCTCACCGGTCCCTCGGTCCCCGGGGAGACGGTTTACGGCCGCTACGCCTGGGACGTCAACCAGTGGCCCAGCCCCGGCGACGAGATCCCGGTCAGCTACCCGCCCGGCAAACCGCGACACTGGCAGATCGCACATCCGGGAGCTCGCCCGCCACTGGGCTCCTGAGCGGCCGAACCCCGACGCTCAGTCGAAGGTCAGCGATTCGGGATCCTCCGCGAAGGCGCGGGCGATTTCGGTGGCCAGGGACAATACCCGGCGAGCCCAGGCCAGGGGCGTGTTCGCGAGACCACAGGCGGGGCTGATCAGAACGCGGTCGGCGAGGGTTCGGCGGCCTACGCCGAGGCGGTCGACCAGGCGGACCGCCGGTTCGGCCAGTTCGCGCCAGGTGATCGGGGTCGTCGGAGACTGGACGGGAATCAGCCCGAGCGCCAGCTGTTTTCCGGTCTCCAGGAGTTCGCCGATATCGTCCAGGTCGCGGGTACCAATGGTAGCGAGATCGAAACCGATTGCGGCCGCGGCACTTCCGCGCAGGAATTCCAGGGCGGGCCGGTCCGCACAGGTGTGTACCAGGACGGGGGCCGGCACTGCGGTGATCACCGAATCCAGGACGGACAGCGCCTCGGGTGCGGGGACAGCACGCACCGAATCCAGCGCACTGGTCCCGGGCAGCCATCCCTCCAGCACCGCGGTAGAGGACGGTTCATCCAGTTGCACAACGACTTTCGCGCCGAGTCGCGCGGCCACCTCGGCCGCGTGCCGGGTCAGTCCCTCGGCCAGTGATTCGGAAAGGTCGCGCACCGCACCGGAATCGGTGAGCACGCGATGCCCGTTGCCCAGCTCGAGCTGCGCCGCCAGCGTCAGCGGACCCGCCGCCTGCAGCTTGACCGTCCGCCCGGCTCCCACCGAACCCGTACCCTCCCAGGCCTCCTCGAGCGCATCGAGATCGGTCCGCAGCAGATCCCGAGCGCGCCGGGACACCGCACCCGGCCGCGCGGTGAGCCGATATCCGCGCGTCGTGGCGTCGAACGGCAGGTCGACCAGCAGCGCCGACGCCCGCCCGATCATGTCCGAACCCGTTCCGCGACCGGGCAATTCGACCAGGTGAGCCAGATCGCCCAACTCGCCCACGATCGTCGCGGCGGCCTCGCGCGAATCCGTGCCCGGCCACGACCCGACCGCCGTCGCGACACCACCGCGCAACAACTGTTCGACCTGCCCCGTACTCATCGCACTACCCCTCGATCGATGCCGGTCCACGCGGCGTCCATTGCGCGCCACCGCTCGATATCCACTGCGCGCCAACGCTCGACGCCGCGCGGCAGCGATCGCGAAATCCTCACCGACTGGTGTCCGACGCCAGTTCGGCGGTACCGCGGTCGTCCCGCTCGCGGTCGGCCCCGGTGATGGTGCCGCTGCCGATGACCTCGTCGCCGAGGGTATCGGGGCGATACAGCACCACGGCCTGACCTCGGGCGACTCCGGTCAGCGGCTCGCGCAGCCGGGCCACCAGGCCGTCGCCGATCGCCTCGGCGATCGCGGGCGCGGTGCCGCCGTGCGCGCGGACCTGCGCGATGCACTCGATCGGGCCCTCGGGCAGTTCGCCGGAAGTCCAGATCGCGCGATCCGCTCGCACGGTCCACACGTTCAGCTCGTCCGCGCCGCCGACGCGCACGGTCCCGGATTCGGGATCGATATCGGTGACGTAGCGCGGGCGGCCGTCCGCCGCGGGGCCGGGCAGGCCCAGGCCCTTGCGCTGGCCGATGGTGAAGCCGTGCACGCCGTCGTGTTCGGCGAGCCGGTGTCCGTCGGAGTCGACGATCGCGCCCGGCCGGACGCCGATCTTCGCACCCAGGAACGCGCGGGTGTCACCGGACGGGATGAAGCAGATGTCGTGCGAATCGGGTTTGTTCGCCACGGCCAGACCGCGTTCGGCGGCCTCGGCGCGGATCTGCGGCTTCGGGGTGTCGCCGACCGGGAACATCGCGCGCGAGAGCTGCTCGGCGGTCAGCACCGCGAGCACATAGGACTGATCCTTGTCGGCATCCACCGCGCGACGCAGCACACCGTCCTCGAGGCGGGCGTAATGGCCGGTGGCCACGGCATCGAACCCCAGCGCCACCGCGCGGTCGGCCAGGGCGGAGAACTTGATCTTCTCGTTGCAGCGCAGGCACGGATTCGGCGTCTCGCCCGCGGCGTACGCGGCGACGAAGTCGTCGATCACGTCGGCTTTGAAGCGATCGGCGAAATCCCAGACGTAGAAAGGGATTCCGAGTACATCAGCGGCCCGGCGGGCATCGCCGGCGTCCTCCTTGGAGCAACAGCCCCGCGAGCCGGTGCGCAGCGTCCCGGGTGTCGCGGACAGCGCCAGATGCACGCCGACCACCTCGTGACCTGCGTCGACCGCGCGTGCGGCCGCTACGGCCGAATCGACGCCGCCGCTCATCGCCGCGAGCACTCTCATCGCGAACCTCCCTGCGCACTCGCCAGTCCCGCCGCCCGCGCACGGCCCACCACGGGCGGCAGCACCTCCAGAACTCTGTCGATATCGGCCCGGGTCGAGGTGTGCCCCAACGAGAATCGCAGCGAACCTCGCGCCTCGCGCGCCTGCGCGCCCATCGCCAGCAGGACGTGACTGGGCGCGGCCACCCCCGCGTTGCACGCCGATCCGGTGGAACATTCGATCCCCGCCGCATCCAGCAGCATCAGCAGTGAATCACCCTCGCAGCCGGGAAAGGTGAAGTGCGCGATACCCGGTAACCGCAGCTCGGCGGGCCCGTTGAGCACCACGTCGGGAACCGCGGCCCGCACACCGGCGATCAGGTCGTCCCGCAGGCGGGTCAATTCCGTTGTGCGCGAGGGCAATCCCCGCACGGTCTCGCGCAGCGCCGCGGCCATGCCGACCGCACCGGGCACATCCGAGGTCCCCGAGCGCAGATCGCGTTCATGACCGCCGCCGTGCAGCAGCGGAACGCAGCCCACCTGACGGCCCAGCAGCAGCACGCCGACGCCGTGCGGTCCGCCCACCTTGTGCGCGGCGAAACTCGCCGCGGCGGCGCCACTCCCGGCGAAATCGATGGGCAGCTGGGCGGCGGCCTGCACCGCGTCGGTGTGCAGCGGCACGCCGAATTCCTGTGCCACGGCTGCCAATTCGGCGATGGGTTCGATCGTGCCGACCTCGTTGTTGGCCCACATCGTCGAGACCAGCGCGATCTCACCGGCATGCTTGGTCAATATTTCCCGCAACGCGCGGGGCGAGACCAGCCCCTCCCGGTCGACCTCGAGCAGACTCACCCGGGCGCCCTCGTGCTGTTCGAGCCATTCGACCGCATCCAGCACAGCGTGATGCTCCACGGCGCTGACCAGAATTCTGGTGCGCTTCGGGTCGGCGTCACGTCGCGCCCAGTAGATTCCCTTGACCGCGAGATTATCGCTCTCGGTGCCGCCGGAGGTGAAGATCACCTCCGAGGGCCGCGCCCCCAGATCGGCGGCGATGGATTCGCGCGCCTCCTCCAGCAGTCGCCGCGCCACGCGCCCGGACCCGTGCAATGAGGACGCGTTGCCCGCCGCACCCAGAACAGCCGTCATGGCCTCGACGGCGGCGGGGAACATGGGTGTTGTGGCCGCGTGGTCGAGGTAGACCGTCTGGGGCACCGCACCGACCGGACCCGGGAAGACCGACTTCATGACCGCACAAGCCTATCCGACCGTTGACCTGGGCATCTCAGGGGTATCCCTCCGGGTTCCACACAACATGTTCAGCGTGCGTAACCCGATGAGCCTCCTCCGATATTCCCGCGGCCCGCTGTGCAGCGCTGCACGCGGCGAATCGCCATCGGCCGGGTCAGGCGAGCGCGAGGAAGAGCTTCTCGAGTTCGGCTTCGCTCATCGCTTCGGCGCCCTCGGCGCTTTCACCGGTCATACATTCGCGCAGACCGGTGGCGACGATCTTGAAACCGGCCCGGTCCAGCGCACGGGATACCGCGGCGAGCTGAGTGACGACCTCTTTGCAGTCCCGTCCCTGTTCGATCATGGCGATCACGCCGCCGAGCTGCCCCTGCGCGCGACGCAACCGATTGAGTACCAGCGTGATCGTTTCTTCGTTACCCACCATGGCGGTAGTCCTCTCGTTCCGTACCCGCCCAGCATACCCCAGGGGGTATGCTGGGCGGTTCACCTCAGTGGTGCGCGAAGGTGATCGACGGCAATACCGCGCACAGCCATCGCGGGGACCGCCAGGCGTGGTGACCGGTGAGCCGCAACAGTACCGGCAGCAGCACCAGGCGCACCGCGGCGGCGTCGAGCAGCACCGCGACCCCGAGAATGACGCCCATCTCCTTCGGCGGCAGCGGCTGGGCGAGCGCGAAGGTGAAGAACACCGCGACCATGACCGCCGCGGCGGCGAAGATCACCCGGCCGGAGTGGGCCATGCCGTCGACGAGGGCATGAGCCGGACTGCCGGATCGTTCGTAGTGCTCTTTCGCCGTGGCGAGCAGGAACACCGTGTAATCCATCGCGATAGCGAAGATCATCGCGAAGAAGAACACCGGCCCCCAGCCGTCGAGGAAACCCTGCGGGGTGAAACCGAGCAGGCCCGCACCGTGTCCGTCCTGGAAGATCAGTTTCGCCACGCCGAAGGCGGCAGCGGTCGACAACAGGCTGACCACCGTGCCCATGGCCGCGACCAACGGGGCCTGCAGCGCGACCAGCAGCAACGCGAAGCCCAGGACCAGGATGATTCCCACGATGATGGGGAAATAATGGTTCAGCGCGTGCTGCAGATCCAGGTTCTCCGCCGGAGCGCCCCCGACGAGCGCTCCAGCCGGCAGCCGCTCACGCAGCTGGTCCAAGATGCCGCCCATCCGAGCATCGGACGGGTCCACGGTCGGCAGCGCCTGCATCATGGCCAGGCCGCTGCCGTCGCGGGCAGTCTGCGGCGGCGTCACCATCGCGATGCCGTCGACCGCCGATGCCGCCGTCGAGACCTGGGCGGACTCGGCCGCGGGTGCGATGATCTGCAATGCTCCCGGCGCCCCCTTGCCCAGTTGCGCCTGCACCAGTTCATATCCTTGGCGTACGGGTGCGTCCGAGGGAACGACCTGGATCGACGGCATGGCGACCTTCAGACCGGCCACCGGGATGGACAAGGCGATCAGTACCAGCAACGCGCCGATCGCGAAGGGCCAGGGCCGGTCGTGCAGACGCTGCCCCCACGCGGCGAACCGCGGTGAGCGATGGTGCTGACGCCCGACCTTGGGCAGCGATCCCGCGTTGACCTTGTGGCCGAGCGCCCCCAACGCGGCGGGCAGCAGCGTCAACGTCGCGGCCAGGACGAACGCCACCGCGAACATGATCCCGACCGCCATCGTCCGAACCGCGGGCGCGGGAACGATCAACACCGCCGACAGACTCACCAGAACCGTGAGCCCGGAAAGCACGACGGCCTTGCCCGCCGTACTCATCGTCTCGGCCGCCGCCGCGCGCACATCGGGCGCGGTCGCCAGAGCTCCGCGGAACCGGGCGACGATGAACAGGGCGTAGTCGATCCCCAGGGCCAGGGCGAACATCATCGCGAAGTTCATGGCCCACACCGAAATCGGCGTGAGGTGGTTGAGCAACACCAGCCCGCCGGCCGAGGCGATCAACCCGGCCAGGGTCAGCAGCAGGGGCAGTCCAGCGGCCACCAGCGATCCGAACGCGATCACCATGATGGCCAGGGTCACCGGCCAGGAGAACATCTCCGCCTTCAGCATCGCCTCGTGGTTGGCCTTGTTGAAATCGCTCCACAGCGCCGACGCAC
This sequence comes from Nocardia vaccinii NBRC 15922, assembly GCF_001613305.1. Lineage (GTDB taxonomy): Bacteria > Actinomycetota > Actinomycetes > Mycobacteriales > Mycobacteriaceae > Nocardia > Nocardia vaccinii. The sequence goes on from NZ_BDCC01000013.1 coordinate 34,183, forward strand.
CGGTCGGATAGACCTCGATTCCGTTGCCGGACAACGCCGTCAACGCGCTCTTGTGGTCATCGACCGCCTTCACCATGTCGTTGGGTGAGGCGGCGGCGCCGGCGATGAGGATCCCGGTGTGCCCGTCGCGACTGATCGAGGCCCCCGGCTGCGGAGCGACGACCTCCCCGAACCGGGAATCGGCGGCGAAGATCGCGGTGGCCCGCCCGAGCACGGACTGCACCGCGGGGTCCTCGATGGCCTTGGTGTCCGAATGCACCACGACCTGCACCGCGGCCGACGAATTACCGCCGAAGTGCTGCTGAGCCAGCTCGCGCACCTGCACGGAAGCCGACCCGTCTGCCTGCCACCCCGCGCCCGCGAGCGAGTTGAACACACTGGGCGCCGCAGCGCCCAGCGCTACCAGCACGATCAGCCATACCCCGAACACCAGCTTGGCCCGACCGGCCATCGTGGCACCCAACCTGCCCAGCACTCCGCCGGTACCCCGTGGGGTGACCTCCGGCGGCGAAACAATCCCAGAGTCGGTCATCAATTCTCCGTTCTGATACCCCTGGGGGTATGTTGGTCATTGGCTTCGAACATACCCCCTGGGGTATAAATGAGTAAAGGCGGCCTCGGTCACAGGGCCGCCGGAATTGCGGTGCGAGGAGGACGAATGACGGAAATCGAGTTGTATGTCGATCCGGTCTGCCCGTTCGGATGGGTCACCACCCAGTGGGCGACGACCGCGAGCGACACAGCCGATACGAAGCTCACCTTGCGACAGATGAGCCTGGCGGTACTGAACGAGGGAGAGGATCTCGCCGAGAATCAGCGGGCGATGATGGACCGCTCCCGCCGCCTGGGACGAGTTTTCGCGGCGGTGACCGACCGCTACGGCACGGGCGGATTCGCCCGGCTCTATCAGGAGCTCGGCGCCCGGATCCACGTCCGCCGCGAACCCGCTACCGAGCAGACGATCGAGGCCGCACTCGGCGAACTCGGCATGGACCCGGCGCTCGGTCGCGCACTGGACGACGAAGCACTCGACGACGCGGTTGCCCGGACGCACGAGGCAGGACAGCAGGCCCTCGGCGACCGCGGCGGATGCCCGATCAGCGTGTTCGACGGCCGAGGTCTCTTCGGCCCGGTACTCACCGAAATTCCCAGCCCGCAGCAGGGACTCACGCTTCTGCGCGCGCTGATCGACATCGCCGCGACACCGGCGTTCGCGACTGTCCAGCGACCACATTCGGGCCCGCCGAAGATCTATGCCTGATCCGGTAGGCGACCCTCGCCCATGGCTGGGCTCCCGTCCCCCGCAACCCGGACGCGAGCTGTGAGATCCGGTCGGCCGACCACAGCACGTCGCTGAAATCGCCGCCGTTCCGGGTGATTCGGACCGCACCGCCGTAGTCGGTGATCGCGCCGGATAGGGCCCGATTCGAACCCTATGACGGATTCGAGTTTGACGACGCCAACCGCGGGAAGCTCGTCGGGGTCGGAAGGAGGAAGCCATGACCGATCCCCGAGAGACCTACGATCCGCCGCAGGACACCGGCGCACCGGATGCGGTGGAAACCGACCCGGCCGCGCTCAACAGCGCCGAGGATCTCGACGAGGACCGGCTTCGGCAGGACCCGCTGGAACGGGCGATGGATCCGCCCGAAGACTGGTCGGGGGCGGACAAGTACGGCATGACGTCCTCGGAGCAGGCGCGGGCGCGACCGCTCGCCGAGCGCCTCGCCGAGGAGGAGCCCGATCTCGTCGGCACCGCGACGGCCCCGCAGCCGCCGGACCAGGACTCGCAGGAAGCGGATCTCACGGCCGACCTGCGGGAATCGGATACCTGGAAGCTCGGTGCGCGCACCTACGCCGAAGACCTCGGAACAGCGGCCGACGAACCGAGCGGCCCGCAGGAGCAGGTCCAGGAGCCGCCCGACTGACATTTCGTATCGATGCCGATTCCCTGTCGACACCATCCTGTGGGAGAGACGATGACCGAACCCCAGAACCGCCGTATCGAACCGACCACACGCCGCAACCGACGCCGGCTCTCGCGCAGGCACCACGCCGGCGAAGGCATCGAGGACACCTACAACGTCCCCGGCATCATCCTGTGCGGACTGGCCATGGTCGCGCTCGCCCTCACGCTCACCGCGGCGGGGTACGGCTATGCCGGCTGGGCCGTGATCTGCGCGGTGATCTGCGCGGTCTGCGCGCTCGCCGGGGTGAGCTGGCTGCTGCTGGAACGGCGGCGCACCAATCGGCGGATGCCCTCGGTTGCCGAGCGGCAGGGCCACTGATCGACGCGCGCCCTCGTCCCTGGCGTCAGTTCTCGAGAGTCGTACCCGGGGCGTGCCCGTAACGCAGCCGATACCGCGCGGCGAAGCGGCCGGGATGTCCGAATCCCCACCGTGCCGCGATCGAACCGACCGTCGCGCCACTGTCGACGGACCGGGCGAGAAGTTCCTCGTGCGCACCGTGCAGTCGCATCCGGCGCAGATACTCCATCGGAGTCGTGTCGAGATGACGGCGAAATGCCAATTGCAGGGTGCGCGCCGTGACATAGGACGCCGCAGCGATATCGCCGACCGCGATGTCGTCGAGGATATGGGACTCCATGTACGCGACCGCTCGCCGGACGGTGGCCGGGTGGGCATCAAGGCCCTCCCCCGGCGTGGGTCCGGCGGCGGTGTTCGGGAACGTCTCCAGAACCGTGGCCGCCAGATATTGCGTGGCGGTGGCCGCGACCAGCCGCGGCACCTCGCCGTCGTACCCGTCGGACAGCTGTCGCACATGCTCGATCGCGGACCTGAGCCGACTTCCGGCCACCGCGGACACCGGGCGATGTCCGATCAGTGACACGCGCGCCGCGCCGGCATTCTCGCCCGAGGCGACGCGAGTCAACTCGTGCGGATCGAACATGGTGATCGTGAAGCGGGCGCGGTGAACCACACCGGAATACCGCAGTTCCGGCGGCGTCAGGATGCCGACCTCCCCCGGCTCGAACACATCGGTGACGCCCTCGTCGTGGTAGTTCTCCTCGATGGACCCCGTCTCCACACCGCACAGGCAGATCTTGCCGAGCGGATCGGCGTCGTAACGCATGTCGAAACCCACGTCCAGGCGGTCGAGACTGACGGTTCCGACCACATCACGAGTGATACGACTACGGATCGGCCCTTCGGTGGCATTGCCGATCTGCATGGTTGTGTAGTTCCGGTTCAGGAACTCTTCGGTGTCGGCCAGGCTGCCACTGTTGAACTTCATACCCATGCCGTTGCGTCCTCCTCTGCCCCGGCGACCGCTCGGAGCCGACGAACCACATCGTCCGCAGGGCTTCAATACTGTCGAGCTTTCAGGATACCCAGCACTGTCTGCCACAAACCGACATCGGCCCTGTTCGCCGAGGTCGGGCGCCCACTGTAATCCTCGCCACCGCCGTCCCGGCAACAACCAGATGAATCGAATCGACGGCGACACGCATAGCGCGTAACAGCTCGGGTAGCGCGTTGTCGTGGCGATCGAAGCCACAGCGCGGCAGTGGTTGTCGCGTATTCCGACCGTGAAGGAGGTCAGCAATGGCGGACCGGAACAATCCCGGTCAGTTCGGGAACCGTTCGGACACCGAGGAGCAGGCGAGCCGCGGTGGCCGGGCGAGCACCGGAAGCTTCGGCGAACGCAATGCCGCCGACCCTCGGGAGGCGGGGCGCAAGGGCGCCGAGGCGCAGCCGGCCGAAGCCAAGGCCAGGGGTGGCCAGCACAGCCACAGCGGTCATTGACGAACGAGCCGATGGATCGACCGCGCGTCGATGACGGCTCACCGCGAGGCCGGGCGACGGACGTCGCCCGGCCTCGCGCCTCGTCGGCGCGGCCGCTGGACAGCGCCATGCCTCACCGTTCCCGCGAGCCGAGGCCGACAGGGGTGCACCTCGATGTGCGATGGAGCCGGAATCGACGGTGTGAGTGCCCGGCGTGCGGGTAGGTCGCAAGGACACGCTCCCGAGACGAGAGAGAAATCAGATGGGAAACGACACCGACGCCACCGTCATCGATCTGCTTCTGGCACAACATGATCAGATCGAGCAGCTGCTCCACCGAATCCTGTCCACCCCGAGCACCGCCAAGCGGGAACCCTTCGAGGATCTGGTCCGCCTGCTGGCCGTGCACGAAAGCGCCGAAGAGGAGATCGTGCACCCCTTCGTCCGACAGTCCGGCATCGATCAGGGCATCGTCGACAATCGGCTGGCCGAGGAGCACCAAGCCAAACAAGTGCTGTCGGACCTGTACGAACTGGGCGTGGAGAACGTCGAATTCGACACCAAATTCCAGGCATTCGCCCACGACGTCATCGAGCACGCGCGAAACGAGGAAAAAGAGGAGTTCAACCACCTCGCCGAACACTGCGGCCGGACCGAACTCACCCGGCTCGCCACGCTCGTGCGCGCCGCCGAGGCCATAGCTCCCACCAGGCCGCACCCGAGCGGCGGAGAGAGCGCGGTGGCCAATCTCATCGCCGGCCCGCCCCTGGCGGTCTTCGATCGCGTGCGCGACATGGTTCGCGACTGGAGTCGTAAAGCCGGCGACTGAGTACCGAGAACAGCTATGACAACAGAGTTCGACGCGGCGGACGGTGCTCACGATTCCGCTGTGGGACAACCACATTCGGCGCGTGAGGGCGAGCCGATCGTCGAAGCGGAGGCCGCGGCGGAACGGGCGAGCACCCCCGCGCACCCGTTGGGGCAGCCGGGCCGCCTGTTCGATCGACGCTCCCCGTTCATCGTCGGATTGACCGGCGCCGCCGGAGTCGCGGTGACCTACGCGCTGATCCAGGCGATACTCACCGCCGGGCAGGCGCTGCTGTTGATCGCGGTCGCGCTGTTCTTCGCGATCGGTCTCGAGCCCGCCGTGTCGTGGCTGGTCCGGCACCGGCTGCCGCGGTGGGCCGCGGTCACCCTGGTCCTGCTGCTGGTGGTCGGGCTGATCGCCGGATTTCTGGCCGCCGTCATCTCACCGCTGGCCTCGCAGGCAGGCGCGTTCGCCCACAACGCGCCGGACTACATGCACCATCTCGCGCACCGTTATCAGGTCGTCGGCAACCTCGACTCGCGGTTCCACCTGCAAGATCAGGTTCGGCGTGCGCTGAGTTCGGAATCGTCCCGGTTGGCCGGCGGGGTCCTGGACCTCGGGCGCGCGGTCTTCGGCGCGGCGACGGCGACGGTCGTCGTCTTCGTGCTGACCGCCTATTTCCTGGCCGACTTCACCCGGGTTCGCAGCAGTGTGTACCGGCTGTTCCCGCGCGAACGCCGCCCTCGCGCCATTCTGATCGGCGACGAGATCTTCGCGAAGGTCGGCGCGTACATCCTCGGAAACCTGCTGATCTCGCTGATCACCGGTATCTCGACCATCATCTGGCTGCTCATCTTCGACGTCCCGTACGCGTTGGTGCTCGCCGTGCTGGTCGCGGTGCTGGATCTCATCCCCATCGTCGGTTCGACCGTCGCGGGCGTCATCGTCGCGCTGGTCTCGCTGACGGTGTCGTTCCCGGTCATGATCGCGACGGTCGGCTTCTTCATCGCATTGCGCCTGATCGAGGACTACTTGCTGGTGCCGCGCATCATCGGCCGCACGGTCCGGGTGCCGGCGCTGGTCACAGTGGTCTCGGTACTGCTGGGCGGTGCACTGCTCGGCGTCATCGGCGCACTGCTGGCGATCCCGGTCGCCGCGGCGCTGCTGCTCGTGGTCCGCGAAACCGTGCTTCCGTCGCTGGACCGATGACCAACCCCGAAAAAGGTGGCCCCGGGAAACCTGGGGCCACCTTTTATTCTTCAGCCACGTGGGGTCGGACCATCCGGACGGATCGGCTAGAAGTAGTGGGAACGGCCCGCCACCGGGCGTCCCAGCGCCCCGAGCAGCGCCAACGCCAATCCGACCACGAGCGCGATGATGCCGAGAATCCACAAGATGTGGATTCCGAAGATGAAACCTAGAACCAGAAGAATGATTCCGATGACGATCATGAACAACTCCTTACACTGACGAGCCGGCCCGCGACCCGCTTGCTGCAAACCCCACGCTGGTGACGAAGGGCGCCGTCCGCCGTACGGTGCCACTCGCATCAATGCGCTCATGACACTCGCCGGAACCTGCGACGTCGAGCGCAATACCCCGAATTTCGCGGCCGAACCCGGCGGCCGGGATGAATTCCCCCGGTGACGTATCGCCGGGTGTGCTCGCGCCATGAGCGGGTAGTTCGCGGATATGGACCATTCCCACGCTCCGATCCTGGCCGCGCTGGCGGATTACCATCGCCGCGGCCGCTACGGATTCACGCCGCCCGGTCATCGGCAGGGGCGCGGAGCCGATCGCCGGGCGATCGAGGTCCTCGGGCAGGATGCGTTCGGATCGGACGTGCTGGCCAGTCCCGGCCTGGACGACCGGCTGTCCCGTGGCCGATACCTCGCCGACGCCGAGGCCCTGATGGCCGACGCCGTCGGCGCGGACTCCGCGTTCTTCTCGACCTGCGGAAGCTCGCTGTCGGTGAAGGCCGCGATGATGGCTGTCGCCGGCGGGCACGACGGCGGGCTGCTCGTGGCTCGCGACAGTCACAAATCCATCGTCGCCGGGCTGATCTTCTCCGGTGTGCAGCCTCGATGGATCACACCGCGCTGGGATGCGGACCGCCATTTCTCCCATCCGCCCTCGCCCGAGCAGGTACGCCGAGCCTGGGAGCGATATCCGGACGCATGCGGTGCACTGATCGTGAGCCCGAGCCCCTACGGCACCTGCGCCGACATCGCTGGTATCGCCGAGGTGTGCCACGAGCGCGGCAAACCGCTCATCGTCGACGAGGCATGGGGTGCGCATCTGCCGTTCCACGACGAATTGCCCACGTGGGCAATGGATGCCGACGCCGATGTATGTGTGGTCAGTGTGCACAAGATGGGCATGGGGTTCGAGCAGGGCTCGGTGTTCCACCTGCAGGGTGACCTCGTGGACCCGACGCGTCTGAGCGAATGCGCGGATCTGCTGATGACCACGAGCCCGAACGTGCTCGTCTACGCGGCCCTGGACGCCTGGCGTCGGCAGATGGTCGAACACGGGGAGGAATCACTCGGTCATGCCCTGGAGCTCGCCCGCCGCACCCGCGAGAGGCTGAACTCCATCGATGACGTCGAGGTCCCCGAGGACGCACTGCTCGGCGTACAGGCATCTCACGACCTCGATCGGTTGCAGGTACTGACCGACGTGTCGGCCACCGGCGCCACCGGTTACGACGCCGCCGACTGGCTGCGCGACCACCGACGGATCGACCTCGGTCTCAGCGACCACCGACGAGTTCTGGCGACACTGTCCATGGCCGACACCCCGGAGCGCATCGATCAACTCGTGCGGGCGCTGACCGATTGGCGCGCACAGCTCGGTAACCCCGCACCGCACGGAATTCGATTACCGTCTCCGAACGAACTCCAGCTCGACAGCGTGATGCTGCCCCGCGACGCGTTCTTCGGTCCCGCGGACATGATCCCGGTCGACGACGCCGTCGGGCGTATCGCCGCCGAACAGCTCACCCCGTACCCGCCCGGCATCCCCGCCGTCGTTCCCGGTGAATGTCTGGACACCGCCGTGCTCGATTATCTGCGGACCGGCGTCGCTGCGGGGATGAACATCCCCGACGCCGCCGATCCCGAATTGAAGACCGTCCGCGTGGTTGCCCGCACCGCGCGAAAGTGAACACCTCCGACGCCCGTGCATCCGAAATCCGCCCGCCCGTTCGATACCAGGTTTGCCCGGATACGGCACCGGGTACCGCGTCGAGGCGAAGACTGTGCGCACCGCTTTCGAGTCACAGGAGGTTCGTCATGGTGACCACTCACACCTGTCCCGGGCTCGCCGAACAGGAGAAGGACGTTGCCGCCGACCCGATCGTCGACGAACTCGGCGGCGACCGCGATAGCTGAACATGACGGGAGAAGGGGCAATCATGCGGGTGACAGTTCTCGGAATGGGCGGAATGGGCCGTGCGCTCGGCGAGCGGCTACTCGAGGCCGGACATGCGGTCGAGGTGTGGAACCGCACGCCGGGCCGAGCCGACGGGTTGGTCGCGCGCGGCGCCCGGGAACTGGCCTCTCCGGACGACATCGCGGCGGGCACCGATGCCGTCTTCGTCTGTACGGCCGATGATCGGAGCGTCATCGACGTCGCGGCGCCCGAGGACGCGGCCCGGCCGAGTTGGGCGGACACGGTCGTGGCCATCATGTCGACCGTGTCCGCGCATACGCTGACGCAGCTGCATCGTCACTACGGTGACCGTCTGGTCGCGGCACCGATTCTCGGTGCGCCCCAGGCAGTTTCGTCGGGCAAGGCCACCTTCGTCATCGGCGGCGCGCGCTCCGCGCGGACGGCCCTGTCACCGGTCTGGCAGCTGTTCGCCGGGCCGGTCGACACCGGCGACGACCCGGTTCGCGCGGCCGTGGTCAAGCTGGTCAACAATCAGTTGCTGATGACCGGCCTGGCCGTCGTGGCCGAGGCGGCGCGCGTCGCCCGCGCGGCCGGTATCGAGGAGGAGACGCTCCGCAACCTGCTGCGCGAATCGCTGATGGTCCCGGCCGGCCTGCACAACCGAATCGACGGCCTGTTCGATCCCGGACACGACGGCTGGTTCACCACCGTACTCGGAGCGAAGGATCTCGGCCACGCCCTCGACCTCGTCCCCGACGGCTGTGAACTCCCGCTCACCCGGGCCGCGCGCGAGGCGTACCTGCGCGTCGCGCAGGACGGCTGGGACACCGCGGACCTGACCGCGATCGTCGAACTCGGCCACCCGGCCCCCGACCGGGTCTCAGTCGGCGAGCGCCCGGCGACGCAGACCGGTGAGCGTCCTGGAGAGCAGCCGTGAGACCTGCATCTGGGATACGCCGATCCGTTCGGCGATTTCGGCCTGAGTGAGATTCTCGAAGAACCTCAGCCGCAACACCGTTCTTTCCCGGGGCGGCAGTTCGCGCAGCAATGGGCCGATCGCGAGTGCGTCCTCGGTGAGCTGGTAACCGTCGTCCTCGTTGCCGAGTTCCGCGATGACCCGGGCGGTCGTCGGCTCGTGATCGGCATCGCTCGGTGAGCTATCGATCGAATCGGCGCTGTAGGCGTTCGCGGCCAGCAAAGCCTGGGTCATCTCCAGCCGGTCCACGTCCAGCTCGGCGGCCAGTTCGGTGACCGTGGGCATCCGGTGCAGCCGCTGTGCCAGTCGTTCGGTCGCGGGACCGATGGCCGCCTGGAGTTCCTTGGCCGGGCGTGGCACCCGCACCATCCAGGTGCGGTCACGGAAGTGGCGGCGAACCTCGCCCATGATCGTGGGCACCGCGAAGGACATGAACGTGCTCTGCCGGGACGGGTCGAAACGATCCACCGCCAAGACGACGCCCAGCGACGCGATCTGGAACAGATCCTCGAAGGTTTCCCCCCTTCGGCTGTAGCGGCGCGCGATGTGGTCGGCCAAGGGTAGGCAGCGGTCCACTATCTCCTTGCGCAGCCGGGCATGTTCGGGATCGTTCTCAGGTATTGTGGCCAGTTTCTCGAACCACGGCTCGAGACCGTCGTAACTGTCGCGGCCGCGGTTCGAACGCGACGCAGACGTCGGTTCGGTGGTGATTTGCGAGGTCATAAGATGCCTTCAGCGACCGAGTCCGTCGCGCGGCGAGGCGCTGGTGATTCAACGTCGCCGCATCGATAGGTCGCGACCTTCAGTCTGGCAGGAACCGGCCCAGCCGGTCAGTGCGCATTACGAAAGACCCGATCCAGAACGCGAACACGCTGGTCGGGAGCGGTGGCACGCTCGATTCCCGCAGCAGCGGGCACAGGATACGGCAGGCCGGCCCGGGACGGGTCGGCCTGCGGTGTCGAACCTTCGGCAGAATGCCTCAGGAGATCTCGGCAGGGTGGTGAATATCGTTGTCCGAGACGATCTTCCGGGTCGGACCTGTCCCCAGGGCGGTGACGCCGGCGTCGATGATCGGAGTCTCGTCGCCGCGGATCGCGCGTTCGCAGCGGCGGGCCAGATCGTGCCGGTCCTCGCCCGGGGCTTCGGCGGGCAGCAGCGTCAGTTCGACGACCACGCCGCGCGAGTGCAGCACCCGGCCGACCGAGTCCAGGAAGGTGTCGACGCCGACGAAACCGGGCACGGTGGACAGCTCGCCGGTTCGATCCAGATAGCGTATCCGGATCGGCTGCACCGCGGTGCCGGTGTCCACCGCGGCCTGGAACAGCGCCGGGCGCATCCGGCCGTGTGCCCGGCCGCACCAGGTGGTGCCCTCGGGGAATATCCCGACGCGCTCGCCCGCGGACAGCCGCGCGGCGATGGCTCCGATCACGTCCGGGAGCCCGCGCAACCGCTCCCGCTCGATCGGGATCACCCGCATCAGCCTCGCGAGACCGCCGAGCACCGGCCACTCGATCAGGTCCGCCCGAGCCACGAATCCCATCGGCTGGACCGCCGCCAGCGCCAGCACATCGGTCCAGCCGACATGCCCCGCGACGATCAGCAGCGCCTGGTCGGCGGCAGCCGCGCCGACGGCGGACTCACTCGGCTCGGAGTTCGCACCACGCTCGTCGACGACCCGCAATCCGATTCCGCAACAACGCAATACGGCACGCGCGTAGCGCCGATGCAGGGTGCGCCGACGGCTGCGCGGAGTGACCAGGTTGACCACCGGGAAGGCGAACAGCAGCCCGAACGCACCGATCACCCGAACGGCGACGCGCAACGACCCCACCTCGGCCACGGTCTCGACGCAACCGGGTACGCAGGGACTCGACGGCATCCAGGCGTGCACGGCCTCGGCGGGCGGGCACGATAACCCCGCGGATCCCGGAGATACCAACGCGGACATCGACATTCACCGTCCATCCAGGACCGAGGCCGCCGCCTGTAAGCGCTCCAGATACCGGCGGTTGATGGTGTCCAGGCCGAGCAGGACGACGAAGTCCGCGACGGCGAAATCGGGGTCGTGGGCGGGCTCGCCGCAGATATCCGCGCCCAGGCGCAGATATCCGCGCAGCAGCGGCGGAAGTTTCGGCCGCGCGGGCGGTTCCAGCTCGTCCAGGGTGCGGCCGTCGACCACGACCGGGTTCAGCGGGCGCGCCCATCGGGCCGGATCGCCACCGTGCTTGGCCAGCACCAGATCTCGCACACCGCGCACATTCGCACCGACCGGATCGCCGGGCGCGTCCTGCATGGGCACCGATGCGCAACCCATCACCCAGTCGTAGCCGGTGAGCTGGATGTAGTGCAGGATGCCCGCCCACATCAGCGTCACCACCGAGCCGTTGCGGTGGTCGGGCACCACGCACGCCCGGCCCATCTCCACGATGCGCTGACCTTCGGGATCCATTGCGCTGAGGTCGAATTCGGTGGCGGTGTAGTAGCCGCCCGCGGCTGCGACCTTGTCCGGCGGCAGCATCCGGTAGCAGCCGACGAACTGATCGGTCAGCTCGTCGCGCACGAGCAGATGGTCGCAATGGTCGTCGAACGAGTCCGCGTCCAGGCCGTCGGCCCGCTCGGGAATGCGGAATCCGGGTTCCCCGGCGAAGACCTGATAGCGCAGCCGCTGTGCGGCGATGCGGTGCTCGGCGTCGGAGGACACCACCAGCGAGTACTGTGAGCGGCCGTCACCGGCGGCCGCGCTGCGCACCGGCGCGGAAGAAACCGCGCCGGGCGCGGACTCGGGTGAGAGCAGGGCGGGATCTGACACTGCCTTTGTCGCCATGATCCGATGAAGCCAGCTCGAATCGGCCCCGAAGCATCCGCCGAGTGTCGCCCCGATGCCAGTCCGGTGAACGAGACGAGCATCACACCTGGCGTTCACCGCGGGGTTGTGTCCAGTTCGCCCAGATTGCGAATCGAGCCGCTCCCCGATGCGAACCGGTCACCTACCCGCCCTTTCCGACGCGGTCCTGCGAATCGTCGTGATCTACAGTGTCCCGTCCGGGCAGATCGTGCGATCCGGACTCGTCTCCCAGCTGCCGTTCGTGGTGTCGATCGCCGCGTGGTTCCTGATCAATCGAGGGGTGCTGATCCCGCGCGCCCGCAGAATGCTGGACGCGGAATGTGATGTGACTCAGGGCACGGAAAAGGAAATGTTCCCAGCGGCGGGCGATTCATATACTCGAGTGTCGCCGACCGTCCGGTCGGCCGGGTAAAAGGGACTAATACGATATGAAACGTGTTTTGGCAAGCGCCGCAGTGACTCTCGCCCTCGTGGCGGGCGGCAGCACCGTCGCCGCGACCACCGCGGGTGCGCAGACGACGCCGGCTCCGATCGCCGGCACCGGATCGGCCGACGGGACGGGGACCACCGGCATCCTGCAGACACTGCTCGCGGGTAAGGTCGGCTGCCTGCTGGGCGGCCTGTTCGGAACCACCCTCCCCCACTGCTGATCCGCTCGAAAACGTTCGAGCACATCATGTTTCGCGCCCGCCTGGCAATCCCGGGCGGGCGCGACAGTTACCGCCCGGACGAGCGCTCCGATGTACTCACCAACGCCGCACGGTCGCCTGCGAATGCGACCGGATCGCTTCGGATTCCTCCTCGGGCACGTAAACCGATTGCACCGCAACACGTCCCGGACCGACCAGCCGCAACCAGATGCTGCGATAACTGAAGCTGCGCCACCACCCCAACCCGCGGGTGTGCGGATATTCCAGATGCAGATGCGCGGTCACCGACAGGTCCCGGTACAGCAGCGCGGATGGTTTGACCAGCAGACTCTGGCCCGGCGCGAGGTCCCGGATGAAGGTATTGCCCGGCGCGTGCAGCAACAGCAGACCGGGACCGGCCTGGGCGCTGAAAATATCGCCGAACATGCCCAGCGGGTAGTGCGTCTTGCGATCGTCGCCGCTGCCGGTGACGAACCAGACGTTGTTGTTGGACCAGTCGTAGGAGATATTGCCGCCGGCCGCCAGGAATCGGTGCTCACGCACCCACATCTGCTGATTGTGCGCCAGCGGCAGCACCACGATATCCCCGGCGTGCGTACCGGACAGCGCGATATGTCCGGGCCCGCGACCGGTCATCATGATCAGCGGCAGCCCGCCCATCATCCGCCGCCACGCGCCCTTGAGGCTCATCCGGTCCAACTGCGCGTTCGGATCGACCCACAGCAGATTGTGATGCGAAAAGTAGATCCAATCCCCCTGTGCCAGGGCAAAATCCGCAGCTGGGACCAGTGATCCCTCGATCTGACAACGGGATTGGCCGAACTGAATGCGGGTCATATCGCGGATCGCGGGCTGTTTGGTCCAGCCCGACGCGCTCACCGCCGCCCGGATATCCACCGGCGCACCGCAATTGGGGCAGGTACTCGCGTTCGGATCGCTCGGCTGACGACAGAACAGACAGGTGTAGGCGTTCATCTCGGCCTACCCCGACCGGTGGTGGACGTACATCGACTGGATGCCGACCCGGCCCGGCCCGGTCATCTCGGCCAGGTACATTCGGCCGAACAAACCGACCTTGATGTTCTGCGGCACCGCCTGCATCTGCACGGTCGCGTCCTTGTAGAGGAATCCACCCGGCTCGACCAGGATCTTCTCCCCCGGACGCAGATTCCGCTCGAAGACGTTGCCGTACCCGTGCAGCATCAGCAGCCCCGGATAGCCCTGGGTGATGAAGCGGTCCATGTACATGCCGTTGCCGCCGTGCAGGATATTGGCCAGGCCCTTGATCCGCACGAACGAATAGTTGATGCTGCCCGAGGCGAGCAGGAACGCGTGCTCGCGCACATCGATTTCCATCCCCGGATGCATCGGCAGCACCACCAGCTCACCCGGCGAATCCCGGGAGAACGCGATGCGGCCCGGCCCCTGGGATACGGTGATGACGTGCGGCATACCGGCCAGCGAACGTTTCATCCCGCCACCGGTATTGAGCGCGAAGATCGGGACGGCCTCGTCCTTCCAGAGCATCACGTGATGCTCGTAGTAGACCTGATCGCCCGGCCCGAGCGCGATCTCGGCCACCGGGACCAGCTCACCCTCGACCTGACAGACGCTGCCGCCGAACCGGAATTCGGTCATGTCGCGCAGTCGCGGCGCCTCCCGCCAGCCCGAATCGCTGACCTTGTTCGCCTCGTCCAGCGGCGCACCGCAACTGGGGCAGGTGTGCCCCGTACCCGGCGGTGTCTGCACGCCGCACCAGTCGCACTGCAGCTTGTCCACAGCCGAATCCTCCCCGTTCGCAACCGGTCCGCGACCGTCCGTCGAAACGAGTAGAACGTAGCACCCGGCCGATGATCATTCGAGTGCGTTATTCCGAATTCGGATCCCGCTCCGGCAGCGGCCGCTCGACGACGACCGGACGTCCCATCGGATTGCGCACCCGGCGCTTGGCGGCCTGATAGACCAGGATCGTCTCGGCCGCAACCACATCCCAGGCGAAGTCGGCGGTGAGCCGCTCCCGCGCGGCGAATGCGCGATCCTGCGCGGCCCGGGGATCGTCCAGCACCGCGCACGCGGCCTCGACCAGGCCGGACACGTCGGCAGGTGCGAAGGACGCACCCGTGACACCGTCCACCACCAGCTCACCGAGGCCGCCCGCGGTCGAGGTGACCAGCGGTATACCCGCCGCGGCGGCCTCGAGCGCGACGATGCCGAAAGGTTCGTAGCGGCTGGGTAATACGATCGCGTCGGCGCCGTGCAACCAGCCCAGCAACTCCTCGTGATCGAGACGGCCGACGAAATTCACCGCCCGCGCCACCCGATGCACCCGGGCACGCTCGCGCAACCATTCGAACTGGGTGCCCACACCGGCGACGGTCAGCGTCGTCCCCGGATGCGCGCGCCTGATCCGGGGCAGCGCCGCGATGGCGTCCTGCACGCCCTTCTCGTATTCCAGCCGCCCGACATACAACAGCCGCGGCGGGCCCGAGCGCGGAAGACGCGTGCGAAAAGACCAGGCCCCCACATCGATTCCGTTGCGGATCACCCGCAGCGGCACTCGCTCGGGATGGTAGAGCCGCTCCACCTCGTCCTGCATCGAGGCCGAACACGTGATGAGCGCGTCGGATTCGTTGGCCAGCCACCACTCCACCGAGTGCACCTGCCGGTTGACCCGGCCGGACACCCAGCCGCTGTGCCGCCCGGCCTCGGTGGCGTGGATGGTGGAAACCAGTGGTACGTCGAAGTATTCGGCCAGCGCGATCGCCGGATGCGCGACCAGCCAGTCGTGCGCGTGCACCACATCGGGAGTCCAGCCCTCGGCGATACCCGGCTTGCTCAGCGCCACGCCCGCGCGGACCATGGCATGGCCCATCGCCAGCGTCCAGGCGAGCATGTCCTCGCCGAAGTCGAACGCGGGTGGATCCTCGGCGACCGCGACGACCAGTACCCGGTCCTCGATATAGGTGTGCGTGGGATGGGTGGAGGCGTCGGTGCCCATCGGACGACGGGCCAGCACGACGACCTCGTGCCCGGCGACGGCCAATTCGGTGGCCAAGTGATGTACGTGCCGCCCCAGGCCGCCGACCACGACCGGTGGGTATTCCCACGACACCATCAAGATCTTCATGCTGGTCCTCTGTGTTGGGTGTGATCGCCCGCCGAGGGGACCACGGATGCCGCAGGGCCCAGCCGCCGCGCGTCCAACGCGGGAAAGAGTCCGTCGGCCGCGTACCATCCTGCCGCCAGGTCGCGTGCCTTGGCCAGTTGTCCGCCCAGGGCCGCCGCGGCGATCTCCCGCACCGCGTGCGCATGCCGGTGCGCGCGATCGCGGGCATATCCGGCGGCGGAATCCTTGCTGACCATGAACGCCCAATCGCTCGACACCGCCAGCACCACTTCGCGCAGCAGTTGATCGGCGACCGGATCGCGCAACTGCGCACCGCCCGCCTCCGCGCGCAGCTTGTCCAGCGTGTCCAGGGTGAAACGGACGATCTCGGCATTCAGCTCGACCAGATCTCGCACCTGATCCCCGGCCCACACCCGCCAGTCCTTGCCCGAACCCCAGGACGAGTCCGCGAGCTGAACCGGTTCTCCCACATAACCGCGTTCGCGGGCATCGGCCAGCGTGCCGACGTCGACCCCGGCCTCGGGCAGTGCGCGCAGCACCTGTTCGAGCCACTGCGGACCCTCGTGCCACCAGTGCCCGAACAGTTCGGTGTCGAACGCGGCCACGACCAGCGCCGGCCGGCCGATTCGGGCGGATTCGGCGATCAGGCGCTCGCGCACGGTCGCCACGAAGTCGGCCACGTCGCGGCGCACCGCCGCGGCCGCGAGATCCGGATCGTAGGGCGCCTTGTCCGGGCCCTCGACCTGCTTACCGGTGACCCGCGCGGGTTTGAGGCCGGTGGCGTGGTCGTAATGGTGGAAGTCGCGGTACGCGCCGTGCCCCGGATATCCCGATTTCGGCGACCACACGCGATAGCTCACCTGCAGATCCCGGCCGAAGGCCAGCACGTCCGAATCGCGTACCGGCCGCCCGAGGGTGGTATCGCCACGCAGGGCGGGACCGTCGACCATGAAGTGCGTCACACCCGCGGCGGCGTATTCGGCTTCCATCCCCGGGGTGAAACCGCATTCGGGAGCCCAAATGCCGGCGGGGGTGTGGCCCCAGCGGTGCCGTGCGTCCGCCAATCCCTCGGTGAGTTCGAAGGTGCGCAGCCGCCGATCCAGCAACGGCTGGAACGGATGGGCCAGCGGCCCGCCGAGCAGTTCGATCGTGCCGGCATCGATCAGCTCGCGCCACACCGGCGAACCGCCGTGCCGCCAGCGCTGCTCGAAATCGGCCAGCGCCGCCGCGGCCAGGCCGTGCTCGTGGCGGCCCAGCGCGACGTTCCCGGCCATCGCGGCCTCGTCGGCGCGCAACCGCCAGTTGCCGAGCCAGTGATGCATTCCGGCCAGAGCGTGCGGATCGTCCAGCTGGGCGGCGAGCACCGGCGTGATGCCCAGGCTAAGCAGATTCGAACGACCTTCGGCGGCAAGGGTTCTCAATACTCGCGCCACGGGCAGATAGGACGCGGCCCAGGACTGGTAGAGCCACTCCTCCCCCACCGGCCAGCGCCCGTGATGGGCGAGCCACGGCAGATGCGAATGCAGCACCAGGGTGAACTGTCCGGGCACGACCTGCGTCTCGGCGGCGGATGCGCCGGTCACGGCTTCACCGCGATCGCGACCAGATCCAGGCTCGCGTCGATGCGCGGATCCCACGCTCCGCCGAAGGCTTCCGGTCCAGCGCCCGCCGGGGCGATGTCCAGCGCGAAATCCTCGCTGCGGACCGCGGCGACGTCGGCGGCCAGGTCGGCGGGCCAGGCCTGTCCGGCGAGGGCGCGCTCGATCTGCGCGTCGATGATCGAACCGCCCCATTTACCGTCCAGCGCAACGATTTCGGGCCCGTGGTGCACACCGGCCATCACCTCGACCCGAAAACCCGCCGCCACCAACAGTTCCGCCATCTCCGCTGCGTCGAGCTCGCGGGTGTGGAAGGGGTTCAGCGGCGTATCGCGGCCGGGCGAGAAGGTGATCCGATTCGGCGTGCTGATCAGCAGCTCACCGCCGGGACGCAGCACCCGCAGACATTCGCGCAGGAACTGCCCCTGGTCCCAGAGGTGTTCGATCACCTGGAAATTCACCACGACGTCGACCGAATCGTCGTCGAGCGGGAGCTCGGCCAGGTTTCCCTGGATCATCTCCACCCGTGGGTACGCCGAACGCACGTGCTCGACCGCGCTCGCGTCGTAGTCCAGGCCGATCACCCGGGCCGCCACATCGGCGATCATGTTGGCGCCGTATCCCTCCCCGGATCCGGCCTCGAGCACCGTGCGACCGGCGCAGCGCGAAAGAAGGCGCAGATAGGCGATCTCGTGGCGGCGGAACCAGTAGTTCTCCTCCGGGACGCCCGGCACGGTCCGCTCGCCGGTCAGCGGTAACTGGTCCACCGCACTGGTTTCCACAGGGGAGAAAACGGCCTCACTCATCCGACAGACGTTAGCGGTCGCCTGTATCACACCGACGCGCGGAGGTGGCGATGGAGAACATCACACCGTAAGTTACCCATGAGTAACTTAACGTAGGGTAATCTCCCGAAACGAGCTACTTTTCCGTGGACGTACGGCCCTCGTGCGACCCCACTTTCATGTGTCCACCAGAACAGGAGGTCGACGAAGACCAATGCCGAACATCGTCGTACTGATCAAGCAGGTTCCCGACACCTGGTCCGAGCGCAAGCTGACCGATGGTGACTACACCCTCGACCGCGAGGCCGCCGACGCCATCCTGGACGAGATCAACGAGCGTGCCGTCGAAGAGGCCCTGCTGATCAAGGAAGCGCAGGGCGGCGAGGTCACGGTCCTGGCCATGGGTCCCGAGCGTGCCACCGAAGCCATCCGCAAGGCGCTGTCCATGGGCGCCGACAAGGCGATCCACGTCAAGGACGACGCGATCCACGGCTCCGACGCCGTGCAGACCGCGTACGTCCTGGCCGCCGCGCTGGGCCAGGTCGAGGGTGTCGAACTGGTCATCGCCGGTAACGAGGCCACCGACGGCCGCAGCGGCGCGGTGCCCGCGATCATCGCCGAGTACATCGGCATCCCGCAGCTGACGCATCTGCGCAAGCTGACCGTCGACGGCGACAAGATCACCGGCGAGCGCGAGACCGACGAGGGCGTGTTCAAGCTCGAGGCGAACCTGCCCGCCATCGTCTCGGTCACCGAGAAGATCAACGAGCCGCGCTTTCCCTCCTTCAAGGGCATCATGGCCGCGAAGAAGAAGGAAGTGCAGACCTTCACCCTGGCCGACCTCGGCGTGGATCCCGCCACCGTCGGCGTCGCCAACGCGGGTTCCGCGGTCTCCGGCGTCACCCCCAAGCCGCCGCGCACGGCGGGCGAGAAGATCGTCGACGAGGGTGAGGGCGGCAACCAGATCTCCGCCTACCTGGTCGGCCAGAAGATCATCTGACAGCTGCGCCTTTTCGCGGCATGAGCGGGGGCCTGCGTGGTGACGCTTCGCTACCGCCCCCGGCCCTGACCGCTCATGCGGCCCCGAGCAACCCCAGGAGAAGAGAACAATGGCAGAAGTACTCGTGCTCGTGGAGCACGCCGACGGCGCGGTCAAGAAGGTCAGCGCCGAACTCCTCACCGCCGCCCGCGCACTGGGCACCCCGGCCGCGGTCGTGCTCGGCCCGGCCGGGACCGGTGACAAGCTCGCCGACGCGCTCGCCGCGGCCGGTGCGGAGAAGATCTACGTCGCCGAGTCCGACGACGTGGACGGCTACCTGGTCACCCCGAAGGTCGACGTGCTGGCCGGGCTGAGCGAATCGGCCGCCCCGACAGCCGTTCTGGTCGCCGCCTCCGCCGAAGGCAAGGAGGTGTCGGGTCGCCTGGCCGCCCGCATCGGTTCGGGCCTGCTCACCGACGTCATCGACGTCAAGTCCGACGGCACCGTCGTGCACTCCATCTTCGGCGGCGCGTACACCGTGGACGCCAAGGCCACCGGCGACGTGCCGGTGATCTCGGTGCGTCCGGGCGCGGTCGAGGCCACCCCGCAGGCCGGCGCCGGCGAGAAGGTATCCGTCGAGGTTCCCGCGCAGGAAGAGGGCGTCACCAAGGTGACCTCCCGCGAGCCCGTGGTCGGTGGCGACCGGCCGGAGCTCACCGAGGCCACCATCGTGGTCTCCGGTGGCCGCGGCGTCGGCAGCGAGGACAACTTCCACAAGGTCGTCGAGCCGCTGGCCGATGCGCTCGGCGCCGCGGTCGGCGCCTCGCGCGCCGCGGTCGACTCGGGTTACTACCCGGGTCAGTTCCAGGTCGGCCAGACCGGTAAGACGGTCTCTCCGCAGCTGTATGTCGCGCTGGGCATCTCCGGTGCGATCCAGCACCGCGCGGGCATGCAGACCTCGAAGACCATCGTCGCGGTCAACAAGGACGAGGAGGCTCCGATCTTCGAGATCAGCGATTACGGCATCGTGGGCGACCTGTTCAACGTCGCTCCGCAACTGACCGAAGCGGTCAAGACCCACAAGGGCTAGTCCATTCGAAACTGCACTACCGTGGCCCCGGCTGGAAACAGCCGGGGCCACTGTTGTTTTCGATCACAAGAGTTTGTAACGGTTCGGTCGCTGTCATCACGAATTGCTGCTAATGTTGGCCGTCGTCGGGTTACAGGAGTGGTCGGTCCTGCTCCGGCGGTGCCGTCGCGAGATCGCCTGTCCCGGCGGCATTTCGAGCTTTCGATGGGCAGGCCTTCGCCTGTCCTGTTCCAGAAGTTGACAGGCATGAATCCGGTCGCGGGCAAGACGCGACCGACGAGCTGAGGAAGGCGAGGCGGCCGGGCACCCGGCAAGAGGAAACCTGATGAATCAATCTACTGCCGTGACGATTTCGTGGATCCTCGCCGTGGTGCTCCTCCTGGCCGTCTGCGCGGCGGTCTACGCGGTCTACTACGCGGCTCAGCAGCGCATGCGCGCTGAGACCGTCGCCCGCGAGGTCACCTCGCGCGAGGACGAGCTCGAGTATTTCGTCACCACGACGATGCCCTTCGCGGTCGAGTCCACGCGACATTCGGACAGCCAGGTGGAACTGCCCACCGGCAACGAGCGCTTCCCCAGGCTGCTACGCGGCCTGGCCGAGCGCTACATCTCGGATCTGCACATGGTGCAGGCCGAGACCCGTGATCGGACCCGCCATGAGGCGGAATTCGAAGCGCAACAAGCTATTTCGCAGGCCGAGAGCGCCGTGCGGTCCGAGATCGAGGCCGCCCACGCGGAGGCGGACAAGGTCCGCAACGACGTGCAGGCCGGCGCGCACGAGGCCACCAGCGCCGCGGTGCGCTCGTTCGGCACGTCGGTGGTGAGCCTGGGCGCCGACGTCGGCCAGGTGGTCAGCGACGCGTTGCGCCGCCACCGCGGTGACGAGGTCTACGAGACGCTCTCCCGGATCGACCACAACGTTCAGCAGATGATCCGTCAGGCGCAGTCCTACGTCATCGTCTGTGGTGGTCTGCCCGGACGCCGCTGGCCCCAGCAGTCGCTGACCGACATCGTCGGCGGCGCCATCGGCCGCGTTCGTGACTACACCCGTGTCCGGCCCGGACAGCTCGATCGGGTCGTGATCAGCCGCGCGGTCGAGCCGCTGGTGCACACCCTGGCGACGCTGCTGGACAACGCGTTGCGCTACTCCCCCCCGACCTCCTTCGTGGATGTCAGCTTCCAGGAAGGCCACCACGGCGTCACCGTCATCATCGATGACGCTGGTGTGCGGATGAACGCCGAGCAGATGGAGGAGGCGCGGCAGATCCTGGCCGGAGAACGCGCCGTGGACATCCACCAGCTCGGCCCCGCGCCGCGAGTCGGCCTGCCCGGTATCGCCGCCCTGGCCCGACGCTACGGCTTCAGCGTCTACGTCGACGGCCCCAACGCGTACGGGGGTATGCGCGCCATGGTATTCGTTCCCGAAACCCTGCTGACCGAACGCAAGACCACCGAGCAGTCCGCCGCTGATCCGGCGGTACCGGCGGTCTCCGCACCCGCTCCCGTGGAACCTGTTGCGGTGCAACCGAACCCGCAGATACCCGCACCCGCCCCGATCCGGGAGCCGGAGCCGGTGTCAATCCAGGAGCCGGAACCCGTCACCACCTCGACCGTGCACGAGATCACCCCGGGCGGACTGCCGCGCCGCCGCCGCCGGACCGTTTCGGTCTCCAGCGTGGCGCGACTGGCCAGCGCCGAGGACGGCACTGTCTCCGAAACCACCGCGCTGCCCCGCCCCGAGATCGCGACCGCGTGGCACAGCGGTTCCCAGAGCGGCCGCGCCGCATTCGACGAACACAGCGAAGGGATGACATCCTGATGGGCACACCCGGTACAGCCGTCACCGACGGCAACAAACTGGCCTGGATGCTCGACGATCTGCACGTTCCCGGCGTTCGCTTCGCCGTCCTGCTTTCCGAAGACGGTCTGCGTATCGCCCATGTCGGCGCCATCGGTCTCGACGACGCCGAACGCTTCGCCGCCGCTTCCTCCGGGCTGCGTTCACTGGGCAAGGCCCTGGGCGAATTCTGCGGTACCGCGAACGCGGTGCGGCAGAACATGACCGAGTACGACGACGGGATGATCTTCATCACGGCAGCCGGCGAGGGCGCACTGATCGGCGTGTCGACAACCAGCGAGGTCGATGTCAGCATGGTCGCCCACAGGATGAACGAACTCGCCGGTCGGGTCGGCCGGGAGCTCGGTAGCCTTCCGCGCCAGCACTAGCGGCCGGTGACATGAGTAACCACCGGCGCGACCCGGATCTGGTGCGTTCGTATGTCCGTACAGGCGGTCGTCTACGTCCCAGTCGTGAACTCGACCTGGTGACCCTCGTTGTGGCAGCTCAGGATCCAGCGCCGGGCGCGAGCCCGGATGCGCTGCGGGTCCTGGGGGTGTGCAGTCGGCGGCGCGTACTCTCGCTCGCCGAGATCGCCGCCTATTTGGATCTGCCACCCTCGGTGGTCAAGATCCTCGCATCCGACCTGCTGGACAGCGGCCACCTGGCCACACCGGCCCCGGCGAAATCCGTGCCGGAGCTTGCTTTGCTCGAGGAGGTACTCAATGGGCTCCGCGCTCTCGCCGTCTGAGTCTGCGGTTCCCGACCGCACCGTCGACTATGTGCCCGAGACCGTGACCCGGTCGGTGAAGCTACTGGTCGCCGGTAACTTCGGCGTCGGCAAGACCACGTTCGTGGGCAGCGTGTCCGAGATCCGGCCGCTGCGCACCGAGGAGACCATCACCGAGGCCAGCGTCGGCATCGACGATATGGCCGGTCTCCCCGGCAAGGTAACCACCACCGTGG
The DNA here is from genome assembly GCF_001613305.1 of Nocardia vaccinii NBRC 15922. Taxonomy (GTDB): domain Bacteria; phylum Actinomycetota; class Actinomycetes; order Mycobacteriales; family Mycobacteriaceae; genus Nocardia; species Nocardia vaccinii. Next base: position 56,983 of record NZ_BDCC01000013.1, read on the forward strand.
CAATGGATTTCGGCCGCATCACGTTGAATCCCCAACTGGCGCTGTATCTTTTCGGCACGCCGGGGCAGCGGCGGTTCATCCCATTGTGGGAGGAGCTGTCCCGCGGCGCGCTGGGCGCGCTGGTCCTGGTCGACACCCGGCGAATCGACAAGGCCGACGAGGTGCTCGCGGTGCTCGAGGAGCGCGGCGTGCCGTATTCGGTGGCGGTCAACGAGTTCGAGGGATCGCAGCGTTATCCGCTCAGCGAGATCCGCGACGCCCTGGACCTCGAGCCCAACACCCCGCTGACCGCCCTGGACGCCCGCGACCGCGGCACCTGCCTGCGTTCGCTGATCACCCTGGTCGAACATCTCTTCCACCGCGTGGAGACCCGCGGCTGAAATCCGCCTCAGGAGCTGTGTAGTGCGGCCAGCAGTGTCACCAGGATCGGTGAGGGCCGCACATCACTGCGCACGACCGAGGACACCGGCACCCGCAGCGGGCGGCCGGCCAGATTCAGTCGGGCGATCCCCTCGACCGCGGTGTTCGCGTACAGGATGGTCCAGGCGTCGGGCCGGTTGATCAACTCCATCGTGGCCGTGTGGTCCGGCGGGATGGGCGGCCCGAAGGTGGGCCGGATCGGCAAGTCGGCGAATGCGGCGCGGATCACATTGTGCAACAGCACCTGTTCTTGTTCCGGCGGCAGCAGTAACGGGTAATTCCCCAACTGGGTGAGTGTGACGTCCTCGCGGCCGGCGAGTGGATGAGACGTCGAGGCCGCCAGAACGAGGTCCTCCACCCATAGCTGTTCCACCGTCAGACCGGGTTGATCGACACCGCCACGGATGAGAGCAAGATCACAATCACCATCTGCCACAGCACTGATGCGCTGCCGGAAGGGTTTGATCACGAACTCGATCTCGGCCCCCGGATGCGCATCGCGCGCCCCGGCGATGGCCGAGAGCGATCTTGTTGCGAACGACATGTTGGCGGCCAGGCGAATTCGCGGCCCGGATGCCCGCACAGCTGCGCGAATGGCAGATTCCAGGCTCAGCATCTGTTTCGCAAGCGGAAGTAGCCGAGCGGTTGCGTCGGTCGGGACGACCGATCGCGTGGAGCGTTCGAAGAGCTGTACACCAAGATCGTGTTCGAGTCTGGCGATCTGGTGACTGATAGCCGATTGCGATATGAAGCACCGCGATGCTGCCCGGCTGAAGCTGAGCTCCTCGCAGACGGCGACGAAGTACGAGAGTTGCCGTAATTCCATCACGGCCTCCATTCATGAAATATCCAGATAAGAGTCATCTGAATTATGCGCCCTGACCCGTGGAACAGTCCCCTTCCGGATCGCGTTTACTAATGACAGAAGGAGGTTGTCATGCGGAACGTGGATGCGGGTATCGAAGCCGCGGATGTCGTCATCGTCGGATCGGGCTTCGGCGGGCTCGCCGCCGCGAAGCAGTTGAACAAGTCGGGGGTTGATTACGTACTCATCTCGAGTACTCCGGAGCATCTGTTCCAGCCGCTGCTGTACCAGGTAGCGACGGGTGTGCTCCCGGCCGCGGACATCGCCCCGCCGATTGCGCAGGTGCTGCGTCGGCACCAGGGTGCGGATGTGCGGCTGGGCAAGGTGGTCGAGATCGACGCCGACGCGGCGGTACTCACCTACGAGACCGAGCAGGGCGCGCGCAAGATCCGCTACGGGTCGCTGATCGCGGCCACCGGCGCCAACCAGTCTTATTTCGGCCGTGACGATTTCGCCGAGAAGACCTATTCGCTCAAGACCATCGACGATGCCCAGCGGCTGCGCGCGCAGATCGAGCGCGTCTTCGCCGAGGCCGCGGGGGCCGATCAGCAGACTCGTGAGCGACTGCTGAGCTTCGTGGTCGTCGGCGCCGGGCCGACCGGCGTGGAGGTCGCGGGCCAGCTCAAGGAACTCGCGAAAAGGTACTACCACCAAGAGATTTCGGTCGCCCTCGTGGAGGGCGCCGGTGCCGTACTGCCCCCGTTCGGCGGCAGCCTGTCGGAATACGCGCGAGAGTCGTTGACCCGCAATGGTGTCGAGGTGCTGCTCGACACGTTCGTCACCGACATCGACGACGGCAAGGTCACGGTGAAGACCAAGGACGGCGTCGAGCGCGGTATCGCCGCCGAGACCGTGGTCTGGTCGGCGGGCGTGGCGGCCGGTGGATTCGCCGGGCTGCTCGCCGAGGCCACCGGCTGCGAGACCGACCGCGCCGGGCGACTGCTGATCAATCAGGACTGCACGGTCGGCGGCCACGCCGACATCTACGCCATCGGCGATATGACCTCGCTGAACGGCTACCCCGGCCAGTCGCCCACGGCGATGCAGGAAGGCCGGCACGTCGCGGACATCATCCGCCGCAAGAAGCAGCCCGGCACCCCGTTCGTCTACTGGGACAAGGGATCCATGGCGGTGATCAGCCGGTTCAGCGCGGTCACCAAGGTCAGCGACAAGTTGAAGTTCACCGGCGTCATCGCATGGACCGCCTGGCTCGCGGTGCACCTGTTCTACCTGGTCGGATTCCGCAACCGGTTCATCGCGGTCGCGTCCTGGCTGGTGGCTTTCATCGGCACCGGCCGTCCGGGCTTCGCCGAGACCGAGAAGGTCGCCGCGGCGCCCGCCGCGGAACAGCGACAAGCGGCATAACCGCTCCCCCGAGGCCCTCCGGTAGCGACCGGAGGGCCTCGTCGGCTGCGGCGGACTCTCACGCAGCGCGTTCCACCTCCGCATCGGTCGTCGCCATCTCGAACAGCTCGTCGGCAAGCGCGTCGGGCTCGACCCGCTCGACCTCGTTCGGTTCGACCGAGGCGAAATGCCCGGAGTCGTACAAACGCTGGGCCGCGCTCGTCTCGATGAGCCTGCCGATCTGCAGACTACCCACGCGCACCCCCGCCGGGGCCACCTGCTGAGCCACCGAACGCAGATAGTTGAGCAGCCCGGACTGCGGAACGCCGACACTGGCCAACGCGGGCTGTGGTTCGCGCACCGAACTGCCCTGTGCGACGAGTACCGCTCCCGATCCACGGCGCACCATCTCCGGCAACAGGGCGTGCAGGATTCGGACAGGGGTGGTCAGATTCAGCGGCAGCCAGGAGCGCAACGTGTCCGCGTCGAGGGCGAGCGCATCCACCGGGAGGCGTTCCACGCCGCCGGGAGAGTAGAGCACGACGTTCGGAATACCATGCCGGGCAAGCAGATTCGCCAGGGCGGTATCGACCTGAGTGTCATCGGTCAGGTCGGCCAGCAGGATGTCGGCGGCGATGCCGTCGACGGCCAGACTCTGCCGCAGCGAGTCGAGTGTGCCGCCGTTGCGCGCTATCAGCGTCACCGAATACCCGGCGCGACCGAAGCGACGCGCGGCAGACAGACCGAGCGCGGGGCCTGCGCCGAACACAGCCAGATGAGACATCGCGGGTTCCTTTCCCGAAAATTGAGAAGGCACTCAATTTGAGCGCCTTCTCAACTTAGCTCGAAAATCGAGAGGGCGCTCGAGTTGTTAGGCTGAAGTCATGGTGGACGCGGCTGGACGAGGGAGTATCGCGAACGCCGGGACACGACCGCGCCGCCGGGACGCCCGCGACAATCGGGCCAAGGTGGTCACCGCAGCCCAGAGCCGGTTCGCCACCGATGGGCTGGACGCCTCGCTCAACGCGATCGCCCGCGATGCCGGAGTCAGCATCGGCACGCTCTACAATCACTTCCCGACCCGCGAGGAATTGATCGCCGAAGCGCTGTTGGATCAGGTGCGTGAGTCGGTGCGCAGCGCCGAGGCCGCCCTGTCCGCCACCGATCCGTGGACGGGTCTGGTCGAGCATCTGACAACACTGGCCGCGTGGCAGGCCCGCGACCGTGGATTCACCGATATCTGCGTGCGTTCGCTACCACCCGAGAGTCCCATCGAAATCGCTAAACATCAGGGTCACATTCTGTTTCAGCAACTGATCGCGAGGGTTCGGGAATCGGGCGCGCTTCGTTCCGATGTCGACGTCACCGATATCGGACTGATGCTGTGGTCGGCTGTGCGGGCGACCGAGGGAGTACGCGAGCAGGCGCCCGACGCCTGGCGGCGGCACCTCGGCATCCTGCTGGACGGTTTGCGCAGTGAGGCCGCCCATCCCCTACCGGGCCCGCCGCTGGATCACGAAACCCTGCGCACGGCAATGCGATCGGGCGACTGATCGGGTCAGTCGCGACGCAGTGATACCACCGGAATCGTCCGGATGTCCTTTGTCTTCTCCGCGTATTCGGCGAAACCCGGATAGCGGCGGGCCTGTTCGTCGTAGATCTGGTCCCGGTCGGCGCCGGCAACCTCGCGGACGGTAACCGGGTAGGTCTCTGTACCGCGCTCGATCTGCGCTGATCCGGCCGTGGTGAGGTTGTAATACCAATCCGGATTGGTCGGTGCGCCCGCCTTGGACGCGAAGACGTAGATGAGATCCGGGTCGTGCTCATCGGCCAGATACATCATCGGAGTCACCGACTCACGCCCGCTCTTGCGCCCGCGATGATGGAGCAACAGCACCGGCGCTCCCTCGAACGGCCCTCCCACACGGCCTTCGTTGGCACGGAATTCGGCGATGATCTTCGCATTCCAGTCGTCCATGAGGTCATCCTTGCCGATATTCAGCCCCGCGAGCCCGATATCGGGTCGGCGCGGCGACAATCTCCGGCACCCGAGCGAGCTACATTCCATTGACCTCGACGATCGGCGCCGGATATACCGAGTGCGGGGTATCGGACCGCCACGGCGTATGCACCGACGCACCGGGTAGATGCGCCAGTTCTGGAAGCCAGCGGCGCACGTACTCACCGTCCGGATCGTGGCGTTCGGCTTGGCGGAGCGGGTTGAGCACCCGGTTCGGACGGGTGTCGGTGCCCGTGCCGGCCGCCCACTGCCAGTTGAGCTGATTGTTGGCCACGTCCGCGTCGGTCAGCCAGCGCTGGAAATGTGCGGCCCCGATGCGCCAATCGATACGCAGGGTCTTGGTCAGGAATGCGGCCACGATCAACCGAGCCCGGCCCGGCATCCAGCCCTCGGCCAGCAGTTGACGCATCGCGGCATCGATCACCGGATATCCGGTACGGCCGTTACGCCAGGCCTCGGCGGCGGCCGGATCGTCGCGCCATTCGACGGGACCGCGCCGATAGTCGGTCCAACCCGCCTCCGGCCGGTCGGCCAGCAGTTGATGGTGGAAATCGCGCCAGGCCAGCTGCCGGACGAAGGCGTAGCCGCCGGGCGTCGAGGAATCGGCACGATGCACCAGCTCGGTCGGGGAGATACAGCCGAAATGCAGGTACGGCGACAGATGCGAGGTCGCGTCGGCCGCGAGATCGTCGCTCATCGAGTCGTAGTGCCGAATCGGGCCGGAGAACCACTGCTTCATCAGTTTGCGGCCGCTGGTCTCGCCACCCGCGGTCATCTGCGGCGAGCCCGGTTCGTCGCACAACTCACTGAACCGGGGCAGGGCCACACCGCGATACGACGGCACCACGAACCGGGGTGGCGGCGGTAGTGGACGGCGCATCGGAGTCTGCATCCACCGCCGGAAATACGGTGTGAAAACGGCGAAGTGGCCGCGGCCCGTGGCAGGCGCCGGGTCGCCGGGTGTGGCTACCGTCAGCGAGTCGTCATGGGTGTACAGCAGGCAGTCGCGATGCGCGAGCCGCTCGCGCAGCCGCCGCTCACGTACGCGGCTGTACCAGCTCACATCGGCGGCGATGTGCACGCTTTCGGCGTGCGTGCGCGCGACAACGCGATCCACCTCGTCCAGAACGTCTCCGCGCCGGATCACCAGGCGACCGTCCAGTGCGCGCAGTTCGTCGTCGAGCTCGCTCAGCGCGGTCAGCAGGAAGCGGATTCGGTTGGGCGCCACCGGTTCCCGCGCGATGGTCCGGTCGTCGAGGACGAACAGCGGGACCACCGCGGCGCCCTCGCGACAGGCCGCGCGCAACATCGGGTTGTCGTGCACCCGTAGATCGCGGGTGAACAGCGCGATCGTGACCGTCATCGAACTACACCTCCGCCGCCGAAACGATCAGCGAACAGGAAAATCTCTTTCACACCGGACCTTTCATCAGGCAACGCACAGCGGAGCGATCGTGCTCAGCCCGCCCGTGGTGGGTGAGGTCAGGTAGAGGCAACTGTTCTCGCCCGCCGCGGTGATGGCGGCACGGGCCGCGGCCCAGCGCGCCGAGTCGAGCGCCGGCGTGCGCGACAGTACGAAACCGGATATCCGCGCGGGATCGGTCACCAGCGCCCAGTCGTAGTTCGCGCCGAGCGCGGTGACGATGTAGTTGGGCGGCCCTTCGCGGCGGTCCTGAGTCGGGACTCCCGGAAAGCTCACGTGCAGTTGGGCATTGGTGGCCGGGTCGGTCACGGTTGCGGTGCCCTGGATCTGGTTCGTCGCGCCGTTCCAGGTGGTGCAACTGTTGTGCACCGATATGTCGCCGCGGGGATCGAGGCCGTACACGGCTCGCGTATCGCGGGCACAGGCGAGATTGAAGAACTGCGGCACGGCGGCCAACTGATACCAGGTACCCAAATATCGCCCCAGCTCGAGGTGCGGAACCGGCGCGGGAGGGGCCGCGGATGCCGTCGGGCCGGCGATCGTGAGGGCAGCCGCCGCGACGCCGAGTATGGCGGCCAACCGGCCGAGCCACTGTGGTCGATCGATGATCACACCATTCTCCTTCGAATCGACTGGATAACCCACTGTAGCAAGTTTTCGATGCACATTCGATGCATCCGAGCGAAGGGTCACACCGCCGTACTGCTGCCGTTACGGCGATCGACAGGCCTTCGGCCATCTTATCGATTCGTAAACGATGCATTGGTCCCGATTCGTCCAATCGGAGCGGATGTAGCCGGACCGCCGGATGCGGTACCGCATTACGGGGTCGGCGAGCCGGTTCTGGCGGGATTCAGCCATGGGTGTTGGTATCAAGGGTGCGTCCGAGGACGTGGCGCAGCGCGAAATCCAGTCCGGGAGTGCGGAATCGGTGTCCGACGTCCTGCAATCGGACCGGTCGGACGCGCTGGCTGGCGGTGGCGAGCTCACGCATGCCCTCGACGCCCAGGAGTAGCGCCGGGCCGAAGCCGGGGACCGGGAGCAGGGCGAGGCGATGCAGCACGCGGGCCAGGGTGCGGGTGTAGTCGGCGTTGGTGACCGGTTGGGGCGCAACGGCATTGACCGGGCCGACCAGTTCCGTATCCCACAGTGCTCGGTGGTAGATGTCGACCAGGTCATCTATGCCGATCCAGGACAGCCATTGGCGGCCGTCACCGATGCGTCCACCGAGCCCTGCGGCGAACAGCGGGCGCTGCAGACGCAGCGTTCCACCGCGGGGCGACTGGACGATACCGGTGCGGACGGTCACCACTCGAATTCGATCCGCGGCCACCGAGGCGGCGGACTCCCATCGCGTGACCAGATCCGCGAGGAAGCCCGTGCCGGCCGGGCTGTTCTCACTCAGCTCCTGCGCGCCTCGGTCGGCGCCGTATACGCCGATCGCGGATGCGCTGACGAAGGTGCGCACCCCGGAACGCGCGGCCACGTCGGCGAGCCGTCGAGTGGGCTCGATCCGGCTGTCGGCGATGGCACGCTTGTGCGCGTCGGTGAACCGTCCCGCGATGGAAGCTCCGGCCAGATGCACCACCGCGTCCACCCCCTCCAACAGGGTCGGGTCCGGATCGAACGGATCCCACGTGCGCTCGCCGGGTCCGGACGGTGCACCGCGGACCAGCCGGATCACGGTATGTCCGCCGGTACTCAGCATTGCCGTGAGCGCGGACCCGACGAGGCCGCTCGCACCGGTGACCGCGATGACCGACGGCGGCAGGCCATGCTCGGCCGCACGTCGGTGGGCCGCCAGATCGTCGGACAGCTGACGGGATCGATAGGCGAACATCGCTCGCAGGGCGAACTCCGGCACCGGGGTATCCACGCGGTCCACCACTCGCGTGAGGTCCGCATCCAGGACCTCGAATTCGTGGGTGTGCCGCCAGGGCAGCATGCCCGCGGGCAGTGTGGCGAGCCCGTCTGCGACCACCTCGTCGACGAACCGGTGCGGCGGATCGTATTCCCGCGAACGATGCTGGGCCACCCAGGACAGCCCGCCCGGCAGGCCCAGAATCGCACGTCCGTCGGCCAATGATCGCGCCTCCGATCGCACCTCGACCGGTTGCCACGGCGGAGCCAACCGAGTGAATGCCCCGGGACGTTCGAACCAGGCGAATACCTCACGACGAGGCGCGGCGACGACACTCGACCATTCGATGCCCACAGACAGAGAGTAACCATGTTCGAGCAAATCTCTGGCTCATTTACCCGACCAGCACCGCCGACGGCAATCCATCCCACAACGCCGCGACCGAACCGATGATGAGAAGCCGGCTGCCGGCTCGTACCGGATCCCGCCGCTTTCGATTCTCGACCGGAAGCCGATCGAGAATCTCCCGCGGCGGATCACCCTGTATGCGGAGCATGACGTCGCGCAGTTCCGAGCCGGGGCCAGGCGACGCCTGCGATGGAGGAGACGCTCGGCACTCAGGCGCGGTCCTCGCGCAAGGGGATGCGGACCGCCTCGACGGCGGTGCGTACCTGGTCGCAATCGGTGTCGGTGAAGTCGCCGGACTTCTCCATGACGGTGTCGCGGCAAGCCGTGAGCAAGGTGTCCGCCAGGGCCGGATAGTCGGCGCTGGGGTACAGCTCGGTCTGCACCGCCCAGTACAGGGCGGCGGCCTTCTTCAGGCCGATTCCCCGGATCTTCCGGCCACCGAGGGTTCCACCGTCCGTGATCAGGAAGGCCAGTTTGTTGCCGACGCCGCTGTTGATGTGCACCCCGCCCAGATCCGGCACCCGGTTGCGATCGGAATACGTCGCCGAAGCCCAGCCCGGCCCCCGATAGGTCTCGGGCTGCGGATCCGCCGCGGTGTCCGGTGATTTCATATCCCGGATGACACCCACCTGCGTACCATTGCCGATCTTCCAGCGATCTCCAGCGGAATGCCTTGTGCGCGTGGTCAATTCGGTGAACTCACCGAACACGTCGGACAGTGATTCGTTGATCGCCCCCGACTCGTTGACGTAGTCCAGATCGCTGGTCTTCTCCGTGACACCGTGGGTCAGCTCATGGGCGACGACGTCCAACCCGAGTACCGCGGTGCCCATCACGAACCCCTCGGCATCGGACCAGAACGCGTTCGCGTACGGGCACGTATCCGGACACACCCGGACGTGGGCGCGCAGCGCCTTACCTCGTCCATCGCGCGTATCGATACCGATCAGGTCGGTGAGGCTGCCCAGCTCGGTGTAGTGGGCGTAGAAGTTCTCGGTAGCGCCGATCCAGTCGTAGACCTTGTTCGCATCCTCGTTCCCGCGCACGCGATCCTGCCCCTCGGCGCGCACGACCGGAAACGATCCTTCGGCACCGCACGGAATGCCGAGCTGCCCCTGCGCGCCGTGAAAATTCGCATCGCACACCACGCGGGTCAGATTCGCGCCGGTCCGCCACGCGTCCAGGACCGTGCCGGACGAATCGGCCGCGATGAATATCCGCCATCCGGCCCCGGCCGCAGTGACCTCGAAGCGGTACGCGGGTACCGCGGTCTTGTCCGGACCGCTGCCGGTCAGCTCCGGATCGAACCAGGCCGCCGACCCGGCCCGCACCCGCACCGCAGTCACCGGGACGTGAGCGAGTTCGGCGGCGGTGGTGATCGCACGGTCCCGGGCACTCGTCGACGGAGTCGTGGACGCCGCCGGGAAACTGCCCGAGGCACGTTCGGCGAGTGCGCCGCTCGCCGAGAGCAGCGCTCCGTCCGATTGCAGGGCCAGCGCTACCGCCGCCCCGTACACGGGCACCGCGTCGATCGACTGCGTGAGCCGCACAGTGCTACCCCGGCCGCGCCGAGAAACCTTCTGCACCAACAATTTCCCCGACGCGGCCGCGCCGAAGAGCCGCTCGACGGCGGTCGTGTGCGCGAGGGCCGCCTCGGCGGCGCCGCCGGACGCGCCCGATCGCGGAATGGGACGATCCGGGACCACCTGGCGCACCGATCCGGTCGCATCACGGTGAATCCGCTTCGGCGCGGCCAGGAGTGCGGGCGGGCCGGCCGGCTGAGCCGATGCCGGACCCACCGCCGAAACGGATACGAGTACCACCACCGCGCACAGGATCGCGATCGAAATCCTCATGAATCCCCCTACTGTTCGATGACGATGCGAAAACCCGGCATGCAGCGGAGTGAACCCCGAAAAGGTTCAGCACCCACCTGCCGAGAAATAACGTCTTCCGACAAATTTGTTGTCCTGCAATCCATTTCGATTGCGGTCCCCCGAGACGAATTCTCCCGGTATTCACATGATCAGTTCCGTCGACCGTGTGTGCTCATCGGGTGATCCGGCCTTCCCGATGTACCTGCTTGCCTGCCTCATCAGGGTCCGGCCGGAACGGCCGGAAGCACGGCTCCGCAAGGGTCACCGGAAGGTGTCGCCGAGCCGCTACAACTTGGCGACGATCTTCTGCACCGTGGCCCAGGTGCGGGTGGTGACCTCCTTGCCGAAGGTCTTGTCCAGCCACACCATATGATTCGGCGTCCCCGGCGTGCTGTTGTCCATCACCGCCAGAATCGCCCGCACCTGCGCGTCGTACCCGAGGATCTTCACCTGGGCGGCCAGATGCGGCGGCGGTTCGGCGCCGAGACCGGGATTGTCCGCATTCTTCAGGAAGGTCACCATCAGATAGGTCTCCCGGGAATGCGTCATACCCGCGAACGGATCGGAATCGATCAGCACTTGCAGCTCCGCCCGAGTGCGGATCAAGGTGCCGCCGCCGATTCCCAGTTCACCGGACAATCCGTGCTGAATCCGCGATTCCAGTGCGGCGCAATCGGACTCCTCGGCGCTGAACACGATGTTGCCGCTGCCGAGCACCGAGCCGACCGATTCGAACCCCAGTCCGGTGAATACACCGCGTAATTTCTCTCCCCGCATGGCGGGATTGCTCGGAGTTATTCCTCGCAAGAGAGCGGCGTATCGGTTCATGGCTCAGACGCTACCGCCCGCCACCGACAGATTCACCCCGCTACGGCCAGCCTCGCTACGACGCGCCGATACTCGAAGATTCGGCTTGTGCAGCATTACCGCTCTGCGTCTTCTTGCGCTCGATATCGGCCAGCGCGGCCCGATGGGCCGCGCGTGCATCGGCGGCCGCGTCCCAGGCGTCCTTGCGGTTCTTGACCACCTTGGCGGGCGCGCCGACCGCGATGCTGTAGTCCGGAACGTCACCTTTGACCACGGCGTGCGCGCCCAGGACACAGCCGCGGCCGACCCGGGTACCGCGCAATACGGTGACCTTCGCCGCGATCCAGGTGTCCGGGCCGATGCGCACCGGGCTCTTCACGATGCCCTGATCTTTGATCGGCATGGTGACGTCGTCCATCTTGTGGTCGAAGTCGCAGATGTAGCACCAGTCCGCCACCAGCGTGGACGCGCCGATCTCGATGTCCAGATAGGTGTTGACGACGTTGTCCTTGCCGAACACCACCTTGTCGCCGATGCGCAGCGAACCCTCGTGGCAGCGGATCGCGTTGCCGTCGCCGATGTGCACCCAGCGGCCGATCTCCATGCGTCCCATCTCGGGCGTCGCGTGCACCTCGACCCGGCGGCCCAGGAAGACCATGCCACGCAGCACGATATGGGGATTGGCCAGGCGGAATTTCAACAACCGGTAGTACCGCACCAGGTACCACGGCGTGTACGCCCGATTGGCGAGCACCCAGCGCAGCGACGCCACGGTCAGAAAGCGCGCCTGTTCCGGATCCCGGCGGCGCGAACCCCGCCAACGCGAACGCAACGGTGCGCCCCACATGCTCGTCACGAAGTGCTCCTCGCAGCCATCGGGCGATCCTCTCGTCCCGCGGTGTCGTCGTCGAGTTACCAGCGTACTTTCGATCGCGATCGGCCGAATCCCCTACCCTGGCCGTCCGCGGAAATCCAGCCGAAGCGGACGCACTCCATGAGGCGGCACACCGCCCGCTCGCCGGGACGGTTAGTCTCGTGCAAGCCCGTACGAGCAGATGGGAGACAAGGTCAGGTGCGTACCAGCATCCGGCGACCCGCGCACGATCTCCGTACCATTGTGCGCCGCCCGGCATTTCGTGCCGCCGCGGCCCTCGGTGCGGTCGGCGTGCTGACCCTGAGCGGCTGCGGGGGAACGACGCTCGACGACATCACGGTCGGCCCCGGCCACGGCTGGCCCTCGTCCTTCCACGACGGGCGCAACAGCGGCACGACATCGGTCACCGGATCGCGGCATCTGACGCTGAGCTGGTCGAGGCCGATCGGCGGCCCCGCCGCCACGCCGACAACGATCGGACCGGACGGGCAGTTGTTCGTGACCACCGGTATCGGCACCGATTGCGTCGGCCAGCCCGGTCCCATCGGCGCGCTGTTCTCGTTCCAGATGCCCACGGGCCGTAAACGATTCTGCAATCCGCTGGGTGTCGACGTGATCCACTCCGTCACGGCGGTCGACGAGTTGGCCAACGTCTATGTGGGTGACGACGGCGGGATGAATTCCATCAACTCGCTCGGTGAGCCGCGCTGGCGCACCCCCGTGGCCGGTGTGCCGGTCTCGGTGCAGTTCACCGGTGACAGCCATGTGCTGACCGTCACCCAATCCGGTCAGGTCGACGTGCTGAACCGGCAGACCGGCGACCGCATCGTCCCGTCGTTCCAGCTTCTGGGCGAACCCGATCTGCTCGCCCATCCGAACCTGCCGCGCCCGGCCGACGGCGAAGGCCTCGACGATTGCGGGTCCGGCGGGCCGCAGTGTCCGGTGGCCGACGTCTCGGCCATCGATCCCGGCTCCGAGCGTTTCTACGTGACCGTGTGGCAGCGCGGTTCCGCGAACGCTTCGCTGGTGGCACTGCGCTACGCGGACAAGCGGATTCAGCAGGATTGGAGCGCCGACATCCTGGTCGGCGGCAGCGCCACCAGCCCGACGCTCTCCCCGGACGGCAAAACCGTCTACGTGGGTGACAACAGCGGTCGTTTGATCGCCGTCGACACCGCGAACGGGCACACCAAATGGGTGCAGCCCCTCGGCTTCGCACCGCGCGGCGCGGTGTCCGACAACGACGGCCTGCTGATTCCGGGCGGCGACGACGGCCATCTGATGGCCCTGCGCGATGACGGCGACAGCGTCCGGATCGCCTGGGAACGCAAGGATCTGCAGTTGCGCGGCCGCCCCGCGCAGACCGCCGGCGACACCGGATACGTGGTGTCCCCGATCGGCGATGCGCTGAACCTGGTCACCTTCGACACCCGCACCGGCACCACCGTCGCCTCGGCCGTGCTGCCCGGTGCTCAGGGCACCACCACCGGCACCTCGGTCGGTCAGAAGGGCGAAGTCGTGGTGACCTCCCGCGTCGGGCAGATCTACGTCTTCAAACCCGAGACGTAGCGGTCCCACCGCCGCTCGGCCGAATTCAGCTGTGCTCGGTCATATTCGGGATGAGCGCCGCCCCCTGTTGCGGATTTCGGGGGTAAGCCCGGAATGTGCGGCAGACGGCTCGCTCTGTGTCTTCGTCATGTCGGGTTCGCTGTCGGCGGTGCGCAAGAACTGCGGCATCGGCTGCCGAACTGTGCGACGGCACCTCCGCAGCGGGCTGGTGCGGGGGACGCTGCTCAGCGAGCGGGAGGCGTCCGGCAGAGGAATACCGTCGGGGTACGGCCGATTCGGGTGACGACCAGCGTGAACGGGACTGACCCACGGGGCTTCAATCGAGCGCGTAGGGCATCGGGGTCCAGATCCACTCCACGGACGAGGATTTCCAACGCGCCGCAGTCCCGGCGGCGGAGCTCGGCGCGCAGTGTCTTCTCGCGCAGATCCAGCCGGTCCAGGATACGCAGCCCCCGCACCCCCTCGGGAACGCGGTCGCCGGTGAGGTAGGCGATGCGTGGATCCAGTTGCCACAGACCGTTTTCGACGGCGTAGTGGCGGACCAGACCAGCGCGCACCACCGCACCGTCCGGATCGATGATCCACTCCCCCGGCGGTCGTTCCGGGAGCTCGTCGGGGGCGTTGTCGGTGAGTGTCCAGGAGCCGCCGTCCGAGCGCAGGACCGTCGCGCGGCGGCTGACGCCGGGCTCGGCCAGTCCGGGTGACCACAGGCACGCCTCGCGCACCGCTCCGTCGAGGGAGACCACCTCGGCCTCGCATTCGGCGAACTGGTCGAAATCCAGTCCGGGAGCGCATTTCACGGCGATATCGCGGCCGCGGTAGGCATCGAGCAGATCCGGCAGCGGTGGTTGCAGCTTCGCCGGATCGTGCGTGCGGCGGCCGTCCGCGCGCCGGGCCGGATCGGCGATGACCACGGTCCCGGTACTGCACGGGACGAGTGCATCGGCCTTGGCCAGCAGCACATTCGGGGCGCCGGCGAGATTGTGCGCGGCCATCGCGAGACGCACCTCGTCCAGGTCGCTGCCGATCACCGCCGGGCAGACCTCGTGTAGCGCAGCGAGTTCCGCGCCGACCGAACAGGTCAGATCATGTACCGGGCGACCGCCGATCCGATGGGCCCGATGCCGCGCGACCACACTGGGCGTCGCCTGCTGCAATGCCTCGTCGGTGAACAGCCAGTCCTGTGCCCCAGCCAGTTTCGCCGCGGCGCGACGGCGCAGGCGCACCGTTTCCACCAGCGCGGCAGCCCGATCACCCTGATCGCGCCGCACCCGCTCGAGATCGCCGAGCAGACTCGCGGTGGTCAGCGACAGCAGACCCACCTCGGCCAGGGCCGCCCGGCCGGCGGCGCCCCCGAGATACTCGATATCCGCACGGGTGAACCGGTACGCCACTAGCGCATCCCGCCCGGTCGCATTACCTTTCCGAGCCGCCCGGCTTCACACCGGTGATCATCGCGTTGTAGAAGAACTGCCGGGGCACGACGTGCCGCAGCACCTTCTCGTCCAGCATGCTCAGGCCCAGCCATGCCCGGTACTGCGCCATGCGATAACGCCAGGTCAGCTTCTCCTCGGGCACAGCCGCCTCGAAGGTGCGCACGGGCCAGCCCCACAGTGCGGCGGCGAACTCCTCGGTCTCGGCGTGCACCTCGGTCGCACCCGCGCGGCGGGCGATGTCCTCGAGCTCCGACGGATCGAAGGTGTGCAGGTCCACCACGGCCTCGAGGGCCGCGGCGCGGGAGGACTCGTCCAGCTCCTCCTGCGGGCGCCGCCAGTCCGACAGGAACGGCAGCTTGGTGACCTCGGTGGTCAGCTTCCAGGTGATCTGCCCCAGCTTGCGAGCGTAGAAGTTGCCGATCGTGGTCGGCTCACCGGCGAATACGAACCGTCCGCCCGGCTTCAGGACGCGCAGGCATTCCTTCAACGCCAGCTCGACATCCGGAATGTGGTGCAGCACAGCGTGGCCGCAGACCAGATCGAAGGTGTCGTCCTCGTAGGGGATGGTTTCGGCATCGGCGACCCGGCCGTCGACGTCCAAGCCCAGGTTCCGGCCGTTGCGGGTGGCGACCTTGACCATGCCCGGCGACAGGTCGGTCACCGAACCGGACTTCGCCACCCCGGACTGCATCAGGTTCAGCAGGAAGAATCCCGTGCCGCAGCCGAGCTCGAGCGCACGTTCGTAGGGCAGCGGAGCATCGGGCACCACGGCGTCGAACCGGCCGCGGGCATACGCGATACAGCGCTCGTCGTACGAGATCGACCACTTGTCGTCGTAGGTCTCAGCCTCCCAGTCGTGGTAGAGGACCTGGGCGAGCTTGTTATCGGAAAGCGCGGCCTGGACCTGCGCCTCGGTGGCGTACGGGTTCGGCGCGGGGTCGTCATGACGTGCGGTCATGATCGGAAAGGGTAGCCGAGCCTCACGTGTGCATTCTCATCAGGCCCGTGGCGAACGGATCATCCGAATCCGGCGGCCACGGGCGCGGACTGCCGACGAATCCCACCCCGATCCGGTCAGTGGCCGACGAATTCCGCCGACCCTGGACCAGCGACCAGATAAGAACCTGTTCCTATGCTGCGATCTTCGGTGCCGAACAGCTCCACCCACTCCCCGCGGGCCCGATCGTGGCCGTGGGTTCCGGCCTCGAAGACGGCCTTGGCGGCGGCGAGCGCACGAGCCGGACCGGAGACGAACTGCCGGGCCCAGCGCATCGCGGCGAGGTAGACGTCGTCGGGGGCGACGACCTCGTCGACCAGGCCGAGCGAGGCGGCCTCCTCGGGTTCGACGAAGCGTCCGGTGTACACCAGATCCTTCGCGCGCGCGGGCCCGATGAGCAGACTCAGCCGCCGGATCCCCGAGAGCGGGATCAAGCCTGCGCGAATCTGCGGCAGCCCCAGGCGGGCGTTGTCACCGATGATGCGACGATCCGCGCCCAGGGCCAGTTCCAATCCGGCGCCGAGTGCGTAACCGCTGATCGCGGCGACCGCGGGCTGCGGCAGGCGGGCCAGGCAGCCCAGCGCGGCCTGTAGATCCGCGGCCCGCGCCGCGGCCTGCTCGAGGGTGAGGCGATCGAGTTCGGCCAGTTCGTCACCCGCGGAGAACACCCGTTCGTCGCCGTAGACGACGACCGCGCGTACCTCGGCATCCGCGCCGATCCGGTCGGCCTCGGCCGCCAGCTCCCGCGCCACCTGCAGGTCGATCAGATTCATCGGCGGCCGCGCGAAGCGCAGCACGGCGATTCCCGCCTCGGGACGGTCAACGGTCACGAATTCGGCCACGAGGCACGAGCCTACTGGTCGCAGGATCCCTGTTCGGCGGCAACGCGCCCGGGACACTCGATCCCACACGGGCAGCACCGCGTCGGGAACCCTCGCCCCACACCGGCAGCACGCGTCGGGAACCCTCA
>NZ_BDCC01000014.1 GCF_001613305.1 Nocardia vaccinii NBRC 15922
CCCCCACACCCGCAGCACCGCTCCCGGGCCCTCGATCCCACGGACCGGTACAGCTCCTGGCTTTCGATCCAGACGACATCCGCGCTGGTCCCGGTACGCGCCACCGGCCGCGCGACGTGCACTGCACCCGCTGTGCACCCGCTGACAGTCGTGCGACCCGGCGCCCGATCCCGGATCGATGCCGACGCAACCCGAATGTTCAGTCGGCGGGCTGAGATCCGCGCAGGCGGGACCCGTCGGGGAGATCTGCGAAGTAGCGTTCGTTGTTCGGGAATTGCAGGCGCGGTTTACCGTCGACGGTCGTCAGAATCGGCTGGATCGGCTCGAAATCCGGTGTGGCGGCGAAGATATCAGCGGTAGCGGAGAATTCGCCGATCGCGACCAACTGGGACCAGGTGGGTGGCAGCAGCACGTCGATACCGGCCTTCCACCGCTCGAGGGCCTCGGCGGGAGTGCACCAGACGACGTGCTGGGCCTCGGAAGTGGCCCCGTCGGCGCGCTGCCCCTCCGGCAGCACCGCGACGAAGAACCGCGTGTCGTAGCGGCGCGATTCCACGGTGGGGGTGATCCAGTTCGCCCAGGGCCGCAACAGATCCGCGCGCAGCACCAGATCCTCGGCGGCCAGGAACTGGCCGAGGGACAGCTCGCGACGCTCCAGACGAGCACGCGCGGCGCTGTACACCGACGTATCGGAGACGACGGTGTCGGCCGTCGGGCCCGCGAGCAGCACTCCGCATTCCTCGAACGTCTCGCGCACGGCCGCGCACACCAACGCCTGCGCCCGCGCCTGATCGACGCCGAATCGCTCGGCCCACCACGCGGGACCCGGTCCGGCCCAGGTGATTTCGGCCTGCGCGTCGGAGGGGTCGACGCCACCGCCCGGGAAGACGGTCATCCCGGCGGCGAATGCCATCGCCTTGACGCGCCGCTGCAGGAACACCTCGGGCCCGGACTCGCCGTCACGCACCAACATGACGGTGGACGCGTCCTTGGGCGCCACGGGCGCGGAATCGTTCACAGCCGCACCGTGCCGGTCGTCGGGTTCGCGCGGCGCGCGGCGCGCGGTGTCCTCGGTTCACTCACGGCAACAGTCTCACTCACCCTTCGCACCCTAACGGGTGCTTGGTCGCCCCCGTCGCGAGCCCCGGTCCCGCGGCCTTACACGGCACTCAGGCGCGATGCCGCCCCAGCCGACGACTCCGACGCGCGAAATAACGCCCCTCGATGCGATCCAGGGTGATCGACTGCCGGAACGCCTTGCTGAGGTTCTCGGCCGTCAGTACATCCTCGAGCAACCCCTGGGCGACGACACTGCCCTCGTTGAGCAGCAGGCCGTGCGAGAAGCCCGGCGGAATCTCCTCCACGTGGTGGGTGACGAGCACGGTGGCCGGGGAGTCCGGATTCGACGCCAGGTCGCCGAGCCGCTCCACCAATTCCTCCCGGCCGCCCAGATCCAGGCCGGCGCCCGGTTCGTCGAGCAGCAGCAGTTCCGGATCGGTCATCAGCGCCCGCGCGATCAGCACTCGCTTGCGCTCCCCCTCGGACAGGGTTCCGTAGGCGCGGTCGGAAAGATGTTCCGCCCCCAGACTTTCCAGCATGTCCACCGCTCGATCGGTGTCGATGTCGTCGTAATCCTCACGCCAGCGGCCCATCACCGCGTAGCCCGCCGACACCACCAGGTCGCTGACCTTCTCGTCCAACGGCACCCGGCTGGCCACCGCAGCCGAGGACAGGCCGATGCGCGGACGCAGGTCGTTGATATCGGTCCGGCCCAGCACCTCACCCAGGAGATGTGCGGTACCCGAGGTCGGATGGAGTTCGGCGGCGGCCATTCGGAGCAGGGAGGTCTTGCCGGCGCCGTTGGGGCCGAGCACGACCCAGCGCTCGTCGAGCTCCACTTGCCAGCTGAGGGGACCTACGAGCGTATGTCCCGACCGCCGGACGGTCACCTGGTTGAAATCGATGAGTAGATCGGGATCCGGTTGCGGCACGGGCTCCATCTTGGACCACGCACCCGAAACATTCCCAACATGGTCCGTTTGCACGTAGATGTCATATCCCGCCGCACCCCCGAAGTGGCCGCGAATTCGCCATCGGGCCGGTGAGATTCGACACTGTCGCGATCGTGGCAACCTGCGGGTTCCGTACCGTCCGCCATACTTCGACGACGAGTGCGCAGCGCCGTGCCGCAATCAGCTCGAAATGCCCGGCGGGACGGCGATCACGGTCATCGATCCCGGGGCGACCTCGGTGAACCCGGCATCCCGCACCGCGGTCGCCGAACCCTCCCGAACCAGCCAGGACAGCGCGGGCCAATGCGGACCGGCCTCGCGCACCGAACAGCGATAGCCGCGCGCCGCCCATTCGAACACCTGCCGCACCGGCAACGCACCGGCCAGCAGCATGCTCGCGTGACCGACCTGGGCCGCGGCCTTGCCGACGGTCATCCCCAGTTCCGAATTCAGCCACAACACCGGCAGTTCCGGATCGACGGGACCCGGATCGTCCGATTCCAGCTCGGTGCCGCCGATCTGGAGCTTGCGGATTCGCTGATCGATGCCGCCGACCGGCCCCGGCACCAGCGCTCGCGCCTGCGCGCCGTCGATCTCCACGGTGAGCCCGTCGACCTCGTTCGCGGCCAGCCACTGCGCTCCGCGCGCCCGCCGCGCCACCTTGCGGATCCGGGAACGTTTCCAGGTCAGGTACCGCTGCTCCCACTCTCCGCCGGGACCGACCCGAGGATCCATACACACCGCGACCGCGGCGGTCGCGGCCGCCGCGAGCAGTGCGCTCCGACGCGGCGGATCCTGTTTCGGAATGTGCAGCACCATCTGCATCGCCTGGACCAGCGCCGGGTCCTGCGGATCACCGCCGCTACCGTACCCGCGCGCCAATTCCGCATGCCGCGCGACGAATCCGTCGTCGAGTTCCGCGGATACGAGGGCGGCCTCGCCCGTCACCTCCGGACCCGGCGAACCGAATTCCGGGTCATCGCATGCGAATTCGGACAACTCACCCTCTCACTCCGGTACCGCCCGGCACGCTGCCGACCCGCAACATCGCCACCTGCGCCGAAGCCGGGAACGCGTATCCGGACACGATCAGCTCAGCGGGACGCGGCGCAACAGACCATCGCGAGCGTCGGCGGCCTCGACCTCGTCGCGGGTGACGCCGAGGATGAACAGGACCGCATCCAAGTAGGGGTGCGACAGAGCGGCGTCGGCGATCTCGCGCAGTGCCGGCTTGGCGTTGAAGGCGATGCCCAGCCCCGCCGCGTTGAGCATGTCGATATCGTTCGCGCCGTCACCCACCGCGACGGTCTGTTCCATCGGTACTCCGGCCTCGGCGGCGAAACGCCGCAGCGCCACGGCCTTCGCCGGGCGGTCCACGATCTCCCCGATCACCTTGCCGGTCAGGCGGCCGCCGACCACCTCGAGGGTGTTGGCCTGGACGAAATCCAGCTCCAGCTCGTGCGCGAGCGGTTCGATGACCTGACGGAAACCACCGGAGACAACGCCGCAGCGAAAACCCAGCCGACGCAGCGTGCGGATGGTCGTGCGGGCACCGGGGGTCAGCGTGATGGCCTCGGCGACCTCGTCGATCACCGACTCCTGCAACCCGCTCAGGGTCGCCACCCGCTGCCGCAGCGATTCGGCGAAGTCCAGCTCACCGCGCATGGCCGCCTCGGTCACCTTGCGGACCTCGTCCTCGACCCCGGCGTGCGCGGCGAGCATCTCGATCACCTCGCCCTGGATGAGCGTGGAGTCGACGTCGAAGACGATCAGCCGCTTCGCGCGCCGGGCCAGGCCCACGCGTTCCACGGCGATATCGATGTTCTGCTTGGCCGCGACCTCGGCCAGGGTGGTGCGCAGGCGCGTCTCCGCGGCGCTCACGTCTGGCCCGGAGGCGGCGGTCCGGGAAACCACGGCGGGCCCGGAAGCGCCGCTATCGAGCACAGCGGATTCGCTGGCGGGAGCGGTCACGGTCAGTTCCAGCCCCGTCACCGGATAGTCCGCGATGCCCCGGATCGCGTCGATGTTGACGTTCTGTTCGGCCAGCTTTCGCGCGATGACGCTGAACGCCCGCGCGGTGACCGGACTGCCCAGCACCACGATCGCATGCGTCGAATGCCTGGTCCCGGCCGAGGATTCCGCGCCGATCTCGACCTCGACCTGCATGCCGACGGTGACCATCGCGTCCTCGAGCTCGTCCTGCAGGCCCTCCGGGTCGCCCGGGCAGGACACCAGCACCCCCAGGGTCAGCCGGCCGCGGATGACGACCTGCTCGACGTCCAGGAGGCTCACCCCGTTGCGCGCCAAGGCCGACAGCAGGACCGAGGTGACGCCGGGCCGGTCGGGGCCGGTGACGGTGATCAGCACCGTCGTCCCCGTGGCAGCCTGTGCGACCACGGACGGGCCGTGGTTGCCGGATTCAGGCTCGGACGTGCTCACGTTGTCTCCCTCTCGCGCCATGCTCGGCCGCCGACGACGGCCCCTCATTGTCTCAGGCTGTTTCCGGCGTGCCGGACACGGCCCACGGCACCGTGTCCGGAATCACTGCCGGGAAAAACCGGACGCGGCGGCCGTCTCGGAAGAGACGACCGCCGCGCCGGTCATTGCGGAGAATCAGCCGGTCAGCTCGGCACCTTCTCCAACTCCTTGACGGTGTGCGACTTGGAACCCCAGCCGACGTGTGCCTCGGCCCGCATCCGCTCCACCATGTGCGGGTAGTGCAGCTCGAACGCCGGACGCTCGGACCGGATGCGCGGCAACTCGTAGAAGTTGTGCCGCGGCGGCGGGCAGGAGGTCGCCCACTCCAGCGAATTGCCGTAGCCCCACGGGTCGTCCACCGTCACGACCTCGCCGTACCGGTAGGACTTGAACACGTTCCACACGAACGGGAGCGTCGAGGCGCCCAGGATGAACGCGCCGATCGTGGAGATGGTGTTCAACGTGGTGAAACCATCGGTGGGCAGGTAGTCCGCGTACCGGCGCGGCATGCCCTCCGCACCCAGCCAGTGCTGCACCAGGAAGGTGGTGTGGAAACCGATCATGGTGGCCCAGAAGTGCCACTTGCCCAGGCGCTCGTCCATCATCCGGCCGGTCATCTTCGGGAACCAGAAGTAGATGCCCGCGAAGGTGGCGAACACGATGGTGCCGAAGAGCACGTAATGGAAATGCGCGACCACGAAATAGGTGTCCGACACGTGGAAATCCAGCGGCGGGCTGGCCAGGATGACACCGGACAGACCACCGAACAGGAACGTGACCAGGAAGCCCACCGACCACAGCATCGGCGTCTCGAACGTCAACTGACCGCGCCACATGGTGCCGATCCAGTTGAAGAACTTCACACCGGTCGGAACCGCGATCAGGAAGGTCATGAAGGAGAAGTACGGCAGCAGCACCGCGCCGGTGGCGTACATGTGGTGCGCCCACACCGCGATGGACAGCGCCGCGATACCCAGGGTCGCGTAGACCAGCGTGGTGTAACCGAAGATCGGCTTACGGCTGAAGACCGGGAAGATCTCCGAGACGATGCCGAAGAACGGCAGCGCGATGATGTACACCTCGGGGTGACCGAAGTACCAGAACAGGTGCTGGTACAGGATGGCGCCGCCATTGGCCGGATCGTAGATGTGCCCGCCCAGGTGCCGGTCGTAGGCCAGGCCGAACAGGGCCGCGGTCAGCAGCGGGAACGCCAGCAGCACCAGCACGCTGGTGACCGCGATGTTCCAGGTGAAGATCGGCATCCGGAACAACGTCATACCCGGGCAACGCAGGCAGACCACGGTGGTCAGCATGTTGACGCCACCGAGGATGGTGCCCAGACCGGAGACCGCCAGACCCAGGATCCACAGGTCGGCGCCGACACCCGGGGAGTGCACGATGTCCGACAGCGGGGTGTACGCGGTCCAGCCGAAGTCGGCCGCGCCGCCGGGAGTGATGAAACCGGCGGTCGCCATGGTCGCGCCGAACAGGTACAGCCAATAGCTGAACGCGTTCAGACGCGGGAAGGCCACATCGGGCGCGCCGATCTGCAGCGGCAACACGATGTTCGCGAAACCGAACACGATCGCCGTCGCATAGAACAGCAGCATGATCGTGCCGTGCATGGTGAACAGCTGGTTGAACTGCTCGGGCGAGAGGAACTGCAGACCCGGACGAGCCAGCTCCGCACGCATCAGCAACGCCATCAGCCCGCCGATCATGAAGAACGACGTGGCCGTCACCAGGTACATCACCCCGAGGACCTTCGGGTCGGTGGTGGTGACCAACTTGTAGATGAACGAACCCTTGGGCCCCAGGCGTTGCGGGTACGGCCGAGTCGCTTCCAATTGGGGGACTGGCTGGGGCTCTACAGCAGTCACTGATCCTCCTGAAGGTATGCCTTCTGGTCGTTGTCGTACGTCTGGCTCCGGCCCGGCGGACAGGCGCACGGCGAACGACGGTGGCTTTCGCTACTACGGATCGTAAACCGTGCTGCCGCAAGCATCACGCCCGGTCCTACTCTCTGTCGTAATTGGGTGTCACGGCCCACGTATCCGCGTCCGGACGCGCAGGCGACAGCACACGTGACCGCGCAGGGCCCGCGAATGCCGTCGAAGGCACAGCATGTGTACCCTTCCCGCATGCCCGTGAGCCAGCGCAGCGAGCGAACACCCGACCCGGCGAAGCGCCCGCGCGGCGTGGGTTCGCGCGAGGACGGACGCGCCCGCCGCCGCACACGACGTTTGCGCGGCAGTTGCCTGATGCTCGCCGCGGCCGTTGCCGCATTGACCGCCTGCGGCAACGGGTCCGGTGACAACGCGAGTTCGATCGTGCGCACCACCACCAATATCGCCGGCGCGGATGTGGTCGGCGTCGAACGCGACACCACGCGCGCCTGCCCGTTGCCGAGCGATCCGGATCAGCCCTCGGGCACCCGCGAGGTGACCGGTCCCGCTGGGACAGCACAGATTTCGGCCGACCCGAAGCGAGTCGTCGTGCTGGACACCGCCGCACTGGACGCGGCCTGCGCGCTGGGCCTGTGGCAGCGGGTCGTCGGCGCGACGACACTCGCCGGGCCCAGCCCGCAGCCGTCGTACCTGGGCTACGGCCTGCAGATCGTGCCGAGCGTGGGCGCCGCGGGCGCACCCGATGTCGCGAAAATCGCTGCGATGCACCCGGATCTGGTCCTCGGTACGGTCGGCGACGGTGACCTGAACGCCTTGCGCGCGGCCGCACCCACCGTGCTGATCGGCAAGGATCCCAGCTGGCAGACCTCGTTCAGTGCCTTCGCCGACGCTCTGGGGCGGTCGAACGCGGGCGCGAAGGCGATCACCGACTACCACACCTACGCGCACGACACCGGCGCCGCGATCGCGGCCTCGCTGTCACAGGCCTCGGTGCTGCGTTTCGGCGGATCGGACGCACAGGTACAAGGTTCGGACACGTTTGCCGGACGTGTGCTGGCCGATGCGGGAGTGCAGCGTCCCCAAGCACAGCGGGATGCGTCCTATCGGGTGAGCAGTCTGAGCAGCGAGCAGGACCGGGCCAAGGTCGAAGGCGACATCATCTATGTGATGTTCGACGGTCGGGACGGCGAGACCTACGGCCGGAAGGTCATGCACGGTGACGACTGGAAGAAACTCGGCGCTGTCTCGGACAAGCGCGATTTCGTCGTGGACGACACCATCTGGCACGGCTCGGGTCTCACCGCCGCCCGCGCCCTGATCGACGACCTGCGCACCTCGCTCAACGCGTACGTGAACGACTGAGTCCGGCAACGGCCGTCAGCCGTATCGGCCCGGGTCAGTAGATTCGCAACCCGCGACGCCGCACGATGGCCAGGGCGATCGCGGTGCCGAGAATCCACACCAGCAGACCGACCCCGGCGTTCCAGATGAAGCGCAGATTCCGATCCAGGTGCGGCAGCAGCCGCAGCAAGGGGTCGTGCTGGGTTCCGTCGATCGGGGCGACGAGGTAGTAGACGCCGTACGGCAGCGCCAGATGGCCGAGCCACAGCAGCGTGGTCCGGCTGCGCCGTTCGCGCCACCGCCGCACCAGTGTCCGGGTCTCCACGGCCAGCAGGACCGAGAGGATATTTCCGACGCCGAGCCAGCACAGCAGCGGCAGCGTCACCACGAACAGGGTGCCGATGAGCTGGCCCGGACGCATCGCGTGCGCGAGGATCGCGGTCAACACCAAGGTCGGTAGGCCCACGATGACAAGCAGCGCAAGGTTTTTCGTCACCAGAATGCCGCGCATCGACATGCCCGCGGCCAGGCTTGCGCGCACTCGCGGCGCATCCAGGCCCAGCACGTTGGTCGTGGTGACGTCGGCCAGGATGAAGGTGGCGAAATAGGTTCCGACCAGGACCACCCAGCCGAATTGCCGGTGCGGGTGGGCCAGCGGCGAGTACAGCAGATACAGCAGCGAGAGCGCGATGTTCACCCCGACGCCCTCGAGCCAGTGCCGCGGCGGCGCGAACGACCAGCGCACCTCGTCGGCCACGCGCTGGAGCAGGCCGTGTTCGGGGGCCATCGGCGGCGGTGGCGCGGTGTGGGCCTCGCGCTCGCTCAGATATGCCCGCAGGCGTCCGCGCGCGCTCGCGGAGGCCTGCTCAGCCCACCGAATCGACAAATTCACCTATCTTCGCCGCGATGATGTCCGGAATCCGCTGCGGCAGCAGGTGTCCGCCTCCGGCGACCAGCTCCAGGCGGGATCGCGGGAACCGGTCGTGCAGCGCGCGGGCGGTCGAGATCGGAACGATCTTATCGGTCGGATCGGCGAGGATCAATGCGGGCATATCGGGTGCGTCGAGGCGCTCGAGCCAATGGTCCAGACTGCGGAACAGTTCGCGCTGCTCGAGCAGGACGGTGCGCCACACCGGGCCGTACTCGTGCCGGATGTCGGCGAACCCGTGCCAGGAGACGGCGGCGTCCGGGTGACGCGCGCGATGCCATCGGGCCAGCCGCGGCATCATCGACCACATCGTCACTGCCAGCGCCGGTCCCGCGACGGGGGCGGCGAGCAGCTCATCCCATCTCGTGGCGCAGTCGGGCCCGACTCCGGCGATGGAGATCAGCCCGCGCACCCGTTCGGGGGCGATCGCGGCCGCGGCGAGTGCGACACCGCCGCCGTAGGAATGTCCGGCCAGCACCGCATCGTGAATTCCCGCGCGGTCCAATTGATCCAGCAACCAAACAGCATTGTCTTCGAGAGTGCCCGCGGAACATGCGTTGCCGCCGTATCCGGGCCGATCCCACGCCAGCGCCCGCACCGAGGACGGCAACCGCTCGAGCACACCGTTCCAGACCGAATGATCCCCTGGCTGCCCGTGCAGCAGGACGACCGGCACGGTCGTGGTCATCGATCCTCCTCCTTGCGGCCCCGTCCGGTAATCACGCACCGCGGGGGTCACTGGCCCGGCGACGACGTCGGAGATGTGCTTCATGACCTGCCCTCTCGTGCACGAATGGAATATGCGCGCGGCGATGCCGTCTCCCGCGCCCCCGGATCGCGGATTGGTCGCTACGAATCCTCTTACCTCCGATCGAGAACAGTAACCACCCAACCTGGACGTCGGCCCGGTACTTTCTGTGCGCTTGCTGTGCACTCGATCCGCGCCGGCAGCCAGCAGCCATCGACGACACGGTTTTCAGCCGGGCTGTGCGCGTTCACGCCGGAATCAGCCTGCGATGGCGCCGTCCCCACTCGGATTCAGCATCACAGGTGCCACCAAGCAATCTTGTATATACGACTTACTCAACTATTTTTTGCTTGCGTCTCGTCAGCACCGGAAGAAGGCCGTTCCCGAGCACAGACTCGTCGCAGAAGCGTCGATAAATAGCCTCTGTACAGGGGTTATCTGTACACGACCGCACGCAGAACGCATCGCATGATCACCTCGATGAGGCCAGCTGGGCAGGGCTCGGCATACCTCCTCCGAGGGAGGAATTCCTTGTAAAGGGTGATGTAAGTCCACTAATATCCCGAAGCAGCTCTTCGTCAGCGGGCACAACACAGGCGCTCATGCGCATGACGACAGAGCGGGCAACCACCGTGGCCGCGTGGCTGGTCGTGGCCGCGGCGATTCCATACCGCTCGACGCCGGCGGTCACCGACCGGCAGCCGGACCGCGGTCGAGGTGGCGCCGCCCACTGCGGCTGCCGCCGCTGTGCTCCGATCGAAAGGAATCGTCGTGCAGAAAGACGATCTGATCCTCATCAGCGTCGATGACCACATCATCGAACCGCCGGACATGTTCGTGAACCACCTACCGCGGAAATTTCTCGACGATGCGCCACACGTGGTGCATCGCGATGACGGCACCGATGTCTGGCAGTTCCGCGACGCGATCATGCCGAACGTGGCTCTCAACGCCGTCGCCGGCCGACCGAAGGAGGAATACGGCGTCGAGCCACAGGGCCTCGACGAGATCCGCCCCGGATGCTACGACGTGCACGAGCGGGTCAAGGATATGAACGCGGGCGGCATCCTGGCCTCGATGAATTTCCCTTCCTTCCCCGGCTTTTCGGCATCCCGGTTCGTCACCGAGAACCGCGAGTTGTCGCTGGCGCTGGTACGCGCCTATAACGACTGGCACATCGACGAATGGTGCGGGGCCTATCCGGGACGATTCATCCCGATGGCGCTGCCGGCGATGTGGGATGTCGATGCGTGCGCTGCGGAGGTCAGGCGAGTCGCGGCCAAGGGGTGCCACTCCCTGACGTTCAGCGAGAACCCGGCCACGCAGGGCTACCCCAGTTTCCACAACCCGTACTGGAATCCGCTATGGCAGGCGCTGTGCGACACGAACACGGTGTTATCCGTGCACATCGGCTCCTCGGGCAGGATGACGATCCCGTCCATCGACTCGCCCCCCACCGTACAGATCAGCCTGCAACCGATGAACATCGTGTCAGCTGCCGCGGAATTGCTGTGGTCGCAGCCCATCAAGGACTACCCCGACCTGAAGATCGCGCTCTCGGAAGGCGGCACCGGCTGGATACCCTATTTCCTCGAACGCGTCGACCGCGCCTACGAGATGCACGCCGTGTGGACGGCCACCGACCTGGGGGGCAAAATGCCCAGCGAGGTGTTCCGCGAGCACTTCCTGACCTGTTTCATCAGTGACCCCGTCGGCGTTCGGCTACGCCACGACATCGGTATCGACAACATTTGCTGGGAAGCCGACTATCCGCACAGTGATTCGATGTGGCCGAACGCGCCCGAGGAATTGATGGGCGTGCTCGACCGTTACGCCGTGCCGGATTCCGATATCGACAAGATGACCCACCAGAACGCCATGCGCTGGTATTCCTTCGACCCCTTCAGCCACATCCCGCGCGCCGACGCGACCGTCGGCGCCCTCCGCAAAGCCGCTGCGGGCCACGACGTCACCGTCAAGCCGCGCAGCCACCAAATTCTCGCTCCGGCGGAAAAACTGCAGGCCTTCCGCGCTCGAGCAGCCGCGGCCGCAGCCAGCAACACCTGAATCCACGCCACTGACACGATCGACCATATTCCGATACATCCAGAGCCGATCTCGGCCCTCCTGCCAGGCTGTCATGCCGAATAGGCATGACGGCCTTGGCGCCATGCCATCCATCGTGACCTGGCGGACTCGCTTCAGAGCACCATCTGACCTCAGTGCAATCGATGCTTGACAACCATCACACTGTGACTGAGGATACTAATCAATCAGTTGATTAAATCTTGTCGTGGCGGCCGATCCCTTGCCGGCCGACCACCGCCCGATGTGGAGGTATGAATCCATGCAGAGTGCGCGACCAGGAGAATGGGTCAACACCGCGGAGGGTTTGTCCGATATCGGACCAGACCGGTACCGAACCCGGATCCCGACCGATCGGTACACCTCCACCGAGTTCCAGGCGCAGGAACGAGAAGCGATCTGGATGCGCGTGTGGCAGGTCGCCGGGCGTGTGGATGAGTTGCCCGAGACCGGCGACTGGAAGGAATACCGTATTTTCGACCAGTCCTACGTCATCGTTCGCGGCAGGGACGGAGTACTACGAGGCTTCGTCAACGCCTGCCGACACCGCGGCAATATGCTGTGCGCGGGCTCGGGCAACGCCAAGCGCGGATTCCTGTGCCAGTACCACCTGTGGTCATACGACCTCGAAGGCAAACTGCGTGGCATCCTGCGCGAGGACCTCGCCGGTTCCATCGACAAAGACCAGCACTCGCTGCTGCCGATCCCGGTCGGCACCTTCGCCGGTTTCATCTTCCTCAACCCCGACCCGAACGCGGAGCCGCTGGAGCAGTTCATCGGCGCGGAGGTCGCGCGGTTGCTCGCGCCGTATCACCTCGACGAGATGGTGACGGTGATGAACGTCCGCGAACCACTCGACTGCAACTGGAAAGTCGTCATGGACGCCTTCCAAGAGGGTTACCACATCTCGGGCATTCATCCGCAGCTACTGCGCGTGATCGAAATCGATCCGACCACCAGCCGCTACCTCTTCTTCGAAAACCACAGCGTTGCCATGGCGCCCTTCGACGTGGCCAATGCCGCGAATATGGACCCGCAGAAGCAGGTCGAGGGCATCTTGGAACTACCCGAAACCTTCCCTTCGGTCGTCGCCGTCCTGCCACGCTTCCAGGAACTGATCGACGCTTACCGCGACGACGAAAACAACCTCCGACTCCCGGACGGTGTCACGCCCCGAACCGTGCTACAGCAGGCAACCCGCGAAACCCTCACCGGCATGGGTTTGGATGTCAGCGATCTGACCGACGCGCAGATGAGCGACAACCACGGCTGGGTGCTGTTCCCCAACTTCTTCATGACCATCCGCGCCGGAGAAGCCACCGTCATCATGTCCACACCTCATCCGGACGGCGACCCCAACAAATGCGTGTGGCACGTCTCGAGCTATATGTGGCTGCCCAAGGAAATGCAGGACGCCTACCGCGCGCAATTGGTCGAAGTCGATGAACCCGGCAGCTACAAGTACTTCCTCGCCCTGCAACAGGACTACGAGCAGATGCCGCGCCAGCAGATCGGACTGCGTAACCGCAGGCTGGATCATATGGCACTGGTCAAGGAAGAAGTGGTCGTCGCCCACTATCACTCGGTGGTGGACCGTCATCTCGCAGCCAACGCGTCCTGACCTGGCAGAAAGTCTCTCCCCATGATTTTGCAAGACCTCACCGACGTCGCGTCCGATTACACCGGGCTCGCACGCAAGGTTCTCGAATACAGCCTGATCACCAAACGACTGGTCGACCAGGCCAAACAACCCGGCTTCACCATCGCCGACTGGGCGCCACTGGCGGAACTGGTCGCTACCGACGAGTTCGAGCGAGTCGGTAATTTCAAAGAGGTCATGAATTGGACCGACTACACCGCGTTCCTCACCAACTGGGCCAGTACATCGGATTGGGAATGCTCCTTCAAACGCGTAACCGAAACTCCGGATCTGGTGTTCCTCGAGCTCGAGGAACGTAGCAGGGTAGGCGAGTTCAGCAGCACGGTCAACTCCCTCTCGGTTTTCGAGTTCACGCTCGCCGGGAAGATCTGCCATATCGATATCTATCTTCAGATGGCACTACCCGACCCGGAAATGCTGAAAAGCTATCAGAATACTTCCGTCGTCGAATAGAAACCCATCTCTACCCAATCGGATCGCCCGATGCCTGTGCTCTCCGGCATTCGGGGAGCACGGGTACCGGACGCAGACGCCGCAGGCAATCGCTCATCCGCGTAAAGAAAGTCCACCATGACCGATATCGATGCTGTCGATTTCTTCAACGACAACACCGTCTTGGCCGACCCTTACGACTACTTCGCGGCCCTCCGCGAGGAATGTCCGATACGGCACGAAAAGCACCACGACGTGGCCATGGTCACCGGCTACGACGACGCTGTCGCCATCTACAACGACACCGAACACTTTTCGGCCTGCATCTCGGTCACCGGCCCGTTTCCAGGGTTTCCGGTACCGGTCGAAGGCCGGGACGACATCACCGATCTGATCGCCGCCCACCGCGATCGGCTTCCGTTCAACGACCAGCTTCCGACCTTCGACCCACCTGTGCACACCGCCCACCGTGCGCTCCTGGCGCGGATGATCACCCCCAAGCGCCTCAGGGAAAACGAGCGATTCATGCGGGGTCTCGCCGATCGCCAGCTCGACGAGGCGCTCGCCGGCAGCGGGTGCGAGCTCAACGCCGACTACGCCTCGCCGTTCGCCATGCTCGTCATCGCCGATCTCCTCGGGGTCCCGGAATCCGACCACGATGAGTTCCGGCACGCATTGCTCGGCGCCACCGGCACCATCGGCAGCAGCACCGGAGACGATATGAAACATGCGCCTCTGGAATACCTGTATGGGAAGTTCACCGACTACATAAACGACCGCCGCGCGAATCCACGCGACGACGTCCTCACCGGTGTGGCCACCGCTACCTTTCCCGACGGCAGTATCCCCGACACTATCGACGCGGTCCGCGTCGCGGCCAATCTTTTCGCCGCAGGACAGGAAACAACGGTCAGGTTGCTCGGGACATCCGTCAAATTCATCGCCGAAAGTCCCCAGCTCCAACAAGCATTGCGGGACGACCGCAAGCTCATTCCCAATTTCATCGAGGAAATGCTCCGATACGAAAGCCCTATCCGCGGCGATTTCCGGCTCACCAAGTCCACCACGACGGTCAACGGAACACGCCTGCACGCAGGAACCACGATCATGCTCCTCAACGCTGCGGCCAACCGCGACCCGCGCAAGTTTCCCGATCCGGATACCTTCGATATCCATCGTGCCAACGCCCGTGGTCATGTGGCCTTCGGACGAGGACCGCACACCTGCCCCGGAGCCCCACTCGCCCGTGCCGAAGCAGTTGTCACAGTGAACCGGCTCCTCGACCGAACCGCCGAGATCACCATCGACGAGGACAAGCACGGCTCCCGCGACAACCGCCGCTATCAATACCTGCCCACGTTCATCCTGCGGGGGCTGACCCGCCTCCACATCCGTCACACCCCCGCCCGATCATGAGAAGCGCCGCACCCATGTATACCGCCACCACACCCGATGCCGCGCAACGGGTTATGTCCAACACGATGTCTCGCGCGCTCCCGCCGGGCCCCCCGGCACCTGCCTCGGACGATCGGGCGCGGTCATGAGAACAGCAGTCGTGACCGGTGGGGCGTCCGGTATCGGCTCGGCCGTGGCCGAACGGCTGAGCAAAGATGGGTACCAAGTGGCCGTACTCGATCTCGACCTGCCGGCCACCGGCTTCGGCCAGGTTGCCGATGTGACCGACCGCGCTCGAGTCGATGCCGCCCTCGAGGTCGTCAGGCAGCGGTTGGGCCCGATCACCGTGCTGGTCAACGCTGCCGGAGTCGAAGGATTCGAGCGATTCGCGAATCTGACCTTCGATCAGTGGCGACGAGTGCTGGACGTCAATCTCAACGGGGTTTTCCACTGCACCCAGGCGGTGCTCCCGGACATGCTCAGGGCAGGTTGGGGCAGAATCGTCAATATCTCGTCGTCGAGCGCACATTCCGGGCAACCGTTCATGACGCATTATGTGGCGGCCAAATCAGCGGTCAACGGGTTGACCAAGGCCCTGGCACTGGAACTCGGCCCCCGAGGAATCACCGTCAACGCGGTGCCCCCAGGCTTCGTCGATACTCCGATGCTCCGCAAAGCCGAAGCTCGTAGCCTCCTCGGCGGGTCCATCGCGGACCATATTCAACGAACGCCGGTCCGGCGGGTCGGCAGGCCGGAGGATATCGCGGCCGCGTGCGCTTTCCTCGTCTCCGACGATGCCGGATACATCACTGGACAAATCCTGGGTGTCAACGGCGGCCGCAACACATGAACGAGCACTATTCGCGAACCTCGTCCGAAACATCGGATGAACTCCGGCGCACCTGCGCCGAGCAGAACCGCTGACTACACGCAATGAACGCGCTGAAATAACCTGAATCAACCGGCCTCGAATACGACCGGCACAGCTGTATTCCACCAGAAGGCCGCGATCCAGCAGCAAGATCCGAAACAAATATCTTATCCAGCCCGGCGCATTTGGCGTCACTCTCACAATCGAATAAACCATCATAGTTCACCTGGCTGCGACGCTTCGGTGCGGTCCGATCTGTCAATGATGAACCGCCCACAATCAATGCCGCTTGTTTCAATGGAGTGTTCATGTCGACAACATCGACGACACCGCCCCCGGACAACGTCGATACCGACGCGATCACGGGGCGACTGACCAATGCCTCGACGTTTCGGATCATCGCCATACTAGGGGCGATCGTGCTCTACACCGAGGTCTCGCCGCTGCAATTCGTCATGGTGGGGGCCGCGGTACAGAAGATGACCAAGACGTTTCCGACGGTGGGAGCCAACATCAGCTGGACCATCATCATCATGACCCTCGTCGGGGCGTCGGCCACCCCGTTGCTGGGCAAGATGGGTGATGTCTGGGGTAAGAAGCGGATCTTCCTCACGTGCGGGCTGTTGTTCATCGCGGGCTGTCTGATCGATGCCCTGACGACGAACTGGACGCTGTTTCTGATCGGGCGCGGTCTGCAGGCCTTCGCCATCGCCAGCCAGATGATCGCCTACGGCCTGATCCGTGACCTGTTGCCGCGCAAGTACATTCCCGTCGCGGTGGGCGTCACCGCAACCGGGCTAGGGTTTTCCGGTGTGCTCGGGCCGATCGTCGGCGGACTGCTGGTCGATCACTTCGATTGGCCGGCGATGTTCTGGTTCCTGGGGATCTACACACTGGTCATGACACCGATCGTGTACTTCCTCGTCCCCGAATCCAAATTGCGGGTCAAACAGCGCATCGACCCGGTCGGAGCCGCTCTATG
>NZ_BDCC01000015.1 GCF_001613305.1 Nocardia vaccinii NBRC 15922
AGATAGTTCGCGGCTCCAAGACACCGAAGAAGGAGGTCGGGTAGAACATCAATCAGGACCAACCACCTGCGGAATACGTGAACGCGGGCACCGGGAATTGAGTGGACGCTGACATACATCGGTCGCTGGGTGAGGGTGTCGGGGGTACAGAGAGGTGGCGGGGGCCGCGATCGCTGAGCTCTCGCCCGAGCCCCGGGGCACCGCGCTACTTGCCCAGCTTTTTGCCCTCTACCGGGTGCGCGAGGACCGTTTCGGCGCCTTCGCCCACGGCGGACCCGACGACGGGGACGGGACGAATTCGTCGAACCCGAGTCGAGCCGACGTTTCAGCCGATCGACTTCAGCCTCCAGCGCCGCGATCCGCTCAGCCTGCCCGGTGATCTGCCGCGTAGCGCCTCGATCGCCTCGGCCTGACATCAGTAAAGCAGCGGGCTCCGCATACGGCGGGCCGTGATCATCAGGCACCGCAACATGATTCGACAGAGTGTCCCCAACTCGAGCCGACACGCCGTTCACTCAGTGAGTAGCTACGTCCGACGAAGCACCAGTGGGCCTACTGAATCCGAAAAACTCGAGGGATCCGACCAGGCGTCCAGGTGGAGCCTGCTACGCCGAATATGTCGTAAACCTCGGGATCGTGCCCCGGCACGAGACGCTCATGGGCC
Source organism: Nocardia vaccinii NBRC 15922 (assembly GCF_001613305.1). Lineage (GTDB taxonomy): Bacteria > Actinomycetota > Actinomycetes > Mycobacteriales > Mycobacteriaceae > Nocardia > Nocardia vaccinii. Next base: position 665 of record NZ_BDCC01000015.1, read on the forward strand.
CCACCGATAAGTGCACGTATTCGATCGTAGGTGTCGTACATCACCGGGAGTTCGGAGAACACCGTGAATGGACGATTCTTGAATACCTCGTCGTAGTAATGCGCAGCATCGGCAGCCAATAGAAGGCCGTCAGCCCCACCCACCTGAAGTCCAATTTGCCCGACGGAATGACCAGGGAGATGTCGGACAGTAATATTTGGCGTGATGACATGCCCTTCTGAAACGAAGTCGACTCGACCAGCTCGGATCGCACGAATGAGTAACAAGATATCATCGAGTTCCACAATCGAGTTGAACTGTTGCCGAGACAGATTCGGCCCAGTCCAGAACTCAATCTCCGCAGGATGGATCGCAATGCGAGCTTCAGGGAAGTCGGTCAACCCTCCCGAGTGATCATAATGCAGATGCGACACAACTACCGTGTCGACATCGGAAATACCAATCCCCAGTTCCCTGATGCCATCCACGACCGAGCCCATGTAGTTGATCCCACGCTTGGCCGCAACGACTTGCGAAGCTCCGGTATCAAATAGGGTGACACCACCGGACTCAATAATCACCCAGGCAAAGAAGACGAGATGACGAGAATTGTCCGACTCATTGTACGTTTTGAACCTATAGAACTGATCGGAGTCCGTACGCACGTCCTCCGCCCAGGCAATCGCATATACTTGCGCGCCTGGTGCCTGGACTCCTTGCATTGCATTCACCTCAGAACGAGACTGCGGGCTTGATTTCGCCTTCAGCTGCCATGGCCGCGATCGCGTCGTTGATTTTCTCGAAAGGTCTCACACTGCTGATCATTCGATCCCAGTCGTACCTGTCCGCATGCTGAGCAAGGAATTGGAGCCCCCGAGCGTAGTGATTGACTGCACCCGAGATCGATCCGATCACCGAGGCTTGCTTCACCACGATCTGGCTCGGGTTGACCGCAATCTGGTTCGCGTGCAACTGTCCGACGAGCACGTACCTTCCACCACGGGCCAACATAGCGAGTCCTTCGGTGAAGGCCGTAGTAGCACCCGATGCCTCGATAACCACGTCTGCACCGCGACCTCCGGTCAGGCTGCGCACCACCGCCGTTCGGTCCTCAGCCGACGGCGTGCTCGCAATATCGATGACATTGTCTGCCCCCCATTCGACTGCCAGCGCAAGGCGAGCCGACGGACCACCGATCACGGTGATAGACGATGCACCGGCCTCGTTCGCGAGTGCCGTAGCGAAAAGACCGAGAGGGCCGGCTCCTTGAATCACTACCGATTGACGCTCCTCGATCCGTCCGAGCCGATCGAATGCGTGCACCATCGTCCGCAGCGCACAGGACGCAGCCGACGCTGCCGCATCCGTGACATTCGACGGGACACGAACACGCCCGGATGTCGGAAACACATACCCGTACTCGGCAAACGTACCGTTCAGGTTCGGGTACTCGTCGGGACCAGCCGCCATGTAGCCGCGACGGCGTTCGCACAATGTGGGCGAATTTTCTACCGTGCATTGCCGGCAACTGCCGCAGAAACCGTGCGTCCAAATTATCCGGTCGCCGACTCCGAGCCGATTGCCAACGGAATCGTATTCGGTACCGTTGAGGTCCACGATCTCCCCAACGGCCTCATGTCCCGCCACGATCGGGAGACACTTTCCGATGCTGGACGATGCCATAGCATGACCGCCACACAGATGCACATCGGTGCCGCACACGGTCGCCACGCGATTCTCGACCAACAACGCATTGCTCTCGAGCGTCGTAGGAACTTGCACCACTTGAATCTCGAGCGGAGCCCCATACTCGACAAGAACGGCAGCTCGGCACTCCAAAGGCTTCGTCATCAGTCGTCCCATACCTTAATTTGAACGCTCTTGGCTCGAGTCATCTCCGTGAACCCGTCAATTCCGCTCACCCGACCGTAGCCGCTCTCACCGTAGCCTCCGAAGGGGTACGCCGGATCCGTTCGGCGGTATTGATTCACCCAGACGGATCCAGCACGAAGATCACGACTGACACGAAATGCGCGACTGAGGTCCCGAGTCCAGACACCCGCCGCGAGTCCGTACGGTGTGTTGTTGGCGATCCGTACCGCGTCAGCCTCGGATGTCGCCGCCAAGCACACAAGCACAGGGCCGAACACCTCCTTTTGCGCAATCTCCGCATCCGGCTCGATATCGGACACAACGGTCGGGGGGTAGAAGTTTCCACCCAGTTCGCGCACGCCACCCGCTTCCACAACACGTGCACCCGAGCACCGCGCCCGGTCAACGAGGCCGGCCACATAATTACACTGGCCCGCACCGATCAAAGGGCCCACATCCGTTCGTGGGTCCCGCGGGTCGCCTACACGTGCTCCGACGACAGCGGACTCCAATCTCTCCGTCATCTCGTCGAAGACATCTACGTGGACAACGGCTCGTGAGCCGGCCACGCAACTCTGACCGCTCGAGCTGGTGATCCCGGCTGCGATAGCTGCGACAGCCCTGTCCAAGTCAGCGTCTGGAAATACCAAGTTTGCGCTCTTGCCGCCGAGCTCGAGTGTCGATGGCACCAAACGCTCGGCCCCCTTACCTGCAACTATCCGCCCAGCTTGCGGGCCGCCTGTAAACGCCAGTTTTGCGACCTGGGGATGGTCGCACAAGGCAGCACCGACGGATACGCCATCGCCCGAAATGATGTTGACGACGCCCGCTGGGAACCCCGCGTCGGAAAACAGCTCCGCCAAAGCCAGGAGCGAACACGGTGCAAGCTCGGACGGCTTGACCACGAGCGTGTTCCCAGCTCCCAGACACATGCTCGCTACCTGGGCAAAGAGCACCGATGGCGAGTTCCACGGAACCTGCACGCCAACCACGCCATATGGCTCGCGCATGGTCACGCTGACGACGGAGGGATCAGCACCACGTGGGCTCGTGAACGGGAAGGTCTCCGCCAGCGACGCAGCGTACCGATACCACTGACTGCTCTTGCCGATCGACCCGGACACCTCACGAATCGGCTTGCCATTGTCAGATGACTCCAGAACGGCGAACTCACGGACATGTGCGTCGATCAAGTCGGCGAAGGACCGCAGACAACGGACACGCAACGCGACATCCATCGCCCACCCGCTCGATTCGAATGCCCGCACCGCCGCGGTCACCGCCAGATCAACGTCTTGACTCGTGCCCGCTGGGTAGGTTCCGACGACAGCACCGGTGTACGGATCCAGCGACTGATCAACCGCTCCCGAGACTGCCGAGACCAGTTTGCCGCCGATCAACATATGGTAAGGGTTCGACGACATACTAGATCACCGTGCTACTCAACGGCATCCCAAAGCGCGTCTGCAAGTTGGGATCATTCGGAGGACCGGGCCAGTCGTCCGAGGACGACAAGACACGACCGCTTCCACTCACGACTTTGAATCCCGGATATCCGCCGTCAGCTACGGTGTCACAGATGATCCGGTAAACGTTGACACCTCCAATATATGCAAGGTAAACGCGAGGTTTCCCTGGAACATTTGCACCGACATACTGTGTATCATCACGCGCGATGAGGGTGCCATTCACGGCCTCGGCAACATGCTTCGTCCAGAGAGTCTCCGCAGCCTCAGCAGCCTCCACCTCTTCGCCACCAGCCAATTCAATTGATGCGACGAAGTCGGCGATCCATTCAACCTGCTGCTCAATCGAGATCAGTACATTGGCCCGGATCGAGGGGCTACCGGGTGCGGCAGTCATGAACATGTTCGGAAAGCCGGAGGTTGCCACCCCGAGATAGCTGTTGTGACCTTCCCGCCATTTCTCCGACAACGGCAGCCCACCTCGCCCCTGAGGGTCGATAGCAAGCAAAGCGCCTGTGCCGGAGTCGAATCCGGTTGCGAGAACGATCATGTCAAGTTCGATCAACCGACCGGACTCGAGAACAACCCCATTCTCAACTACGCGGGCGATAGGGTCCTCTGCGATGTCGACAAGGTGCACATCGTCATCGTTGAACACCTCGAAATAGTGATCTTCATTGAGATGCCGGCGCGAACCAATGAAGTGTGTCTTTGCACAGAGTTTTTCCGCCAGCTCCGGGTCCTTGACCCGCCGACGAATGTCGGCATGCATGTATGCCGCCACCCGACGGTTGGATTGTTCGTCGGTCACGAGGTCCGTGATACCGTTCAAGATCGCTGGGCCACCGATCTTCCACAGTTCGTTCAGCAACTCGACAAGCTCGTCGTCTGCCATGTCCTTGATGGGACCTACCGGAACTTCACACAAAGTTCCCGAGGACGACTTGTGGACCTTGTCCCAGAATTCCGGGTATTCGCGCTTCACCTCCCGCATATCGCCCTCGGAGAGGGGACGGTTCCCAGACGGCAGGGCATAGTTCGGGGTCCGCTGAAAGACGTACATCTCGTCGAACAGTTCGTCAGTGCCGAGCTGCGTCACGACCTGCATGCCGCTCGATCCGGTACCGATCACTCCGATACGCTTGTCCTCGTAGACGACAGCCTCGCTGGGCCATCGGGACGTGAGATACTTCTCGCCTCTGAACGATTCAAGGCCTTCGATAGCCGGTTCGATGGGCTGCGAATACGGTCCGGTAGCCAAAACCAGATACTTTGCCGTATATGTGCGGTCGCCGGCCGCGGAGGACGTGAAGACGCTCCAAAGACGACGGCCCTCGTCGTAAGCTGCACCATTCACACGCGTATCGAAGGTGAACACGCTTCGGACGTCGAGGCGCTCCGCCACGAAGTGTGCATATCTCTCGATCTCGGGCTGTGCGGCGTAACGCTCGGACCAGTTCCAGTTGCCCCAGATTTCCTCCGAGAAAGAAAACGAGTAGTTCACGCTCGGAATATCGCATCGTGCACCAGGATACCGGTTCCAGTACCATGTTCCACCGACATCCGAGCCCTTTTCGATCCCGAACACGGTCAGACCAGTTTCACGGAGCTTGTATGCAGCGTACATTCCTGCCCACCCGGCGCCCACAACTATGGCGCCAAAGTCGGTAGTACTCATTTCCTTGCCCTTTCGGTTCTGTCGATTCGATTCCGACAGGTCAGTTCTTGAACTGGATCAGCTTCTTCTCCAGGAATGTCTCCATCCCTTCGACGTTGCCTTCCCGACCGATGCCCGACTGCTTGAATCCCCCGAAGGGCTCAACCGTGCACATGTCCCAAGAATTCACAGATATCTGACCGGTTCGAATCCGGCGCGCGACACTTTCGGCCAGTTCGTCTTCACTGGCATAGACAGCTCCGGACAGCCCATAGTCGGAATCGTTTGCGATATCGATCGCTTCTTCGATCGAGTCGAACGGGATGATCCCCACCACCGGTCCGAAGATCTCCTCGCGTGCAATGCGCATGGAGTTGTCGACCTGAGCAAAGAGTGTCGGCGTAACAAACCATCCGGTCGGTAAGTCAGCCGGACGGCCTCCGCCCGTGATGAGCTTGGCTCCCTCCTCCTGACCTGTCCGGATGTAGCCTTCAACCCTGTCGCGCTGTCGTTCAGCGATAAGCGGCCCGAGGTGCGTGGCCGAATCACGAGGGTCGCCCACCACAACATTGCGGAATACCTCTGCGAACGCCTCTGTGACCTCGTCGTGACGACGCCGCGGTACGAGGACGCGGGTCAACGCGGCACACACCTGGCCGGAATGGCCGATGCCCGCGAACGCCAGTTGCGGCAACACCCGATCCAAGGGCACGTCATCTGCGATGATTCCGGCCGACTTCCCACCGAGTTCGAGGGTAACCCTGGTGATGTTCTGCCCACAAAGGCTCATCACACGTTTCCCGGCGACCGTGCTGCCCGTGAACGTCACTGCATCGACGGACTTGTGGGAAACGATGTATTCACCCAGTTCCCGACCGCCAGGAATGATGCTGACGACCCCTTCCGGCAGACCCGCAGCCTCGATGGCTTCCGCGAGAATCATTGTACTGACCGGACTCTCAGGAGCTGGCTTCAGCACCACAGTGCACCCGGCGGCGAGCGCCTGGCCCATCTTGCTCGATGCTGAGCAGATGGGTGCGTTCCATGGGATGATGACTGCCGCTACTCCGACCGGTTCTTTGACGAGCACACCATGTCCGCCGGGCCATTCCCGCCGGTCCTCCCATGTGGCGCGCTCGGGCAGGCTTGCTGTGTCGTCCCACATCTCCATCGCGCGGTCGTGAAACGCGGACGAAGTAGCCAAAGGCGCACCAACTTCGGAAACGAACGTGTCCTCGAGCTCAGCCCGGCGCTTTCGAACTTCCTCGCCGATTCTGCGCAGGTAAGTCGCGCGCTCCGCCGGAGCAAGCCTCGGCCATTCACCCTGGTCGAACGCATGGCGCGCGGCACGGATAGCCTGCTCGGCGTCCGCAGGCGAGCCATCGGGAATTCGTGCTATGACACGCTCGGTCACAGGCGAGACAACTTCGATAACGCCGTTGCCTGCAGGCGCCATCCACTGTCCACCAATGAACAGCTTGTCAAAGCTCCTGATGTTTTCCATCTTTCAGATCCTCCGCGTACTTCTTTACAGATCCAGGGTGAGGGTTTCTCCGACAGCCCGGGATACACAGGTAATTATCGTGTCGCCCGACGCTCTCTCGTTCTTTGACAGGACGGAATCCCGATGGTCCGGGACACCGTCGATTACTCCGGTCTCACAACTTCCGCACGTACCTTCGCCGCAGGAGAAGTCGAGGTCGTAACCGGAACTATTCAATGCTGTCAAAATCGAACATTGGGGCCCAACGGTGATCTTTTCACCAGTCGAGGCGATCGTGACGACAAAAGGATGATCACCGTCCCGAGACGAGTCAGCCGTACCACGGAATCGCTCCATATGCAGCTCATCATCAGGTAGGTCTCGCCTGTTGTAGGCTGTTTCGACTGCATCGAGAAGTCCTTCCGGCCCACAGCAATAGACTTGTTCGTCGGCATGCCGACTGGAGAGAAGCCGCTCGATGTCAAGAATTCCGTCACGGTCCTGAGGAACTATCGTAACCTTCTCGCCATAAGTTTCCTGCAGAAAATTTACGAAACTCATGGACGCGATCGATCTTCCTCCATAGTGAAGACGCCACTCGGCGCCAGCCTTTTCCGCCGCCGCTAGCATTGGAATCAGTGGAGTGATTCCAATGCCGCCTCCGACGAACATGTAGCGGTCCGCTTCGACGAACTCGAATCGGTTCACCGGACCGCTGGCCACAAGTTCATCACCGCACTTCAAGCTCCGATGAATGTACCGTGAACCACCACGACTGTCCGGCTCCTCGAGTACGGCGATCTGCCATCGGGAAAAATCAGCTGGATCGCCGCACAGCGAATACTGCCGCTTCCACCGGCCCATGAGGTCGAGTTCGATATGAGCGCCGGGCTGCCATACCGGAAGGTCCCCGGCATCACGCCGAGCCAATTCGATAAGACATACCGACTCTGCAATCATCTCGATGCGAGTCACGACAACGGAAGTCCGCTGTTGCAGCCTGTCGACCATCGCTAGCCTATCGAGCCTCACCCGATCGCACCGTTCCGAGAACGGTGTCGAGGTACTCCTGCAGTCCAGTCAGGCCGGCTCGATACAGCGCAGCGACCATCCCAGCCGTCTCTGCGCTGCTATCTCCTTTGTCGAAGCTAGCGGACCAAGATACTTCCGACTGTCCTGAGCCGGACGGGCTGACAATAATTTGCGACGTGAAGCCAGACATCTCCAGCGGTCCACTGACGTAAGCATAGCTGTAAGTCCGCTGGCGATCATCTGCTGCGGTGATCCGCTCTACAATGACTGCACCGCTTTCCAGCGACACCTCGCGAACACCGTTCTCGAGCTTCGCCGAGACAATGCCCGGATGCCAGAGCTCGATGGACGCTGGATTTTTCATCACCTCCCAGACCGCCGACGCTTCGTGGCTGGTCCGAACCGATTCTGAGATGACTTCCTTATTCGCGAGCATTGTCGCCTCCTTGTAGAGCCGGCGAAACTAGTCGCCGAGGATCGTAATTGCGCCCTCGGGGCACGAATGGGCACCGGTTGTCGCCGTGGCTTCGAGTGCGGGCGGAATGTCCCTGATCTCATCTCGACGATCACAAAATCCATCGCTGTCCGGTTCAAACACTTCAGGCGCACGTGTATAACAACGTCCGTGGCCGCTGCACACGGCGTTTTCGACTCGCAGTTTCATTGCTTTCCTCCCAGACGTTTACTGTCCGCGCTTGTCACCGGGTTCGAAGGTGAGTTGCAGCGACGTCGTGGACCGCAGCTGGCTGGTTTCGGTGACAGGAGCCGTGCCGGCCTTGATGGCGAAGTTCGGAATCCGCTGCAATACACGCTCGAGAGTGACGCGCAGCTCGAGGCGCGCAAGATGCGATCCGATGCACCGATGCGGTCCGTAACCGAACGCGGCGTGCGCCGCTTCCTCTCGGTCGACGTCCAAGATGGACGGATTGGGAACGAGTTCCGGATCACGCGACGCGGCAGCGAAGTTGAGGGCGATCCAGTCCCCCTTCTTGAACTCGACCTCGCCGATCGTCGCGTCCTCGGTCACATAACGAGCGGGAGCGATAACCGGGCTGAAAAGCCGGACGAACTCCTCAACGGCCTTCGGGATGAGACCCGGTTCAGCGACCAGCCGCGCGCGGAGGTCAGAATTCTCAGCAAGGTAAGCCATTGCCGCGGTCATCGCGTGCGTCGTGGTAGCAAGTCCACCGAACACCAGGTCCAAGATGACTGCAACCTTGTCCTCCTCAGAGGACGGCGACCCCTCCGGAGTGTTGACGCCCGCATTGATGATGTCGACGACGTCACCGCGCGGCGGCTCCGCGCGGCGCATCGTCAAATACTCCGCGAGGTAGTCCCCTACGAACTTGAAGTGCTTTGCCCGCTGCTCGATGGGGCCGAACGTCCCTTGGTCGATCCCCTCGAATAGCGCAGGCAAGTCCCGCTCGGGCACGCCCATGATGCACTTGAAGAAGACACGACCCGGAAGATGCGCCGAGAAGTCCGCAACGAAGTCACACTCCCCGCGCTCGATGAAATCGTCGACGAGCTCGTCAGCGACCTCGACGATCGCGTTCTCGAAGCCTGCGACAGTGTCCGGAGACAAGAACGGGTTGAGCACCTTCCGCCAGGCATCGTGGTAGGGCGGGTCGCTCTCTTCGGGGAGGATCAAGGACGACCCCTCGGGGCGATTGACCATATAGCCCTTCGCAGAGCTGAAGGTGCGCCAGTCCTGGGCGGCCTTCTTGACGAGCTGGTACGTGTTCAGGACCTTGTACCCATGGCCGACCTTGCTGTGAGCAACGGGGCAACTCTCGGCGAAAGCGTCGATCACCTCGTCGAATCGCTCGTTGAACTCCGGCGATTCGAAGTCGAAGTCGTTGAACATGTCCCGCTCGAAGGGGCAACCACCTTGTGCTGTCACCGACACTTACCTCCTACTGAATGCCGCCGCGCTGCGGCGAATCGCTCCGATTGCTGCAGTCCGCGCGGAGCGGACTGTTGGGGTCTTGACGAGACCGGCTCTGCGTGAGGACTGGTCCAGTCTCTGTGACTTGAGACACTTGAACCGTACCTAAGTATTATTGTTAATGCAATAGGTCCTTGCCACGTTTTTCGAGGATAGCTCCACGCCCACCGTGCTGGGGTGCTTGCCGGGTACCGAACCGAGCCGATCGACACCTGAGCGCGGCAAGTCCGCGAACGGTAGTGTTGCTCGTTCGTCGATACCGCCGACCTCACCCGGGTACTCCTGCGAACCCGCGGTTGCTGTGTGCGCCTGCTACTACGCGGCCCACAACCCCCATCGCGCTCATACCTCTTGGCTTCAGCCCCCGATGATGTCCACTTCTGCGTGACCGCTGCCGCTGTATCAACACCTCCGCAGCCGACGACTGCTGGAAGATCCGCACCGCACCATCAGGTTGCTCGCCTGGACCAATCCGTGGCACCTCGCCCCGAACAAGCCATACGAACGCACGTCGATCTCTCGCCTCGGAGACCGATCGGACAACCGCAAATGCGCAAAAGTCGACCACCAGCCAGCCCTCCCCACCTCCCGGCCAGGAGCACCAGGATCGTTTGTTATGATCAAGGTACGAATGCGACGGCAGGCGGAGGCCACGTGAACGCGAAGTCACGAATTCCCAGATATTACGCAGTGTGGCGGATCCTCTGGTCTCGTATTACTTCGGGCTACTACGAGGCAGGTGCGCTTCTGGGCACCGAAGCCAAGCTCGCGGAGCAGTTCAAAGTGAGCCGCGTGACCATCCGAGAGGCCCTGTCATTGTTGGAATCCGAAGGTCTCCTCGTGAGGCGACGGTCGCAGGGAACGTTTGTCGCAGACGATGTAAAGGCGCGCGGCGCAGTTCAGTTCACTGGTTACCTCGAGGACGTCATCTACCAGTCCGACTCGGCCAAGACAGTCGAGTTCTCGGCTGAGATCACCGCCGACGTCCCGGAACACGTCAAGTCGATGTTCGGAGGAACATCGGTTGGGGTTGTCCGCCGACTGAGGATGGCGCACGAGGAGCCGCGCCTCTGGCTCATCGACTACGTTCGCGAGGACGCGTTTGCTGAGCTGCCTTCCGAATCCCTGCGTAACGGGTCGTTGCTTACCCTGCTGGACTCACGGGATTCAGCACCTATTCTGTCAGGACATCAGACAATTTATGCCGATCTCGCTACCGCGGAGATTGCAGAGAAGCTGGATATCGAGACCGGTGCTCCTATTCTGTTCTCGACACGGACACTTTCCGACAAACTCGGAACACTGGCCTATGTTGAGATGCACTATCCGGCTTCACGTTTCAGTTTCGAGATCCGACTCAGTCGGGCGAATGGAAGCTCCATCTGAGGTGTTCGGCTCGACACGTAAAGCCCGAGCGCACCCGGCCACCGAGCACATACCCTGCTGACCGCGTACTCACACATCAGCGGCGGTGGGGGCCGGGAAGCCCAACCGGGCCCGCCCCTGACAGGGACACATCGGTCCAGCCCAAGCCACATTCGGCCGCGTTATCGTCACGGTAGACCAGCGGGCCGAGCGCTGGCACACCAACTGTCGGTGTTGCCGCGACGACGGCGGTTGGTGGCCTGATCGACCACGGACCGGGAAGTGACTGTTGACGCCGCGCCAACGCAACCAGTTGTGTTACCGCGCTGGAATACCCCTTGTCCGCCAGCACCCGATCCGGCTGCACCGGCTGCCCGCCCACCCCCTGATTCGGCGACCTCGGGCCCGTCGAATGCGGTCGTGAACGGCGGGCTGCAATCGGCCTGACCGGCGGTGATCACCACCGCCGGTAACCCGGCTGCCCTGCTCCCTAAGATCTAACCACCGCGTGAGCGGCCCAAGAACCGTAAAAGGTCGAAAGTCAACCTTGGTGTGCGCGATTGTGCGTGCCCAGGAAATCCAGATCGCAGGATGTATTCGTGCCAATCGATGCGGCGGGCCGATGGTTTCGTGTGTGCTGGTAGATCACCGTCGTTGGGGAGTATCGTCCTCTTGAGCCCGTGTGGTGCAGCGTGAGTGGCTGAAAGTGAATTCCGATCCATTGAAGACGCAACCTGATCTCGAGGTGGTCACGGAGTTGGCTGCTGCCGGGTTGGAAGGCGCCGAGGAGATCGGGCGCGGCGGGTTCGGTGTGGTGTACCGGTGCGGTCAGCCTGTTCTGGATCGCGTGGTGGCGGTCAAGGTTCTCACCGCAGAGTTGGAGGAGAATCGGGAGCGTTTCTTTCGTGAGCAGCGGGCGATGGGCCGGTTGAGCGGGCATCCGAATATTGTCGGGGTGCTCGAGGTCGGGGAAACCAAGAGTGGTCGGCCGTATCTGGTGATGCCGTACCACCAGAAGGGTTCACTGGAGGCGCAGATCCGCGGCGACGGCCCGTTGTCGGTGGAACAGGTGCTTCGGCTGGGGGTGAAGATGGCGGGTGCGCTGGAGACCGCGCACCGGGCGGAGGTTCTGCATCGGGATGTGAAGCCGGCAAATATTCTGCTCACCGATTACGATGAGCCGGCGTTGGCCGATTTCGGTATCGCCCATCTGGCTGGAGGATTTCGAACGGCGACCGGGGTGGTCACGGGTTCGCCGGCGTTCACCGCGCCGGAGGTGCTGGGTGGGGATCCAACTAGTCGTGGCTCGGATGTGTATGGACTGGGTGCGACATTGTTTTGCGCTTCGACGGGTCATGCGGCGTTCGAGCGCCGCAGTGGTGAGCAGGTGGTCGCGCAGTTTTTGCGGATCACGACGCAGCCGGTTCCGGATCTGCGTGAGCGGGGGATTCCGGAGGATGTATGTGGGGTGATCGAGGCCGCGATGTCGCGTGATCCGGGTGAGCGTCCGACGGCCGTGGCGTTGGGTGAGCAGTTACAGCAGGTGCAGCGCGCGCACGGCTTCGAAGTCGATGAGATGGCGTTGCGGGCCGGATCAGGAGCCGAACAGGCAATGCCGACAAGCCCCGTAACCGCTGGGTGGGCCAGCGTTCCCGGCAGCAGCGGCGTCGGGCTGCGGGATGCTGGAGGGAACCTGCCATTGGAACTGACCAGTTTTGTGAACCGGCGCAGGGAGGTATCGGAGGTGAAGAACCTGCTGTCGGGGTCAAGCTTGGTAACCCTCACGGGAATCGGTGGCGTCGGCAAGTCACGCCTCGCACTACAGGTCGCCAATAAAGTACAGCGAGATTTTGCGGGCGGTGCCTGGCTGGTCGAGTTGGGAGAGCTGCGCGATTCGTCATTAGTGGTCGACGTCGTGGCCGCCACATTCGGAGTGCCGCAGCAGGCTGGCAGGCCGATGCTCGAGGTGCTGATGGAGTTCTTTTCCCCTCGCCCGGTGCTGTTGGTTCTCGACAACTGCGAGCAGGTGATTGAGGCGGTCGCGCAACTGGTCGAGTCATTGCTGCGGGCTTGTCCGCAGCTGCGAATTCTGGCTACCAGCCGCGAGGGTCTTGGCGTTGGTGGGGAATCAGTGCTGCCGGTGCCGCCGCTGAGGTTCCCGGACCTGACAGCGGGACCGTCCCTGCAGGGCGCTGCCGGCTATGACGCGGTGGTGCTGTTCACTGAGCGAGCCGCGGCGGCGGTGCCGGGCTTCCACCTGACAGAGGACAACTGGGCGAGCGTGGCGGGGATATGCGCCAGGCTGGACGGGTTGCCGTTGGCAATCGAACTTGCGGCCGCGCGGCTCCGCACGATGTCGGCCGATCAGATCTTCGTACGACTGAACGACCGGTTCACCGTGTTGACCCGTGGCAGTAGAAGCGCGCCGACGCGCCAGCAAAGATTGGCGTGGTGCATCGGCTGGAGTTATGACCTGTGCACCCCGGCCGAACAGCGCTTATGGGGTCGTTTGTCGGTCTTCGCGGGCAGTTTCGAACTCGACGCCGCTGAGAACGTCTGCGGCACCGACCTGACCGAGCCCGACTTGCTCGATGGGTTGGCCGCGCTGATGGACAAGTCGATCCTGATTCGTGAGGGGGCCGAGGGGCCGGTGCGGTTCCGGATGCTCGAGACCGTGCAGGAATACGGCAAGCAGAAGATCAAGGAAGCCGGCGAGTATGCCGAAGTTCGTCGGCGGCACGCGAATTGGTACGAGCGGTTGGCGCTGGAAGCGGAGGCAGACTGGGTGAGTCCACGTCAGCTCGAGTGGATCGCCCGGATCACCCGTGAACTACCGAATCTGCGCAAAGCGCTGGAGTTCAGCGTGTCGGATGCGGACGCAGCGGGGCTGCGTACCGCCACCGCTCTGAACAGTTTCTGGGCCTCGAGCGGACGGTTCAGCGAGGGGCGACGCTGGGGCGACCGCCTGGTCGCCACTACACCCGACGCACCGGTTATGGACCGAGCTGAAGCCCTTTCCATGATCAGCGTATTTGCCGCGACTTTGGGCGATCTTCCGGCCGCAACCAGACGCATCGACGAGCTTCGCGCCCTTGCCGAGCAGACGGCAGACGACCTCCTTGGTGCCTTGCTCGCCTACGCCGAGGGGTACATCGCGCTCTGCAGTGGCAACCTGGTTCGCGCGGGCATCCGGCTCAACGACGCTATCGAAGTATTCACCGCACGCGGTGAGGTGTTATTGCAACTGAGAGCACTGGTATCGCTGGGTTGGGTATATGTGCTACACGGCGAGATGGCGCGCGCGGTCTCCTGCCTCGAGGAAGTGCTGACCCTCTCTGATTCTCACGGCGAGACTGCGTATCGGTCGTTGGCGCTGAGGCCCATGTCGGTTGCTGTCTGGCAGCAGGGCGAACGTGAACGTGCGGTGCAGCTTTTGGAGGAGGCTCTCCGGTCGGCGCGCCGATTGGTCGATCCGCTTGTCGCCGCAGTCTGCTCGGAGATACTGGCCTGGATCGTGGCCGAGAAGCGAGATGCCCGACGCGCAGCCGTGTTGCTCGGCGTCGCCGCCGGGCTCGGAAGTGCGGTTGGTGGCTCCAGCACCATGTACCCTCATCTACTTGCGTACCATGCTGAATGTGAGCGCGGCACACTCGACATGCTCGGCAGGCAACGATACGAGTCCGCGTACCGGGCGGGCGCCGCGATGAGTTTCGATACGGCGATAAGTTTCGCGCTGGGTGAACAACATCAAATCGTCCCGGCAACCGATCGCATGTCAGCGAGCTTGACCAAGCGTGAGCGTGAGGTCGTCGATCTCATTGCCGAGGGATTGACCAACAAGGCAATCGCGACCCGGCTGGTGATCTCCCAGCGCACAGCGCAAGGGCACGTAGAGCACATCCTCACCAAACTGGGATTCACTCGGAGGGCACAGATCGCGGCCTGGGCCGCGGAGCACTCCCACCACACGACCGAATAAGGTAATCGCAGGCTGCCACCTCGAGCTCTAACTCCCAGTTGGCGATGAGGATGTGAAGCCGAAGCATCGAGGACTTCTTGCCAGGCCCAGGTCAGCGAGTCCATCAAATTGCGTTTCATCGCGTCTCACCGCGCTCACTGTCACCGTGGTCACGACATAGAGGCGGCGTGCCAGCGATCATCCCCTGCACCGAGACCGACGGTCTGCCGCTGATCGGCCGCCGCACATTCGGTGGCCTGGCGATTCGCACAGACCAGGGCGGCGACTGTTCGGAGCGGCGCACAGTGGATGTTCAGGCGGGCGTCTTCGGTCAGCCCGGGGTGCCGCGGGGCGCTCCACTCCGTGACCTCATCGGCCAGGCGGTGCTGATGGCATACCACCACCGCACTGACATGGACACAGCCCTCACCACGGAAATGACAGACCAGTAGCTCAGGACTCAATCTCATGAGCGGAGTAGGGGCAGAGCCTGCTCGCCCCAGAAGATGGCACGCGGGCGTGTGCGACTCGCCAGGCCCACATGCGAGCCCACGGGACGGCCGAAACGCATCCGCAACTTCGGAACAGTCGCCGATCTCCGTTGTAGTCCGCGCCGCACAGCTCATCGGTAACGAGCGGGGCCCGGACGATCTGCCATTGTCCTATAGTCACTACTAAGATACAGTGGGTCCATGCTTGAAGACCTGTTCTCGCCCTCGTCGGTCTGCGTGATAGGCGCGTCGAGCGACCCGGAGAAGTTGTCTGGACGGGCACTCACACGACTCCTGCAGCATCCGTTCACGGGCGAAATTTATGCCGTCAATCCGAATCACGACCGGGTTGGCGGCATCACCGCATACCGGGATGTCGCGGCGATCGGGAAGGCTGTCGATGTTGCACTCATTCTGCTTCCCGCTCTGAGGGTTCCCGATGCCGTCAGAGAGTGCGGCGAGGCCGGCGTGAAATTCGCCGTAATCTGCAGTTCGGGCTTCTCCGAGGATGCGGCCTCCTCTCATCTCGCCGGTGAGCTCGATAAGGCAGCCAAGGAATCGGGCGTTCGGATCGTCGGACCGAACTGCGAAGGCATCTGGTCGGTACCTGAGAATCTGGCATTGACTTTCGGCAGTGCCGCAAATCGTGCACGACTTCTCTCTGGCCCAGTGAGCGTTATCAGTCAGAGCGGCAGCATCGGAGGGGCATGTCTTCGCCAGCTCCAAGACCGAGAGATCGGATGCCGATACTTCGTCAGCACCGGCAACGAGCAAGACCTGACGACACTGGACTATCTGGAATACATGATTGATGAGGGTTCCAGCTCGGTCATCGCCCTATTCGTCGAAGCATTGTCCGATGGCGTGCGTCTCAGAGAGCTCGGCGCCCGCGCGGCGGCCCGGGGTATTCGGCTGGTGGCACTCTGTGCAGGCACCTCAGCTCTGGGCAAGCAAGCGACCGCAACCCACACCGGCCGCCTGTCGGCTCCCTCGTTCGTCTATACGCAAGTACTCAGACGGACCGGCATAGTACAGGTTGGTTCGATCGCAGATCTGATCATGGCCGCCGAGGTCGCCTCCGTAGCTCCCCGTGTCCGACCGAGAGGTCAGGACCGTCAGAGCGGTGGCGTAAGCGTCATCGCGCTCTCCGGCGGCAGCCGAGCCCTTCTGGCCGACTCAGCAGAGGAGCGCGGCGTGCCCATGGCGTCCTTCGATGCTCAATCTGAAACTCGTTTGGAAGAAGTTATTCCGCGATTCGGCTATCACAAGAACCCGATCGACGTAACGGGCGAGGTCGTGGGACGTCCGCAGATGCTGGAAGAAGTCATGGGTATCGTCGGAGCCGACGAGAACACCGACAGCATCATCGTGCAGTATGCAAATGGAGCGGAAAAAATCCTGCGCCAGCATATCCCGACCATCGTTGACCACAGTGATCTCCACTACCGCAAGCCTCTGATCATCAGCACCCTCGGGCGAATCGACGATGAGCTTCGCCGGAGCCTGACCTCGAATGGCCTGCTTCACGCGGAGGATCCGGCGGAGGCAATCAAGATAGCGGGGTGGCTGTACGACTGGGCCGACAATGCCTCGAATTTGTCGGAGCATGGATACCCAGGGACTGTCGCGCAGGCCAGCCCTGCCACCGTCCCGGCGGACTGGCTCGCCAGCATGCAGATGCTGACCAACATCGCAATTCGTACACCACGGTGGTTCATGTGGAAGGGCGACCCGGATCACCCCGAGCTGACGAACCTCACATATCCACTGGTCCTCAAGGCCTCGCCGGACGTTGCTGAACATAAGACGGAGTTGGGCCTGGTTTACGTCGGACTCGACTCGCCACAACGTCTTCAGGAGGCATGGAGCAGATACTCGGAGATCGTGGGTGCCGGAAAGCCGTGCATCGTGCAGGAAATGGCAATTGGAGACGTGGAGATGCTCCTGGCCGCTCGGTGGGACTCGGACTTCGGACCTTTGCTCGTGATCGGTGCGGGAGGAATCTTGACCGAATTCCTGCAGGACATCGCCGTTCTGCCAATTCCATCCACGAAAGAGCAGATCCGCAACGCGCTCTCGGAACTGCGAGTATGGCAGTTGCTGTCAGGGTACCGCAATGCACCTCCGTGTGACATCGATTCTCTAGTGGATAGTGCGGCTGCCCTCGCAGACCACTTCTACAAGATTGGCGGGCCGGGAGCAGAAATCGAAATCAATCCCCTCATTGTCGGGGCGCAAGGGGCAACGGCCGTCGATGTCCTAACGGTTTCACGGGCCCATGAGAGCAACGGAATCAGCGACCTGGAGGATTCCACAGAATTGGTGAGACGGTCATGTTGAACGAGGTGCTTCGGGCCATCGCTACTATACGGTACGACGACTTGCCGGACGAGGTACGCAGTACCGTCACCGACGCCATCACCGACGCGATCGGTGTTGGCATTGCGGGCAGTATTGAACCCGCAAGCGCTTCGATTATAGAAGCCACCGCGGAGTACTGCGGGAATTACCCACTGATCGGAGGACAGGGCCTCCGCCGTGACCGCAGTACCACTGCAATGTTCAACGGCACTGCGATCCATGCGCTGGATTTCGATGATACGAATCATCCCGCATATTCGCATCCCAGCTCCCACCTCGTTCCGACAATCCTGGCCCACCCTGCAGCTTCTGGGAAAGAAGCCGTCAGGGCCTATGCGCTTGGATTGGAGGTCGAGGCGCGCCTCGGCCGATCGATGAACATGGCTCATTACATGCACGGGTGGCACACCACCGGGACGTTCGGGACGGTCGCCAGCACAGTCGCAGCGATTATCCTCAGCGATTGCAGCAATGCGGCAGCCGTGTCGGCGCTGGGTATCGCTGCGTCGATGGCGAGTGGGCTACGAGCGAATTTTGGAACGATGACGAAGCCGCTGCACGCCGGCATGGCCGCGGCGAATGGCATTCGCGCAGTCGAGTTCGCGTCCTGCGGATTTACCGCCTCGGCCAACGCCGTCGACGGAAAGTTCGGTCTTTTCGACGTGCTGGGCACGAGGACAGCGGAGGCACAGGACGAGTGCTGGAGCACTTTCGGCGAGCAGTGGGAAACGATTTCCCCGTTCGGATTGGCTCTGAAACCCTACCCCGCCTGCGGCGCCACACATCCCGCGATCGAAGCGGCGCTCCGCATCTTTCATCGCAATATCGATCGGTGTCGGCCGGAGGCGATCGACAAGGTTCACGTGGAGACGCCGGCTTACTCCGGACTCATTCTGGTGTACAGCCGTCCGCAGTCAGGCCTCGAGGGCAAGTTCAGTATGGAGTACTGCGTCGCCAACGCGCTGACCCGAGGCGTTGTTACTCTCGACTCGTTCACTGACGCCGCTGTATCAGATGCGGACATCCAATCTGTTCTTCCTTCGATCATAATATCGGAATCGCCCGAGGTTGCAGACGACAGCGAGTTTGCCACGCGAGTATCGGTCAAATGGAACGACGGGCATTCTGACACCGAGTTCGTCCCGTTGGCCTCCGGAAAGCGCGCACGCTGGTTCACCCCCGACGAAATTAAAGACAAATTCATGATGTGCTCGAGTCGAGCGATCGATCGGCCATCCGCCGACATCATCTTCGATGCCTGTCGTAGCATCGCCGACCTCGCGTCCATCAGTGAGTTGACCGATCAGTTCTGAGAAGCCTGGAGAGTTGAAGATATGACCGCTTCCATTGTGACCAAGAATCCCGACATAACCGACGAGATGGTGAAAAAGGCGCAATCGCTCGTAGGCGTTTGGCTCAGGCGAGACGTGCACGTCCCATCGTACACCGAGTCGATTGCGCCCGTCGACATTCGCCGTTGGGCCCAATACAGCATGGGTGATGACAATCCACTTTACTCAGATCCCGAGTATGCCGCGCATTCGTTTTGGGGTGGGCAAATTGCACCTCCTACCTTGCTGTACACAATCGACTCGACAATCGTCGCCCCGGGGTTCCGTGGAATTCAATGGATCTACGGAGGCACCAGGTGGCAGAACTACACGCCCATCCGCGTAGGTGACAAGATCACCGCACGCGCGCGTGTCATCGGAATGCATGAAAAGTTCGGAAAGCATGCTAACCGCTTCTTCGTCCAAATCGGCCAGACGGTGTATGAAAACCAGCGCGGAGAGGTCGTTTCGATAGCTGAGAGCGATGTCCTTCGAATCCCGAGAAGCAACTCGGGCAAGAATTCCGGCCTCCGAGGGTTCGAGGACCGCAATAAGCCTCCGACCTACACAGACGAGCAGCTGGAAGCCATCAAACACGCCTATCTCACGGAGGAAAGGCGGGCCACCGAGCCGCGGTACTGGGATGATGTCCAGGTAGGTGACGAACTGGGTCCCTTGGTCAAAGGGCCGCTCACATTGGTAGATGTCATGGCATTCTATTCCGGGCGCAGGAACACCTATCCGCCACTCAAACTTGCCGTCCTCGAGCGGGAGCGGCATCCGGGGAACGTCTACCAGTCCCCGACGACACGCATTCCTATGCACCCGGCCGCCGGCCACATGGACAACGAGATCGCTCGTGAGATCGGCATGCCCCGAGCATATGACCAGGGCTGGCAGCGGGCCAACTGGGGGTGCCACCTGATCACCAACTGGTCGGGTGACATGTCGTTCGTCGAGTCGCTCAGCCACAAACTCCTCGCGCCCAACCTGGTCGGCGATACGACCTGGATGAAGGGCTCGGTCGTCGGCAAGCGGACCATCGGAAATCGACACCTCGTCGATATCGAGTTCCAGGGCATCAACCAAGACGATCGCATCAATGTTGTTGGTACCGCTACCGTGCGCCTGCCATCCAAAGACGTCAACGACCTCTTCCTGCTGTCGGACAGGAGCAAATGATGAGTGACGAATGGGAAGCTCCTCTGGCGGGGATCAAAGTTCTGGACTTCACGCATGGCGTTGCCGGTCCATACGCGTCCATGCTTCTCGGCGATCTGGGCGCAACTATTTGGAAAATTGAGCGGCCGCGGCGCGGCGACCCTACCCGGTACATGAACGTCAGTGACAAATTCGCTTCGGGCGCTGCCGAATTCGGTGGGGACTACTTTCTCGCTATCAACCGAAACAAACAATCGGTCGGCATTGACCTAAGTCTTCCCGATGGAAGGGACCTCGCGCTGCGACTCGCCACCAAGGCCGATATCGTCGTGTCCAACTTCAGGCCGGGCGTGATGGATAGACTCGGACTGGGGGCGGATGCACTGAGGGCTGCCAATCCACAGGTCATCATCGCCGAACTGTCTGCCTATGGCGTTGCCGGCGAGCTTGCCGGTCAGCCTGGGATGGACGTTGCCATCCAAGCAAGATCAGGCGTCATGTCGATTACTGGCTATCCCGATGACACTCGGCCAGTCAAGCCGGGTGCCTCTATTGCCGATTTCGGCGGTGGTGCTCATTTTACCGTCGCGATCGTGGCGGCCCTGCACAAGCGCTCGGTCACGGGAAAGGGTTCCACCGTTCATATCTCTTTGCTGGATGCGATGGTCTCCTTGCTCATGAACTACTCCGTCGCCGTGATCGATGGTGGCGCTGAGATCCAGCCGATGGGCTCCGGGCACCCTCAGCTCGCACCGTTCGCAGCCTTTGATACTGCCGATGGACACATCGTCATCGCGACGGGAACCAATAAGCTATTCCGTACACTTTGCAAGCTCCTGGGGCGGGACGATGTCGCCACCGACCCGAGGTTCGAGACGAACGTTCACCGTGTGCGTAACCGGGCAGCGCTCGAGACGATTCTGAACGAGGAGATGGCAGCAAAGACCACCTCGGAGTGGCAAACAACCTTTGAAGAAGAGGGAATCCCAAGCTCCCCCGTCAATCAGATGGCCGAGGCATTTCGCGAGCCGCAGCTCTGGTCGCAAGGTTTGGTTACCAGCGTCAAGCATGCCCGGTACGGAGAAATTCATCAGATCGCCGCGCCGTATCTCCTTGACGATCACAGGATGCCGATCGAGTGCCCGCCGCCCTCGCTAGGTGCCGACACTTCCACAGTGCTTGCTGGCGAACTCGGCTTGTCAGCGGATGACTTCGAAAAGCTGCGAACCGCTCGAGTGATTTAATGATTCTCACCATGAGAAGAGTTGAAATGCTTTGATCTCGATGGAACGAGAGAGTTTGAATGAGTGTAAGTACTGAATTTTCCGAAGGGCTCGAAGGCGTCACCGCTTTCGCCACCAAGATAGCCGAACCTGACAAGGCCGGCGGAGCACTGCGATACCGCGGTGTGGATGTGAGGGAACTCGTTGCGGAGGGCGTCCACTTCGACGATGTCTGGTCGTTGCTTGTCGATGGTGAATTTGGCGGGCATATCGACATGCGGGCTGCTCCGACTCTTCCCTATACCTCAGCCGACGTACGCATCGACGCGCAGGCGGCTGTCGCTACACTGGCGGCGCGGTACGGCTTCGCACCTCTGCTCGACATCAGCGATCCTGTGGCCGCCGACCACCTCGCAACGGCTACGGCGGCGACATTGTCGTTCGTCGCGCAGTCTGCCCGGGGCTCGGGTCGCTCGCCAGTACCGGCAAAAGCCTTCGAGTCGTGCAGCACTCTCGCGGAACATTTCCTGATGCAGTGGCGAGGCGATGTGAATCCCGATCACGCCGATGCAATCGACACGTATTGGGTTACCGCCGCGGAGCACGGGATGAACGCTTCTACGTTTACTGCACGCGTAATTGCGTCTACCGGTGCCGACGTGGCTGCAGCGATGTCGGGAGCGATCGGCGCTATGTCCGGTCCTCTCCACGGAGGCGCACCCGCGCGGGTCCTTCCGATGCTTGATGCAGTCGAGAAGGCCGGAAGGGCAGACCGGTATGTCAAGGATGTTCTCAATCGTGGCGATCGACTCATGGGTTTCGGACACCGTATTTATCGTGCACAGGATCCCCGTGCCGCGATCCTCCGAGCAACTGCACAGCGGCTCGGTGCTCCACGCTATGAGGTCGCCGTCGAGCTCGAAAATGCCGCGCTCACCGAATTGAAAAAGCGACGACCCGATCGAGCGTTGGCGACGAACGTCGAGTTCTGGGCCGCCGTAGTCCTCGATTTCGCGGAGGTCCCCGCGCCAATGATGCCCGCGATGTTCACTTGTGGACGAACCGCGGGTTGGTCCGCGCACATCCTCGAGCAAAAACGTCTGGGCCGACTGGTCCGCCCATTAGCTCTCTACACAGGTGAGGATCCACGCTCAGTGCACGATGTGGAGAGTTGGCCGAGCGTCAACAGCTTTGCCTCGAGTCGATAAACAACACAAATACGGCAGCATTAAATGGCATAAGTCGGCGACTTGACGTAGCACGAAGTATAACGGTGACGCGCGCCTGCCCCTGCGGAATACAACGTCGCGGGGTTGGCGGCAGCGTTTCAAAACGGTCCTTCGGCACTCACGGACAACGACCATGTCACATTCGCCCCACAACTCGGCGAGAACCTGCACGCTCCGGTCCTCATCCACCCTGGTGGCGATCCGCTCTGGCAGATGACACCCCCGGATAGTCGTATTGGCCGCTGACCGACGGTCAGCGAATAGCTTTGGCGGGCACCGAGATAAAGGTCATCCACACACCGGGACATTCACCGGGGGCGGTGTGCCTACACGTCCCGGAGGCAGAGACCCTGTCTCGGGCGACACACTATTCGCTGGAGGGCCCGGCGCGACAGGAAGATCTTTCTCCGACTTTCCCACCATCATCGGATCCATCCGCGACCGCCTACTCAATCTGCCCGAGCACACCCAGGTCTACAACCCGAATGGATAAGGTCTGCCCCAAGGCATTAGAACTCTCTCAGGCAGTCGCCAGCTCGTACGCTCTGACGATCTCCGCGTGCACACGACCACGCGCAGCTATCTGATGCCCATTCTTCCGTGCCCACTCCCGGATCGCCGCGGTATCTCCCCGCTTGCCCGTCGACCGCGTTGCCCCCTTGGACTTGGGAGCCCGCCCCACCCTCCGGGCCGCTCCGGTCCAAGGCTCGAAAACATCACGCAGCTTGCCGGCGTTTTTCACCGACAGGTCGATCTCGTACTCCACACCATCGAGACTGAACAGCACCGTCTCTTCCGCCGTGGATTTCCCGTCGCAGTCGTCCACCAACTCGACAATGACCCTCTTCGCCACGCCACTTCCCTTCCGTCGACGTCAAACCCCAAAGCAGCAAGCCTAGCCTGGATCCACCGACGTGTTGTTGGTCGGGTGGCCCGGGGGGAATTGCACCCCCGGGCTCCCACAGATCCCGGCGTGACAGTCTCCCCGTCACCGGGCTCTTGTCCTCCTGATCACCAGATGGGCGCGACCGAGGAAGTCCACTGCCAGTGCGCAAACATGCGGGGATGCCGTGCGGTGATCCCCTGCCAGCAGTCGATGGCCTTCTTCTCGGCGCGCAGTCGTTTGTATTTCGTGCGGATCCAGCGCACCAAGTAGGCATCGATGCGCGTCAGGAGCGAATACAGCGCGGAGCGGTAGAACGCCCCGTAGTACTGCATCCAGCCTCGCACAATCGGATTGATCCATCGGGCGAGGTCGGCGAAGGTGCGCCCGATGCGCAGATGCAGCCGCCAGGACCGCACCACCGCACCGATCCGTTTCAGGGCCTGTTTGCTGATCGCGGGCAGAAACACATTGAACTTCTGCCCGTGCCTGTTTCGCGCCGACCGTTGCCGGAACTCGAACCCCAGGAACGTGAACGACGTGTGCTCATGCGAGCCGCGCCGCTGCCCGTCCTGGCAGTACACGATCCGGGTCTTGTCGGGATGCAGCCGTAGCCCGACCTGCTCCATGCGTGCGCCGATCGCGGCCAGCACCTCACGGGCCTGCCGCTCACTGACACAGTGCACGACCGCGTCATCGACGTAGCGTTCGAATGGGACGCCGGGAAACCTCCGAGCCATCGACGCGTCGAATGCATAGTGCAGGAACAGATTCGCGAGCACCGGCGACACTACGCCCCCAACAAGGTTGGCAACTTCTGTTTCGATGTCACGCTGAGCTATCGGCGGTTGGAGCGGCCGCGTCGGGGGCCGGGGACGGTGTGACGTGTCCGGTAGTAGGTTTGTGTCGTGGCCGGAAGTCGTTGCGACGCTGCTGAATTCGCATGTCGTGTCAACGTGGCTGCGGAGTTGGTGGATGGTGGTGTGTCGGTGGCCGATGCTGCGCGCGGGCTGGCGGATCGGTTCGGGTGTTCGCTGCGGCAAGCCCGCCGCTACGTGGATCGCGCCGCCGCGGGTGGTCGGATCCCGGTCGCGGAATCCACGGTGGTATTCAGTGTCAAACTCAAACTCCCTGCGGCACTGGTGGTTCGGGTGCGTGAACACGCAGGGGACTCCGGTAGCACGTTGTCGGAGGTGGTGTCGCAGGCGTTGGCGGATCACCTGGTGCGTGGCCGGGCGCGGCCCGGCTCTCGGTGAACGAGAGGCGGGTCGAGACGGAGTTCGTGTTCGACCGGCACGCGGCCACGAATGTGTCGGCGGCCTACGAGATATTGGTTCCGCAACGTCGAGCCCGCATCGCGCGGGTTCAGGAAGGACTGCCACCACGTGACGAGCGCGGTGATCTACGCCCGGGTGTCCTCGGCCCGGCAGAAGAAGAACGAAACGATCGCATCCCAGATCGCAGCGGTGAAAGCGCACGCCGAACACCTCGGGCTCGAGGTGCCTGAAGAATGGGTGTTCGCTGATGACGGGCACTCCGGCGCCACCCTGGTCCGGCCCGCGCTGGAGCGGCTGCGGGACCTGGTCGCCGGAGTCGGTGTCGATACGGTGCTGTGCTACTCGCCGGACCGGCTGGCCCGAAAGTTCGCCTATCAGGCGTTGTTGATCGAGGAATTCACCCGCGCGGGGACGAGAGTCGAGTTCGTCAACGGCCCGCGGGGTGACTCGCCGGAGGACCAGTTGCTGGTGCAGTTCCAGGGCATGTTCGCCGAATACGAGAAGGCCCAGATCATGGAGCGGTATCGGCGCGGCAAGACTCACCGCGCCAAGGGGGGTCGGTGAACGTGCTCGGCGGTGCCCCGTTCGGCTACCGCTACCTGCGCAAAACCGATCACACCGGTGCGGTTTACGAGATCGTCGAGCAACGAGGCCACACTCGTCGCGGAGCTGTTTCGCCGTTACGCCGACGACGGCGCCTCCATCGCCGACCTTGCCCGCTGGCTCACCGAACAAGGCGTCGTGACCCGCACCGGAAAGTCCCGCTGGGACCGGTCGGTGATCTGGGGCATGCTGCGCAACCCGGCCTACGCCGGTCGCGCGGTGTTCGGCAAAACCAGGGTCGTGCACGAATCCGCGGCCCTGAACCGGGTGGCCCGGTTGCAGGGCCGGTCGGTGCCCAAGGCGTCGAAGACCGTGGACCGCCCGCGCGAGGAGTGGATCGAGATCCCGGTGCCGGCGATCGTCACCGCCGAGACGTTCGAGCGGGTCGCACAAAGACTGGCCGACAACAAACGCTTCGCCACCCGCAACAACAAGACTCCCGCGTCGCTGCTGCAAGGCCTCGCCGCCTGCGCAGCCTGCGGATACGGCTACTACCGCACCTCCACCCGCACCACCAACAAGAAAATCTAATACTACCGATGCCTGGGCTCGGACGACTACCGCTACGAAGGCGGCCGGGTCTGCGCCAACAAACCCGTGCGCGCGGACTACCTCGATACCGTCGTCTGGGACCACATCACCGCCCTGCTGGCCGACCCGTAGCTGATCCGCACCGAGATCGACAAACGACTCGAGACCGCCAAGACATCCGATCCCGTTGTCGCGCAACGCAAACGACTCGACCACACTCGCCAAGGCACGCTCCGGCATCGCGGCGATGATCGAAGCGTTCGGCGAGCATCTGATCACCATCGACGAGCTGCGCTCTCGCATGCCCGACCTGCGCGCACGGGAAACCAACCTGCGCAACCAGATCGAGGCCCTCGACGCCCAGCTCGCCGACCGCCACGCCTACCTCGCCCTGGCCGCCGACCTGCACGGCTTCCTCACCCAACTCAGCACCAACGCCGAAACAGCCACCACCTACGAACGCCACCGCGTGATGAAACTGCTCGTCAAAGACGTCCTCATCGGACCCGAGAAGATCACCATCCGCCACCGAATCCCCATCCGCGAACGCACCGGCGACAGCACCCCCTCGGCCGACAACACCGACCAGGAGGGCGAACATTGCCAACCTTGTTGGGGGCTACTCACCCCGCCTTGGGGCGTGCCCTCATCGGCCGGAGCAAATCCCTTGCCCGCCTCGATAACTCCCGCTTTCAGCCAATCCCGGACCATGTCCCTGGCGGGGAAAGATCCGATGGCATCGAGTAGCCGGGAGTGATCGATTCTGTCGAGCGCCGCCGCCAGATCGGCGTCCAGTGCCCACACCCGCTTGGCTCGTTGGCCTCGGCAGACGGTATAGATCGCCTGAATCGCATCGCGACAGCTGCGCCCCGGCCGGAACCCATAGGATTTGGGCTCGAACCGGGCCTCCCACTCAGGTTCCAGCGCGTTACGAACCCTGCCTTGATGGCAACGGTCCGCGATCACCGGAATCCCGAGCGGCCGCAACTTCGCACGGTTACCCGCCTTGGGGATATACGCCCGCTTGACCGGCCGGGGCTGCCAGGATGCCGCGTCACGGTGCACCTGCACCGCCAGCTGCATCCGGTCGTGAAGAGGTCAGCGCGACCTCGCCATCAATCCCGGCGGTCTTGCGTCCCGCATTGCGCTGCGTCGCCTGCCGCACGCTGATCAGCGTGTTGCTCCAGCTGCGCAGCATCATCTTCTGCAAGTTCCTGACCCTCGCCAGGTTCCCGCTCCGAGTCGCTGTGAAGATCCGCTGCCACAGCCGCCCTACGTTGTCCTCGTGATGCCGCCAGTCGACGACATCCCACGAAAGAGCCACGCCCTCAGGTCCGTTCACCATTCGGTGTCCAACTTGTCCTTCGGTACCGGCGGTTCGAGACCGCATCGCTTCAGCAGCTCACCTATCCACGTCAGCGCCTCTTTCGAGGCCCGAACACATGGCCCGGTATCCGGCCAGTTATCCAGCGACAACGACATGGAGGTGCCGCCACAGCGCGCTGGTTTCCTGTCGGCTTTCCCAATTCTCACATCAGCGGCCGGACGAGGGCATCGAGAATGGCATTGGCCCGCATCGACGTCCTGCGCGACTACTTCGACTGCCCTACCTACTCGAACTCGGCTGCGACCACCAAAGCAAACCGGTGCTCGAACACCACCACGCCGCCGCAGACGCCCGGTCAGTGATCCCTGGGCTATCAGTGACCGCATGACCGAGTATGCCGCTGGCCCGGCTCCACATTCCATCCTCCGCACTGGCGCGCAGCATCCCATCAGTCTAGTTGCCAAATGGTTGCCACGAAGCACGGTTACGTCGGCCCATCCCGTCAGGTCGCGGATCGCGCGGATTGACGAACGGCGCTAATTACCCTACTCTCGGTAGATCAATTAGGCCTAGCCAGGAGAAGCCCGAGGTCTTCCGTGTCCGAGCTATTGCAGAGCGGCGTGCCCGCCCAGGTCGTGACCGCCACCCGGACGGTGGGACGGACGTTCCGACTGGGGGCACGAGCGACCGCGATCACGGTGTTCGATATCGCATCGGGGCGGTTTCCATGGCGAGAGGCACTGGTCCAGGCATGGTTCTTCGTGACCGTGACCGCGGTTCCTGCAGTGTTGCTGTCGGTACCGTTCGGGGTCGTTATCGCGGTGCAGATCGGGTCGCTCACCAAGAGCGTCGGCGCCAACTCGATGGCCGGGGCGATAGGTGGTATCGGCGTTATGCAGCAGGGAGCGCCCCTGGCGGCGGCCCTGTTGGTCGGAGGGGCCGGGGCGTCGGCGGTAGCAGCGGATCTGGGGTCTCGTACGGTCCGCGAAGAGATCGACGCGATGCGCACGATGGGAATCGATCCGCAGCAGCGGCTGGTGGCACCGCGGCTGCTGGCGGTGATGATCGTGGCCCCGATGTTGGCGGTGCTGATCGTGATGATGTCGATCGTGGCGTCGTATCTGGTGGCGATCGTGGGCCAAAACGTCGCCTCGGGGTCGTACTGGCTGTCATTCGGTACGTTCGCATCGGTGTCGGATCTGGTTATCTGCATTGTCAAGGCGATAATCTTCGGATACATCGTGGTAGTGGTCGCTGCCCAGCGTGGGCTCGAAGCGCGCGGCGGACCGCGCGGGGTGGCCGATGGCGTCAACGCGGCAGTGGTGATCGGCGTCGTGAGTTGCGTGGTCGTCAATGTCGCGATCACTCAGTTGGTCGCGATGTTCATTCCACCGAGGTTGTTCTGATGGCCGCGCAGTCGCGGATCCCGACCGGGAACGGCCCCTCGTCGCATCTACCGCAGGGATTGGCGTGGAGCCGTCGGCTGCGAGGAGGCCGATTGTGGGCACCGCTGGACATGATTGGGCATCAGCTGCATTTCGCTGGGCTGGTGATACGTGGCATGTGGATGGCGATCACGACCTATCGGCGCCAAATCGGCGTCACGTTCACCGAACTGGCTTGGGGCCGTGGCGCGTTCGTCGTCGGAGGAGGTGTGGCGCCGGTACTCGTGATACTGGGTGTCGCGGTGGGAGCGATGATCGGCATCCTGGGGCATACCGTGCTCAACGTGCTGGGGCTGGGCCCCATCAGCGGGGTGATCTCCGCCTATGGCGCCACCCGCGAGTTCGCACCGATCACGGCGGCAATCGGGTTCGCGGCCCAAGCCGGTTGCCGCCTGACCGCCGAGATCGGGTCGATGCGGATATCGGAGGAGATCGATGCCCTCGAAGCCCAAGCGGTGCAACCGATTCCGTTCGTCGTATCCACCCGGGTGGTCGCCGGGGTAATCACGATCATCCCGACCTACCTCATCACACTGGCGCTGTCGTATCTGTCGGCGCAGGTGGTGATCACCGTCATTCAGGGCGAAAGCACCGGCGCTTACGGCCACTACTTCCACATGTTCGTCAACGGTCGCGATGTGCTGATGTCACTGATCAAGGTGATCGTCTTCGTGGTGATCGTGATCGTCACGCACTGCTATCAGGGGTATTACGCCTCCGGCGGGCCGGAGGGAGTCGGTATCGCCTCGGGTCGTGCCATCCGGGCGAGCCTGGTGCTGGTGATCGTCGCCGACATGGTCCTGACCATCCTCATGTGGGGTTTCCACTCCACCATCAGCTTCTCGGGGTAGCGCTGTGCCAGTTCCTGTCGATCTGTCCAATCGCGGCCCCGGCCGGTGGGGACTGCGAGCACGCGGGGTCGCCGCGGCAGCGGTTCTGATCGTGGCCGGTGTCGGCGCCCACTCTTTCGGCGAGCCGGACCGGGCGGCGCAAGCTGAGCTGATACTCGACGTACCAAGCATCGGCGACGGTGTCGATACGGCCACACAGGTTCGCATGCACGGGCTAGCAGTGGGCACGGTCCAGCGTATCGCCGCGCGCGGGGCCGACCATCAGGTCGTCACGGTCGCGATCGACCAGGCCCGGTTGCCGGAGTTGTCGTCATCGTTGCAGATCCGGTTCGTGTCTGCCAATGTCTTCGGGACCACGGCCATCGAGCTGATACCGAAACCGGGCGGCACCGCGCTCCGAGACGGATCGAGTCTCGACTATCGCAGCACGGTGGACAACTACACCGTCACCAACGTACTGCGGGGGACGGAGTCGATCCTGCTCGACGTCGTCACACCCCAGCTATCGGACTCGCTGAACAACGCCGCGGATTTGATGGCCGCCCTCGCCCCGGGCTTCGGGGCCGCAGTAGTTACTCTCCGTGCGACCCAGCACGTCGGGTCGCCACCGCTGGACCGTGTGCTGAACACGACCGCCGACGCCTTCGCCCGGACCGGACCGATCGCCGGTGCCGGGGTGAGCGTATTGCACGGGTTCCTCAGCCTCGATCTGCTCGACGTCCCACAGCGGGTGGATTTGGCCCGACGGTTCATGCCCGCGATCATCCGTCTGCTGTTCGGGGAGATCGCCAATCTTGCCGGTGCCGCGGCGCCGCTGTCCCCGGCCATCAACGTGCTCGACGACTACCTCGACCCACTCACACACCAGCTCCGCGCGGTGTCGCCCACGCAATTGGCCGACGTGCTCGACCGACTCGATCGTGCCTTCGCGCGAGGACCCGACGGACGCGTCAGTTTGCACACCGAGGTGCAGATCGGCGGTCCGCCTCCGGCAGCGAACAGCACGCTGCCGGAGGTGGCCGCCCCAGCGCCGCCACAAGAAAGGACACGGTAGATATATGCGTTCGGCTCGTTCGTCAGCACTTCGATTGGCGGGTTTCGCGGTCGTGGTGGCCTTGACGATCGTTCTCATCGTGCAGGCGATCAATCGGCCGGTGTCAGGGGGCACCACCACCTATACGGCCGTGTTCACCGACGTCTTCGGTCTACGCCCCAACGCCGACGTGCGCGTGCGGGGTGTACAGGTCGGCAAGGTCGTCGACATCGGATTGCAGGACAGCACCCGCGCCCGGGTCCGGTTCACTGTCCAGGATTCGCATCGGCTGCTCGTCGCCGACGTCGTTGCCGTCAAATTCCAAAGCCTGACCGGCCAGCGATACTTGGCCGTCCTGCCCGGTGCCGACGCCGCCGCCGCGCCGCAGGATCCGCGCCGACAGATCCCCATCGAACACACCCAACCGTCGTTGGATGTCACCGCGCTGTTCAACGGCCTGCAACCGATTTTGCAGCAGGCCGACCCGGCCATCTACAACCGGCTGACCCACAGCCTGCTGGCGTTACTTCAGGGCGACAACGACGCCGGCGTAGGCCCGATCCTCGACGACATCGCCACGCTGGCCTCTTACGCCGGCGACCGGGCGGCTGTGTTCCGGATCATCCTCGACAACCTCCACCGCACCGCCGGAGTTCTCAGCGGCAACGCGCAGACTTTGGCCACCGGATTGCAGCTGTTCAGCAGGATGTTCACGACGCTGACCGATCAGGTGCAGAAGCTGCTCGGCATGATCAACCAAGGCGCAGCGGAGTTCTCCGGGCTCGACACCTTGCTGTCGACGCTGCAGGTGCTGGTGCTGGGCGGCAGCGATAAACTAAACGAGAGGCTGTACCAGATCCTGCCGGACCCAGCACAGGCGGTGCAGGCGCTGACGGCAGTACCGGCGTTCCTGCAGGGTCTGAGCCGAGCCTTGCCGAACACCGCTGCCGATCTGCGCTGCTCCAAGGGCAATACATCGCTACCAGGATTGGCGAACATCCTGCTGTCCGGACGGCAGGTGGTGTTATGCACACCGTGACACCACCCACAAACAATCCGACCGCCGGAACACCTATCCGCGGAGCAATGCGAAACGCGCGGCCCTGGGCCGGGTTCGGCGCCGAGCAGGCCGACGAGCGCGGCCAGTTGATGTGGGCGAGTCTCGGAATCGGCGCCGTGGTGTCAGTGCTGGTGCTGGCGGGGTGGATGTTTGTGAATCCGCCCGGTGCGCACACCTATCGGGCAGACATGACCGGCACGGGCGGCATTCAGGCCGGAGCCGATGTGCGGATCGCCGGCGTCCCGGTCGGCAAGGTCGCGTCGCTCGTCTTGGAAGGCGACCACGTGGTGATGACCTTCACCGTCGACACCGCCGCCCGCGTCGGCGACCTGTCCAGCATCGAGGTGCGCATGCTCAGCCCGGTCGGCGGCTACTACATCAGCCTGGCACCGTCAGGACCGCGGCCACTCGGCGCGGCGCATATCCCCGCAGACCGGGTACGGCTGCCGTTCCAGATTCCCCAGCTACTGCAGGACATGACCCCGGTCGTGGGCGAGATCGACGCGCAGAACCTGCGTCTCACGATGGACAAGATCGATCGGGCGATCGCCGACGCGCCCGGGGCCGTGCATCAGGTCCTGGACAACACCCGAAACCTCCTGGACGTGTTCACCCAGCAGCACGGGCAACTCACCACGATCCTCGACATGTCCAACGAGTACCTCGGCGTGGTCAACGACAACCGTGCGGTCGTCAAGACACTCATCGACAACCTGATGGCACTGGAACCGCAGCTGCTGGCCAACCGGGACGCCGTGCGAGTCACGGTCGCCGGTATCGCGTCTATCCTGACGAAAGTGCTCGGCGTCATCGCCGGCCCGTACAAGGACCGTCTCGAGCCGCTTGTTTTCCCGCTCGAGCAGGCCTATTCCGACGGCCAGGAACTCACCCGTCGCCTCGACGACGTGCTCAACCAGTTCCGCACAAAGGTCAACACCCTGGCTGAATATCTGGGCCCGGATGGGCAGATCTACATCGACACTGGTCGCGCAAGAATCGATGGGCCGGCCGTGTGCATTCCCATCCCAGGACAGGGGTGTTGACCATGACGGCAACGGCACCAGTCGCGACGGCACGTCGGCGGCGCTACGCCGTTCGGTGGACCGCAGTCGTCGCAGTGATCGCGACGGCCACAGTCACCGCCGTGGTGCTGATGCGAGGGTCGAACACTTCCGGCACCCACGCATTGTGCGCGGAGGTTCATGACTCCCTCGGTCTCTACCAAGGTGCACCGGTCACCATCCGCGGAATCGAGATAGGCACCGTCACTGCCCTGCAGCCCGATGGCGGCCACGTTCGTATCGATATGCGGATCGGGCGCCGCGACCTTCCCGCGGACGTGCACGCGGTGGTGGTGAGTAACTCCATCCTGACCGACCGGCGCGTCGAGCTCGTCGGTGCCGATGCCCGCCCAGGCCCGCTGCTGTCGGCAAACACATGCATCCACCCGCCGATGACGGCGACCCCGGTCGGCATCAACGACGCACTGCAGGCGTTCTCCACACTCGCCACACAGCTGTCCGCCCCCACCGCCGATGGCGGCCGGTCCTTGCGAGACCTGCTGAACCGTCTGGGCCGTGAGCTCGACGGAACCGGGCCAACGATCAACGGTACGCTGACCGACCTGGCCACGGTCACGGCATCACCGCAAGAATTCCTCACGCAACTTCGCCGCATCCTCGACAACTTGGCGACGTTGTCGACCTCGGCGGCCCGCGGCTGGCCGGAACTGAAACTCACGCTACCCGACCTAGGCCCGGCCTTCGCGGTCGCCGCCGACCTGCTGGCTCTATTCCCGCCCCTGATCAGTTCGTTCTCCGCTGCCGACGCACCGCTGACCAGACTCCTCACCGAACACCTGCCCAAACTGACGCCACTGATCGAGGCGGCGATCCCGATCATCGACCAAGTCGACAACCACGTCGAGAACGGCAAACAACTGCTCGACAAGATCCCCACCATCGTCACCCTGCTGCAGAACATGTTCGACAAGCAGGGCGCGATGGCAGTCACCTACGCGCCACCACGATTCACCGTCCACACCCCCTCCCCGAACGCGATATGCGCGCAGCTCAACGCCACCCGGGCGGGAGCGTGCGAGCCGGTTGCGATCGACCGAGCGAGCGTGCCGTTGATCCAAATGGTGCTGTCCGCGATCGGTGGCCACTCATGACCACCGCGCACGGGCGTCGAGGAATCGCCGAGCTGGCACGGCGGGCCGCCACTGCATTGTTCAGTCTCGTAGTCCTGGCCGTGATGTCTGGATGTGGGTTCAACCCCGAGGACTATTCAGTACCCGGATCGGGCGTCGGGGGGCCGACCTACACCCTGAGGATCGACTTCGCCTCGGTGCTCAACCTCCCGGCAGGGGCGAAGGTACTCGCCAACGGCACACAGGTCGGGCAGCTGACCGACCTACAGCTGCACCGCGACTACGCCGTTGCCACTGTCCAGCTGACAACATCACTACACCTGCCAGCCGGCACGGGCGCTGAACTACGCCAAACCACCCTGCTCGGCGACACCTATATCGCACTGGTACCGCCCACCGGCGGGACCGGGCCTGCCCTGATCGACGGCGACACCATCCCGATCACCCGGACCACAGCCGGCCCCCAAGCCGAAGACGTGCTGCAGCGGATGGCGCTGTTGGTCAACGGTGGCAGCCTCACCGCACTGCAGAACGCGGTCGACCGCCTCAACCAGGCGCTCCCCGCAGACCCCGCACAGAGCCGAGACCTGGCCGCCGGTGTCACCGCCGCAATCCATGCCGCCGCCACCGACACCACTGACATAGGCCGGATCATCGACGCCAATCGCACGCTGACCCAGACCCTGGTCGATGACCGGAACAAACTCGCCCTCGTGTTCTCACCAACCGGGAACAACCGGCTCCATACCGCCTTCTACTTCACCGATGGCGTGTTGTACATCATCATCCAGCTCCAGAACCTGACAAACGCACTCACCTGGCTGATCCCCGAACTGCCACACCTCAACGACTTTCTCGGCACTGGCGTACCGCTACTGCGGGCCTCCTCGGCGAGCGCAGTGCAGTTCAACGGAACCATCGGCGCCATGCTCGACTTGGGCAAGAACAAGCTGCTGCCGTTCCTGGCCGACGGCCCCTCGATCGACATCGCCCGGCTACACATCGGCGGCAACGACGTCACCACCGACGCACTCACCCTCCTGCGCGTGATCGGAGCTCTGCCATGAAAAGGCTCGCGCCCTGGCTGTCGGCTCTGGCACTGGTGCTGGTGCTGGTGGCGGGAACCGGGTACCTCATGCTCGGCGTCCTGCAACGGCACCCCTTCACCGCAACCACCACCGTCACCGTCGACATGCCCGACTCCGGCGGCCTCCGCACCGACTCGACGGTGGTGTACCGGGGCGTGAACATCGGCACCGTCGACGCGATCACCAGCATCGACGGCGGCGTTGCCGTCCGATTAACCTTTCAGGCCCGCTACCGGATTCCCGCCGCGTCCACCATGAAGGTCGAAGACTTGTCCGCAATCGGCGAACCGGTATTCGAATTCATTCCCAACTCCACCACCGGCCCCTACCTCCACCACGGCCAGCATCTACACGGCACCCGCGTCCAGATCCCTGCCTCGGCACCCCAGATGCTCGCCGCGACCTCCCAGCTGATCGATCAACTCGACCCCGCAACCCTGCAATCGCTGGTCAACACCCTGACGCGGGCCGTCACCGGCCTCCAGGGCGCCACACCCCTGATCGGGGCCGCCACCACCGAAATCACCGCGACGCTGACCAGCCGCCAGCAGGACTTGAAACGGACTGTCCAGAACTTCATGACCATGATCAACGACGCCGGCTGGCTCGGCCCCGCCCTGGCAGGCGTGCCGGGCCCCTTCACCGACTTCGGCGCGATCGTTCAGGAGGTCTTCGCCAAATTCTTCGACATGTCCGCCCAATTCGACGGCGACAAGGTGATCAACACCTACTTCCCCGAACTGGACGAGCTTATCCGGCTGCTACAGCACCTCGCACCCCCGATCGGCACGATCGCACAAGCACTACGACCGGTCAGCCGGGCCACCGCCCCCCTGCTGAATCGACTCGACTTCGCAGCCCTCCTCGATCGAGCCCTACAAGCGCTGCCGGGCGATCGACTCCGTATCGACCTCACCGTGCCCCCACCGAAATAACACAGACAGCTGAAGCCCCCCGCAGAAGGACCTATATGACGAACAACCGAGTCAGCCCTGAGCCCGCCCCCACGGGTAACCCGACCACCGAGGATCCCGCCGACCCCGGCGACGAGCCTTCGTCCGGCGACGACCCGACAACGCCGCCAGACAACTCGGAACCGGCTCAGGATGTGAACCTGCCGATCGAGCCGAAAGGCACCGACACCACCACGGGGCGCCGGCCCGACACCGAAGCCCCGGTCCATCGCTGGCGCACCACGGTCTTGAAAGTCCTGCTACGTCGCATATCCCCGCGTCCGGGCGCCCTCGTCGTGAGCACCGCCCTGGCCGCAACCACAGTCGGCATGGCCGTGTTCGGGGTCCTGTGGCATGACCGAACGACCGACCTGAACGAGATCCGTGCTCAGCAGGCCGACGATGCGAAAGCCGAGGATATCGCCAGCAAATACGCCGTCGGAGCGTCCAACTTCGACTACCGCGACCTCAGCGGATGGAAGAATGCGCTGAAAACCGGCGTCACCGACCAACTCGAACCGAAGTTCGATTCAGCCATCACCGTCCTCGAACCTCTGCTGCGACAACTGCAATGGGTATCCACCGCCAAACCTATCGCGGCCACGGTCTCCAACCGTGAGAACCACCTGTACACCGTCCAGGTGTTCGTGGACATGAAGTCCACCAGCACACAATTCCCTGATGGAATGTCATCGACGGCCACCTACAGCGTCACCATCGACCCCAAGGCTCAATGGTCGATCACCGACGTCGGCGGAATAGGCGCCGGCCTCGCGACAGACAAACCGACACCATCCGCACCGGTCCCCCGGGGCGCCCTCCCCGGCAACTAGCGCGCCGAACCACCGGGAGCGCCGATTCAGCCGCGTTGGCCGCCGCGCGCTGCTGACGCACCACCGGTGCTTGAACGCCGAAATTTCCGCTCGGAGGATGCATCACCGCGCCGAAGGCTTACCCCGACGAATTCCGTCGTGACGTCGTGGCGGTCGCCCGCAAGGGCCAGGCGCCGTTGACACAGATCACGAGGGATTTCGGATCTCGGAAAGTTGCCTGGCGAACTGGCTGAAGAAAGCCGACATCGAGGACGGCAGTCCCGGTTGTCGGGGAGCTTGCCTGATATCACTTGCTGCGCGTCAGCGCCGCCACGCCGGTGACGACTGCTCCCACATTCATCAGTCCGGTCGCCCAATGCCCCACCGCGCGGGGGGAGCGCAGCGCGGACGCAAAGTGGTTGATCGCGAACAACGCCGAAGTGACGGTGTAGCCGCGGACGAGGCCACGTTTGACCTCCTCGTCGGCATTACGGGCACCCACGAGTCCAACGAGGGTGCCAAGGTTCCAGATCACGATTTCGCGCATCCATCCTGCCCCCGGCCCCCAACTCATCGTGGCAGCAACGGGTTTCGGGGCGGCGGCCATCACTGCGGCCGCACCGCCGAAACCGACGGCGAAGATCGACAACGCTTCGCCCGTTTGCGGTCGCACCAGATCACCGACCGACATCGTCGCGATCGGAGCGGCAAGATCCTCGGCGACCGCCGTGGTCGGTACAGCGGTCTTTCCGGTGTTCTTCGGCATTGGATTCTGCTTTCGGTCGATGGAACGATTCAACGGAGGAGGGCGGCAGCATCGGTGTGCGCGACGGGCACCGCGTCATCGCTGTCGAGCATCAGGCAGTAGCGAGTGCCGAATGCCTTGTACGGGGCGGTGACAAGGTCGGGAATCCACCGATAGCCCTCACTGACGTCGACCAACCGAGGGTTGACGTACAAGTGGCCTGTGCCTCCGTGCCATATCTGCGCACCGCCCGCCGCGAGGACATTTTGCACCCAGTTGCGTTGGTGGCCGTAGGTCATCGCAATGACCGCCTTCCCGGCGTCGGTGCCATAGGCCTGAACGGGAACGGGGTACACCTCCGCGGTCTCGCACTGGCGCACCACCACGATCGCGTAAGGCGGAACAGCCCACGAGAAGGTGCGGAACACCGGGTTGAACAGAATCCGGTTGAGGTCGGCAACGATTTGAGGTAGCGCCATGATTGTCCTTCGACACGCACAGTGGTGAAAGCGGTTCCGGCTCCCGGGTCGGACGTCCTCGGAAGAGTGCGCACCCGGATCGAACCCGACAACTACCTTGCTGCCGGAATCACCCTCCTCCATTTACCCTACTTACGGTAGAAAAATTACCGGAGGACGTCAACCCGACAGGCCACCAGAACCTGGGACGAGATACCACGCCGGTAATGCGACCGTCACCGCGTAGAGGAAGGGCCGGTCAGGACGCCGCATCGAGGGCGGCCAGCGCCATAGCTGTGACCTGCTCGGCGAAGACTCCGCGCGGCGCCCGGTCGTGCTCGAGACTCCACTGTTCGAGAGCGCCGAAGATCATCGCCAGCACCCCGACGACACTGACGTCTGCCAGAGGGCCGTCGAGCCCGACCACCGCCTTGGCGACGGGAGCGAGCATTGTGAACAGAGGCTGGTCGACCAGGCTCCGACTGCCCGGACGCGCGCCGACGACCAGAAACCGATAGACCGCGGTATCGCGTTCGACGACTTCAGCAAACGCGTCGACCGCGGTTCGCAGCCGTTCGGCGAGACTCCCGGTCGAGGCGATGATGGTGGCGAGGGGCTTCTGGAATACGTGGACACTCAAGGCCATCGAGAAGTCCGCCTTGGACCCGCACAGATCGTAGACGACCGGTTTGCTGACGCCGGCCGCAGCAGCGATGTCGTTCATCGACACACCGGGCCCTTTGTCGCGGATCACA
Source organism: Nocardia vaccinii NBRC 15922 (assembly GCF_001613305.1). Classification (GTDB taxonomy): domain Bacteria; phylum Actinomycetota; class Actinomycetes; order Mycobacteriales; family Mycobacteriaceae; genus Nocardia; species Nocardia vaccinii. Next base: position 39,194 of record NZ_BDCC01000015.1, read on the forward strand.
ACTACGGCCGTGTCGAGAAGCTTTTCGCGCTGCCGCTCGCGCTCCTGCTCCGACTTGTACGGTCGCCCACGTCGCGGAGCGGAGTTCGGCCAGCTCATGATGTCACCGATCATAAAGGCGCTCCGTCTCCACTGTTCGACGGCACCGCTGAACTCTGTGTTTCGCGCTTGACTCTCCACCCGCAATTGACCTACTCTCGGTAGGAAATACACCTCTTCGTAAATGGGAACCGATGACCGCACATACGCAATCGAGCCTGCACGGAGAAACGGCCCGCTACGAGGGCGGTATCCACCAGGTTGCCGACGGATGCCTGGCCTACCTGCAACCCAACGGCGGGCTAGGAGAATCCAACGTCGGGTTGATCATTGGCGACGATGCCACGCTGGTCATCGACACCTGCTGGGACCAGAACCAAGCAAGACGGATGCTCGATGCCGCAGCGCCATGGATCGCCGGCAAGCCGATCACCACAGTGATCAACACTCACAGCAACGGCGACCACTGGTGGGGCAACGCGGCGATGCCGCCGGACGCCACAATCATCACCTCCGACGCTTCCCGCGCCGCAATGGGCCGGGAGAACCGGCTCGCGATCGCCGCGTTCACCACCGCCCTCGACATCGGAGCAAAGCTCCCGCTCCCCCACCCTCTCCGCCGATCGCTGCAGGTCGCCCGGACCGAATTCGCACCGTTCGACTTCTGGGGTATACGCATCCGCTATCCGAACCGGACCTTCACCGGCGCGATGACACTGACCGTCGGCGACCACACGCTCGATCTGGTCGAAGTCGGTCCCGCACACACCCCGGGTGACCTGATGGTGTTCGACCGGGAACGCAGGGTCGTGTACGCCGGCGACATCCTGTTCATCGGCCAGACCCCGGTCATGTGGGATGGGCCGGCCGACAACTGGATCGCAGCATTACAGATGATCATCGACTTCGAACCCGCTGCGATCGTACCCGGCCACGGCCCGCTCGCCAGTATCGACCAGGTCGGCGAGCTGCTGTCGTATTTCCAGTGGATGGATTCGGTCGCGACCGCCATGTCCGCCGCCGGGATCCCCCCGAAGGTCGCCACCTTGAACATGCTCAACTCCCGCAACTTCACCAGCAGCCCCTGGGCGAACTGGGGACGGCCGGAGCTGCTGTTCGCGGGAGTTCAGGCCACCTACCGCCAACGCGCCCGCGAGCATCGGGAAGTCAGTCAACTCCAGATGCTCGCCACCATGCGCGGCATCCAGTCCATCGCCGACACGATCGGCACCAACCGATGAAACTGGCCAGCTTCCACAACGGAAGCCACGTGGCCCTCGGCGAGGTCCGCGACGACACCATCACCGAAATTCGCATCGAAACATCCGACGGCATGGTCGTCAACAGCATGCAGTCCTACCTCGAGACCTTGCCACTCAGCCGCGAATTGGTCGAAGAACAACACAGGCACGACACCCGCGACGGTACGCCGTTGCGCGATGCAACACTGCTGAGCCCGATCCCGCACCCACCGATGCTGCTTGACTGCAGCGTGGCGCCACGGCACCTACGACAGGCCGCGGTGACTCTGCTGTCACGGTCGATGCCGAGACCGATCGCCGTCCTCGCCGGCCCGCTGATCAGGCCGACCGTCAGCTGGGCGCTGGCCCGGCAGGCCCACGGGCGAGTGCTCTACTACAAAGCCCGCACAACCAGCGTCGTCGGCGACTCGGCGGTGATTCCATGGCCTGCCTACACCGCATACCTCGACATCGAGCCCGAACTGGCCGTCGTAGTAGGTGAGGTGCCACTCGGAACACCGCCGTCGCTGGTCGCCGAACGGATCGCCGGATACACCATCTTCAACGACGTCTCCGCCCGCGATGTGCAACTGCGTGAGATGATCGGCGGTGGACCGGCCGCATCCAAAGACATGGACAACGGCAACGTGCTCGGGCCCTGGCTGGTCACCGCCGACGAATTCGGCGACCCACTCGACCACCCGGTACACGTCACGACCGACCGCGGACGAGCCTGGCACGGCACCACCGCCGACTATTCCCACGATCCAATCACCGTTATAGCCGAACTCGCCGAGCGCCAGCACCTTTCGGCGGGAACGGTCATCGGGATGGGCACCGTCGCCGATACCTGCGGACTCGAACGCGACGAATGGATAGAACCCGGCGAACACATCGCCATCACCATTGACGGTATCGGCACCCTGCACCAGCAGATCGGAATACCCGCACAACCACCTACGTCCCCCTGGGCATCGCGGCACCTACAGCCGACACCGCCGCAGCACAACACCACGATGTCGGCACGGCAATCCATCACCCGGTCAGGGTTACGCACCCTTCGAACTTCGACGCCGATCACCCGTCACAATCCCGCAGATTAACCCTACCCTCGGTTGGTAAATAATCTCGACAGGAGGATCGCCATTTTCCCGCATCCTACGGCCGCGTCGCCGGAACCAGCGCCCCGAATCGACACCACCTCGACGCGACTGCTGAACTCCTCGGCCGAGCACTCCTACGATCCCGACGTCGACATCGACTGGGCAGCACCACTCGACCCGGGGTCTGTTTATCAACTGCCGCACCGCAATTCGCTGTACGGGACGGCCCTGTGGGACGCACTCACGCCCGAGCAGCGCAACGAACTGGGCAAACACGAACTGGTCGGGATCTCCTCGCTCGGGATCTACGCCGAGATCGCACTCATGCACCAACTGCTGCGCGTTGCCACCGAAGGTGACCCGATCTCACCGGCAGCGCAGTACGCGCTGACCGAGGTGGCCGACGAATGTCGGCATTCGATCATGTTCGGCAAGGCCATCCGTCACGCAGGACTCGAAGTCTACCGGCGCCCCCGGCTCGCGCTGCGGATCGGCCTGGCCGCCGCCACGTTGTTGCCACTGGGGCCTGCCGTGTACGGCAGCTTGCTGCTGGTGGAAGAACTGCTCGATCAGATGCAGCGCGAAAGCATGGCTTCCGATCAAGTGCAGCCCTATGTTCGCACCGTAAACCGTATCCACGTCATCGAAGAAGCTCGTCACATCAGCTTCGCCCGCCAACTGTTCAAACAAGCCGTCTCCGAATCCGGTCCCCGCACCTTGGCGGCGAGCCGGGTCACCTTGGCGGCGGCGGCCTTGGCGTACTCCCGTCTGTTCGTCGACCCACGCGTATACCGCAGCGTCGGCCTCCAACCGCTCCAGGCGTGGCGGATCGCAGTCAACAACCCACACCATCAACAGTCACTGCAATGGATGGCGCGGCGGCTGGTCGCCTTCTTCGAGGAGCAGAGCATGATCCGCGGACCGTTGACCACCAGGATCTGGCGCCGATCCCATTTGTGGCAGGGATGAACCACCCGTGCCCTCATATCGGCCCCGCCATCTCACGTTGGCATCGCCACGTCTCCTCGAAGAGCCGTGCTCGCGACAAACGCGGGCGGAAACTTGTGCGCAAGGGGAACTCTGTAGTGACGGCTGGGACAGATCCGCACGCGAACGACGGCTACTGCGTGTCGGCTGTCGTGGTAATCCGAGATCGCGAAATCCCAGTTCGCGTTAGATTGAGCGGCCGCTATGAACCGATCGACGGTGTCTACCGCTGGTACGGCCGCATCGGCCCGAACGCCACGCTGACCGAAGCCGTAGGCGCCGAGGGCCGTGTGTACGCCCGGATCCGGACACCGTACAGAGAGTGTGATGCGGTGATCGGCGAAGTCGACCTGTGGGGACGATTCAGAATCACCGGCAGGAGCACGCCCCCGTATCCCGTACCAACCCACCTCGGCGAAATCGAGAGGACAAAGGAAATACAACAATGAGTCGTATTCAGGATCTGGCACAATACAGTGGCTCAACAGGATTCGTGTCCGAATTTTCGTGAATCAGCCGGTCGGGTTACTCACCGACTCAACAGACCTCCGATTCTTCTGACTGTCAAGCGGCAGCATAATTTTGAGGTTCAAGGACCGGGTCGCCGAATTCTTTCGCCGGGTCGTAGGGCTGGTGGATTTGCAGGCAGTGGTAGAGCTGACCGAGCATCTTGTTGAACAGGTGCCGGATCGCGGGTGCGTGGTGATCACCGTGGTCGCAACGGCGCCGGTAGTGCTGTTGGCCGGGCCCGGGAAAGAACGACCATGGTGGTGCCCCAGACCCATCCGACAGCCGCCAGGCGGTCGTTCTTGATCCGCCGATGGCTGATGGAGATGGTCTTGCCGGAGGCTCTGGTGACCGGGGCGGATCCGGCGTATGCCTTCAGCGCGCGGGCGTTGGCGAATCGCTTTCGGTCGTCACCGATCTCGGCGAGCATGCGGAAGCCAGTGAGGTCGGCCAGGCCCGGAAAACTGGTAATGACGGCGTAGTCGGGATGCTTGCGGAATTCCTTCGCCGCGGCGTGAAACTCATCGAGCGCCTCGATCTGTGCGCCAGGGCTACGGCGCGGCGGCGAAACCGGTCGAAGAACTGGCCCCGCATCGGAACTCTTCTTAATACCCACTCGGACCGAATCGCATTTGTGCGATGAACGGCTCGATATCACCGACTCAACTTTGCGTGGCGAACTTGTGCCAGTTCATTTCCGGCGCTGGAATTCTTTTCCGGCTCGGCAGCCGCCATCGACGAGGATGTCCACACCGGGTTGACCAATGCGTCGCCCTGCCCGGCGCGCGAGGAATGCCTGTGCGACGTGGACTGCGCCTGTGCCGTTGATGCGCGCGATCTGTTGAGCCGAGCCCATCTGGGGACTGATGCCGGCCGTGTGTACGACTGCTCGGACGTGGCGGCCCCGGTCTCGGCGCCGTCGAGGAGACGCTCGACGGAGTTGCGGTCGGTGACGTCGCAGATGGTGCCGGATGCGTCGATTCCGCGTTCGGTCAGCTCGGCTACGCACCGATCGATGCGGGATCGGTCGAGGTCGGCGATACGACCCGGTGATCGCGGCCGAGAATCTCGGCGGGCGCAAGACCCATGCCTCCCGTACCTCCGGTGATGACTGCGGTCTGGGTCATTGCGGACTTCCGTTCTCGCGGTCGGGCCCGAACGGTGCGAGCAGCGGTCGCAGGACCTCGCTCCACGCTCGATAGCCCGCGGGGCTCAGGTGAAGGTTGTCGAACGTGTATTCCTTGCGCAGCGCACCGTTCTCGTCGGCGAAGGTCGGCCACAGGTCGACGTAGGTGCTTCCGGTTCGGTCCGCGATCTGTCGATATCGTTCGTTCAACGAGCGGATGCGGGAGGCGAAGTACGCACTGCGTGGTGTCATGCTGTTGACGAACAGAGCCGCGCCGGGTGCGGCGGCGCGGATTGTTTCCGCAGTGGTCTCGACCCGGCGGGCGATGCCGGCGGGGTCCTTGAGTCGCCGGGTGGTGTGCAGGTCATTGGTCCCGATCAGCAGAGATATCGCGGCCGGCCGATCGAAAGCTTCGCCGAGTCGGTCGAGGAGATCTTCGGTGGTGTCGCCGTCGATGCCGCGATTGAGGGTGTCGAGCTCAGGGAACAGTTCATCCCATCGGCCGCGCTGGGTGATGCTGTCGCCCAGGAATACGACCTGGTCGGGAGACGGCAGGGAGGTTCGGAACCCAGCGCGTCTACGTCGCGCGTTCGCGGCGACGAAGGGCCGTATGACGGGGACGACGGCGAGGTAGATGCGGTCGGTATTCATCGATTCTGCTCCGTCGCCATGCTCCAGCTCAATTTCAAGAGCGAATGTCACGTTACTCGGGGAGCGTAGCGGCCTGGAATATATTGGGCAAATGACCGACGATCGCCGCCCTGGCCGACCGCGCAGCGAGCGTGCCCGACAGGCGGTCCTGACAGCGACCGCGGGACTCGTCACGGCGTCCGGCTATGACGTGTTGACCATCGATGCGATCGCCGAGAAAGCGGGAGTCGGCAGGCAGACGATCTACCGGTGGTGGTCGAGCAAGGCCTCGATCATCGCCGAGGCGGTTCTCGACGGAGCGCTCGCGCCGTTCGATGTCTCGGCGTACGACGATCTCGATCCACACAGCCTTTTGCACTCCTGGGTCGAAGCGCTGCGCGTTCCCACGAACGCGGCACTCGTGCGCGCGCTCTCGGCTGCCGCGGCGAGTGACGCTGCCGACTCCGCCGCGCTCTACGAGCACGCCACCCGAGCAAGTCACGCCGCACTGGCTTCAGCGTTGCGGCGCGGTCAGGTGGCCGGAACGATTCGCGCGCACCTCGATGCCGAAACTGTGGCAGATGCTCTCACTGGCGCGCTGCTGTACCGAATCCTCACGCGTGTACCGATGCCGGACGACTACGCCGAGTCGTTGCTGCGACCGTTCGATCCGCGCTCGAGACGCGAATCGTCTCGCCGATAATCTTGCACTGCTGGGTATTTCGCCAATCGACGACGAACGCGCCGTGGTCGGACACGGCGGTGCCCAGGCCTCGCGATTTGTGATTCTGCGACGTGGTGTCGGATTCGAAACGGGCCGAGACGGATTGAACCGTAGATTGGTCGGGTGTTCGGTGGGTCCGGGTTGTGGCTTGTCCGAAGGATCGGTGTTCGGGTTGGAGTCGGTCGCGCTGGAGTCAGTAGTCGCCCCCGATTGCCCTCCCGGGCCCACCAATTCGCGTCAACACAACGCGGCCCCAAAACCAGTGCCGCCTACACAAGCGACGGCACCCCGACCCGCGCATTGGAGGGATTCCTTAACGCCCAGCAGGCCACCGCCGCAGACCTGACCCGGACCGAAGCCAATGGCATCGAATACGTCGCCATGGGCTTCGGCCCGGCGCTCGGTCTGCCTTGGCCGCCGCGGTCGCGCCGAACGCCAGCTGTCGTGTGCTGTTCTGGGTAGTCACTGTGCTGCGCCTCGGTGTCGCGGTACTGATCTGGAGGTTCATTCCCGCCACCGAACGCACCGCCGTGGCAGGGCGTTTCGACTATCTCGGCGCTGTCGGACTCGGCATCGCCCTGGTCTGCCTGCTGCTCGCGGTCTGCAAGGGCGGCCAATGGGAGTGGACGAGCGGGACCACCCTCGGACTGTTCGTGGTCGCCCTGGTGGCGACGGTCGTCTGGGGGGGTGTTCGCCACCGGCAACGGCCGTGGACCGCCCCGGCAGGCCCGGACTGCGGTGGGAGACACCAGCGGACCGTTTCCGGTCGCCGGCTTGGTCAAGACCGGTGCTTGCGATCGAGTGATGATCAAGGGCGCTCACCGCAGAGCTTGAGAACATACATTCTCGTTTTCCGAAAATTATGCTTCTTAATGTGTTACTAGTGGAAGCATGGCGAGAAGAAGAGTCGCGGTGGTGGGCGCAACGCTGTCCGATTGCGGCCGAACCCCCGACAAGACCGCGATCACGTTGATGGCCCAGGCGGCGCGCCGAGCGCTCGACGACGCAGGCTTGAAGAAGGCGGATATCCAGGGGTTCGGTGCACACGGCACGCTACTTCCGCCGATCGACGTGGCCGAGGCGCTCGGCCTCAGCCCATCATGGGTCGATTCGACCAACGTCGGCGGCTCGTCGTGGGAGGTGATCGCCGACCATGCTGCGACAGCGATCGCCGCGGGCGAGATGGAAGTAGCGCTCATCACGTACGGTTCGACCGCACGGTCCGATGTCAAACGCCAACGGCGAGGGTCGACCGCGGCCATGAGTACGGCCGGCAGTATGCAGTTCGAGGCGCCGTACGGTGTCACGCTGATCGCCAAATACGCGATGGTCGCTCGCCGGCACATGATCGAGTTCGGCACCACAGCGGACCAGTTAGCGGAAATCGCTGTTGCCGCACACCAGTGGGCCGCATCGAACGAAGACGCTTTCGACCGCGAAGTTCTATCTATCGCCGATGTGGCGGCCGCGCCCATGGTCGCGGATCCTTTCACGACCAAACATATCTGCCTACGCACCGACGGTGGCGGTGCGATACTGCTGGCCAGCGAAGAGGTCGCTCGGCACTGCGCCAAGGAACCGGTCTGGATCCTCGGCGCCGCCGGTGCGGCATCGCACGTGAGCATGAGCGCTTGGCAGGATCTCACCGTGTCGCCGGCCGCCAGATCTGGGCCGGAGGCATTCGGCAAGGCGGGGGTCACTCCTGCGGATATCGATGTCTGCCAGCTCTACGATTCGTTCACCTCCACCGTCCTATTAACGGTCGAGGACCTCGGCTTCTGCGCGAAAGGCGAGGGTGGCGCATTCATCGAGTCGGGTGTGCTGCGGCCCGGCGGCAAACTCCCCACCAACACCGACGGCGGCGGACTAGCGGCCTGTCACCCGGGCATGCGCGGCATGTTCCTGATGGTCGAGGCGGTCCGCCAATTGCGGGGCGAATGCGGTGATCGACAGGTTGCCGATGCGAGTCTCGCCTGCGTAAATGCAATGGGTGGGTTCTTCAGCCAGAGCGCTACCACGATTCTAGGGAAAAATTGATGACCACCTCGAGCAACTCTCCAGCGACCCCCACGCCCGATATCGAAACCGAACCGTGGTGGTCAGCTCTGCGCGGGCACCGGCTGATGTTCCATCGCTGCAACTCGTGCGCGCGTCCTTCCCTATACGTTCGAGGCTTTTGCCCACATTGCTGGAGCGACGATGTCGCACTGGAACGTGCGGCCGGCCGAGGACGACTTTACGCGTGGACGGTTGTCCATCAAGCACCCCAGCCCTTCTCGGAGCGGCTCCCCTACATTCCCGCCCTCGTCGACCTGCCAGAAGGCCTGCGGCTCATGACGAATATCGAGGATTGCCCGATCGGCGAGCTGCGTGCCGACCTCGACGTGCAGGTTGCCTTCCGAAACAGAGACGACGGCTTTGCGATTCCCGTCTTTGTTCCGGTCGCCTGAAGCGACTGAAACTACGCATCCGCTCCGAGGAGCGGCAACCTCACCTCTGTGTCGGAGACTTCGCATCCGCCGTCACAGTCAGCCCACGAACCACAAAGGTCGACACCAGGTCGGCGAGTTCTGCACCGTTCAATTCACGCTGCGGCCGGAACCACCGATTGACCCAGTTCAACGCACCCATGACGATGATGGTGGCGGCTTGCGTGGACCGGACTTCCACAGCATTCTCGGCAATTGCCTGATCGAGTATCGAATGCAGCGCATCCGCATAGCGCCTGTTCAGTTCACGTAAATCGACGAACCTGGGCTCGGCCTCGAGCGTACGGTCGTCCTCCATAGCAAAAACGGAAACCGCGGGATGCTGCTCGAACGACAGCACCGACTCGCGAACAAGCGTCTCAAGACGTTCCAGGGACGGCATAGCCGAGTCGCGAATGGCTTCTGCCCGCAGAACGTTCGCCTCGACCGCATCGAAAACAAGAGCATGAAAAAGGTCCGGTTTCCCTGAAAAGTAGTAATAAAGACTGGCTCGGTCGCCACCGAGCAGCTTACTGATTTGCGCCAGCCTGGTGCCGCGGTAGCCGTTCCGTTGAAATACTTCGATGGCCGCTTCCAAAACCTTGCGACGCCGCGCCTCGTAGTCCGGGTTACCCGTGGTACGGGCCTCGCGACGCCTACGCCCAATGGCGCTGCCAGTCTCGGTAACGTCCGTCTCATCAGTGACATGCTGCCCCGGCACCACAGGGCTCGTCTTCTTCGCGGCCATATGAACATTATTACCCAAAGCCCGCGCAATGGCCGCCACAGCTGCAGTCAACACATCTGTTGACCTATGGTAGACGAGCATATATCGTGATAGTGCGGCCCCTCGCCGATATTCCGTCAGGACCTGTGCCGGTATCCCCAAATGCACGAAAGCCGAGGAACATGATGAGCCTGCGAGCTGGATTACGCCTGCGGTCGCTGAATTCGGGGTGCGAAGTGATCGTCGTCCGCCCGCCCCATACAGCGGGAACCCTCGCGTGCGCGGGCGAGGAGATGGTCGACGGCCCTACGTCATTCGATGGCGCCGAAAATCCCGGCGCTCCCAGAATCGAGCTCGGCAAGCGGCTGCACGATGAAGAGTCAGGCCTGGAGGTGCTATGTGTCCAGGCCGGACAAGGCCCGCTGACGTTCGACGGCCGCAATCTGAAACTGCGTGTCGCCAAAGCACTTCCCGCATCGGACTGATCGCCGTGAGGGCGGCTGCCCTCGCCCTCACGGCACCGATTCAGCGGGATCCGAGCAGCCCGACATGTCAGCCGCTCAAGCGCGCGCCGGCATCGAAGCCCCAAATGGCCAGAGTCATCAACAGGTTGACGAAGACCATGACAGTGATGCTGGCACGCATAGCGCGCCCGGCCGCCACACCGACACCTTCCGGGCCGCCGGCGGAGTAGTAGCCGAAGTAGCACTGGATCGTCGTCGTTATCATCACAAAGATAATCGCCTTCAGCAACGAATAGACGACATCACTGACGCTGAGCACCATTCGAAAGTAATGTTCGTATGTTCCCGGTGATTGGCTGCCGGCTATTCCGATAGCGAATTTCACCGCAATATAGTTAGCTGCGAGACATACTACATACAGTGGGATAACGGCTGTTATGGAGGCCATCAGGCGTGTGGTGACCAGATAAGCGATCGACCTGATACCCAGCGCCTCCATGGCATCGATCTCTTCCGCGATCCGCATGGCGCCCAGTTGGGCGGTGAACCTGCACCCCGCCTGCGCGGCGAACGCAATGGAGGCCATGATGGGGGCCAGCTCCCGAGTCGATGCCGTCGCGGATACGAGCCCCGTCGCCGGCCCGATCCCCAGCAACTTCAAGGCGCTGTAGCCTTCGATCCCGACAAGCGCTCCCGTACAGGCGCCCAGGATCACAACGATGCCAGCAGTTCCCCCGCCGACTATGATCGAGCCGTTCCCCCAGGTCACCATCGAGACCAGACGAAAGAATTCTTTCCTATAAGACCTCGAGACTATAGGCACGGATGCCAAGGCACGGAGTAGGAAGAAGCCCATGTGCCCGAAACGCATGACCGCTTTGCCAGGTATCGCCACTGCCCGTGTCACAGCCCGCACCACAGGGCCGAACCCGAGTGGATAGTACGCCGAGGCCACGTCAGAGCGCCTGCTTCGGAAATATCATCGTGTACAACTGAGTGAACGCCACGTTGACGATCATGAGAAGTACGATCGAGGCGACCACAGTGGCATTCACAGAGCTCGCGACACCACTGGGACCTCCTTTCGTGCTCAACCCCTTCTGGCAGGCCACGACCGTCACAATCAAACCGAAAACCACCGCCTTTACCATCGCTAAATACATATCTCCAACCGCAGCGAACGAGGAGAAAGTAGCGATAAAACTGCCAGGCGTCCCACCTTGTACATATACGTTGAACAAGTAACCAGCCAGAAAGCCGACGTATGCACTCAATCCGGTCAAACCGATGGCTATGACGATTCCCGCGGCGACCCGCGGTACCACCATTCTTCGCAGCACCGACACACCCATAACCTCCATCGCGTCTATCTCTTCACGGATAGTGCGGGAGCCCAGATCGGCGCACACTGCCGAACCAACCGCCGCAGCGAGCAGCATGGCCGTAACCACCGGCGCCGCTTGGCGAATGACCGCGAGGCCGCTCGCGGCGCCGGCGAGGGACGTGGCTCCGACCTGACCGGCGACCAATCCGAATTGAATCGACAGCGTCGCGCTTATCGGCAGGGCCACAGCTATCGTCGGCAATGTCGATGTCTTGATCATGAATGCGGCCTGGCGAACGAACTCGTGGAAAGCGAACTTTCCGGTAGCGATATCGACGAACATATATCCCAAGGCGGATACTCCCATGATGGCCTGCTGCCCCGCCGTGTCCATCGAAGCGATCGGATGCCGCCGAAGATAGCCGGACACCCATCTCGAGATTGCCGTACCCGGTCTTGGGGGTATTGCCTCATTCCGCGGATGTTCGACAGTCACCATCGGTACTCACCACCGTTCGAGAATGATCGTGCTGGATCTGCTCATACCATCTCGACCTCACTGGCCAGCCAACGGCCACCGATCTTGTCCATGGTCATGACGATCCGACTGCGATCGACCCGTGGATCCGGGCTCGTGGAGTTCGTCACCGTCTGATCGACGAACAACAGCACTACTACACGAGTCTTCGTGGCAGATTTTGTGCTGGAGTCAACGACTTTCCCCTGACTCGACGCATGGCTCTGTACGAGCATGGACTTCAATTGCTCGCTCGAATCGGAGTACATATCCTTGAATTTCCCGGTTGCACCCGCGAGTACCTCGGTGAAGTTCTGATCGAGATGCTGGGAATCGATGCTGGTGAGTGTGACCGCGTAGGCCGACGCCGTGGCAGTCGCTTGCTGCGCTGCCGTGTCGATACTGTCGCGATCGTTCAACTTATTACCGAAGACAACCGCGAAGGTCGATGCGGTGATCAGTGCGGCGACGACTACAAGACCCAGCAACCCCCAGGCCCAGCGCCGCCGACTCCGCCAGTGCGTGTGATCGCCTTCCGCAGTATCCGAAACAGAATCCTCCGTTTCGGACCGCACTTCCACCGATGGGGATTCCTGATCGGCAACGCTGATGTTCTCGGTGTCTTCCGGGCTCTCGATTACCTGTACGCCCGCTTTGCCCGTCCCATTGCTCGAGTCATTCATGACATCTCCTCTTCGGCATAATCTCTCTGGTTCACTTCGGCGGCACATAGGAGGGCGCCGGAGCGCCGCCGAACGGCATCGGAATCGACAATCGGTCGTGTGGCGTCGGATCGGCCGTCGCGCGCGGGTCGACACCGTGCGGCCGATGCGCGGTGTCGTCTCCCGGCGGCCTGGGGGCGTTCCGCGCCCCTCGGGGCAGAAGTGCCGGATCCTGGTCGTCACAGTCGGCGTACAGAAACGGTTCCGGGAAGCTGGGTTCGGTGATGGGAGGATTCGGCAAGTTGTAGTCGCATTCCTTCCGGGGATAGATACTGGCCAACGCCCATACCCCGCCGTCGTGGAATACCGACCTGACTGCATCCGCCGCCGAACCCTGACGTTGTTTCGGGAAGAACAGCTCGCGCATAGCAGGCGCGTGCAGGTAGGCCATTTGTGTCACAGTGACGAGATTTCCGAGTAGTTGAACCATGGTCGGCGAGTTGTCCGCGATGATCTGGTCCATCGCGGTCAGTGTCGACGGAGTGATATCGACGAGTCTCTTGAAACCGCCGGTCCGCGCCTCAACCCCGGCGAGGGTACGGTCGAGTTCGCCAGCGGTCGCCCGGAGCCCCGGGCCCAGATCATGAACGGTATCGAGAACAATCTCGCTGTTGTGCAACAGGCTTACCGTTTGCGGCAGCACCGATCCCAGGGTTGTGATCAGGAAAACACCGCCGTCGATAATAGATGCCAGCTTCTCCGGCGCCGCGGAACCGGCACCGAGTTCGTGGACTATGCTTTCGATTTTCGCCGGGTCCACCTGGACGATCGTGCCGTTGAGATCGTCGAGCAGTTGCGCGAGCGTGACCGGGGTCGATGTCTGGGTTGTTCCGATTACCGAGCCGTCGCGCAGGTAGGGGCCGCGCGTGCTGGTCGGCGAGAAATCGAGATACTGTTCGCCTGCGGCCGACAACGCGGCAACGTAAACACTGGATCGCTCGGAAATCCTGGTGCCCCCATCGATCGCCGCCACCGCGACAACGCCGCCGCCGGCGGTGAGCTCGACAGAGACAACCCGTCCTACCCGCTGGCCGCGGACAGTGACATCGCGACCGGCCAGAAGACCGCCCGACTGCGCCAGATGGACCTGAACCCGGTATTGCGATACCAAGGGATTGATCTCCAGCGCTCCGAATACCAGATATGAGGCACCCAGTATCAGAGTGAGAAAGAGCGCTGCCCACGACACCGCGATCCGATGCCGGAAGAGCCGGGTAACCACCGTGACCACTAATCCGAGGACATGTTCCAGCACACCGGTGGTGGCCCGCGGGCGGCTGGACGCGCCCCTCATCGTCTCGGTCCGATCACTCGGTCGTGGAGCCGGTTCAACGAATATTCGAGCGACCCGACGAAGTTCACCCAATCGGTCGGGTCCGGCACCTTGGCTGCCGGGTTGCCTGGAAAGTTGAGATCCGGTATCGCGCCTGCGGCGATCTGCCGTACGTCGACATCGACATCCCCTCCTGTCGAGGCCGACAGTTTGGTGAGGATCGAGAGCGTGTCGTTGAGCGAATCCAGATTCGCGTTCGGGTTGGCGCTGGCCGCGCTCATCCCCGCGGCGAGGTGGTCTACATCGGCAAGCAGGCTTCGCCGAGAGGTTCCGTTGACGGAGGGAAACTTCTCGAGTTGCCGCGCGATCTCGTTCACCTCGGCGATGAGATCGGTGATGTTCCGAGTATCGCTGCTCACGACGGTAAGCGCGGGACCGGCAGCGGCGATGATGTCGGTCAACGTCGACTGTTGTGCGGCCAGTGTCGCCGTCAACGCACCGGCTTTTTCGTCGACATCATGAATTTGCTGAGATCGCGCCGACAACTTCTCGACCAGTGTGGTCGTATTGGCGATCAATGTCGCGAGGTTGTCGCCCTTTCCGGCCAGTTGCTTTCCCAGGCCGTTGAGCACCTGGGTGAGATCACGAATCGCGCCGCCGTCGACCAGCAGCGCCGCCCTGGACAGGACGTCCTCGATGGTCGCCGAGGCCGAGGTCGACGCGAGTGGGATCGAGTCGCCGTCGTGCAGCACCCCTCCCCCGGGTAATGGGCTCGCCGGCGGCGACAACGCCACGAATACGTCTCCAAGCGGGGTCGCCGACCGAAGTTCCGCGGTCGTACCAACCGGCAACGACACAGTGGACTCGATGTGCATGGCCACTACCGCCGTATAGTCACGAGCCGTCATCGAAGCGACCTCACCGACCACGTCACCGCTCTCCTGCACCTTGGCTTTCGCAGGAAGGTTCAGCGCATTGGCGAAACTCGCGGTGAGGGTATAGAAATGGGAACCGACCGAAGGAGCGGGCAACGGCACGCTTTCTACACCCGCCGAGCATCCCGCCACACCCAAGCACGAGACAGTGACCAGTATCGTCATCATCGCTTTGCGCTGGATCATTTGGGCAGACCCGCAATCCCCGCCAGCATGGATACGATTCCGAAGTCCGGCCCCATATCCGAAAGACGCCCGGTATCGCAGCCCAGCTGTTTCATATGAAGCAGATTGCATACTTCCTTCACCATCTGCCCATCCAGGACAATCTTGTCCAGATCGGCGTGCACCCGGACCGCGCCGACATTTTGGTCGACCACTGCGTAAGCGTTGTCGGTAGCCAGTGGAAACACGTCCAGGAATTCCGCGATACTGCGGTTGTAATCCGACAGCGTTTTGGCCACTACATTCGACTGAGACACCGTTGACCCCAGATTCCCGCGATTTTTCTGCAATATGTCGGTGGCTTGCGCCAGAATTTGCTCTAGCATGGCTCCGGTATTGCCGGTTCCGAAATTCTGGTCTGCGAGCAGATCGCTGAGCTGCCGGACACCTGTCGCGAAATCACGTATCGTGCGGTCGTTCTGTGCAGCAGCCGTCGCCATTGTATCCAGATTGTCAATCACCTTGGTGAGCGCATCGCGGGTGAGCGCGCGTTGGCCGTCGTTCATCTGCAGCGCCTTCGCGAGCTGGTCCAAAGAGCTCTTGATATCGTCACCGTTATGGTTGGTGATTGCTGCGCCGATATTCACCATATTCGCTATCGGGCCATGCCCGGCGCCATCGCCACCGAGCGATTTCGACAGCCTGTCCACCATTGCCAGTACGCTGTCGAATTCCACCGGAGTCCGTGTGTGATTCAGTCCTATCACAGCTCCGTTTGCCAGTGCCGAACCACCATTGTAAGCCGGGGTGAGCTCGATATGACGATCGGTAAGCACAGAATCGGATACAATCACCGCCATCGCGTCGGCTGGAATCGCGACGGTCTTGTCGAGGCTCATTCCGACATCTACCTCGTCGCCCTTCTGAACGATACTGGTTACTTTTCCGAGACGCATGCCGAGTACCGAAACCGAATTTCCGGCATACAGACCCGCCACACTGTCGAACTGCGCGGTGATATTGATTTCATTGTCGTCCAACCGCACAAGAGGTACTCCGGAACAACCTACCAGGCCGAACAGAAAGACGACGATGGCGAAGAGTTTCGCTGAACGGGGTACTCGCCTCATTTGCAGTCCTTGAAATAGGGCGGGAGATCGGCCTGCGCCGACCGTGCGCTCAGCGCGCACATGAACGAGTCCACGAATGCTCCGGCCGGCACGTTCGCGTCGAGTTCGGGACCGCTACCCGTCAGATTCGCCCACGTTCGCCAGGGCACCGGAAGTATCTGCAGTACATTTCGCAGCAGGTCATCGTGCCTGCTCAGCATGCCGAGCATGGCATTCAGGTTGTCGAGCAAGCCTTGCACCTGCGAGCGGTCGTCCACCGCTATCGGCTTCAATTCCCGGACCACGGCACTGGTGGCACTGATCATCAGCTCGATCGAATGCCGCCGGGCCTGAATTTCCTGCAGCAGATCCCTTCCCTGGGTGAACAGGACACCGAGATTCGCTTGCTGATCCCTGATCACCGTCGTCAACCGGCTCGTCGTGGTGAGTAACGAGCCGATCTGCCCACGCCGGTTCGCGATAACCACGGACAGCGTGCGAATATTCTGCATCACGGGGGTTATCAGCTGCGGTAACCCGCCGAGCTGGCTGGACAGCTTCGTCAGCGCGTCGCCTACCTTATCGGCATCGACCTGGTCGAAGGTCGTGGTGGCGCCGGCCAGTGCGGACTGCAGATCGTACGGAACGCTGGTGTGCGCCAACGGAACCCTGCCGCCTGGCAAAGAACCCGATCCCGCCGGAACCAGGTCGACGTAGCGCGAGCCGAGTAGTGTCGTCAGCTTGATCGACGCGCTCGTATCCGCGCCCAGTTCGATGTCGTCGGCGAGGCTCATCGTGACGACCACATGGTTGCCCGCGAGGCGTATACCGACGACATGCCCTGCGGATACGCCCGCTACGGTCACCCGGTCCCCCGCCTCGAGCTGGGCCGCCTGAGCGAAGTCGGCTTCCACGCTGCGTTGTCCGACGTTCAGCGAAGAGACGACAAGAACGATCGTCACCGCCACGACGAGCACCGCCACAGCCGCTGAGCCCAGCCACGCGTTCCGGTCACGCTGCATACTGCGAAATGTCGCATGTCTCAGCTGCGACGATGCCGCGGTCATGCCTTTCGGAAATACGTTCGAACGCACCACTGCCTTCTCACCTACATCTCGGGGAGTGCTCGGCGTTGCCGCCGGGGGTCGCGGCATCGACGATTTCCGGGATCAACGGCGCCATACCGGGAACCAGCGACAGTCGTACGTCGCAGACGTACGCATCGACATAACTTCCGCTCTGTGCCATGCGGGCGAGCCCTTTCAGCAGGAGCGGCAGGTTGAAGCTGAAATATTCGAACTTGTACTTATTGTCCACGAAATGCTGGGTGAACCCCGGCTTCCGACCCAGCATGCCGTTCAGTTCGGGCTCGACGCCGGAAAGAACCGTGGACGCCTTCCCGACCACATCGGAGATCCGATCCATCGAATCGAATAAGTCTTTGCGATTACTCTCCAGACCGGTCATTATCGAGCGCGTCTGCGCTATCACCGTCGTCAGGTTGGCGCTCTGGTTCGCAAGAGCGCCGACGACGCTGTCCAGGTTGGTAATGACCTGGCCGAGGATCTCGTCCGGGCCCGCGAACGACCGCGCGAGCTGCGCCACGTCCGCAACCAGTACGGTGATCGCCCCGTTATTTCCCTGCAGAGCCTTGATCAGCGCATCCGATATATTGTCTATCGCATTACGGTCGAGCGTGCTGAACAACGGCTCGAAACCGTTCAGCAGACGGGAAATATCGAAGGAAGGCTCGGTATGGTCGACCGCGATCACCGCACCCGGCCGCAACGGCGTAGTGCCGCTTTTCTTGTCCGATGCCAAACCGAGGTAGCGTTGCCCGATCAGATTCTGGTATGTCACCGATACAGTGGTGTCGGCGCGCAGGACCTGGTTGCTCTGTACGTCGAAGACTACTTTCGCGAGCGTCCGGTCGAGTTTTATCGAAGCGACACGGCCTACGCGTACGCCAGCCATGCGGACATCGTCGCCTACATTCAGTCCGGACACGTCGGTGAAAAGGGCAGAGTAGCTGTTCGTCGGCCCGTTGATCCGACGCTCGAGGGTCGTAAAAACCGACCAGGTCAGAAATACTGTCACGACGAGGAATACCGCCAGCACGAGTAATGATTTGCGGTAGGTCATTTTCCGCCCCCATTCGGGGTATCGGTTATCGATACGCTGGTCCCGCGGATCACGGGGCCGAGCAGAATATCCGAGGCGGCGTTGGGTCCTCCGCCGAGGATCGAGGCGATCTGCTGCTGCTCGTGCAGGCTGCCGACAGGCCCGATGGCGGTGCTCGCCAAACCGGGCGGCACCTGGAAATCTCCGGGCCGAAGACCTGCCGCGACCGGTGGCACGGAATTCACCGGGCCCGTCGTACAGCTGGGGCCGCGCAGATCGCCGTATCTCGGGCAATCTGCTCGCGTGTACTGACGATTGGGCGTCAACTGCACGATGACGTCGCCGGTCAGCCGTTGCTTGTTGCGGTCCCAGACCTTGGTCGTGAACACGGTGGTGAGTTGTGTGATCGAGGTGGTGATCTGCGGAAAATGACTGGCGCCGTCGCCCAGAGCCGCCACCATCGGCGAGGCGTGGCCGGTGATCTGGATGATGCGGTCGGTGTTGTTGTCGAGCGCGCTGCCGATCGTCGCGGACGTGTGTAGCCCGCCGGTGAGCAATGCGGAAAGATTTTCCTTCTCCTGCGCGACAGCCAGCAACGGCAGCACCGCATGGTGCAGAGCGTCGAGCAATTCGGGCGCAGCGAACTCCAGATCGTCGAGGGCACGTGCCAGCGAGTCGATCATGGACGACGCCGCGGTGACGGATACGGCCCGGTCGAGTTGGTCGACGATATCCCGCAGCTGCAGCCCCGCGTTGTGTATGCCGGCGCCCTGACCGCTGGTCGCTTCGGCCAGGACGGCCAGCATCCCGACAGTCTTGTCCGCGCCGTCGCGGCCGACCGCCGCCATGATCCGGCGGAGCTGATCGAGCGAGGTCTGCAGCCGCACGGTCGCCAGGCTGCGATCTTGCGCTATCCGGGCCCCGCCGGTCAGCGCCGGCGCTTCGCCCTTGTACAGCAGCTGGACCGATGGGACGGCGAAGACGTTGCTCGGGACCACGCGTGCTGTCACCGTCTCCGGGATATCGTGCACAGCGGGTTCGTCGAGTTCGATCGAAACGTCAGTCATATCGCTCTGGGCCGCGGGCGCGACTTTGGTCACCGTGCCTACCCGAACGCCCTGGAACTTGACGTCGGATTTCGGCGGCAGTCCGTCGCCGACATCCTGCATCAAGGCCGTGATCGCTACGGTCCGGCGGAAGGTCCCCCGTGACTGGGCGATCATCACTGCGGCAACGAGAATTATGACGACTATAAAACAGAGTCCGGCCAAGAATAATTGAATTCCTGATGGCCCTCGGCCGCTTGGTTCGAATGTCGTGGACACGTTAAAATCACTCACTCGCGTATGACTTCAAGGCCGAGCGACGGACCCTCGACAGAAGTCCACGCTAGGTCGTACTCAGTGAAGTTGGCATTGCTCTCCGGCTTTCACACACTCGCCGCCAGGTTCCTGATACGACCTCCAGCAAATTGCGAAAATTAGACCGCTGCGGCAACTGTAACCCAGGTCACATGTCCTGTCAACGCGCGAGTTGACGACCATCGGGACCACCCCCACGGCCACAACGAGGCAGGCAGCGGACTACGGAACGCGCCAACCTCATTTGGCGACGATGTCCGCGTGGCTGTCAACATCAGTGTTGACAGCCCCTCTGCCGTCGGCTAATCTGGGTGCCAGATTGGGGAAGAGTCTCATGGACGAACCCCTGGCAAACCAATGACTCGGCATTCCCGAGTGGAAGCGGCAAACTGATATCGAATATTCATCGAACAGCGTCGGCTATGCCTAGCGAAGGCATTCGCCGAGAGCGGCCTCTTTATGTTCGGCCGGCGCCCAGGTGAATATCTCTATTGCGCGGAGGCCAAATGATCGGCGCGGCACCAGCTGTCGAGTACGAGAGCCTGTCGGATTTCGCATCCATGCTGGGTAAACATCTCGGCTACAGCGGCTGGCATACCTTGGGCCAGGAGCAGGTAGATGCATTCGCGGCAGCGACCGGCGACCATCAATGGATTCACACCGACCCCGTTCGAGCCGCCGACGGCCCGTACGGTGGCACCATCGCACACGGCTACCTCGTACTGTCTCTGGTTCCGATTCTGGTTCAGCAGATCTACCGGGTGTCGGGTCTGTCGATGGCGGTGAACTACGGCTCCGACAAACTGCGGTTCCCGGCACCGGTCCGAGTCGGTTCACGTATCCGGGCCGGCGCCGAACTCACCGCTATCGACATAACCGAGGGGCGCGGGCGCGCAACCGTGCGGGTGACGGTGACGGCCGACGGCGGCGATCGCCCGGTATGTGTCGTCGACACCATCGCAGTCATGGTCGCCGCCGACTGACCCACCCGACCGCACGAGATTCCCGTCACGACAGAGGAGTTGCGTAAGTTCATGACGACGCTCGACTACGGCATATTCGATTGCGACACGCATTGTTACGAGACGCGTGACGCCTTCACCCGCTACCTGCCGAAAAAATTTCTCGATCGTGCCATCACGCCGGTGCGGACCGCCGACGGCGCGGAAGCCATCATGGCCGGGCACCGGATCGCGACATTCAACAGCGAGTCTGGGCTGGGATTCGATCTGGCCTATCGACCGGGTTCGCTGAAGGAGATGCTCAAGCAGATGGGCTCGGGAAATCCCGACGAATCCTACGAGCCGCAGCCCATGCGCCCGGAATATATCGAACGAACTCCCCGTCTCGAATTAATGGAACGTCAATCCGTCGATCGAGCCGTGATATTTCCTGCGGGTATGGCACTGTCCGCCGAACATTACGTCGACGACACCGAGGCGCTCTACGCAAATATTCGTTCCTTCAATCGGTGGTTCGATGAGGTCTGGGGATTCAATTATAAGGAAACTCTGTACGCGACAGCGCTATTGTCGCTTCGCGATCTCGATTCCGCGATAGCCGAGACCGAGGCCATCATCGAACAGGGCGCCAAACTCGTGCTGTTGCCGACCGGACCGGCGTACGGCAGGTCGCCCGGCGACCCGTATTTCGATCCGGTATACGCACGCCTGGCAGAAGCCGGCTGCATCCTGGTATTCCACATCCAGCCGTTCTGGTATTTCGATGCCATCTCACCCGACTGGGGGCACAGCTCCGACCCTGCCGCATGGCATATGTCGGCCTGGCAGTGGATGAACGTCTACGGCCAACGTCCCGTCGAGGACACGTTGTCGGCGCTGATCTTCGATAATCTCTTCGGAAGATTCCCGGCCTTGAAGGTGCTGGTCGCCGAGCACGGTGCCGAATGGATACCGCCATTTCTCAGGCATATGGACAAGAGCCGTGGCATGGGCCGGAACGGTCCGTGGATCGGGGGCCGGCTGACCGAACGGCCTTCGGAGATCTTCCGGCGGCATGTACGCGTGGCCCCTTACCCGGAAGACGACATCCCGGCCCTCGTCTCCGGTTTGGGCGATGCGGATTGTCTGGTGATGGGCTCGGACTTCCCTCATGCCGAGGGCGTCGCCGAACCGGCCGACTTCGCCGACCTGCTCGCGCCGCTCGATGACGGGACCGTCCGGCAGATCATTCGTGGTAATGCAGATGACCTGTTCGACCGCAACTGACCGGACCATCCGGTCCGGTCACGCCGTAGAAGAGACGGTGCCACAGTGAGCAGCGGCAATTCCGATATGGATCTGCTCCGGCAGACAGCGCGTGAATATCTCGCCAAACGCGGGGCATCCGGCTCCCTCAGCGGTCTGGCGGCATTGGACTGGATCGGTCTGCTGGTCGACGAAGAACTTTCCGGCGCCGGCTGGCGCCCGCTCGAAAGTTGCGTCGTCGCAGAAGAATTGGGTCGTGCGTGTGACGGTTCACCATGGCTGGGTACCGTGCTCGCGGCCGCCGCGGTATCCGGCGCCCCGGCCGAGATCCGCGAACGGTGGCTGCCGTCGCTGTTGAGCGGGGAGGCCGTCGGTGGTTTCGTGATGGCCGGCCGTTCGGTGCGGATTGTGGCCGCCGACGAGGCCGACCTGCTGATCGTCGCCGCGCCGACGGGACTGCGGTTGATCGAACAGCTCGCGGGTCAACCGCGTCGGCCCGACCCCGACTCGCTCGATTCCACTCGGTCGATATGGCGAGTCGACATCTCGGCGGCCACCGGCACCGATATCGGCGATTCCGCTCGCTCGACGCTGATGTGTGCGATGGGGCAACTACTCGTCTGCGCGGATGCGATCGGCGCCATGGCCGGCGCACTGGAACGACTGGTGACCTATCTGTCGTCCCGCATAGCGTTCGGTGCTCCGATCGCCAGCTTTCAGGCCGTGCGCCATCGACTGGTGGACCTTCTCGTCATCGTCGTGAAAAGCCGTGCGGTGGTGGCGAAGGCGGCCCGGGCACTGGCCGAGGGCGCCGACGCGACAGCTCTCGCCGCCACGGCCCACGCCTTCGTGGTCTCCAAGGCGGTATGGCTGATCGACGAGTGCATGCAGCTTTCCGGAGGTATCGGTTTCACCTGGGATTACCCCCTCCACCACGAGCTGCGTCGCGTCTCGGCGGACGCCTGGTTGATGGGCACGGCCCGCGACAGTCGCGCTCACCTCGCCGAGGTGTCGGGATGGTGAGCCCCGCAGCGGTCCGCCCGTCCGAGCGGGAGCTGGCCATGTTCCGGGTGCGGGTGCGGGAGTTCATCAGCGACAACGCCCCTCCCGTGACGGCCAGAGAAGGGCACCGCGCCCCCGAGAATCCGCAGCAGGAGGCACTGCTGCGGTCCTGGTTCGCGGCACTGTTCGCCGAGGGCCTCAGTGGTGGCGACTGGCCCGTCGAATACGGCGGGCGCGCCGATCACCATCCGCTGCACGACCGCATCGTCAGTGAGGAGATCCTGCGCGCTCGGGCGCCACGTCCGGTCGACCAGGTGAACCTCGCCGCACATGTGCTCCTGCACTTCGGCACGGCGGCACAAAAGCAAATCTATCTACCACCGATCCGACGCAGCGAACATATCTGGTGCCAGCTGCTGAGCGAATCCGATGCCGGCAGCGATATCGCCGCGGTGCGATCCAGGGCAGCGCCGAATTCGCAGGGCGGATGGACTTTGAACGGGCACAAGATCTGGATCACCGACGGACACTGGGCCGATATGGGCCTGGCGCTGGTGAGAACCGACCCGTCGCAGGCACGCCATCACGGCCTGTCCGTCTTCCTGGTACCGATGACGGCACCGGGTATGGAGGTACGGCCGATCCGGACGGCCGCCGGTACCTTCGAGATCAACGAGGTGGTTTTCGACGAGGTCGCCCTGCCGCCGGAATCACTCGTCGGCCGGCCGGGACAGGGCTGGTCGATCATCATGACCGGACTGGAGTTCGAACGTTTCGGTATCGGCGGCAACGTCGTGCTGCTCGAACTACTCATCGATGACCTGCTGCTGCTGGCTCGTCATCTGGAGATAGACGGCCGTCCCCTCATCCACATCGACGATATCCGCCACCGTATCGCCGAATTGGCGGTCGAGGCGGAGGTAGCGAAGGCATTCATCGACGACCATGTCGAACGGATGCTCGACGGTGCGGACGCCACCGGTGACGCAGCCGTGGCGAAGATCAGCTTCGCGGAGACCTACCACGCGATCGCGTCCTTCGGCGCGGCGCTCGCAAGCTCGGCCGTACCTCGCGAATTCGGCAGCACCGACGAGATCGAACAGGCGAAACAGCGACTGCGCGAGTGCTGGCTGTGGTCACGGGCCTACACCATATCGGGCGGCAGTACGGAGATGATGCGCAATGTTCTCGCCAAACGCCGGCTTGGCTTACCGGATTCGTGATATGCCGGTTTCTCGGCCGATAACCGTCGCCGTCGAGAACGGTAACGGTGGTTGTGGATCGGTTCGTCGCGTCAACAGGAGAGCTGGAGCCCGATGACACAGCATATCGACATGGCTTGGGCCAACTCCATGCACGAGGCTCCGAATCCCACAACATACTGGGAACTGGTTGCCTCGGCGGCGGAAAACTATCCGGATCGGGTGGTACTCCTCGATGAATACGGCCGCCGACTGACGAGTCGACAGCTGCGCGATGCCGCATGCTCGACAGCTGCCTGGCTCGCCGGCCACGGGATCGCATCCGGGACCGTCGTCTCATGGCAGCTGCCCACCACCCTCGAGACCATGGTGATCATGACCGCCCTGGCCCGGCTGGGCGCAGTCCAGAATCCGATCATCCCGCTGTTGCGCGAGAGCGAACTCGGCTTCATCACCGCGCAGATCTCCGCCGAGTTCCTCCTCGTTCCCGAGACTTGGCGAGGCTTCCCCCATGGCGATCTGGCCCGTTCGCTCGCCGCGAAACGCGGTCTCGCCGCGATCATCGTCGATCACGAAACTACCCCTGCCGCAAGCGGACTGCGGCTTCCGGCAGGGGATCCGGGAAGACTTCCGGCCCCTCCGACGCCGAGTGCGGACACGCGGTGGATCTATTACTCATCGGGCACAACCGCCGCACCGAAGGGGGCACGACATTCGGATCGATCGGTCATCGCCGGATCGGCCGGCGTTGTCGGCATGGTCGGCGCGACGAGCGAGGACGTCAACCCCCTGGCCTTCCCCATATCTCATATAGGCGGCGCCGCGATGCTGGCTGCCGCATTGCTGACCGGCATGCGCCTTGCCCTGTTCTCCTCATTCGATCCGGCGAATACGCCCTCGGCAATAGCGGCGGTTCATCCCACTCTGCTCGGCTCCGCGACACCATTTTTCGTTGCCTTCATGGCGACCGCCCGAGCACATGGCGATAAGCCGCTATTTCCCGCGCTGCGTGCCTGCGTCGCCGGCGGCGCACCCATCACGCCGGAGCTCGCGCGTCAGGTGCGTGAACAGTTGCACGTCCCGGGCATCGCGAATGCCTGGGGGCTGACGGAATTCCCCGTGGCCACCTCGCCGAAGCCCGACGCGGCGCCCGAGGTGCTCGATTACACGGTCGGCCCTCCGGTGCCGGGCGTGCGCGTGCGAGTGGTCGACGAGTACGGGAACCAAGCCGCCGTGGGACAGGAAGGCGAGCTGAGACTCCGTGGACCACAATGCTTTCTCGGCTATGTCGATGCCTCGCTCGATGCCGAGGCCTTCGACGTGCAGGGTTGGTTCCGCACCGGCGATTACGGTCTGATCGATGCCGACGGCAATGTACGAGTGACCGGCAGAATCAAGGACGCGATCATTCGCAACGCGGAAAATATCTCCGCACTCGAAGTCGAGGCAGTGCTCATCACACACCCTGCCGTGTCCGATGTCGCTGTGATCGGTGTCCCGGACGATCGCACCGGCGAAAAGGTTTGCGCGGTAATCGTTCCCGAACCAGACCGCGATATCACCTTGCGATCCCTCGTCGACCACTGCCGGGCACACAGACTGAGTAGACACAAGCACCCCGAACGACTCGAGGTGATCGATGCCCTTCCGCGGAATACGGCGGGAAAGGTCCTGAAAAATGTTCTGCGCGAGCAGTTTCACCCGTCGGCTCCGTCACTGGCGGAATAGTTGTCGTTCCGAGGAGATCGCATGTGCCCAGCACCATCCGGAGTCGAGGTGAGCACCGATGCGCGGGGAGTCCTCACCGTGACGATCGACCGCCCGAAGGCCGCCAACTCGCTGACACCACAGGCCCGTGACGAACTCACCGATATCTTCCAGCGCGCCTCCTCGACCGCAACGGTCCGAGCAGTGTTGTTGCGCTCGACGGGAGATCGGCACTTCTGTGCCGGTGCGGCACTCGACGCGACCGCTGCCGGCCCGGACACCGAACATCCGGTCGGAGACGTTGCGCGCATCCTGCAGCACGGCTGGCAGCGCCTGACCGCCGCCATCTTGGACTGCGACAAGCCGGTGGTCGTGGCGGTGCAAGGGACCGCCGCGGGGGCTGGGGCGAGCCTGGTCCTGGCGGCGGACTTCGTGGTGATGGCCGACTCGGCGACCCTGGTGCAGACCTTCATCCGTCGAGGAATCCTTCCCGACGCCGGCGCGGCCTACCTGCTGACGCGGATCGTCGGCTTACGCCGAGCCGCGGAAATGCTGATGCTCGGCGACAAGCTGACGGCCGGCCAGTGCGAACAGTTCGGAATCGTCAACCGCGCCGTACCGGCCGCGGAGGTGACGAAGGTTTCCGACGAACTCGCCGGTCGGCTCGCCGCCGGACCGACGATCACACTGGCGCTGACGAAGAAGTTGCTGGCCGTTGCCTCCGAATCGAGCCGCGACCGCGCGTTCCAGCAAGAGGCGTGGGCCCAGGAGCTCGTGTCACACACCGAGGACATGCATGCGGGGCTCGCCGCTTTCGGCCGACGCGCCGAGCCACGCTTCCGCGGCCGCTGAAGGTACTCAGAGCCGAACCGCCTGCACGCCAGGCCGTCCCGGGGCCTGCCACGACAAGGAGAAACTGATGACCGACCAGCGAGACGGCATGAACGGTGCACGGGCATTGATCGTGGGTGCCTCGTCCGGCATCGGGAAGGCGGTCGCGATGGCCGCGCATGCGCGCGGTGCACGTCTCGCACTGGCTGCCCGGCGAATGGACCTGCTGACCGCGTTGGCCCGAACACTCGATGCCTCCGCACACGAACTCGACGTGTCCGATCCAACAGCGGCCCAATCGGTTGTCGATGCCGCTGTCACCGTACTCGGGGGCCTGGACGCGGTGGTCTTCACCAGCGTGGTGGTTCCATTCGCCCACATCGAGGAGACCGATGCAGCGACCTGGATGCACGCCGCGATGGTCAACGCCTTCGGGGCCTCCCACATCATTCGGGCTGCACTGCCGCATCTGTCGGAAAATGCGGCGATCCTTATCACGTCCGCCCACGACGTGGGGCACCCCCGCACCGGCGTCGCGGCGTACAGCGCGAGTAAGGCGGCACTGAACGAGATCCTGCGTTCGTGGCGAGGTGAGCACCCCGAACTGTCGATCATCCGGGTCAGCGTCGGTCCGACCGAAGATACCGAAATCCTGCGCGGCGCCGATCGTGAACTCCTCGCCGAGTTCTATCGGAGTTGGGCACAGCACGACCAGATTCCCGAACGCATGTCCGCTGTCGGTGATGTCGCCGACACCCTGGTAGCCCTGGTCGACGCTGCCCGTAACGCCCCGAGCGTCGTCCCCGAAGTCGTCCACCTCGCACCCAAACTGTTGAAGGGCTGAATACCGATGGATCTCGGATTGACCGGCGCCACGGCCGTTGTCACCGGCGGCAGTAAGGGAATGGGATTAGCCATCGCCCAATGCCTGGCCGCAGAGGGTGCCCGGGTGGCGATCATGGCTCGCGGCCAGGACGCACTCGATGCCGCGGCAGTACAGTTGCGCGCGACCCCCTCCCCCGAAATTCTGGCTATCCCGGCCGATATGTCCGATGCCGAATCGATCGCGCGGGCGTTCGGCACAGTTCACGAACGCTGGCCAGAGTTGAATACGCTTGTGCACACGATCGGACCGGCCGCGGGCGCGTTCGACGACCTCGACGACCAAGATTGGCACAACGCCTTCGATCTGGGCACGCTGTCGGCGGTTCGGTCGATCAGGGCAGCGCTGCCGATGCTTCGTGCGGCGCGGTGGGCACGCGTCGTCACGTTGTCGGCGCACTCGATCCAACGCCAGAGCCC
Source organism: Nocardia vaccinii NBRC 15922 (assembly GCF_001613305.1). GTDB lineage: Bacteria > Actinomycetota > Actinomycetes > Mycobacteriales > Mycobacteriaceae > Nocardia > Nocardia vaccinii. The sequence continues at coordinate 66,987 of NZ_BDCC01000015.1, forward strand.
CCATCTGGTGGCCTACACAGCGAGCAAGTCGGCACTGTCGAGCGTGACCAAGAACCTATCCAAAAGCCTTGGCCCCGAGGGCATCTTGGTGAATTGCGTATGCCCTGGCACGATCGTGACCGCCAGCTTCACCGAGAACCTGAAGGACACACTCGCCCAGGACAACCTCGATGCGTCGGATCCGGAAGACGTGATGACCTGGGTCGACCGAACGTTCGGTCACCCCAGTGCGATCGGACGCGCAGGGCTTCCCGAGGAGATCGCGTCGATCACCACCTACCTGGCTTCTCGCCGGAACGGATATGTCACCGGCGCGACCGTGAATGTCGACGGCGGGTCCGATTTCGTCTGATCGAGCGGACCAGCCGGGCACCGCCGCGCCCCCGTTCTCCGGCTCGGCAGCGGCGCGCCTCGTCGCCCCGCGACCGGGCTCCGGACGGCGGCGGTAGCGGCTGTCCGGGCCCCGTGTTCAACTTCGTAGTCTCACAAGATGTTTCGACGTCACCGCGTCTTGGCGGCCTCCTCGGTCTCGGTCGCCCACTGCGCCGAATGCCGCTCCATCGTCATCGCTCCGAACCATCCCCCATCGGTCCACAACACCGATCCCCCGACGTAACTCATCCGCGGACTTCCGAGGCACACCAACGGCCACGCCTGCTCGACAGCGGTGGAGTAGCGCCCGACCGGTCCCATCGCCGAATCCACCACATCCTTTCCGATCAGATCATGGAAGGCCGGCATCATCGCGGTATCGGTCGGCCCGGGGTTGATGCAATTGATCCGGATATTCTGTCGAGCGAGATCCGGATACCACCAGCCGACCCACGCATCGATGGCGTACTTGGAGTAGGCATAGCCACTCCACGACCATCGGGACTCATTGTCTCGCAGCCACTGCACCGCGGCGTCGAATCCGTCTGTGGCCAGCAGCTCCTTGAGAACCGGAATATGTTCCTGCCAGCCGATCGCGGCCGAGGAGGAGATCGCGCTGATCGCGGATCCGCGGGTCATCTTCGGGACGAGGCGTTCGGCCAGGTGGCGGGCGCCGACGAAGTTGACCATCATGGTGTCCCATTCGCTGAACGGCGGACCGGGGAGTCCCGCACAGCTGAACAACCCGTCGACCGGACCGTCGATGGCCGCGACCACATCCTCGATGGATGTCTTGTCCCGCAGGTCGATCTCGAACGCCCGCGCTACCGGTACCGACACCGGTTTGACATCCAAGGCGATGACGGTGGCACCGAGTTCGGACAGCACCTGCGCGGTAGCCTGCCCCATTCCCGAGGCGGCGCCGGTCACTACGACCGACTTGCCCATATATCCGAGTACATCGTGCATGCGGAGTCCTTTCAGATCACCGGGCGCGGCATCCTCGCTGTCCACGACCGGTACCAACCTGCACCCGGATCGACGTGGACGGATCGCCCACGCGGCACCCCGGGATGCTGTTGAGAATATATATTTACAATAGTGTAAATGCCTGTTCTCTGATAGTGAAACCAATAGCTTCGCCGACACGGAAGCCGTCGAAATGTTCAGCGAACCTGGTCGACAGCGAGTTCCGGCTGGGCGAGGGCGAACGGGCCGATGGCGGACAGGTCGTAGGAGCCCGGTGTGGCGGCCACAACGGTAGGTATGGCGTTGATGGCATGCATGGCCGTCGCCAGACACCCCTGCTCGGCATGATCCTCGCCGGGGCGCCGAGGGCGAGATGCAACGTCATGTTCGGCTCGCCCTGGAAGGTGACCCCGTAGCCCTCCTGCGTCGGCCAGTCGGGCACCAGATCGTCCGCCATGCGAGTGAGATGTTCGACGGCCAGCGTGGTCTCGCCGCAGTCAACGAGCACACCGAACCGTATTGCGCCGACCATACCCGCGGGAATTCGATCGACGGCTACCTCGAGAGTCCTCGGAGTGGTGGCCACATGCCGGTATCCGCGCACCTGCTGGATCCGAAGGCCGAGCGAGTGGGCCAGTAACGTCGCGGTGCCGAGCCACGCTCCGGCAGCGTAGTCGGTATTGGTCGATAGCGGGGCGGTGTCCTCGGGTGTGCACCCGAAACCGTGGCCGTGAAGATGAGATCGGCACTGGCGTAGGTCGAGTAGTTCAGCACTTCCCGTACATCGATACGACCACAACGCCGGGCCGGCCGCGACAGCACCGGCGCCAACGAAGCCGGGAAACAGGCCCAGTCCCAGGAACGTGGATACCTGTGCGACAGGCATTCTCGATGGCAGTGGCGAGCGACGAGCGAACCCAGATGGATGAAACGGCTCCCGGTGGCGATAACGTCCTTTCCGGACGTCAGCAGATCGCAGACGTCGGCGAAACAGCCCGCGGTATCGGTTTCCACTCGACTTTCGCGATCCGCATCGAACATTCATTCGATCACAGATCGAAGGTGAACGCCTGCTTGACTGTTCCGCAAGTGGGCGAATGCGTGCAGCGATCGTTCCGGGCGGGCGCCTGGTCCCGCCGCCCCATCAGGGGAGGTCGGGATCGGGATGCTCGCTGAGGAAACGCCGGCCCGCGTCGTCCTCGATCAGCGAGTTGTCGACCAACCATTCCACCGCCCGGCGCGCTGCTCGCCTGTCACGGAAGGCGTACCACGCAGGCAGTAGGTGCGAATAGTCCTCGTGCAGTTCGTTTTTGAAGCGGCGGAAGGCGCCTTTGCCCCGAATGGCTTGGGCCAGTCGGTGGCCGGCGGTCTCGTCGCTGATTGCCTCGGCGAAATCGGCCATGTCCTGATACCAGAGGTAGGACGGGAGCGCATCGATGGCAACGAGGTCCACCTCGTCGAGGTCGACGGGCGTGCGTCCATCGACGCCGCCGTCGGTCGTCCACAGCACGATCTCACCGGACTGCGGGTTGATCAGCCATCGGCGCTCGTAGTCGGTCTGATCCGCCAAAGCGGCAGCGATCTCCTCCAGGTCGAGGCTGCTCAGGTCCAGCATCCGGCCACGATAAGCCTGCTGCCGCATTACGACCAGTCGAAACCACCCGATGAGCGGCAATACCGGATACTCGGGTCAGCCCTGGTCGGGTTGGGTGAAGAAGTCGGTCAGGGTGCGGGCGATCTGGTCGGAGGCGTTCTCGGTGGGGATGTGGTCGGCATCGGGGATGCGGACGAGGGTGGTGTGTGGCATCTCGGTGGTGAATTTCTCGGCGTACTCGACCTTTTCGTACCGATCGTCCTCGCCCCAGATCAACAACTTGGGCGTTGTCGACTGCCGTAGCGCGGGAACGAGATCGAGGGTGTAGCGGTGGTCGGCCGCGGCCGCCATGGCCAGCCAGGAGCGTCGGACCCGCGGGTCGGTCCACGGCTCCACGTACTCGGCGATCAGCCCCTCGGTGGCGGCACCGGCCAGCGCCCCTGCCGTGGCCTGTCGGCGGACGGCGAGTAGTTCTTCACCGGTAGTGGCCGCGGCGACGACCGGGTCCCGGTACTGGCCGACGTGCGGTGCCGGCCAGGAGTCGCAGAGGACCGAGTTGACCAGCGCCAAGCGGGACCCGGCCACCGGGTCGCGAGTGAGGAGGTGCTGAGCGACGGCGCCGCCGATATCGTGGCCTGCCATGGCAATCGGCGCAGAGAGCCGTAGCGCGGAGACGAATCGCACCACCCAGTCCGCGAGGGCCGGGACCGTGGCCGTATCGAGGGTGAGCTCACCTCCCGAGCACCCCAATCCAGGAAAATCGACCGCGATGGGCCGCAGACCGGCCTCCGCGAGGCCGCCCAGCACCGGCAGCCACACCCGGCTCCAATACGTCCCGTGCAGCAACAACACCGGCGGGCCGTCCTGCCCCGCAGTCAGATAGCTGGCTGCATGGCCGTCGACCTCGACCGCGGTCCTGTACACGCTCGTTGCTGTGGTTTCACTCATACAACCACTCTGACCGCTGGCCGACGACCGGCCGAGAGTCCGCAAAGACATCCTTGGGTAGATTCGTGCCATGCCTCGTCATCAGGTAGTGGCCCTGCTCACCCCGCCCCAGTCCCTGTTCGAACTCGCCTGCGCTGCAGAGGTTTTCGGCACGGTGCGGCCTGATGTAGCGGCCCACTACGACTTTCGCGTCTGCACCGAACACCCAGGCTCGGTGCAGACCACCGCCGGCTACGCGATGTTCGCAGACGCAGGCCTGGAGGCTGTGCAGGAGGCAGATACCGTTATCATCCCGGGCTGGCAACCGCCCGGCGCACCGGTATCGCCGGCCGTCCTCGAGGCAATACGCGCTGCCCACGAGCGCGGCGCGCGGATCGCCGCCATCTGCACGGGGGCATTCGTACTCGCCCAGGCCGGACTGCTCGACGACCGCCGCGCCACCACCCACTGGCGCCACACCGCCCTACTCGCAGCCGCCTTCCCCGCCGTGCAGGTCGAGTCGGACGTGCTCTACGTCGACCACGGTGACGTGGCAACCAGCGCCGGCACCGGCGCCGGCATCGACCTCTGCCTGCACCTGGTCCGCCGCGACCACGGCGCGGCCCACGCCGCCCAGATCGCCCGCAACATGGTCCTACCGCCACACCGCGACGGCAGCCAACTCCAATACGCCACCCAACCCGCCCCAGCCGCGGCCGACGAATCGCTTGCGCCACTGCTGGAATGGGCCACCTCACAGCTCGACAGCCCTCTCACCATCGCCCAGCTGGCAGCCCGCGCGGGTCTGTCGAGGCGCACCCTCGCCCGGCGTTTCACCGAGCAACTCGGCACCAGCCCGGGACAGTGGCTGCTCGCCCAGCGCATCGAAACCGCACGAATCCTCTTGGAACAGACCAACCTGCCCGTGGAAGCCATCGCCGCCCGAGTCGGACTCTCCTCGGCAGTCAACCTGCGCCGGCACTTCCGGGCGCATCTGGGCACCACCCCGGGTGCATACCGCCAAACCTTCGGCGAAATCCGACACCCCGAAGCCTCGCCGAACACTGTGTAATCGGCTATTACCGAGCACTACAGTTGACAATAGTCAGGATGGATTGGGCGTTGCGATGAAGGCGGCTGACGTGTGTGGGACACGCCGGCGGCCATGTCGGCGTGTCGGGGTGATCACGGCGGTGTCGGGGCCGCGATGATCGCGGGTTTGTGTCGATCCGATCCGTGCCGCCGGCGCCGAAGTCGTTGCAGCCCTTGCTGGATGCGTTCCGGCCATGTTTCACCGCCCCCACCTTCTCCACCTTCGTCGCGCTGACGGTCGGGGTGATCGCCGCCCCGGCGCGGCGGACGGTGTGTGGTATGTTCACTGCCGCCCGATCGGGAGGACATCACGCTCGCGCGCACCGGTTCTTCGCTTCTGCGCGCTGGAACCTCGACCAGGTCGGGCTGGCGATGCTCGGCCTGGTGGTCGGCCGGCTCACCCCGACCGGCGCCCCGCTGCTGATCGCGGTCGACGACACGTTGTTTCGCCCAGGACGGCCGCCAGCGACAAATCGGAGCGCTCGATCACGTGGCGCAGGCCATCTTTCCCGTTGTGCCTTGTCGACATGCTCGCGCAGGGGCACCACGTTGTCGGATACGTACGGCCCGAAGATCACTGGACAACCTTCGTCGACGAGTTCGTCGAAGGCCCGCTCGACCGTCTTGTAGCTGCCGTTCGGCAGGCCGACCACATCACGGCGAACGAACTCCACCGGACGGTCCAGCACACCCGCTCGACGGCCTCGTCGAGCGTCAGGCCGATCGCGTCGACGCTGTCGGATTCGTTATCGGAGCCGGTCGGATAGCCATTGAGAAGTCCCACTTTGA
>NZ_BDCC01000016.1 GCF_001613305.1 Nocardia vaccinii NBRC 15922
GCCTCGTCGAGCGTCAGGCCGATCGCGTCGACGCTGTCGGATTCGTTATCGGAGCCGGTCGGATAGCCATTGAGAAGTCCCACTTTGATCGAGGCCACCGAGCCGAAGGCACGTTCAGGTTCCACCATGGCATCAACATACGCTGTGATGGTTGATAAACTCGGCGGTATGACAAAACGTGGAGGCAGCGACGAGCAGCGTCGCGCTCGCGGCGAGCAGACCCGCCGTGCCCTCGTCTCCGCCGGACGCACACTGTTCGTCGAACCCGGCTACTTCGCGGTCAGCATCGCGGATATCGTCGACCACGCCGGCGTCGGCAGCCGCGGCGCCTTCTACCACCACTTCGCAGATAAGGTCGCCCTGTTCCGAGCCGTATTCGCCGAAGTGGAGCAGGATCTCGTGCTGCGCGCGATCGCCGCACCCCCGTCCGGCGATCGGTGGGATCGGCTCAGCCAGGGGCTCCACGGATGCCTGGACGCCGCTCTGGATCCCGAAGTCCAGCGAATTGTCCTGATCGATGGCCCCGTAGTTCTCGGCTGGCGCCGTCTTCGCGACATCGAGGATGCGGGAAGCATTTCGATGGTCGAAGAGGCGCTGCGGCGCGCCATCTCCGAAGGAACGATCGATGAACAGCCCGTCCGCGAGCTGGCACACATGCTGCTGGCGGCAGCGGAGGAGGCGGCGCTGATGGTCGCGCATTCCACCGACCCGGCAAGCGCCAAGCGGACCGCCGGGGCCGTGCTGGATCGGTTTCTGCGCAGTCTCGCGCCGCAGGATCTTCCCGCGCGTACGCGCGGCCACCGGTAGGTCACAAAGCGCCCTCGATCAGTGGAAATGGCCATTTACGTATTTTGACTATGCTCACTCTCCCAACCTGATAGCGTCACTTCTAGCGTGATCCATTGAGCGCGCACGCATGCGCTCGAGCTAGGAGGTACCGTGCAGGCCGACGACATGATCCTGGTGAGCGTGGACGACCATCTGGTCGAGCCGCCCACCCTGTTCGACGGGAGGCTTCCCGCCAAGTTCGCCGCCGACGCACCCCGCGTCGTGCGCCAGGACAACGGTGCCGAGGTCTGGAAGTTCAACGGCGCCATCGTGCCGAACATCGGACTCAACGCCGTGGCCGGCAGACCGCGCGAAGAGTACGGTGTCGAGCCGACCGCCTTCGATGAGATGCGGCCGGGCTGCTACGACATCCACGAACGCGTCAAAGATATGAACGCCGGCGGCGTGCTGGGCTCGATGTGCTTTCCCTCGTTCCCCGGCTTCGCCGGCCGCCTTTTCGCCACCGCCGAGGACAAGGACCTCGCACTCGCGGTGACTCGAGCCTACAACGATTGGCATATCGACGAATGGTGCGGCAGCTATCCGGGCCGGTTCATCCCGATGGCGCTACCCATCCTCTGGGATGCGGAGTTGTGCGCGAAGGAGATTCGCCGCAACGCTGAAAAGGGCTGTCACTCACTGAGTTTCACCGAGAACCCGGCGACCCTGGGATATCCGAGTTTCCACGACGAATACTGGGATCCGATGTGGCGCGCAGCGTCCGACACCGGAACCGTCGTATCTGTGCACCTCGGTTCGAGTGGCAAGATCACGATGACCGCGCAGAACGCCCCGATCGACGTCATGATCACCCTGCAGCCGATGAACGTCTGCTCGGCGGCCGCCGATCTGCTGTGGTCCAGGGTCGTGAAAGAGTTTCCGGACCTTCGGTTCGCGCTGTCGGAGGGCGGAACGGGCTGGATACCCTACTTCATCGACCGCCTCGATCGCACCTACGAGATGCACCACCTGTGGACCGGCCAGGATTTCGGCAGGAAACTGCCCAGCGACGTCTTCCGGGAGCGCTTCCTCACTTGCTTCATCTCCGACCCCATAGGCATCAAACTGCGCCACGACATCGGGATCGACAACATCGCGTGGGAGTGCGACTACCCGCATTCCGATTCGTCATGGCCCCGGGCCGCCGAGGAACTGGCCGGGGTCACCGACGGCGTCAGCGACGACGACGTGAACAAGATCACCTTCGAAAATGCCTGTCGCTGGTACTCATTCGACCCGTTCTCCCATCGAACACGGGAAAAGTGCACCGTGGGCGCCCTGCGCGCCGAAGCCGGCGACCACGACGTCGCGACCCGCAGCTACGACCACGGCAGGTTCGAACGCAAAGTCGGAGTCTCGTTGGGATCGTTCAGCAAGGCCGCCGATGTCTGACGACGCGCCTACACGTATCGCTGTCGTGGGTGCGTCCGCGGGGCTCGGCCGCTGTATCGGGGTGGGCCTGGGGCAGCGAGGAGCGCAGGTCGCGCTGTTGGCGCGACGCCATGATCGGCTCGTCGACGCCGCCGAGGAGGCCGGCAACGGTGCGGTCGCGGTCGTCTGCGATGTCACCGACAACGATTCCTGCACAAGGGCGATCAAGGAGGCCGTCGAAGCGCTCGGGGGACTCGACGCGCTCGTTTACACCACGGGTGTAGGCGTGCTCGCTCATCTGTCCGAGGTCACCGCAGACCAATGGGCGAACTTGTTCGCCACCAACGTCACCGGCGCCGCCCTGGTGACCGCGGCGGCCGTCCCGCACCTCTCGGCCTCGGGCGGGTCGGCCCTATACCTGTCCTCGCTCAGCGCTTCCTTCACGACTCCGTGGCCGATGCTGGGTTCCTACGCGGTGAGCAAGGCCGCGCTGGACAAGCTGGTCGAAGCGTGGCGCGTCGAACATCCGGACATCGGGTTCACCCGGCTGGCTGTCGGAGACAGCCTCGGCGGACGCGGCGATTCGCAGACCGAATTCAACAAATCCTGGGAACCAGGAGCTCTCACGGCAGCGATCGACTTCTGGATGGCGCACGGCTACATGCAGGGCGGTCTGGTCAACGTGGATCACCTGGTCGACGCGGTCGACGCGGTAATTCATTGCGGCAAGAGCAGTTTCATTCCAGAGCTGGTACTGGCTCCGCGCCCCTCCGGCCTCGTGAAAGAGATCAGATGACATACGAACACCGCATGTTGATCGACGGTGAACTCGTCGAATCGGAGTCCGGTCGGTACTTCGACAACGTCAACCCCGCCACCGAGGAAGTCATCGGGCGCACCACCGACGGCAACCGAGCCGATATGGAACGCGCCGTCGCCGCGGCCAGATCGGCATTCGACGACACCGACTGGTCCCGCGACCACGATGCCCGCGCGAAGGGCCTGCGGCAGCTGCAGGCCGCCCTGGAAGCCGAGCGTGAGGAATTGCGGAGCGAGCTCGTCGCCGAGGTGGGCTGTCCGGTACTGAGCACCTACGGTCCACAGCTGGACGTGCCGTTGAAAGAGGCGCTGTCGTGGCCGGCCGACATGATCAGCGAATTCCCTTGGAAGCGAGCACTTCCGGACAAGGACGCTTTCGGCCTCGGCACACCGACCGCACGCGAGGTGTGGAAGGAGCCCGTCGGTGTGGTCGGGACCGTGGTTCCCTGGAACTTCCCCCTGGAGATCACCCTGAACAAGCTCGGCCCCGTACTGGCGATGGGAAACACCTGTGTCCTCAAGCCCGCACCGGACACGCCGTGGAACGCCACCAGGATCGGTCGTTTGATCGCCGAACACACCGACATTCCCGCGGGCGTCGTCAATATCGTCACCTCCTCGGACCACCTTGTCGGAGAAGTACTTTCGACCTCTCCGGCTGTGGATATGGTGGCATTCACCGGATCCACCGCCACCGGTCGCCGCATCATGGCCGCCGCCGCGGAGACCGTCAAGCCGGCCTTTCTCGAACTCGGCGGCAAATCGGTGTACCTGGTACTCGATGCGGACAACCTGGCCGGCACGGTGGCCGGCGCGGCTTTCGTGTGCATGCACGCCGGGCAGGGTTGTGCGATGTCGACCCGTCTCGTGGTGCCCAACTCGTGCTACGACGAGGCCGTGGAGATCGTCAGGGCGGCGATGGAGAAAACCAAATACGGAGACCCGACGGACCCCTCCGTGCTCCAGGGCCCGCTGGTGTCCAAACGGCAACAGGAACGAGTGCTGGGCTACATCGAAAAGGGTAAGCAGGAAGGCGCACGCCTGGTCACCGGCGGTGGCGTGCCAAAGGATACGCCCCGGGGATACTTCGTGGAGCCGACCCTGTTCGCGAACGTCGACAACCGGATGACGATCGCTCAGGAAGAGATCTTCGGCCCCGTACTCGTCGTTATCGGCTTCGATGATGACGACGACGCCGTCCGGATAGCCAACGAGTCGATCTACGGGCTCTCCGGCAACATCTTCTGCTCGGACCTGGAACGCGCGAAGAACGTCGCCGGACGCATACGCACGGGCACGCTCGGAATCAACGGTGGGCTGTGGTACGGAGCCGATGCCCCGTTCGGGGGGTACAAACAGTCGGGCGTCGGCAGACAGTGCGGTATCGAGGGTCTCGAGATCTTCACCGAGACGAAAACTGTCGGGTGGCCGGCGTGAGACGCTCGAGTGTGTACGAGGAGAAATCATGAAATCCCTGGCAGCGGTGCTGCATGGCGTCGGAACAGACTGGGAAGTCACCGAGATCGAACTGGACCCACCCAAGACGGGCGAGGTTCTGGTGAAGATGAGCACCGCGGGCGTGTGCCACTCCGATGATCACTTCTATACCGGTGACAGCGTACCGAGCGACGACATGCTCGAAATGATGCGTGCCGCTGGTCTTCCCGTGCCGGACTTCTTCCCGATGCTCGGCGGGCACGAGGGTGCTGGTGTCATCGAGGCGGTCGGACCGGGGGTCACGTCTCTGCAGCCGGGCGACCATGTCGCCGTCTCGTTTCTGCCGGCCTGTGGAAGTTGCCGCTGGTGCGCTTCGGGTTACAGCTATCTGTGCGATATCGGCGCCGACCTGCACAGCAAGCAGATGACCACCGACGGCACCGCCCGGCGGCATCTGGCCGGCGGAGCGGATCTGATGGCGATGATGCAGGTCGGCACCTTCTCCGAGTATGTCGTGGCATCGGAACGATCACTCATCAAAGTCCACGAGTGGATTCCACTCGACGCCGCCTCACTCGTATCCTGTGGTGTCACAACAGGTTTCGGCTCCGGGTCGATCGCCGCGGGAACCGTCCCGGGCGATACTGTGGTGGTTGTCGGCGCCGGCGGGATCGGCATGAACGCGGTGCAAGGCGCGAAAGTCGCAGGGGCCAAGCATGTCGTGGTCGTCGACCCGGTCGAATTCAAGCGCGAGGTCGCACCGGATTTCGGGGCCACCCACGCCGTCGCCGATATCGGCGTTGCCCTGGAACTGGTCAAGGAGCTGACCTGGGGGGTGATGGCCGACCGGGTCATCCTCACCGCGGGAGTCGTGCACACCGATCTCGTAGGGGCGGGAATGATGTTGACACGCAAGGGCGGGACGTGCCTGCTGACCGGTATGACCCCGGTATCGGAGATGTCGGTCCCGCTGATCCTGGCCGATATGGTGAATTCCTGTAAGACCCTGAAAGGCATGCTGTACGGGGGCATGAATCCCCGCGCCAGTATGCCGCAGTTGCTGTCGATGTACGAGGCGGGAACCATCAAACTCGATGAGTTGATCACTCACCGATATCCCCTGGAGCAGATCAACGAGGCGATGAAGGACCTACGCGAGGGACGCAATATCCGCGGCGTCATCGACTTCTCGCTCTCCTGAAATACATTCCGCCGTACGGTGCCCGCAACCTCGTTGGCCGCGGGCACCGTATTCCGGTGGGCAATGGACGATGACTACCGCTCAACGATGGTTACCGCTCATCGACCACGCCCGCTCCCAGCAGTCGATGGCCACCATCTCCTCGAAAGGTTTGCGCCGCACTTCGTGATGTCGCCCCTTGGGCCAACCCGCGGTGATCAGCGCGGCGACCCGCCAGTCGGCGGGGATGCCGATGCTCGCGCGCAGCTCGTCTTCACATTGGTCCTGCCACAGGGTGATTGCGGCGCCCAGCCCCTGAGCACGAGCCGCGAGCAAGAAGTTCTGCACCGCCGGATAGAGCGAACCGCCCTGCTGGAAGTCACTGACGCCGCGCTGCGGCTGCGTGCAGCACACGACACACACCGGAGCGTCGCCACCGTGGTTCATGTGTTCCCACATCGCGCGCAGCACCCGGGACTTGGCATCGGTCGCCGTGTCAGCCGGCCGTTCGAGATCGTAGAAGGCCGACATCTTGTCCCAGGTACGACGTGCGCCCTCGGTGATGACCGCACGTACCGCAGCCGAACGGATGACAACGAACCGCCATTGCTGTTGGTTACCTCCCGAAGGCGCCCATGACGCAGCTCGCAGACAGGTCTCCAGCACCGAGTCCGCGACCGGCTCCGGCCGATACCGGCGGACCGCACTGGCTGTACTCATCACTGTCCAGACATCCGTGCTCACCGACGGAACCGCTTGCTCGCTCACCGCAGCGCCTCCGCCGGCAGCACGCCACGCCACCGCCCGCCACGGATCGGCCCGGTCACCAGCGGCAGGTCGAGGGAGGACAGCAGCCCGGGCCGCGCGGCGATGACCGCGGGAATCGCATTGAGCTCACGCATCACCGTGGCATAGGTCAGGCCACGCAAATTGCTTCCGCGACCGTGCATTTCGAGGTCGAGAGTGTAGGTCGGCACACCCTCCACGATCACCCGGTAGCCACCCAGGGGCGAAGGATGCTTCGGCCACTCCGGGGCACTGTGTTCACCCATTCTGGTGATGTGCTCGAGCACGATGGCCGAGGCACCGTCGACGATCCCTTCGACACGAAACCGCATCGCCCCCACCGTCCCCGCTTCCACCACACCCGAGGCCACCTCGTATCGGCTATCACTGACCCACGCCTTCGAGGTGGTCACCACGGAATCGAGCGTGAGTCCCAGACCATCGGCCAGCAGGTGCACGACCGGCGCCCAGAGCGCCTGCAGCCGCTTGGTGTCGTTGAGCGGAACGGGCGCGTCCGGCGGATGGGCGAATCCCATGAAGTCGAACATGATGTCCGGCTGGTTGATACCGCCGTAGTCCAATATTTCCTGCATCGTGATGCTGTCGATATGGCTACAAAAACCGGAGAGAACAAGAGGCAATATGTCATTGACCCACCCCGGGTCCACACCGCTGTTGAAGAAGCTGGACTTCCCCGCGGCACAGGCGGCCTCGAGCAGCTCGACGGTTTCGGCGTCGGCAGCCGGCGGATAGCACATCGGAACCAGCGACGTGCACACCACGTTCTTACCTGCCCGCAGACATCGCGCGATATCGTGGGCCGCCTCGGTGTACCGGTAATCACCCGACGCGAAGTAGGCGACGACGTCCGCGGGAACCGCGAGTGCCGCATCGATATCGGGAGTCGCGATGACCCCGGTCTCGGGCATTCCGCACAGCTCTCCGGCATCGCGGCCGTGCTTGTCCGCGCCGTGCACAACCACACCCGCCAGCTCCAGACCTGGGTGGCCGATGATCGCCCGCAACGCGGCAACACCGACTTGCCCTGGACCCCAGAGGATCACACGCGGCTTCCTGTCCGTGCTCATCCCGTATCAACTCCTTGACCATCGTATATGAGAATTAATCTTCTCATATATCGAGAATATATATTACCGTTTGACTGGGCCTCGTGTGATGCAGGCTGCACTGTGGCGAGCCGACCGCGCCGCGTAGGTCCGGACCAAGGAGGAGACCGTGAGCAACTACAAGTTCTTGAAGGTGGAGAGCCACGATGACGGAGCTATCGTGCGCCTGGTGCTGAACAGACCGGAGCAGCGCAACGCGCAGAACCGGGGAATGCTCGTCGAACTCGACGAAGCGTTCGCCACCGCCGAAGCCGACGACCGTGTCCGGGTCGTCATCCTCGCGGGCGAAGGAAAAATGTTCTCCTCGGGACACGACCTCGGATCCAAGGTCGCCGTCGCGGAATACAGCCCCGGACCGGATCAGCACCCCTCGGCACGCACCAACGGCGGCACCAGGGAAGGCGCCGAGAAGCGGATGCTGCAGGAATGGCACTACTTCTTCCAGAACACCATGCGCTGGCGCAACCTTCGCAAGATCACCATCGCACAGGTGCACGGCGACGTCTTCTCGGCAGGACTGATGTTGATGTGGGCCTGCGATCTGATCGTCGGTAGCGAAGAGGTGCGGTTCGCCGACGTGGTCGGTACCCGGCTGGGCATGTGCGGGATGGAGTACTTCGGCCACCCATGGGAATTCGGACCCCGGCGCACGAAGGAGCTCATGCTGACCGGCGACGCCATCGATATCGAGGAAGCCTACCGACTGGGCATGGTGAGCAAGGTGTTCCCACTGAACGAACTGCCCGACCGCACCCTGGAGCTGGCCCGGCGAATCGCCCAGGTTCCGACCATGGCGGCGCTGATGATCAAGGAATCGGTCAATCAGACGCTCGACAATATGGGCTTCTACAACTCACTACAGGCGTGCTTCTCACTGCATCAACTCAACCATTCGCACTGGGCGGAAGTCCGCGAGGACAAGGTGCCCCGCGGCGACGAGGCCCACGGGGTACCCGACTGGCGCACCGCGCCGCCTATCGTGGAATCTGTCAAAAACCAAGTGCGCGCGGATAATTCAGGCAGCGACGCACGGCCGCGGTAAGTCTGGCCTGAGGGTCACCCGTCGGCGCGGTTGCGGGGACATGATCCTGGCACCTGCGGTCGGGGCCCTCGGCTCACGCCACCACGGCGCGGTCGTAGCGCAACGCGGCGATGCGATCCAGCACGACGTCGGGCCCGCCGTAGACCATCGCCCATCCGCGCGCGCGGCGATAGTAGAGCTGAATGTCCTGCTCCATGCCGAATCCGTAGCCGCCGTGCAGATGCAAGCTGCGATGACTGGCATCACGTGCGGTCTCGTATCCGAAAAGGAATGCCATCGCCGCCAATTCGCCAGCTCGCCCCCGCTCGTCGGCGAACGCGCAGGCCGCTTCATACGCCAGGAGGCGGGCACCGTCGACCGCGGTCGCGCTGTTCGCCAGCGGATGCGAGACCGCCTGGAAACTTCCGATGGCCACGCCGAATGCGTGGCGCTGTTTCGCATATTCAACCCCGATCTCGACACTGCGCGCGGCGATTCCGACCAGCGCGGCACTGGTGAGCATCAGCCAGCGATCCAGCGCCCCGGAAAAGATGCTGCGCGCCCGGTCGCCTTCCGCGATCACGGTCACCCCCTCCCTGGCTCCGCTCTCGACCGTCACGTCGGCCAAGGGCAACGCCGCCAGATTCGTCACCGCCCGGCGACGACCCTCCAGCGGCACGACGCACAGCGCGTCACCGATCAGCGCGACCACGAGGTCTGCGATCGCACCCGCGGGAACCACAGTGAGCCTGCCATCTCGGCTCGGGCGCGGGGTGTATGTCACCAACTGACGGCCGGCCAGTACCTCGGTCAGCAGCGTCGCAGCCACGGTACTGCCGATCCGCGCGCACTGTTCCAGCAACTGCGCGCTAACCTGGGCCTCGATCAGCGGAGCCGCAGCGACACCTCGTCCGTGTTGTTCGGCGACGAGGGCCAGATCCAAGTCGGTCGCGCCCACACCTCCGAACTCTTCGGAGACAGCCATTTCCAGCACCCCGGTATCGCGCAGCGTGTACCACAGCTTCGGGTCGAAACCGTCGGCCTCGGCCGCACGCACCCGATCCGATGACGACTCCCGCATGTACAGCGCGGCGAACGCTCGCACCACCTGCTGCTGCTCGTCGGTCAGGCTCAAATCCACGGCAGAACCTCCACCTCGCTACCGATTATGTGTATTCTCAGTTGTGAGAGTAGCATTTTTCATCTCTTGCCGAGTGTGCCGCCGACCGTCGACATTGCGGAGTCACACCAGCCTCCCGACCGATAACGAGGTACCGCATGCACTTTCGATGGGACAGCGACGTCGAGGCTTTTCGCGATGAGGTGCGTGATTTCCTTCGCTCCGCGATGACGCCCGAACTGGAGGAACGCATCTACCGGACCGGCGTTTCCCATGATCCGGAATTCGCCCGTGGCCTGGCTGCGAAGGGCTGGCTGGCGCCGCCGTCTCCCGGGGCTGCCGACGGACAGTGCGGCCCGATTCAGGCTCATGTGGTCAAGGAAGAGTTGATGCGCGCCGATGCGCCGGTCTATCTCGTGGAGACCACCCGCATGGTCGCGGCGATCATCGGGAAGATCGGGTCGGCGCGACTTCGCGGCTCCGTCCTGCCCGCTGCTGCCGCGGGCGAGATCACGATCGCGCTGGGCTTCACCGAACCCGAATGCGGATCCGACGTCGCCGCAGCGACGACAAAGGCCGTCCGATCGGGCGAGGACTGGATCATCAACGGCTCCAAGATGTTCACCACCAACGGCCACATCGCCGACTACGTGTTCCTACTCACCCGCACGAACCCGGCCGTCGCCAAGCACAAGGGCCTGACCACGTTCCTGGTGCCCATGAACACCCCGGGCGTCGAAGCGCAGGGAGTGTGGACACTGTCGGGCGAGCGCACCAATATCACCTTCTACAGCGACGTACGCGTCGGTGATGAATGGCGCATCGGTGAGGTCGACGGCGGATGGCACGTCATGAACCTCTCCCTGGACGACGAACATTCCTCCGGTTGGGGCCCACATATCGCCCGCCTGCTCACCATCAGCGAACGATGGGCGAGCGAGCACGACGACACCGCGGCGCCGCGACTCCAGGATCGCGACGTTCGTCGCCGGTTGGCGCGCGCCGCAACGGAATTGGAGGTGGCGACGCTCCTGCAGCGGCGCTGCGTCTGGATGGCCGAGCAGGGCAGTGCCCCGCTCGCGGAAGGGTCGATGTCGAAATTGTTCAGCACCGAGGCCCTCGAACGCGCCACCGAGGACATCTTCGAGATGATCGGACCCGATGCCGCGCGAAGCTATTTCGACCCGACCGCCTTGGCGGGCGGCCGATTCGAGCATTTGATGAGATTTTCGCTGGGCACCACCATCTACGCGGGAACCAGCGAAGTGCAGCGCAACATCATTGCTCAGCGCGGGCTCGGGCTGCCCCGCTAGTCTTCTTGGCCCGCCGGGCCGGGGCCGCACCGGACCGAGTCTTGCCCGCCCCCTTCGCCTCGCCGCGACTTCTCTTCGATGCCGCAGGGGCTGCCTCTGGCTCGGCTTGTGCCGCCGCCGGTTCGGTGTCGGTCGGCGGGCTCACCGCCTGCCGGCACCATGCCCACATCTGATCTTCGGTCAGTTTCACGTTCTGGGTGTCCAGGCGAAGCATCCCGATCTGCGCAAGGGCGGTCAATGTCGAACTCAACAGAGCGCTCACCTGGGCCGGTGTGAGGTCTGTTCGCACCAGTCCCGAAGCCGCGCAATCGGTGAGGGTCTTGGTCAGCAGCTTCTGCAACGGATCCCAGACCTTGGCGAAGTGATCGGGATGTTCGACCTCGAGGCTGAGGTGATAGATGGTGACGGCTCGTCCGCCGGCTGCCTCCGACGATTCGGCCCGCGACAGGAATCCCCGGCAAAACGCCTCGAGCTTCTCCAGGGGTCCGTCGGCTTGTCCCACCTCGTGACGAATATCCTCGGTGAACTGAGTCGTCACGTTTTCATAGAGGGCGAGCAGCAGTTCTTCTTTCCCCGCGAAATGTTGGTAGAACGCGCGGAGGCTAAGATTGGACCGATCAATCAGAGTCTGAACGGTGAAATCGGCCCGGCCCGACTCTTCGACGATCTCCAGTGCGGCAGCCAAGAACCTCGAACTGCGCGCCAGCGCACGCGCACGCGCCGTGCTCAACCGCCGGTCGATAGTGCGCTGTTGCCAAGGCTGGACAACCTCGGCGTCGCTGCCACCAGCCGACTCGCTGGATCCCTTCATTGTGCGGTGCTCCTCGGGTCATATGACGCAGGACTCAGCCACGGCACTCCATCACCTGCGGAGCACCTATTTACATAATTGTATACAGCGATTCTCTACTCTCCGCGCAGCCCCCGCCCAGCCAGCTACGACACCGTCCATTCCGGTGCGCGCTTCGCCAGGAACGCCTTCGGTCCCTCGATCGCATCCTTGGTCAAGGCCACCTTCATACGGTAGTTCTCCGCCAGCAGTTCGGCTTCGTAGATCGGTAGCGTCAGCCCCTTGCGAACCCCCATCCGCGAGCCCCGAACCGCGAGCGGGGCATTCAGATTCACCGTCTCCGCGATCTCCCATGCCCGCTCGTACAGCTTATCGTGCGGTACCACCTCGGTGATCAGCCCCAGCTCGAACGCGCGACCGACGTCCATGCGCTCATGCTTGCCCATCAACACCATGCGCATGACCACGGGCAGGGGCAGAACCCTGGCCAGCCGAACAGCTTCTCTGCCCGACGAGACACCGATGCTGACGTGTGGGTCCATGAACGCCGCGCGATCCGAAGCGATCGTGATGTCCGCGGTGGTCACCAGGTCCAAACCCGCACCGCAGACGAGTCCGTTGACCGCACAGACGATCGGCTTGGTCATCTGCAGCCACGGTGGGGTCGCCTCCTGCGGAGCGTCCCACTGCCGCAACGAACTCAGCACCGTGTCACCCTGGGTGTCGATACCGGCGGCATTGTCGATGTCATGGCCCGCTGCTTTGTTGACGTCGGCCCCGGCGCACAGGGCCCGCCCCGCGCCGGTGACGATGACGGTCCAGATATCCGGCGACTGTTCGGCCTCGGCGTAGGCGACAGCAAGTTCGGCGATCATCTCATCGTTGATCGCGTTGAGCACCTCGGGGCGGTTGAGGGTGATACACGCGGTGTGTCCGCGGACCTCGTATTCGATGGTCTCGAAACCGGTAGTCTCGTCGCTCATGGCAGCGCTCGTGCCTGCGCGGACTCGAACGCCGCATCAGCGGCCCGCTCCACCACGGTGCCCTTGAAGAAGTCCGGGTTCATCTTCTTGTACAGCTGCACGGCATTCGCGAAGGTGAAATCGCGGAAGTCACGCTCGGTGATCAGTCCATCATCGACGAGTTCCCACGCCTCCTCGACCGTTTCGGAGCAGTCGGTGACATCGAAATGCGCGATGTCGGACCCGAACAACGGCTTCAACTTCAGGTTGAGCCGGTTGTCGAACGCCAGAGCAGTCAGCGGATCGTCGGCCTCACAGCCGAAATACGACGTATCCGAGAACAGCCGCCGGATATCTTCCTCACCGCCGATCTGCACTGCGGCAAAGTCATCGGAGTTCAGGTCGCGTCGAGTCAGTTCCTGCTGGGAGGTGTCACTTTCGAGCGTGTCGAGGTTCTGCGCCAGGATATCGGCCAGCTTCCCCGCATAACGTGGATTGGTCCGCGTGTACTTCTCGTACAGCGCACTGAAGGCTTCGGTATCGAAATTGGTGGGCTTGAGATTCTTGTGCATATAGGTCTTGTTACGCTTCTCCCAATGCCCGATCAGGCCGGACAGCAGGTTCACCGCCCAGGCGACACCGCCCTCCAGGAAGGCGAAGTTCAGGTCCGGATGACGCTGCGTGACACCGCCGAGGAAAAGGCTGCGCGCGAAGACGTGGTGGCTCTGGGCGAAATGGCCGAGATGGTTGCCGACGAAGTTCGTCACCAGTGAACGGTCCGGCCAGCCCATCGATCCACTGTGGGTGGTAACCGGTATGCCCAGCTCGACGAATTTGCGCCAGACCGGTTCGTAGTCATAGGGACTGTCGAGTCCGAGCGCATCCACATACACCCGTCGCTTGGCCGGATCGGGCTGCCATTGCGCATCCTCTTCGACCGGGCGCACGACGGTGCCACCGGTGACGAGCATCCGCAGCCCGAGCCCGTGGGCGTGCTCGAGTTGTTCGATCGCGTCGGTCGGGTTGGCCAGCGACAGCACCCCCGCGGGAATCATCCGGTCCCGGTAGTCGGCGAACGCCTCGACCGCCATCAGGTTGTATGCCCGCACAACCACATTCGCCAGATCGGGATCGGACAGATCGCGGCCCAAGGTGAGTCCCACGGTGGGGAAGACCAGCGCGAGGTCGATGCCGTACTCGTCGAGCCGATCGTAGAAATAGCCGGGCAGGATCGCCGCGGAACGGTCTGCGGTGTTGGTCGGTGTGCCCCAGAAAGCCGGTCGGCGCCAGCGCTTCTCGAGACGTTCGGCAGGGCTCAGTTCATACCAGCCGTGGAACCGGTGCCCATATTTCGTCTTGAACCTGTCGACCATTGCCGGGCCGGCGACCTCGTCGATGTACTCGAAGAACACCGGGTACAGCTCCAGCCAGTGTCCATCGGCGTCGATGACCGGGTGGTCGAGGTCTGCCCGAATCTGGGCGCTGGAGCGGTGGTTACCGGTCACGTGCTTCTCCTTTGTCATGAGGACAGGGGGAATGAAGGATTCAATCCGCGATGGTGGACAGGTGATCCCACGTCATGGGATGAAAACCGAAGGTCTCGGCAAAGCGCTCGCGGTACCGTGGCCACACCTCGGGATTCAGCAGCCGCGGCGGCACGCCGCCCTCGAAGATCGTTTTCCACTGCCGAGCCGTGGCAACCGCGATGGCGCGGACCGCCTCTACGGTGATGCCCGCCGTATGAGGGGTTGCGACGACGTTGTCGAGGCGCAGCAGCGGGTTGTCGGCCCGAGGCGGTTCCTCGTGGAAGACGTCGAGGCCTGCCCCCGCGATGCGGCCATCGGCCAGCGCGTCGTAGAGTGCCCGCTCATCATGAACCTGACCGCGCGCGGTGGTGATGAAGAAGGCGGACGATTTCATCGCCGCGAACTCCGAAGGCCCTATCAGGCCACGTGTTTCGTCGGTCAGCGGACAGGTGACCTGAACGAAATCGGCACGCTCCAGCAATTCGGCGAGAGATACCGGTGCGCCGCCGTGCGTTCGTACCGACTCTGCATCGACATACGGGTCGAAAACCAGCACCTCCATGCCGAAGGGAACGCACAACTCGATCAGGCGGCGGCCGATCGCGCCCATCCCGATCACGCCGACTGTCTTGCCGCTCAGCTGACTACCTCGCAGAGCGGTTCGGTCGCCGAGATCGCCGCGCCGCAGAACGCGATCGGCCAGAGTGATCTTCTTGGCCAGATCCAACATGAACCCGAGGGCATGCTCAGCGACCGCCTCAGCGCCGGGCCCCGAGTTGTTGCACACCACGATGCCCGCGCGTGTACACGCCTCGACATCGATCACGTCGTATCCCGCCCCCGCGGAGCAGATCGCCAGCAATTGCCCGCACCGGGCGACCAGCTCGGCGTTGGCCAGAAATTGCCGGCCATCGGCAGCCCGGGAGAGATCGGTTCGCGTGGCCGCCTGGTAACCCTGCGCGGACTCCATTGCCGCCCAATTGCTTTCGGCGCCAACCGTGAGATCGAGTGGAATCAGCTCGATCTCATTGGCGTCGAGGATCTCGGCGGCCACGGGGTGAGTCCAGCGCTCGACCACCAGACGCGGCCGCGCGGATCGGCTCATTTTCCGCCCGCTTTCGGTTTGGCCTGCGCGGCCCGGAACATCTCGGCCAGCTCGGGGCTGACATTGGCGTAATCGTTCCGAGCGATGGAGCCGTCGCGCCCCGCGACGGGGTCGTACCCCAGCCGCAGATCTTTGTTCTCCATATGGAAGTATTCGCGTCCGAGCGGCAGCCGCCGGTCCGTCCGCGGTACCTCCATCCACGCCCTGAGGAAGCAGCGGGCCTTCTTCGGATCATTACTACTGACGAAGTCGGACCTGGAGTGACACATCGCGAAATTATTCGCGACCACCGCCTCACCGGATTCGAGGCGGAACTCGACCTGCTGTTCCACCAGCACCTGCCGGAGCAGATCGATCGCTTCCTGCTGCTCGGCAGTGAACTCACGCCCGAGCGTCTTCATCGCGGGCAAAATCGAACTGTAGGTGAAATTCAGGCAGATTCGTCCGTCGACCTGCGAAAATACCGGGACATCGTAGGGAGTGACATCGGGCTGATCATCGGGCTGCTCGCTGCGTCGGTGGTGCGGGAACCCCTGATAGAGCACATCGAGGAGATCCGGCCGCCGGGCGAGAATGGTGTTATGGGCGGCGGGGCCGCTCGCGAACTGACTTTCGCCACCCTGAAACGCCGGGTACACGCACAGCAGCGCGAGAATGTCGGCCGCGTCGTTGTGCATGGCCAACTCCGCTCGTGACTTCGTTCCACGCGCGGGTTGGACGCCATCGGGAAGCACCTCCTCCTGCACCCGGACCAACCGGTGGCCGAAGGAGTTGTTCGAAACCGGGTAACCGAGGTGATAGCAGAACGCCCAGTAGATTCGCTCGAGATCCTCGATCGAGTGCTCCTCTACCGGAAATCCGCGCACGACCGCCAGACCGCGGCCGAACATGATCTCGTGGTAGAGCCTGGCGAGGTCATCGTCGAGGTCCGGATGGCGGCAATCCTCGGCGACGATGTCGTCGCGTTCCTTGCCACGGGTCTTGCTCAGGATCGATTCCAGCGCCACTATATTGCGCGGCGACAGCTGGAAGACGAAGTCCTCCTTGTCCGTCACGTCGGCGCCGGTCCAGGCCATGGTGTCGTCGACCGGGTGAGCGTAGATGGCGGTGGGCATTAGTTCTCCTTCGACGTGTCCTCGTGGGTAGGTTCCTCGGGCGCCCTCCGGTGCGACAGGCCGCGCAGGTCCTTGGCCCTCGCCGTGGCCGCCTCGGTGAGCATGCCGATATCGGTTCCGGCCGAGATGAATCGGAGCCCCATATCGGTCAGCCATCGCAGGTGGTCCAGCGATTTGATCCCGGCGATGCCGAATGCGACGCCGTGGGCCTGGCAGGCGTCGGCGACCGTTCGCACAGCAGCGCGAAAAGCATCGTTCTCGAACTGCCCATAGATGCCCATGGCCGCGGTCAGGTCGTGCGGACCGACCACGATCATGTCCAGGCCCTGCACACCGGCGATCACGTCCGCCGCGGCGACCGCCGCGGGCGTCTCGACCATCACCACGACGGCAGTGCGTTCTTCGATCACCGTGATCAATTCGGCGGGGGTTCTCGGCTGATATCCGCTGACCGGGTTCGGACCGGCCACCGAGCGCTGACCTACCGGCGGAAATCGAGAGGCCAGCACCACCGCGCGCGCTTCCTCGGCCGAATCTACATGGGGCACAATCACTCCGGCTGCGCCGGCGTCGAGTATCCGGGTGATGAGACTGGGCTCCTGCGAGGGCACCCGGACCAGCGCGAAGATCCCCGCGCCGACAGCCGCGGCGCACAGCATGGCGGCCGTCTCGAGCGCGACGGTGGTGTGTTCGAGATCGACATAGACCGCGTCGTACCCGCATGCCGCCGCGATAGCCGGAACGTCGGGCGTCCGCGAGTGTGTGAGCGCGAGGCACAGTATCTGACCGTCGGACCGAAGTGCCGCTCGCAAAGAATCCTGCACATGCCCACTGTAACCGAATGAGAACGCATATTTCCATAAATGCTCAATGCGCGTTCTTGCAGCTGGTGCGTTGCCATCGCTCACGGCTCCGCTGATAGCCGCTCGGCGAGATCGCGCGGCCTGCCTGCGGCCCCTGCGTCGAGCTTGGCTCGCTCGACCTTGCCGTTGGCGTTCATCGGCAAAGGCTCGTTCCACAAGACCAGTTCCTCGGGCAGCTTGTACTTGGGCAGGCCCGCCGCGAGCAGCATGCCGGCCACCATGCCGAGGGAGAGCGTTACTCCCGGCTCGATGACGACCGCGGCCGCCAGCCGCTCGCCGGTCACCGGGTCCGGAACCGAGTAGGCCGCGCAGTCCAGCACACCGGTGATGCGTCTGATCGCCTCGTCCACCTCGCCGATCGGAATCTTGAGCCCGTTGCGGATGACGATGTCGCGCAGCCGTCCGACGACCCGCACCCGACCGCCGGTGTGGTCGATGACATCGCCGGTCCGGAACCATTCACCGTCGAATGCAGCCCGGTCGTCCTCCTCATCGGTGTAGCCGAGAAAGACGTGCGGGCCGCGGATACAGCACTCGGTCGGATCGGCGTACGAGCCGACGCGGACATCGACGTGGGCCAATCCCGCACCATCATCGGCGTGCCGCAGGCTCCGAGGTTCGCCGCGTGTGCCCGCCACGCTCACCGGCGCCTCCGACGAGCCGTACGCTCGCATCACCACGATGCCGAACTCGTCCTCGATCCGTGCCACGATGTCGTGATCGAGCATCGTTCCGCCGAGGAATACCGCACGCAAAGGCACCGGGCGTCCGGCAGCCACAGCCTCGTCGAGCAATCGGTTCAGCAGGCGATCGGGCCCGCCGTACCAGGTCGCGCCCGAGGACAGCAAGAATTCGCAGGTGCTCGACGGATCCCAGCGATCCTCGAGAATCACCGGTATTCGCAGCATCGGCGCGACGAACAACGCTTGAAGTACTCCGGTGACCGATGCCAGCGGGCTGATCAGGAAGATCCGGTCCCGGCTGTCCAGACCCGCCGCGCGAATGTAATTGGCCGAGGCCTTCATCAGCGTGCTGAGCGAATGGATCACCCCTTTCGGACGCGACGTGGTGCCCGAGGTGTACAGCACAAAGGATGGTTCGTCGGCCGGGCACGAGGGACGCGTCGGGGTCGGACAGGGTTGCGGGTCCGTCTGTTCCCCGACATCTATCCACTCGAAATCGGGGACGGCTGAAGGTCCGGCGGATTCCGCGCGCCGCGGCGCGATGCCGACCGATGCCCCCGATCGTGCGACGATGTCGGCGATATGGGCCCATCCCGCGCTGCGCGGTACCACGAGAACGATCGCGCCCGAACGTGAAACGGCGTGCACAGCCACCACCGAGGCGATGTCGTTGCCGACGACCACCAGCACCACGGCACCGGCACCTACCCCGTGTCCGTACAGGACCAGGCACGCCCGGTCCACCGCGGAATCGAGGTCTCGGTAGCTCACCGGGCCGGATCGATCAACCACAGCGACCGCGTCCGGGCAAATCCGTCCCGCGTCCCGCACCACATCGACCGGATCGCCCGACCACAGACCCAGCGAGCGGTACCGCGGGCGAAGTTGTTGCGCTCGACGCTCGGCTCGCCGCAGCATCTGACTGTCACCCGGCATGAATCCTCCACGAAAATGGACGTTCTCTAGTATGTAAATGTACCCTCTCACTCATGGAAACGCTGACTTTCGACGGGCAGGTCGCCATCGTCACCGGCGCCGGAAATGGGTTGGGCCGGTGCCACGCACTGGAACTGGCACGCCGCGGCGCACGGGTGGTCGTCAACGATCTCGGCAGCGCGGTCGACGGCACGGGGTCCTCGGGATCGGCGGCAGACGCCGTCGTCGAGGAGATCACAGCGGCCGGCGGCACCGCGGTCGCCTGTACCGATTCGGTTGCCACGCCGACCGGTGGCGCCGCGATCGCCGCCACCGCAATGGACGCCTTCGGTCAGGTCGACATCCTGGTCAACAACGCGGGCATCCTGCGCGACGCCACCTTCAAGAACATGACCGCCGAACAGGTCGACGCGGTGATCGCGGTGCACTTGGCGGGCGCCTTCCACGTCACCGGCGCCGTATGGCCGATCATGCGCCGGCAGAACTACGGCAGAATCGTCCAAACCACCTCGGGCACTGGCCTTTTCGGGAATTTCGGCCAGGCCAACTACGGCGCCGCGAAGATGGGCCTGGTCGGCATGATGCATGTCCTGGCCATCGAAGGCGCCCGCAACGGAATCGCCGTCAACGCGATCGCGCCCATCGCGCGCACCCGCATGACCGAGACCATCATGGGCGAGGCGGGCAAGGACCTCGACCCCGAACTGGTCACACCGGCCGTCATCTACTTGGCGCACAGCGTGTGCGATCGCACGGCACACATTTATTCGGTCGGAGGCGGCCGGGTATCCCGAGTGTTCATCGGCGTGACCGAGGGAGTCGAGGACCGTCAACTGACCCCGGAATCGGTGGCCGGGCAGATCGACCTCATCGACGACAGCTCCACCTTCGTCATCCGAGGCGGACCCCGGAACACCTGAGCAGCAGCACGACGGCGACACCGTAATGAAAATATGCATTTACGTTTTTGGAGTATAGTAATTTCCGCACGGCCGAAGCTTCGGCGAACCATACGGTTCCCGCTGTTCGGTCATGACAAGGAGACCCTGCATGGCGGAAACGGGCCTGATCACTGACGCGGCGCTCGCGCGATTGCGGGCGACCATCGGCATCGCGGTTCCCCATACCCGGCCGCCGCACTACGCGCGCCCCGGTGAGGACGCATTCCGGCACGTCGCCGAGAGTTACGGCGACGACAACCCGCTGTGGTGGGATTCGGACTACTGCTCTCACACCCGATGGCAGAGTCCGATCGCACCGCCCGCGCTCGTCGGTGGGGACACCCTGGTCGGCGACGACGAGGTGACCGAGCTGACCCCGGACGAGCGTGCGCTGACCAAAGGCGACCCGTTGCGCGGGGTGCATGCGTTCTATGCCTCTTCGGCGCGGGAGTGGTGGGCGCCGCTACGGCCGAACCGGCGGGTGTCGCGGCGCAACGCGCTGGTCGCCGCGCTCGACAAGTCCAGCGACTTCGCCGGCCGTGCTGTCCACGAGTGGTCCGCACAACTGTTCGCGGACGAGGACGGCACGATCCTGGGCGCACAGTACCGCAACATGATTCGCACCGAACGCAGCAAGGCGCGCGCCCGGAAGAAGTACGACACCGTGGAGCCCACCAGCTGGACCGACGACGAGATCGCCGAGATCGGTGAGCGATACGCGCGCGAGCAGCGCCGCGGCGCACAACAGCGGTGGTGGGAGGAGGTGGCCGAGGGCGACACGCTGGTCCCGCTGACCAAAGGCCCGCTGACGATCACCGATATCGTCTGCTGGCACGTCGGCATGGGCACCGGCATGTACGGCGTGCGCCCACTGCGCTTGGCCTGGGAGAACAGGCAGCGCATTCCGCGCTTCTACAGCCGCAACGACCAGGGCGTACCGGATGTCCAGCAGCGCGTGCACTGGGAACCGGACGCTGCCCGAAAGACCGGTAATCCCACTACATTCGACTACGGGCGCATGCGAGAAACCTGGTTGATCCATCTGTGCACCGACTGGATGGGCGACGACGCCTGGCTCTGGAAGCTGGATTGCGAGTTCCGATTGTTCAACTACGTCGGCGACCTGCACACCATCACCGGAACCGTGACCCGCAAATATTTGGCCGAAGGCCGCCGTCCGGCGGTCGATATCGATCTGGCTGCCACCAACAGCCGGGGCGAGGTCACCGCGCCGGGACATGCCACCATCCTGCTCCCCAGCCGGGCGTACGGCCCCGTGCGACTGCCCGAACCACCGGGGGGCGCCACCAACCTGACCGAATTGCTCGACGCCGTCACAGCGGAATTCGCCCGGAGATAGGTCGCGACCATGCCGACAAATTCTTGCGTCCCAGGCCTTCGTAGCGATCACGACGGCGCGGTGTTGAGGCTGACGCTCGATCGAGCCGATCGCCGCAACGCCATCGACGACGTCATGCTCGACGCCCTGATCGGCCACCTGAGCGACGCGGGCACCGACGAATCGGTGCGGGTGATCTGCATCGACGCGCAGGGCCCGGATTTCTGCGCGGGCGCGGATCTGATCGCCAGGAATGCCCGCGGTGAGCGCAAGCCGCGCGTGGGCACTATCCAGCGCAGGTTGCCGAACAAGGCGAACCGGCTCGTGCCGCTGATGACGCAGACCCAGGTTCCCATCGTCGCGGTCGTCCGCGGCTGGGCGGCCGGCCTCGGATTCCATATCGCATTGGCGGCCGACTTCTGCGTGGCCGCCGAGGACGCCCGATTCTGGGAGCCGTTCATGGCGCGCGGTTTCACCCCGGACAGCGGAGCCGCGTGGCTGCTGCCCCGGCTCATCGGATTGGCGAAGACCCGCCGGCTACTCATGCTCGGCGAGGAGATCAGCGGCGCCACCGCCGCCGAGTGGGGCATCATCCACGCCGCCGCACCCACCGATCGGTTGACCGCCACGGCCGAGGAACTGGTCACCTCGCTCGCACAGGCGCCGACCGTCGCCGTGGGATTGACGAAGTGGCTGCTGCACACCGGCAATGGACTGGATCTGGAACGTCATCTGCAGAACGAGGCTCTAGCGCTGGAATTGTCCAGCCGCAGCGAGGACTTCCGGGAAGGTCTGACGGCGTTCAACGACAAGCGGGAAGCGCGGTTCGAGGGCCGATGAACCACCACATCGGCATCACGCCGGATACCAGCGTCGACGATGCGGTCGCCGCGGTGAACTCATGGGTCGAGGCGGCAGTGCCCGAACAGTGGCGAATCGCCGCACGCGAGGGTGCGTCGGCGCTGCGCGCGGTCCGCAGCGCGCAGGAGTATCAACGCTGGTATCCGGCTTTCGCGCACTCCGGTCTCGTCGAGCCGGCCTGGGCGCCGGAATACGGCGGGCTGGGTGTGGGGCCCGACGTCGCGCGCGCCATTGCCGCGGTGCTGGCGCCACTGCGGCTCAACCGGCTCAATCCGATCGGGCTGAACAACGCTGCGGCAGCACTTTTCGCGCACGGCACCGAGGAGCAGCGCCGGCGATTTCTCCCCCCGATCGTGCGCAACGAGGAGAAATGGTGCCAACTGTTCAGTGAGCCCGGCGCAGGTTCGGATCTGGCCTCGCTGGCCACCCGCGCGGTGCGCGACGGTGACGACTGGATCGTAAGTGGCCAGAAGGTCTGGACCACATGGGCGAATGTGGCCGAATTCGCGATACTGCTGGCCCGCACCGACCCCGGCGCGGCCAAGCACCGGGGCATCACCTATTTCATCCTGGACATGCGTCAATCCGGTGTGACGGTGCGACCGCTGCGGCAGATCACCGGCGAATCGGAATTCAACGAGGTATTCCTCGATCACGCCAGGGTGCCCGATTCCCACCGTGTCGGCGACCTCGAGGACGGCTGGAATGTCAGTAGGTCGACCCTGGCCAGTGAACGGCAGATGGTCGCCGGGACGGCGCCGAGTGGACTGGTCCGCGTCGAAGGCAACAGCACCGCCCGGTTGATCGAGGTAGCCAAGCGCAACGGCCGGTGGCACGACCCGGGGGTACGCCAGAAGGTGATGCGGCTGTGGGTCGAACAGCAGATCCGCGGCTGGACGAATGCCCGTGTCCAGCAAGACATGTCGTCCGGCCGGCCACCCGGCCCGGCGGCCTCGATCGGCAAGATCCACCAGGCGGCGCTCAATCAGCAGATCCACGACCTGATGGTCGATCTCACCGGCACCCGCGCACTGGCCTGGGACCCCGCCGAGGATCCCGATGCGATGCCGCGCGAGGTCTACGGCATGCTGCGCAGCCTCGCCAACGGAACCGAGGGCGGCACCACCGATATCAACAAGAACATCCTCGGTGAGCGGGTCCTGCGCCTGCCCCGTGAGCCCGACCCCTGGAAGGGCAAGCCGTGGAAGGACATACCGCGATCATGACCCGCTATCGCCGATTGGTGATCGAAAAAGGTGACGGCATCGGCTGGCTGATTCTCGACCGGCCGGGCGCGGGAAACGCATTCGACGCCGCGATGCTCGACGAGCTGGAAACCGCGTGGGCCGAACTCGACACCGATCCCGAGGTCACGGTGATCGTGAACACCGCCAACGGCAATGCCTTCTGCACCGGTATGGACGTCGTCCAGGTCGCCCGAGATAAAGACGCGATGCGGCGGCACTCGCGACGCACCCGCGACGCCGAATTGCGGATCTCCGCATGGCATTGCGGGGTGAGCAAACCGGTCGTCGCCGCCGTGAACGGCGTGTGCGCGGGCGGTGGTCTGCACCTGGTCGCCGACGCCGATATCGTCATCGCCGCCGAATCGGCCACCTTCGTCGACCCGCACGTCTCGGTCGGCCAGGCCGTGGCATACGAGGCGATCACCCTGATCCGCAAGTCCCCGATGGAGGCCATCACCCGAATGGCATTGTGCGGCAAGGGGGAACGAATTCCGGCTCAGCGTGCGTACCAGCTCGGGATCCTGAGCGAGGTCGTCGCGCCCGACGCGCTGCGGGAATCGGCGCGACGCCTCGCCACGGCGATCGCCGCCAACAGCCCGAGCGCGCTGCGCGAAACCAAAAAAGCTCTCTGGTACAGCCTGGAAGTCGGTGTGTCCCGAGCACGGCGCGAGGCCTCGAGTCCTCCGACCGGTCACACTCCACATGGAGGCCCCATGACATCGGCCCGTCCGAATGACGAATATCAGCGCCTGATCGTGGAACGACGGGGTGCGATCGGATGGATCATCAACAATCGGCCCGAACGCCTCAACGCATACGACTCGCTCATGCGTCAGGAGTTCCGCAGGGCCTGGACAGAACTCGACTCCGACCCCGACGTGCGGGTGATCGTGCACACCGGAACCGGACGGGCATTCCAGACCGGCGCCGAGGTGAGCGACCTGGAAGGCGAAGAGGTCGATCAGTTCAGCGACACCATGCGGACTCTGGACCTGGGGCTCACAGGCTGGCATATGAACGTCGGTAAGCCGATCATCACGGCGGTGAACGGCGTCTGCGCCGGGGGCGGCCTGCACTGGATCGCGGACGCCGACATCGTCATCGCGGCGTCGGACGCGACATTCGTCGACCCGCACGTCAGCCTCGGCCAGGTCAGTGCGCTGGAGACGATCGCACTCATGCGCAAGGTGCCCGCGGAGGCGATATTGCGCATGGCCCTGGTCGGCAGCCATGAGCGGATGACCGCGCAGCGTGCCTACGAACTGGGGATGATCAGTCAGATCGTCGACCCTCCAGACGCGTTGCACGACGCGGCCCAGGAGTTGGCCGAGAAGATCGCCCGGAACTCCCCCGCAGCCATGCGGGCGACCAAACGAGCGTTGTGGGGCGCACTGGAATTGGGCCTCACCGACGCATGCAAAGCCGGCGCGACACATCTGACGTCGATGTGGGGCCACCCCGACCAGAACGAGGGCCCGGCGGCGTTCGCGGCCAAGCGAACACCCAATTGGCAGGCGCTGGAGGGTGATTCATGTCGCTAGCAGATCTACTCGGAACGCTCCCGGAAATCGTCGTACACACCATTGACGACGAGGTCACCCTGGACGAACTGCGCGCCAGCGTCGATCGCCTCAGCGGTGTGCTGACCACGCTCGATGTCGTCCCGGGGCAGACGGTCGCCGCCATGCTTCCCAATGCCCCCGCCACGGTGGCCGCGCTCTTCGGCACCTGGTCGGCGGGGTGCGTCTACACGCCGCTCAACCCGCGCGCCGCCGACGCCGAACTCGCCGGCCAACTCGACGCATTGCGCCCTGTCGCGGTGATCACCACTCTGGAGTTGTCCGGTCGCTTCGGACAGGGCCTCGGCCGAGGCCTACACCTCATCACCACAGCGCCGAACCTCGATTGGTCGGTAGGCGCGGTCGGCTCCGCACCGGACCGCGGCAGCTTCGGCAGCGATGTGGCGCTGCTCCAATTCACCTCGGGGACAACGGGACCGCCCAAACCTGTTCCGCTGCGGCATGCCACCGTACTCGACCTGATCGATCGGCTGCTGGCCAAGCTGCGGGGGTCCTCCTCCCCCGCACCCGGCCGCGCACCCATGCCGAATCTGGTTCCCCTGTCACTTTCGCTGTGGGCCGGCATATATCAAGTATTGTTCGCCTTCCGGGCGGGCGCGGGCGTCATCTTGATGGACCGGTTCACTCCCACGGATTTCGCCGCCTTGGTGGCCAGGCACCGACTGCGTTCGACCGTGCTGCCGCCCGCGGCTCTCACGATGATCCTGCAGGAGGAGAAGGTCCGCGACCTGACACCGCTGCGAATCGTCCGCAGTATCACCGCGCCGCTGTCGCCAGTGCATGCTCGCCGCTTCCAGGAGACCTTCGGTGCCCTGGTGCTCAATTCCTACGGCCAGACCGAGCTCGGCGGCGAAGTGGTCGGCTGGTCGGCCGCCGACGCCCGGGAGTTCGGCGTGGCCAAACTGGGTTCGGTCGGCCGTGCGCTGCCCGGCATCGATGTGACGATCCGCGATGACGAGGTGCTGGTCCGCACGCCCACCACCGCGGCACGCGAGATCGATCCGGCGTTCCTCGAGCGACTCACTGAAGACGGCTGGTTTCACACCGGCGACCTGGGCTGGTTCGACGAAGACGGATTCTTGTGGCTGGATGGCCGCGTGTCCGACATGATCAACCGTGGCGGACTGAAGGTATTTCCCGGCCAGGTCGAAGATGTCCTGCTGGCCGCCGCCGGAGTTCGCGAGGCCGCGGTGGCAGGAGTGCCCGACGCCCGGCTCGGCGAGGTTCCGTGGGCTTTCGTGGTCCGATCCGACGACGGCGTATCGGCCGAGGGGCTGATTGCCTGGTGCCGCGAACGCCTGACGCCCTACCGCGTGCCGGCTCGGATCGTCTTCGTCGATGAGATCCCCCGCACCGAAGCCGGGAAGGTCCTCAAGCGAGAACTGACGGCGAATGCCATACCCCGGGACGGACTATATGACAACTGATTCCACATCTGCTGCCCCGGCGTTTCCGAACGCCGCACCCACCATCCCACAGCTACTCGCCACCGTCGCGGATCGTTTCGGCGACCGCGTCTACCTCATCGCCGAGAGCTGCTCGCTCACCTACGCCGACCTGGAACGGCGCTCGGCCCGGCTCGCCCGCACACTCATCGCCGAGGGGATCGGGAAACGGGACCATGTGGGCATATTGATGCCCAACAGCGTCGACTGGGCGATCGCCTGGTTCGCGACCACGCGCATCGGCGCGGTCGCGGTGCCGCTCAACACGTTCTACAAGCCGAAAGAACTGGCATGGACCGCACGGCATGCCGACCTGCGCGCCATCCTGACCGTGCCGCGGTTGCGGACAAACGACTTCCCCGATCGGCTGGAGGAGGCGTTCGCGGGCCTGGCCGAGCAGAAAACGCCGGGCCGTCTTCGCCTGCCGTGCGCACCGTATCTGCGGACGATCGCGATATGGGGTGAGACCGGACGACAATGGGCCACCACGGTCGTCGAGGACCGCACCGCCGCCGCGGCAGCCCCACACTGTTCGGAGATCGACCTGCTGGCCGACATCGAAGCATGCGTGACGCCCGCCGACGACTGCGTCATCGTCTACACCTCCGGCAGCACCGGTGACCCAAAAGGGCCGCGGCACAGTCACGGAACCATGGTGCGGCACAGCCGTCGGCTCACCTCGATCTATCTGGTGGAGCACGATGACGTGCTGTTCACGGCAATGCCATTCTTCTGGATCGGCGGGCTGATGAGCGGGATCCACGGCGTCATCCACCACGGCGCAACCCTGGTCACGCAGCCCGTCTTCGACGCTGCCGAGGCACTCGAACTGATCGAAAAACACCGGGCGACAACCACACTGGGCTGGCCGCAACAGGGCAAGACATTGGCCGAACAGCCCGGTTTCGCCACCAGAGACCTGAGTTCGGTACGCCGCACCAGCATGCCCGCGACCGTCGATGCGCCACGCCGGCCCCCGGCGACCGGTGCGTTGTGCTTGGGAATGACCGAATTGGCCGGCGTGCACCTGGGCGAGGATCCCTACGTCGCCCAGCCCGAACATCGGCGCGGCGCCTACGGGCCGTCGCTGCCGGGTCTGACGCACCGAATCGTCGCACCGGACACCGGAGAACCGGTGCCCACGGGAGCCACCGGCGAGATCTGGGTCCGCGGCTACGCCCTGATGCAAGGATTCCACAAGCGAGAGCGCGAAGAGGTCTTCACCGCCGACGGCTTCTACCGCACCGGCGACGCCGGATTCGCCGATGCCGACGGGTGGATCACCTACACCGGCCGGCTCGGCGACATGATCAAAACCGGTGGCGGCGTGAACGTCACCCCGGCCGATGTCGAGGCCGCACTCACCGGGTGCCCCGGGGTGCTGGAGGCATACGTCGTCGGCGCCCGGGATCCACGACACGGCGAGGTGGTCGCCGCGGCGGTCGTCCCACAGGCCGGCGCCGGCCTCGACGCCGAAACCCTGCGGACCCGGGTCAAGAGTGAATTGTCGGCATACAAAGTGCCCAAGCACATCTGGATCACGGGCAAACAGCACCTGCCCTTCACCGACACCGGAAAACTCAAACGCCCGGCTCTGGCCGACCTGCTCACCGCCCGGATCGCCGAGTCACACACGATCACTGCCACAACGCTTCCCGGAGAGGCATGACCGTGAGTCTGCGAATCGCCATACTTGTCAAACAGATTCCCGCTGTCCAGGAGATGCGGCTGGACAGCAACGGCAGGCTCCGCCGCGAAGGACTTACCACGGAACTGAATGCCTACTGCCGCCGAGCCGTGGCGAAAGCGGTCGAACTCGTCGCCGAATACGGCGGCGAATGCGTCGTCCTCACGCTGGGACCGCCGAACGCCGAGGAGGTCCTGCGCGAGTCGATCGCCTGGGCGCACATGCACGACGTGCGTATGACCGGAGTGCACGCCTGCGATCCGCGGTTCGCCGGATCGGACACGCTCGCGACAGCGAACGCGCTCGCCGCTGTACTCCGCCGAGAGGGACCCTTCGATCTGGTACTCATCGGGCGTGCGTCTTTGGACGCCGACACCGGCCAGGTCGGGCCGCAGATCGCCGAACTGCTCCGATTGCCCTTCGCCACCGCGGTGCGCGAGTTTTCATATGCCCCGGACACTTCGACCATCTCGGTGCGATGTGAACATGACGACGGCTCGGTCCGGGCCACAGTCACACTACCCGCGGTGGTTTCGGCCGCCGAGCGGTTGATCGCGCCGTGCAAAGTCGTGCCGGAGGGCCGAGCCGCGGTGGCGGGCGAGTTGATCCGCACGGTGACGGCGGCCGAATTGGGACAAGGCCCATGGGGGCAGGCGGGCAGCCCCACCCGGGTCGGCCCGACTCGCGTGCACTCGGCACGACGGACGAAACACATCCTGTCCGGCCCTATTCAAGATCAGGTGGCCGAGGCGATCACACGATTGATCGCTCGCGGCGCGCTGCGATCGGATAACCCCCCCGCGCTCACCGAAGCCGTGCCTGCTCGGCAACCTGGATCGGCCTCCGGGGCACCGATCGCTGTGGTGCTGGAACCGGACCGGCCCCGGGTCGCTCGCGAATTGCTCTGCGCCGCAGCGAAAATAGCCAACCAGATCGGCGGACACGTCGTCGCGTTGGGCCCCGGCCTGCCTAGTGCCGAATCGCTCGGCGCCTGGGGCGCCGACAAAGCCATCGGTTTCACCGGGTCCACTATCGAGGAAGATCTCGCGCGTGGTATCGCGACCTGGGCCCAGCACGACACGCCACAGATCATGCTCATCCCCAGCACCGCCTGGGGACGTGAAATCGCCGGCCGGGTTGCGGCCCGGCTGGCAGCGGGCCTCGTCGGTGACAGCGTGGACCTCGAACTTCACGATGGCCGGCTGGTCGCCTGGAAGCCCGCCTTCGGCGGACAGCTTGTCGCCGCCGTCATCTCGACCTCGGATCTGCAGATGGCCACGGTTCGCGCGGGCGCCTTGCCGCTCGCCGCGCCGAGGCGATACACCGCCGAACTGACTCACCATGCCCTGACCAGTATGGGTGGCATCGAGATCATCGACAGGTACCGAGACGACGACCTGGATATCCTCGAAGAGGCGCTGACCGTCATCGGAATCGGCGCCGGGGTCAGCGCGCAGGATCACGAGCGGCTTGTCCCGCTCCAAAAGATCCTCGGCGCCGAACTCGCCGCGACTCGGAAAGTCACCGACAGAGGTGAGTTGCCCCGCGCCCGCCAGATCGGCATCACCGGCCGGTCCATCGCTCCCCGCCTGTATATCGCATTGGGGATCAGCGGGAAGTTCAACCACAGCGTCGGCGTGCGGCGCGCGCAGACGGTGCTGGCGGTCAACTCCGATCCATCGGCACCGATATTCGACAGCGCGGACATCGGTGTGGTCGGCGATTGGCGTGCCGCCGTGGATGCCCTCATCCCTGCCCTGGAGGCCACCGGTGGACTCTGACGATCAGCAGGACCTGCGTAAATCTGTCCAGGAGTTCCTTCGCGCATACAGCTCTACCACCGCTGTGCGGGCGCTGATGGATTCCGTGCCGGGATACGACCCCGCGGTGTGGCGTCGGATCTCGACCGAACTCGGTCTCCCCAGCATCGCCATACCCGAGGAATTCGGCGGAGCCGGTGCGGGTATGGCCGAATTGGCGGTGGTATTCGAAGAGATGGGCGCAGCACTGCTGTGCGCACCGTACTTCTCGACCGTCGCCTTCGCCTCGCATACCGTGGCGGCGAGCGCGGATCGTCCCGCTATGGCCGAGCTGCTGCCCGGGCTCGCCGACGGATCGATGACGGCCACGGTGATCATCAACGGGCACCTCGGGCCATGGGACCCCAACTCCATCGATTTGCGCATCCGGCGGCACGGCGGCGGCTACGTCGTGGACGGCGCCGCCCCCATGGTTCTCGACGGCCACACCGCCGATCTCCTCCTGGTCGCCGCACGCGGCGATGCGGGCATCAGCTTGGCGGCCGTCCGGTCCGGCACATCCGGGGTCCGGCACAGACCGCTGGCCCGATTGGATCGCACACGCAGCATCTCCGCTATCGACTTCGACTGCGCCGCAGCCACTCTCATCGGCGACGAGGGCCATGCCGAGCCGGCTCTGCGGACTGCCACCGACCTGGCCACCGTAGCGCTGTGTGCCGAGCAGGTCGGCGGCGCCCAGCGCTGTCTGGACGCCGCGGTCTCCTACGCCTCGACTCGCATCCAGTTCGGCCGACCTATCGGCAGCTTCCAGGCCGTCAAACACCGATGCGCGGATATGCTCGTGCGCCTGGAGGGGGCGCGATCGGCCCTGCGCTACGCCGTCGCGACCGCCGATTCCGCAGACCGCGATGAGCTGAGAATCGCTTCCTCGGTAGCCAAACTTGCTGCCTCCGAAGCATTCCTGCACTGCGCGATCGACAATATGCGCACCCACGGCGGCATCGGATTCACCTGGGAACACGACGCGCATCTCTACTTTCGGCGCGCCAAGGCCGGCCAGCTGATGTTGGGCAGTCCCGATTGGCATGCCGAACGGCTCGCCCGGTTGATCGGCGACTGCTGACAGACACCCCACCTTCCGAAAGGACAGCCGTGACCATGCGCTTCTCGTTGGAACTGCCCACTCAGCACGTCGAGGCTCCCGGTGAATTCGTCACCGGCGAAGCCATTGCCGAAATCGCCCGGGAGGCGGAGGCTTTGGGCTATGGGGCCGTCCACGTGACCGATCATCCCGCGCCGGATTCCAGATGGCTCGACCACGGCGGGCACCACGCGCTCGACCCGTTCGTCGCGCTGGCCTTCGCCGCGGCGGCGACGTCCAGGGTGAACCTGCTGACCAATATCTACGTCGCCGCGTACCGCAACCCGTTTCTGGGCGCGAAGTCGATACACAGTCTGGATGTGTTGTCCGGCGGCCGGGTGATCCTCGGCACCGGCGCGGGATATCTGAAGCCGGAATTCCGAGCGGTCGGAGTCGATTTCGACAACCGCAGCCGACTACTCGATGAAGCCCTGGACGTGCTGGCGAAGCTGTTCGACGGGAGCGACGTCGCGCACGAGGGCGATACTTTCAGCGCGAGAGGTGTCCGGTTCCGCCCGATATCTCCGCGCGGCAGCCACCCGCCCATCTGGATCGGAGGCAACAGCAAGTCCGCCGTACGCCGCGCCGTGTCGCGACACGAAGGATGGGCGCCGTTCAATACCTTCGGGTACGCGGCCGCATCACGGACCGCCGAGATCGACAACCTCGCCGAACTGGAAGCCGCTATCGCCTGGGCACGTGATTACGCACACCGGATAGGCCGAACCAAGCCACTTGACATCTGCTTCTCCGCAGGAAATCTGCTGGACGACAACACATCGGTCGACGAGCGGCACGCCACCGTCGCCCGGCTCGGCGCCGCGGGCGTCACCTGGCTGGTCGTTGCCGCCGCCGGTGACACCCGCAGGGCGGTCATCGAGAACGCCGCGTCGTTCGCCCACAGCTTCATCACGGTCGGACGGGTGAGCTAGTCAGTCATGTGATGCGTTGCGCATCAGACTGTTCGCAGCGTATCCGTCGACCCTGATGCTGCGTGACTCGAACAACCAGCGCTCGGCGACCGGGATCAGAACGTCACGGTAGCGGCCCCAGTGGTCTACCCCGATGTCGGTGTAGACCACGAAACAGCTGCCGACGCCCACCTGGTCGGCGCCGACCTCGGTGAACCGCACGCTCGACACATGATGACGCACATAGCTCGGCGCGGGTCGGTCACCGCCCGGACCCAACTGCGCTCCCAAGCCCGCCTGTATCGCGTCCCGGCCGACCAACGGCTCACTTCCGGTGAACCGCAGGGTGCCGTGCTCGCTGAAACATGCGGCCAGTGCCTGCAGATCGAATCGATCGGTGGCAGCGGTGTAGTCGGACATGGTCTGACGCACGCATTCCCGCGCGGCGATCTCCCAGATATCCACTCGACGACCTCCATTGAGAACATAAATTATCAGTACAGGATAACGTTGATTTCCATGAGCTCCCACTCTCTCAACAGCCTCATTCGCCCCGGCACCACAGCCCTCGTCACCCAAGAATGCCAAGGTGGGGTGATCGGAGCCCATTCCGGACTTCCCGCCCTGGCCGAGGAAGCCCGCCGCGAAGCGATCCCGAACATCGGCAAACTGCTCGACGCCGCGCGAAGCGCGGGAGTCTCTGTCATCCATTGCGTGGTTCAGCGCCGCCCGGACGGCCGGGGATCGAACACGAACGCACGGTTGTTCGGCGCGGGGCGATCGTTCTCCGTCGACCTGAGCCCCGGTAGCGATGGGGCGACACTCTTACCGGAATTCGGGCCTGCCCCTGACGATCTCGTTCTCACCCGGATCCACGGGCTGGGGCCGATGGCCGGAACGAGCTTGGACCCTGTGCTGCGTAACCTCGGCATCACGACGATCATCGGCGTCGGAGTCTCGGTCAACGTGGCCATCACCAATTTCGTCATGGATGCGGTCAACTCGGGCTACCAGTTCGTCCTACCTCGCGACGCGGTCAGCGGGTACCCGCGCAGCTATTGCGAGACGGTCATCGACAACACCCTGTCGCTGCTGGCCACCGTGACCTCCACTGACGCCGTTGTCCGAGCCTGGTCCGAAATGTAGCGCCCGACCCGGCCGGAAGGCCGCCGCCTACCCGCTCATGGTATGGATGCGGCACCGCCGTTCGTGATAATGTCGATTCTCACTGATCGTAAACGGTCGTATCCACAAGGAGGACCACTCGATGCCATCTCGCTCGCTTCCCTACCCCGTCTTCGACATCGACAACCACATGTATGAGACGCCCGATGCGTTGACCAAGTTCCTGCCCGCCCAGTACCGGGGCAAGGTCGCCCTGGCCCTCGTCGAAGGCCGGCCGCGACTGGTCGTCAAGGACCGCATCAGCCATATGATCCCCAACCCGACATTCGAGCGTGTCGCTCGCCCGGGCAGCGCCGAGGACTATTTCCTCGGAAACAATCCGCAGGGCCTGTCGTTCCGTGAATTCATCGGCGACGCAATGGAAGTCATTCCGGCATACCAGTCACCGGCGCCACGGATGGAACTGATGGACGAGTTGGGCATCGACATGTGCGTCATGTACCCCACTCTCGCGAGTCTGGTCGAGGAGCGCAGCACCGACGACGTGATACTCACGCACGCGGTGATGCACGCACTCAACGAGTGGATGTACGAGCACTGGAGCTTCGACTACGAGGGACGAATCTTCGCCACACCGGTGATCACACTGCCGGTGGTGGACAAGGCAATCGAAGAGCTGCACTGGTGCCTGGAGCGCAAGATGCGCACATTCCTCGTGCGCCCGGCTCCGGTGCCTAGTCTGACCGGCGGTTCACGTTCCCTCGGCCTGCCCGAATTCGACCCGTTCTGGCAGGCCGTCGTGGATGCGGGCATCCCGGTCACCCTGCACGCGTCGGACAGCGGTTACCAGAAACATCTGCAGGAGTGGGAAGGCGGCGACGAATATCTGTCGTTCAAAGCCAGTGCGCTTCGCGAGGTGGTGATGGGCCACCGCGCGATCGAGGACACCCTCGGTGCCCTGGTCTGCCATGGCGCATTGAGTAGATTCCCCGACCTGAAGATCATCTGTGTCGAAAACGGCAGTGGCTGGGTCCGCGGTCTGCTGGACACCCTGGCTACCGCATACAAGATCATGCCCAAGGAATTCGACGAGGATCCCGTCGAGGTATTCAAGCGCAACGTCTACATCCACCCGTTCCTGGAGGACAACGTTCCGGGAATCATCGACATCATGGGGGTCGACCACGTGCTGTTCGGATCGGACTTCCCGCATCCGGAGGGCATCGGCGATCCGCTCAGTTTCGTCGATCGGCTCGCCGGCGTCCCCGAGGCGGACAAGGCCAAGATCATGGGTGGTAACGCGATGAACGTGCTGGGCATAGGTGTCTCAGCGTGAACGATATGCACACGTCTGCTCCCTCCCGTGTGGGGATGCAGCCTCGGAAGGGAGACCACCATTAGCACCGATAAAGTGTTGAGCGGGGTTCGCGTTCTCGAAGTCGCGGCGTGGACATTCGTTCCCTCGGCCGGCGCCGTCCTCGCGGAATGGGGCGCCGAGGTCATCAAGGTAGAGCCCCGGGTCGGCGGAGATCCGCAACGGGGTCTTGTCACGTCCGGAATCGTCGACGAGGGCGGCTCGGTCAACTACATGATCGAGATTCCCAATCGCGGCAAGAAATCGATCGGGATCGACCTGCTGACCGAGGGCGGACAGCAGGTGGTCTACGATTTGGCGAAAACATGCGACGTCTTCCTGACCAGTTATCTTCCGGAGCGCCGTAAACGGATGGGTATCGATGTCGAGGACATCCGGAACGCCAATTCGAATATCGTCTACGTACGAGGCTCGGGTCACGGTCCCATCGGCCCGGACGCGGACAAGCCCGGCTACGACGGTGTCTCCTACTGGTCACGTGGCGGTATCGCGGTGGCGCTCACCGAGGAACACGACGAGTTGGTGCGGTCCCGCCCGGCATTCGGGGATCTGCTCGGCGGAATGGCGATCGCCGGCGGTATCGCCGCTGCCTTGTACAAGCGGCTCGCCACCGGTACAGGATCGGTGGTGGACGTGTCCCTACTCGGCCTGGCCGCATGGAACCTCGGTCCGGATATCGCTACGAGCCAGATCCACGGTGGCAGCGCCGTACCCCGGTACGGCCACGCCGATGCGCCCAATCCATTGGTCGGCAATTATCGCACCAAAGACGGTCGGTACGTCACACTGATGATGCTCCAGCTCGATAAGTTTTTCGCCGAAGCAATGCGCGTGGTCGGATTGCCCGAACTGGTCGACAATCCTCTGTTCGCGGATCCCGTAGCGCGATTCGACAACCGTAGTGCGCTCATTGCGTTGCTGGATAAGGCATTCGCACAACATACTCTCTCCGAGTGGCGCACCATCTTGTCGGATCTGTCAGGCGCGTGGGGTGTGGTGCAGACGGCGGGCGAGGTATGTGTGGATCCGGCCGTGACCGCGAACGGTTATATTGCGCGTACCACGACCACGACGGGCGTACCATATGCGCTGCCGGTCAACCCGGTGCAGTTCGACCAGCAGCACGTGGTACCAACCGGAGCACCCGAACACGGCCAGCACACCGAGGAAATTCTCCTCGCCACGGGGATGGACTGGGACAAGATCGAGCATTATAAGTCCACCGGAGCGATCCTATGACGCATACGACGCACTCCCTGGAATTCGACCCCTTTTCGGAGGGTTTTTTCAATGGGGCGTGGGACACCTATCGGCAGCTCCGCGACGAAGCGCCCGTCTATTACAGCAGCAAATGGGACTTCTGGGCACTCTCACGCTTCGAGGATGTCGCGCCGGCGACGAAGGACTACGCAACCTATTCCTCGGCCAAGGGTGCGACCCTGGATATGATCAAGGCTCCGGACCAGTCCATTCCGGTGCCAAAGGTGATCATCTCGATGGATCCACCGGAGCACGACAGAATGCGCCGATTGGTCAGTAAAGTGTTCACCCCGCGGGCGATCGGAGCTCTCGAGCAGATGGTGGCCGAGAAAATCCGCGCCGTCGCCGACACGCTGGATCCGTCCGGCTTCGACGTCGTCGCGGAATTCTCGGCACTGTTCCCGGTCGAGATAATCACGGCAATGCTGGGTGTGCCACCGGGAGACCGGCAGCAGATCCGGCTCTGGCTCGATCTTCTCCTGGAACGCGAGCCCGGCCAGATCCACATCACCGAGGCCGGATATGAAGCTTCAATTGCGACCGGTCTGTACTATTACCAGCTCGTCCAGAACCGGCGGGCCCATCCGGCCGACGATATGATAAGCAGGTTGATCGAAACCGAGATCGAACGCGACGGTCAACTCGAAAAGCTGAACGATGTGGATATCACCGGGTTCGCTTCACTATTGGGCGGCGCCGGCGCCGAGACGGTCACGAAATTGATCGGCAGTGCCATGGTGGCCTTCGCCGACCACCCGGCCGAATGGCAGAAACTTCGCGCCGATCGGAGCAGAATACCCGCCGCGGTCGAGGAATTGCTCCGGTACGCGGCACCGTCACAGTACCAAGTCCGGTCGACCACGCGGGATGTCACTCTGCACGGTACAACGATCCCCGAAGGAAGTGCGGTACTGCTGCTGACCGCGTCGGCCACCCGCGATGAGCGGGTATTCACCGATCCGGACCGCCTCGATATCGACCGTGAACAGAGAACCGGGTTCAACCTGGCGTTCGGGTACGGCATACACAGTTGCCTGGGCGCGGCACTGGCACGGATGGAGAGCCGGATCGCGCTGGATGTTCTCCTCGATCTCCTCCCCGAGTACGAGGTGGACCGTGCCGGATCGCGACGGGTGGCGATGTCGAACGTTTCAGGCTGGTCGAATGTACCGGTACGCGCCGTCAGCTCCTGAACAACCGGCCGTTGAACAGTGGTAGCCCGCGTTCTCACGACGCGCGGGCTACCACTGCTTCCGGCCGAGCAACCCGACCGACTACCGGATCGGCAGGCAGCGGACTCGGGAATCGAGAGCCTCAGATCCGAGCGAGGGCGGAGGCAATGTCGAATCGCTCGGCCCGCCGGAAAGTCTCGGTACTGGGGATATCCGGCTTACCGCCGACGCGGAGTGCGTTTTTCTTGAATGCTTGGGCTGCCCGGCTGAGACGGTATTCGACCGGTTCGAGTCTGCTCTCGAGATCGTTGTCCCAGTACCCGCCCCAGAGCAGGATCTGCGAACCCCTCTGTTCGGCACAAGCAGCGACCTGTTTGCGGATTCCTTCATCATCCTGAAAAACGCTGGTGTCGGCGACCACGACATCGGGGCGAAACCCGCCGAACCCGAACCCGAAGGCATTGCCGAGTGGAGCGATATCAGCACCGAGCACCCGGAATGCACGATCATCCGGGCAGGACGCCAGGAAGCCGCGAACCTGCCACCCACTTGCGGCCTGGTCGAAGATCAGTCCGCCGGCAGCGGTGACCGTCGCATCGACATCGCACCCGAACACATACAACTGCAATGGCCGCGAATGGCACCGCTGCGTCCGGAAACCGGTATGTGAAAGAGCATCGGGAAG
The DNA here is from genome assembly GCF_001613305.1 of Nocardia vaccinii NBRC 15922. Classification (GTDB taxonomy): domain Bacteria; phylum Actinomycetota; class Actinomycetes; order Mycobacteriales; family Mycobacteriaceae; genus Nocardia; species Nocardia vaccinii. Next base: position 37,512 of record NZ_BDCC01000016.1, read on the forward strand.
TATGGTTGCAACCATCTTTCGGTCCTTTGATATCAGGTATCTTTCGCGCGCCGCTGCCGTTGTGGCCCGGCTTCGATAAAACCGGACACGGCGTGTGCGCGAACGAAACCTGCCACCGCCTCGTCGTCGTTCATATCCAGCAGCGGCGACGGCGTGGAGAACAGGGAGAACAGGATCCGCGAGAACCACTCCGCCGCGCCCATTATGTCGAGATCTTTACGAACCTCACCGGTGAGCCGCGCCGCAATGAGATGCGGCGCAAGGAATTCGGCGCATTCCTGCAGCAGCAGGGCTCCGTTCTTGGTCAGCAATAGACCGACTTCTGCATCATCGAAATACAGTTCCGTCTCGACGATCCGGCGTGCACGAGTTACGAAGACTGCTGCACCGGCGAGTTTCTCCACCAGCGTTTCCTCGCTGGAAATAGCTTTGGCCATATTTCGATAGAAACGCTGAGACGCCGCCTCGGCGCACGCTTCCACCAGTGCAGCCTTATCGCTGAAATACTCGTAGAACGTACTACGCGAAACGTCTGCCGCGCGCGCGATATCGACGACAGTGGCCTTGCGCAGACCTTGATTCCGGAAACACCAGTACGCTGCCGAGATAATGGTCGCACGGGTGTCCTCCGATTCCGCGTGGGTCATTTCGGACCGGCGCGAGCTAGACTTCGCCATGTTCATGACGATAAGCCACGGTTACGACCGGTCACCGATCAGCCCGCCGGCCCGAGGATCAAGCCGCTGGTCGGCACCCCGGTACCGGACGTCACGAGCACATGCTCGACATCGTCGACCTGATTGTGCGAGGTACCGCGAATCTGGCGGACTCCTTCGGTGATGCCGTTCATTCCGTGGATGTATGCCTCGCCCAGCAGACCGCCGTTGGTGTTGATCGGAAATGAACCCCCGATCGACAGTTCGTCAACCGAGACGAAGTCCTTGGCTTCGCCGCGGCCGCAGAACCCGAGTTCTTCGAGCTGAACGAAGACGAACGGCGTGAAGTGGTCGTAGAGAAACGCTGTCTGGATATCCGCCGGTTTCAGGCCAGAGTCACGCCAGAGCCGCTCCCCAACCACGCTCATCTCGGGTAATCCGGTGATGCTGTCGCGGTAGTAGCTGGTCATGACCTCGCCGTCATGGGCGGCTCCCTGCGCCGCCGCACTGATGACTGCCGGCGGTTTCGCCAGATCACGCGCCCGCTCGGCGCTGGTCACGACCAGAGCGACACCACCGTCGCTCTCCTGGCAGCAATCCAGCAGCCGGAGAACCGGTTCGATGATCCAGCGCGACTGCTGATGCTCCGCGAGCGTTATGGGCCGCTGATAGAACCAGGCATCCGGATTCTTCGCGGCATGTTTGCGGTCGATAACCGAAACCTTGCCGAAATCCTCGTTGGTGACACCATATGTCGACATGTACCGCTGCGCGTGCAACGCCACCCAGCCCGCCGGTGTCATCAGACCGAACGGAGCATAGGGGGCCAGCCAGAGCGGCGTTGTGGCGGACTGGCGGTTGGCGCCCCCGAAACGGAACCCGGAACGCTCGTTGAACGCCCGGTAGCACACGACGACTTCGGCCACCCCGGTGGCAACGGCCATGGCGGCCTGCAGTACGGTCCCTGCCGCCGCGCCCCCTCCATGCGGAACACGCGTGAAGAAGGACAAATCACCGATCCCGAGGTTGCGAGCGACCTCGATCTCCTCATTTTCATCGACCGAGAACGTCACCATCCCGTCCACGTCGCCGGGGCGCAGACCCGCGTCCGCGAGCGCATCACGCACGGCTTCACAGGCGAGTTGCATCTCGCTGCGACCGGACTCCTTGGAGAATTCGGTCTGGCCGATTCCCGCGATGGCAGCTCGGCCGGCCAGTCCGCCGCTCATTTCCCGGCCCCTTTCGGCACGCTGATCGTCGCAGTGCCCTTCGCGTGGTCGCCCAGACTGTTACGCCCGGTGAACGTCACTTCGACGAGGCATGCCTCGTTCTCGATCGTCTTTCGGGTGACCCGGCCCTCGAAGACGAGCGGGTCATTGGGATAGGCCGGAACCCCCAGGCGGATGGACAGTTTCGTGATCAACGCATCCGGTCCCACCCAATCGTGCAGGAATTTCACACAGAGACCGTTGGTGGTCAGGATGTTCAGGAAAATGTCCTTGGAGCCCTGTGAATTGGCGAAGTCGCGATCGTGATGAACCGGCATATAGTCGCGGGACGCGATGGCGCCCGCGACTATCAGCGTGGTCGTGACGGGGATCTCGAGCCGCGGGAGTGCGTCGTCGACGTCGATTTCGTCGTAACCGAGGGTGGTGGTACGCACGACTGTGGCGGTCATTGGTTTCCTTCCGTAAAGGTGCCACCGAGGTAGGCCAGATGCGCGGTCGAAGAGCCCAGTGTCAGTTCGTTGTGCTTGGCCCACAGGAAGTACCGCGAGAGCGGGTAGGTGATATCGATGCCCATTCCGCCGTGGACCTGCTGTGCCGTTGCCGTAACGCGCGCGCCGGCTTCGGCCGCCCAGAATTTCGCGATGTGCGCTTCGCGGTTCGCCGGCCTTCCGTTGTCGATCAGCCACGCCGCGTGCCAGGTGGTCCATCGCATTGCTTCGACGTCTATGAACGCATCGGCCATCCGTTGCTGCACGGCTTGAAATGTTCCGATGGGACGGCCGAACTGGACTCGGCCGCCGGTATAGGCTGCGGCCATGGTCAGCGCACGTTCGGCGACGCCGAGTTGTATCGCGCACAAGCCGGCCATCGCGCGAGTGTGGAGGTCCGCGATGAGCGCGGTACCGGAATCTTCGCTGCCGAGACGATCGGACGGTCCGAGCCGCACTCCGTGGAACGACAGATCGGCATGAGGTTCGCCGTTCGTCGTTCGCACAGGGGTTAGCTCCACACCATCGGCCGCGGTGTCCACGATGAACAGCGCTGCGCCCTCGTCGGTGCGGGCCGGCACGATCACGGCGTCGGCCACTGTGGCGGCAGGTACCAGCTCCTTCGCGCCGTCCAGCCGCCAACCATCACCGTCCCGCCGCGCAGTGGTAGCGGGGGCGGTCGGATCGGACCGGCGAGGTTCGGCGAGAGCCGCGCTGAGCAGGTACGTCCCCTCGACCACCGCAGGCAGATATTCCTGCTGTTGCGCTTCGGTGCCGTGCCGGGCGATGGTGTCCGCGCCGAGCAACAGCGTGGCGTAGACCGGCACCGGCGCTACGTTTCCACCCACTGCGGCCAGGAGCACACCCAATTCGAGGAAACCGCCACCGCTGCCGCCGACCGATTCTGTGAGCCCGACACCGAGCAGATCGGCTTTGGCCAGGTCGCTCCACAAAGCAGGGTCGTGACGATTTCCGCCCGACTCGAGTTCGGTGAGCCTTTCCGGAGTCGCTCGTTGCTCGAACAACTGCCCGGCGAGCTTGGCGATTGTCTGTTGCTGTTCGTTGAAGGTGAAGTCCATCAGTGGCTCGCCTGTCAGTCGGTGGGCCGGAACTGGTGCAACACCAATTCACCGTCGTTGAACGCCACATAGAACGCCTCGACCCGCATACCGACGCTGACCCGGTCGGGCGTGATGTCACACAGATTCGAGACGATCCGGACCCCTTCGTCGAGTTCGATCAACGCGACGATGTGGGGGTCGGTGAACATGGGCATCGGTGGGTAGTGGGGCAGCACATAGCTGTAAACGATTCCGCGGCCCGCGGATTCGATTGCCTCCCACTCGAGTGATGTGCATTCGCCGCACATCGGCCGCGGCGGCACGCGCAACGTCCGGCATTGCGTGCACCGCTGGATGAGTAGCCGATGTTCACGCAGGCCGTCCCAGAAGAACTCGGTATCGCGGTTCGTCGTCGGTGCGAGTCGAGTGGCCATCAGTGTCCCGCCTTGAATCGCAATGTCCGAAACCGTTGTCGCCCCACGACTTCACCGTTCTGATCCCGGTAGGTCGTCAGCCAGGTGACGAAGAATCCGGACCCCATGGCCGTCTTCTTCTCGTCGGAGATCTCCTCGAAAACCGTCTCCGACGTCAGCTGGTCACCGACGCGGGGATAGCGCACGATCTCGAACTCCGAATTGGTTGCCACCGTGCCGGTGTATCCCTCGTCGGCGAGGAAACCGAGCGGATTGTGCTTGATCTCGACCGGCACGCCGCCTCGCTCGTGGATACCTTCGAGTTGCGGCGGGGGCATGGTCCACGTCTGCAGCATCACCGGCGGCGAGACGACACCGCCGTGGCGGGTGCCGGCCGCGAAATCCGGATCGAGGTAGATCGGATTCATATCGCCGAGAGCGTGCGCCCAATGTCTGATCATCGGCTGATTCACCGGATCGGGCGCCGCGACCGGCGTCGCGGAGCCCACCGGCGCGCCGATCAAAGCGTCGAGCCGCCTGCGCAATTCAACTTTCTTGTCGTCGGTCACGTCAACCTCTCTGTCACCTTGCGCGAACGTCACCGGGGAGCCCGCGGCATTCCTAGTCCGGCCATAGCGATAATGTCGCGCTGCACCTCGTTGGCGCCGCCCCCGAAGGTGTTGATCACCGCCAAGCGGTATGCGCGCTCGAGTTCTCCGCTCAGTGGTGCGGTGGCATCGGCGCGTGTTCCGGCCTGCCCCACGACCTCCAGTAGCTCGCGAGCGACTTGTTGGGTGAGTTCGGTACCGAATACCTTGGCCGCCGACGCCTCGCCCATGCCGAGTGAATCGACGGTCATCGCCACATTGATGCGAAGATTGATCAATTTGTATGCGGCCACCTGCGCTTCGACCCGCGCCAGCGCCAGCTGCGCCCACGGCTGATCGATGACGTACCCGTCGTCGTACTCGGTGGTCCTGGCCCATTCGAGGGTCTTCTCGAACAGCGGCTCCAGAGCACCCAGATTTCCCAGCGCGGCACGCTCGAAATTGAGCTGCGTGGTGATCAGCTGCCACCCCAGGTTCTCACCGTGCACGATCGCACTCGCGGGAACCCGGACGTCGTCATAGAACGTGTAGTACGTCGACACGCCGGGCATGGTCGGCAGCGGCTTGAACGAAAATCCCGGGGTATCGGTGGGCACGATGAATATCGTGATTCCCTTGTGCTTCTTGACGTCCCGATCGGTACGAGCGGCGAGCCAGATGTAGTCGGAGTACCCCGCGCCACTGGTGAACATCTTCTGGCCGTTGATCACGTAGTCGTCCCCGTCGCGGACGGCACTCGTACGCAACGACGCCAGATCGCTACCGGCTTCCGGCTCGGTGTACCCGATCGAGAACTCGATGGTGCCGTCGAGGATGCCGGGCAGGAAGGTCTTCTTCTGTTCCTCGGAGCCGAACTGCATGAGGGTGGGGCCGACTGTGTTGAGCGTAACCAGCGGCATCGGCGCGTGCACCCGTCGTGCTTCTTCCGCGAAGAAATACTGCTCGAGCGGCGTGAACCCGCCGCCACCGTATTCCTTCGGCCATCCCACACCGAGAAGCCCTGCCGCACCCAGCGCTCGACGACACTCTGTCACCGCGGGGCCGCCCTCGAGTTGACCGGCCACCGCCGCCCGCCGCTCGGGTGTCATCACCTGCGCGAGCTTCGCGCGCAATTGCTTGCGCAGCTGTTCCTGTTCGGGAGTGAGATCGAAATCCATCACATGCTCGTTCCCAAACGGACCGGCATCCGCTTGACCCCCGGGACCATGGTGGCCCGCAAACGTGTCACATCACCCGTAAGTTCGATCGAGGGATATTTGCCCAGCAGAACCTCGAACATCACCCTCGCCTCCAGGCGCGCCAGCTGAGCGCCGAGGCATGCGTGCTCGCCTACTCCGAAGGCTATGTGGGGGTTGGGGTTACGGGTGATGTCGAATTCCTCGGCGGTCGGCCCGAAGACATCCTCGTCCCGATTCGCCGAGCCGTACAGCATGACGACGACCTCGCCCGCGCGGATTCGCTGGCCGCGGATCTCGACATCCTCGACGGCTCGCCGCGCCATGTGAGTAACCGGGCTCGTGTACCGAAGCATCTCCTCCACGGCAACGGGAATCAGTGACGGATCGGCGCGCAAGGTAGCGAATTGCTCGGGATGGTCGATGAGTGCAAGGGTTCCCAGCGCGATGAGGTTTCGAGTGGTCTCGTTGCCGGCCACCAGCAACAAGAATGAGAAATTCAGCAGGTCCTGATCGCTGAGGCGCTCACCGTCGACCTCTGCGGTCGCCAGTATTGTCAGCAGGTCGTTCGGGCCGGTGACCTGCCCGGACCTGCGGGCATCGATCAGCCCGGTGAAGTACTGGTAGAGCTCGGCCAACGCGGTCAGAGAATCCAACTCGATGTCGGGATCGGCGCCTCCCACCGCCGCATCCGACCACGTCCGGAACTGCTCCCAGTCTTCGGTCGGTGCACCCAGAAGTTCCGCGATCATCCGAGTAGGCAATGGCGCGGCGATCTGCTCGGCGAATTCATAGCCCGTCGACGGGTCGAGTTCGTCGACGATCGATGTGACGATCGCGCGCACCTTGGGCTCCAGCAAACCCACCTGTCGGCGAGTGAAGCCCGAGTTGATGAGCTTGCGCAACTGCCGGTGCCGCGGAGGATCGGTGAAGATCAGGTTGCCCTCCTGGACCGGCGCCGGCTGAGCCGGATCGGGGATGGTTATGCCCTGGGTCGAGGAGAACTTGGCCGGATTGGTTGAGACATAGCGCACGTCCTCGTACTTGAGCAACGCCCAGAAGTTCGTGACGTCGTTGAAGACCACCGGCGTGGTCGAGCGCAACTCCCGGTAGGCCGGGTAGGGGTCACCAGCGTAGAAATCCGGTGAGTGCAGGGGGACTGTAGTGAGCACCATGTGCCATCCTTTGAGTCCGAATCGGACAGCTCGATGGATATGTCGTATCAGACTGAGCCTGTAGATGTGTCTACGCCATCCGCAATAACCTTGTCAACTGGGGCTTTCCGGTTCCGTGTCGGAACTTTGGACGATTGACGAACCTCGACAAGCGGTGTACATATTTTGTGAGAATGTTCGTTTCCGGGTTAAGGATCGCGATGGCTGACACTCACCCGCTACTCGACACCTACGGCTTGTACATCGATGGCCGATGGGTAGATCCCGATGCCGGGAGATATGACGACGTATGCCCCGCATCCGGAGAGCCGTTCATATCCGCGCCGGATGCAGGCGCCGGCCGGGTGCACGGGGCGCTGGCCGCGGCCAGAACCGCGTTCGACCAGGGCCCGTGGCCCAGGATGAGTGCCGGCGAGCGGCGGCATTGCCTCGAACAACTCGGCAATGCCTTGCTGGAACGTGCGGACGAGCTGTACTCCTTGGCGCAGCTCGAGTGGGGGTGTACCGCCAACGAGCGACTGTTCCAGATCGATGGTCCGGCGTTCATGGTTTTGCACGCGGCAGAGCTGGCGACCGAACCAGTCGAACAGCCCATCGATGCCTTCGGCGCCGCCGGCACCACTCTGTTGCGGTACGAGCCGCTGGGCGTGGTATCGATCCTGACGCCATGGAATTTTCCGCACACACTCAACTGCATGAAGGTCGGCAACGCGCTCGCAGCGGGAAACACCGTCGTGCTCAAGCCATCGCCGCTGACGCCGTTGGCCGGACTCGCGCTGGCGCGAATCATCAAGGACCACACCGACATTCCGCCCGGCGTCGTGAATGTGGTGACGCCCTCGAGCGTCGAGGCGAGCAGACTCTTGACCACGGACCCGCGCGTAGACATGGTCAGTTTCACCGGCAGCTCGGCGGTCGGCCGAGAGGTGATGGCCGCCGCGGCCGGCAGTATGAAACGTCTACTGCTCGAATGCGGCGGCAAGTCCGCGAGCATATTTCTCGACGACGTCGAAGTCACCGACGAGTTGCTCGAACGGGTCCTGTTCGAAGGCTGCACGCTGCACGCCGGGCAAGCGTGCATCCTCAACAGCCGGCTGCTACTGCCCGACTCCATCCACGATGAAGTGGTCTATCGTCTCGGCAAGCTGGCGGGCGCGGTCCGCATCGGCGATCCGACCGATCCCGCCGTCCAGATGGGTCCCCTGATCAGCTCCGGACACCTCGAACGCGTGGCAGGCCACGTCGATACCGCAGTGCGCGAAGGCGCACGTGTTGTCGCCGGCGGCGCCCGCGCCACGGGCCTCGGGACAGGTTTCTACTTCGAGCCCACCGTCCTGGCCGATGTCGCCTCCGGCTCGCATATCGCTCACGACGAGGTCTTCGGGCCGGTGCTGACGGTATTGCGTTACCACGATGATCAGGAGGCGGTCGCTCTGGCCAACGACTCGATATACGGCCTCGGTGGAGCGGTGTGGGGCACCGATGTGGAGCGTGCGCTGAACATCGCCCGCCGGATCCGCACCGGGCAGGTGACGATCAACGGTTGCGGGCCCGGCGATGCCCCATTCGGCGGCTTCAAACAAAGCGGCATCGGCCGGGAGGGCGGGCTGCTCGGGCTGCGAAACTATATGGAGCCCAAGGCGATCGGAATTCCAGCGTGAGCACATCACTGAGTGGCCTGCGCGTCATCGAGATTACCGAAGAGATCCCCGGGCCGTACTGTACGAAATTGCTGCACGATCTCGGCGCCACGGTCTATAAGGTCGAGTCTCCCGCAGGAGACCCCATGCGCCTGTGGGGCCCGTTCCCCGGTGACACTCCGGACCCTCGAAGAAGCGGGTTGTTCTGCTACCTCAATTCCGGAAAATCCGGCGCCACTGCCGATTTCGCTTCCGAAATCGACCGATCAGCCGTGTACGGCTTGATCGCGGACGCGGATATCCTCGTCGAGGACCTCATGCCGGAGCAGACCGGCCGCTCCGGCCTCGCCCTCGACACCGAGACCCTCCAGCGCATCAATCCGAACCTTGTCGTCATCCGGATCTCGGGCTTCGGGCGCCAAGGCCCTCTGCGGGACCGCCGAACCACCTCGTTGACCATGCAGGCCGCCGCGGGCTGGATCAATCCGCGCGAGCTGGGACGGCCACCGGTGCAGGCCGGCGCCAGGATTCCCGAATACATCGCCGGAGCCTATGCGGCCATGGGCGGGCTCACAGCCCTGCGCGTCTCGGGCGCGACCGACCGGGTCGTAGAAGTCGACGTATCGATCTTCGAGTCGCTGTTGTCCACGCTGCCCTACCCCATGCTGATGGCCGAACGACTTGCACGCCTGGGACTTCCGACCAATGCGAAAGCCGCACCGATGCTGGGAATCGTGCGCGCTTCCGACGGCTGGATCGGGATCAACTGCCTGACCGGACAGCACTGGCTCGACCTCTGCGCCATGGTAGGCCTGCCCGAGTTCGGCGAACATCAGATCGCGATCATGCTGGGCGGCCCCGAACGCGGCGACTTCTTCGCCAAAGTGCAGCCGTGGCTCGACGAGCGAACCGTCGCCGACATCGTGGAACTGAGTCAACTGCTGCATATTCCGGCCGCACCGGTGAACGACGGGGCCGGCATCCTACGTAGCCCGCAGTACATCGAACGAGAATTCTTCGCGGCGGGCGGAGACCACGATTGGCGATTTCAGCAGCCCGGCCCACCGTTCCGGCTTTCCAAGACACCGGCGGTTCGGGGGGAGCCGGCTCCGCCGCAGGACATCACCGTTCTCGCGGCGTCGGCTCGTCGCGAGCCCCGCGAGCCGGGCCGCTCCAGCGACGTGACACTGCCGTTCTCCGGGCTGAAGGTCTTCGATATGAGCACCTTCTGGGCCGGCGCCTACCTGACCTGTTACCTCGGGGCTTTCGGCGCCGAGGTGATCAAGGTCGAATCGATCCAGCGCCCCGACGGGCACCGCTACTCGGGCTCCATAGTGCGTGACCAGGACGACTGGTACGAACGCGGGCCGCTGTGGCAGGGCACGAATCTGAACAAACGTGACCTGACCCTGGACCTCAATTCCGATGCCGGCCGGTCCCTTGCGCGCAAACTGATCGCCGAAGCCGACGTCGTGGTGGAGAACTATTCGCCGCGCGTGGTCGAGCAATTCGGCCTCGACTACGAATCACTGACCGCCATCAAACCCGATGTGATCATGGTGCGAATGCCCGGATTCGGCTTGGCGGGTCCGTGGCGCAACTACGTCGGCTGGGCACTGAATATCGAACAACTTTCCGGAATGTCCGCTGTCACAGGCTATCCCGATGGCCCACCATGCAATATTCAGGGGCCGGCCGACCCCATCGCAGGCGTACACGCCGCGGTGGCTCTGATGGGCGCGTTGGAACACCGCCGGCGCACCGGGGAAGGACAGCTGATCGAAGTCGCGCAGATCGAGGCCGGCGCAGCGGTGACGGCCGAGCCGATGATCGAGTACTCGCTGACCGGACGGCTCAGGGGCCGCGAAGGAAACCGGCACCGTAGTTACCCCCAAGGCGTGTACCCGACCGCCGTAGACGACGACTGGGTCGCGCTGACAGTGCGTGACGACAGCGATTGGGCAGGCGTACTACGCTCTATAGCCCGGCCCGAACTGTCCGGCGACCCACGATTGTCCACGACGGCTCAGCGACTCGCGAATCACGATCTCTTCGACGAGATCATCAACAACTGGACGGCCGAGAGAGAACCGGAAGAAATCGTGACAACGCTTTCCGAGCACGGTGTGCCGGCAGAGCGAGTGCTCACACCGGACCGGATGTACGATCTTCCGCAACTCGAGGCTCGCGGCTTCTACCAGGAACTCGAACACCCGATTACCGGACCACACCGGTACCCGGGCTGGCCCTTCCGGATCACGCCCGGTCCACATCATCATCACCGGTCGGCACCGCCGACATTGGGACAGCACAACACCGAAATTCTCCACGGCCTGGGCCTGTCGGACACCGAACTCGCCGAACTCTCCGAACAACACATTATCGGCAACCGGTTACTGAATCCCTGATAATTCTCGTCACAATAAATTTCTCACATTCGGATGTGACGATCCTGTGCTTACCGTCGAAACGGAGGTCTCATGTCAGCGCCGTCGGATCGCCTCCTTCCGTTGATAACCCCCCTGAACGAATTCTTCTGGACCTCCGGAGCCGATGCCAGGCTTCGTATCCAAGAATGCACGTCGTGCCGCTCGTTGATACACCCGCCGCAGCCGATGTGCCGATACTGCCACGCCGACGACATGGGGATTCGTGTCGTTTCCGGGCTCGCCACGCTGGCCGGTTTCACCATCAACCATCGATTCCGCGTTCCAGGCCTCCCGACGCCTTACGTCGTCGCGGAGGTCGCGCTCGACGAAGATCCGCGAGTTCGTTTGACCACCAACCCGGTTCACTGCGATCCGGCGGACCTGGAACTCGGCATGCGCATGCGAGTCGTCTTCGAACAGGTCGATGACGTCTGGCTCCCCTTGTTCGAGCCGACCGGAGAACAGATCACGTCCCCGCGAATTCCCGAGGAGGAAATCGAACCGGAGAATGTGCACCGGTACGTGCGCCCCATGGCGACCCCCGAGAAGTTCGAGGATAAAGTCGCTATCACCGGGATCGGAATGTCGGAGATCGGTCGCAGATTGATGGTGCCGCCGCTGTCGTTGACGACTCAGGCCTGTACCCGTGCCATTCACGATGCCGGGTTGACGATCGAGGACATCGATGGTTTGTCCACCTATCCCGGTGCCGGGCAATTCGGCGGGTTCACCGAGGGCGGGGCCACGGCGGTCGCCGCCGCGATGGGAATACGACCGGTCTGGCACAACGGTGGAGGCGATACTTTCGGCCCGGGCGGGTCGGTGATCGCAGCGATGATAGCGGTGGCCAGCGGCCTGGCCCGCCACGTGCTCTGTTTCCGCACCGTCTGGGAATCCACCCATAATGAACTCGTCCGGCAGGGCAAGATAGCGCCACCCGGCGGCCGGATCGATAGCTGGATAATTCCCTTCGGAGCCACATCGGCGGCACACACTCTGGCGCAATCCGCACAACGATATTTTCACCGCTACGGGGCGACACGCGAAACCTTGGGATGGATCGCACTGAACCAGCGAGCAAACGCATCGCTCAACCCCACAGCCGTATATCGCGACAGCATGACGATGGAGGATTACCTCACGGCCCGCACCATCACCACCCCGTTCGGCCTGTACGACTGCGACGTACCGTGCGATGGGGGCGTGGCTGTGGTGGTATCCGCGAAGGACACCGCCAAAGACCTCGCCAAACCACCCGTTCTGGTGGAAGCCGTCGGGACCCAGATCGTCGACCGGATCGAATGGGACCAGAGCACTCTCACCCATGAGCCCCAGGTCCTCGGCCAGGCGGCACACCTGTGGACGCGCACGTCGCTGCGTCCCGGCGACGTCGACGTTGCACAACTCTACGACGGCTTCACATTCAACTGCCTGTCCTGGATCGAAGCGCTCGGCTTCTGCGGTTTCGGCGAAGCCAAAGAATTCCTCGACGGCGGAAAGAACATCTCACGCCACGGCTCGATCCCTCTGAACACACACGGCGGACAACTGTCCCACGGCCGCACCCACGGAATGGGTCTCATCCACGAAGCCGTAGCACAACTGCGTGGTGAATGCGGACCACGGCAGATCCCCGACGCCAAAGTCGCAGTCACAAGCAGCGGCGGCCTGACCCCCAGCGGCGTGCTGTTGCTGAGGACCGAGACGTGACCACGCCAGATTTTCGAAAGGGAGTGCGTGGACAGATCAATCGGATACCCGGCCCCGAACCAATAACTCGACACGGAGGCAACATCATGCTATTGGATCTTCTTCGACTGACGATTGCGTGGGGCGCGATCTGCGCTGTCACCGCGCTGTGGTATTGGATCATGAGAAATATCGGAACATTCTGACTCGAGCCGCGACACAACGGCGAAACCAGATACTGGAAACGGAGGCATGAATCTCCACATCTGACACTCGAAGCTAGTCGTTTACGCCTTTATTCACATTATTTCAATGCCATTGTCCGGACACTCAGGAGATTCCTCTGATATGAATGAAGAAGACCGTCGGCGACGAAACGCGCTGATCGTATTTCAGGTCGGCATATACGGGTTTTTATTGGCCATGTTCTTGGTACAGCTCCAGATGTACCTGACGCGAGCCTGGTAGGTGGTAATGGATCTCCCGACCTCGAACCGCCGCCGTGGGACGACCGCCGCCGACTCCGCGTCGGATTCGCCCACCACAGTTTCCGACGAGCGGGACGCGCACGTCATCGAATCCGAGACCGCCCAGCGCGCCGCCGACCGGTGGCTGGTCACGGGTACGGCGCTGATGGGAACCCTCGTGCTGGGAATCGTCGGCTTGCCGTTCTTCCTGCGCGGGATGTGGTTACAGCGCAAAGCGCAACAGGCCGGCCTGTCGGTCCGGCCGATGATCGTAACCCTGATCGGGTACCTCATCATCCTCGACGCCGCTCTCAACAGCATCGGATGGGTATTGGACGTCTTCGCCAGCCATACCTTGATAGATCGGGCATTCTTCACCGCGTGGGGCAGCTTCTTCGACGGCGGTTACTTCTGGCACTACAACGAGTGGTCGATCGGCGGCTCGGCGGCCCCGGGAGAAAAATCCTGGGAGATAGCCAGCATTTTCGTCGTATTTCCGATGCGCATTGCCGCAGCGATCGCATTTCTCCAGATGAAGCGTTGGGGCTACCAGTGGACGATCGTCACCTGCTGGTTCGGCGTCGTCATCTGGGTCGGCTATATCGTCAATATGACCCTCTACGCCGATATTCGGTTCGACGCTACCGTCGTACCGGTCATAGGCTGGTGGCTTTTCAACATATTCTATATCACCCCTTTCCTCGCAATCCCCTATCTGCATACGGTCGACCGTGAGATATTCACCGACTGACCCGATAGGCCCAGAATCGAGCCGACGATGACTGATCGAACCGCCACAGACGGTACCGCACAGACCAACTCCGCCCTTCCTCCAGGCACCACCCCCCAGTTCGCGCGCATGCATTTGTGGATCAAACGTATCGTGATCGTCTGCATGTTCGGATTGGTTATCGAAGGTGCGCTGACCCTCCCCGCTGTCGCGGTATGGTACGGCTACCCCACTCTGTCGCTGACACAGATATGCAGCGAATTGATGAAGGTACGCTATTCCGATGACACACTGGAATGCAAGTACCCCTATCCCATGAACGGACCACCGTATGGCGGAAAATCCGAAGCGGCAAACCAAAAAACCGCTCGAGACCAATGGGGCATCCAACCGATGCCGAAATATAAACGAATTGGTTTCCGTGAACTAGTCCGCAACCACGAACGACGGCTCGCTCAGCAAAAAGCGCAGCAAACCAACGCCAAACCTCGGTAGGCCGTCGAAACCACCGCTGCACCCGTTGCGGTAGAGACGCGAGGTCCGGCGGTGAGATACAGACTTCGCTGGGCAACGTAGCCAATCCTGGTTCGGCCGGGCGCTGGCGTTGCCGGCTACGCCGGCGAACTGGTGCGCTTAATCATGAATCGCCCCATGCCGGGCAATACCGCTTGCGCGGACAGCAGGCGCCAACTGCTCGGCCGATGCGTAGGTGCCGACCAGCATCCGCACCCGAGATCCCGAGAACAGCCAGTCGGCGATAGCGGCAGGATCGGTGGTCGAAACCAGCAGATCGTCCAGGTGGACCGGGGGCGCTGGGCCACGGTCTCGTCCGAGCACACTGTCAGCACCAGGATCGCTCGGTCGCGGTGATCGGCTCGCCACTACCGCAGGTTTGTGCCGACCAACGCCGGAGAGGGCACGACCACAACAACGGTACGTTCGCACGCAACACGGTGGGCAATCCACTGTGTGACGAGGGTTTTCCTGGTGTCGCTTCCGCCTGAAGACGAATCCGGCACAGACTTGATGATTGACACGGTCGGGACGCGAAGGGGCAGTTGGTAGTTCATGATGTCGCGGGTGTTCTGATCTTGTTGCGATGAGGGTCCTGTTCCGGCTGCGAGACGCTGATACCGGCCGTGTTCACAGCCGGTATCAGCGGCGGTTGTCGGATACCTCGATTACCGGCCGGGAGGTCGTGATCGGGTTGCGGGTCCGCAGGTTGTTCTGCGACAACTCTGACTGCGGAAAAACCACTTCGCTCAGCAAGTGCCACAATTGGCGGCCCGCCACGCCCGTCGCACACTGATCCTGCAACGCGCGTTGTGCGCGGTCGCGCTGGCATTGGGCGGCCGCGCCGGATCGCGGCTGACCCGGCAGCTGGCCGCGACCGTGAGCCAGATGACGTTGCCGCGCCAGATCCGGGCGCTGCCCGATCCTCAGCACCTGCGGGACGGGGGGCTCCTCATCGATATGTAGACCCGCCGGCCGATCGAGGTCCTCGACGACCGCACCCCCGACACACCCTCGCATCCTGGCTGCGAACCCACCCGGCGACGTGATCACGGCGTTCCCTTGGTAGTCCGTGAACGACGCTGGTCGCTCAGCTGTCGCTCGGCCATGCGGGAGGGGACTCTGCTCAGCCACACCGAGTCCATCTCCCTCGTCCTCGGTGTTGGGCGATCTTCACCGATTTCCGACGACTCCGGTCACGCGACCCGTCAGGCCGGGGTATCGAGGATTTTCAGGACCCAGTGCCCTTTGCCGCTTGTTTTGGCGTTGTAGAGGCTGACGTCGGCCGCGGCCAGTAGAGATTCGGTGTCAGCTCCAGTGATGGATGTGACGATGACGCCGATGCTGGCCGATATCGGCAGGGTGAGGCCATCAATGATGATCGGATCCTTCAGTGCCGACAGCAGCCGGTCAGCGATGGCTGCGGTACGCGATGTGCTGGCCGGTGGTGGGATGAGGACGACGAATTCGTCACCACCGATGCGCGCGACCAGGCAATTCTGATCTCGCACACTGCCGCGCAGGCGGACCGCGACCGCGGCAAGGGCCTTGTCCCCGACAAGATGACCGTAGCGGTCGTTGAGCGCCTTGAAATTATCCAGGTCGGCGAAGCAGAATCCGGCACGATCGCCGGGGTGCGCGACGGCGATCAGCTCCTCGACTCGCTCGGTGAGCAGGCGCCGATTGGGCAGCCCGGTCAAAGAGTCGTGCCGGGCCTCGCGGTGCAGCTCCTCGTGTCGCCGATGCAACTCCGTCACATCCGAGCCCACAGCCAGCAAATAGTCGGGGTGATGGTCGACTCCCGGCACGTAGGTGATCGCAAACGCTATCCACGCGATGCTCCCGTCCGCGCGCACCAGCCTGCGCTCCAGCCGGACCGTGCCGGACCGCGCCGGAACCAGCGTCTCGAACAACAGATGGTGAATGTGTTCCTGATCCTCGGGGTGGGAATAGTCGTAGATCGAGATCCCCCGGAGCGATTCGGCCGGAACTCCGATCATTTCCGCCAGCGCACTGTTCGCTTCCAACAGCGTGCCCTGGGTATCCCCGATCGCGACCGCCGCGGCGATATTGTCGAACACCAGATGGAACCAGCCGTCGCGGCCACCGCCATTGCCCTCGCAATGCGGTTCGGTGTGTGGGTGATCGAGGCCACGCAGGTAGCACAGCCCAGCCTGGTGTCCCTGCCCAAGTGCACTGAGAAGTTCGGCGAGCCGGGCTGCGGCGTCCGGGCGCCGACAGTGATCGGCGAGACGATACAGCACCCGCGCGGACACCCGGGGAACCTGCTCATCGATCCACTGTGCCGCGACAAGTGCCCGCCCGGCCTGCACGCCCGCCGACGCATCGAACCGATCCGCATGCAAGGCGGCGAGAAGATCCACGATCAATGCCCGCAACAGGCATCGCGCCTGTGGAGCCGCCTGCGGTGCCACACCAGCGGGAGCCAGAGCCTTCAGCCAGGCCCGAGCCAGGTTCTCCTCGATATCGTCCCCCCTCAATCCCCCCGGGGATCGAGCCGCTCGCAGACCACTCACTTCGAAACGACCCTATAGTCACTGCTCATCGGGACGCTTCCGCAGCTACTGCGCAAACCGGGCGAATCCCCTGAAATGTCATACTCGGAATCTCTTCCTCTGTCGCGATCGACAAACTGGCAAGTACTTTGATCAAAGCTGCGATATAGCATCCCACCCGCCACCGCGTGCGTGCTGGCGGTTCCGGCCACGCCCCTATGCTCGAAGCACCCGACGCCATGGCGGCACTGATCGGCGAGCAGGTCCACACTGGCGCGCGCCGACAGCCCGTCATCCGCTTGACTGTGTTGTCCCAGCATGGCTTGCCAGGAACACCGAACCGCTTGGACGCCAGGGACCGAAGACGAGCCCCAACACCTAGGCGACGCCGTCAACTCGCCA
Organism: Nocardia vaccinii NBRC 15922; assembly: GCF_001613305.1. GTDB lineage: Bacteria > Actinomycetota > Actinomycetes > Mycobacteriales > Mycobacteriaceae > Nocardia > Nocardia vaccinii. The sequence continues at coordinate 54,703 of NZ_BDCC01000016.1, forward strand.
CGCCGGCAGCAGCGCCTCCAAAAGCTTGCCCTTGAGCCATCGCAGGTCTTGGTTGTCTCCCCGCCGAAACCGCAACCCCTCCTGAACCATCTCCACGAAACGGCGGCGTTCCACACCGAATGCGATGAACAGATCGCCGGAACTCGCTCCCCCGAACGGTGCCCGATGGATCGCGAATTCGACTACTGGCATCATCTCGGCGTCCACCGACCTGCGAGATACTAGAAATTTCAACTGGCTCACCGCGGAACGGACCCACTGCGCACTGTAATCTGCGCTCGGCGTCGCATTCGGCTCCGGACTCGGCGCGCAATGCGGCTGATTCGATGGAGAGCGCCCATGGTGGGCAGGGCCGAAGTCACTTCGTCTTCTCTGTGAATGCATGAGTGTCGCCTAACAGGAGTGCGTGATCTGCCACACAAAGCCTCGTTGACGCAGCGACGATCGGCGACCGCAGAACTACCTCCCACATACCTATTTTCGTCTTCCCTGTGTCAACCACCGCGACACATTCCCGCCCTCGTGACCGGGCCCTGGACTGTCGCATCGGATGCGGTGCCGTGGCCGCCCCGAAGACCACGTAATCGACTCGAGCTTCCAACCGATGACCATTTTTCCACGGGACCGGCCGGGACACCCGGAGGCAGCGCTCTGCCGCCGCACAACAAACCGCAGGTCATGTTATCCATGCGGCACGACTGGCCCGCAAGCCGCCCAAGTGACCCGTGTCTGGGTGTCACGGGTTCGAGTCCCATCAGCCACCCTCCAAGGGGCAGGCCCTGGAGATTTTCACTCCGGACCCGCGCCCTGGCTGAACCGAGCGAGCCAGACAAGTCAACTCCGCTGACTGTGGACAAATTTGGTTCTTGCCCAATGCTTTTGCTCGATTTTTCCCATCTGCATCCGGGACCCGTCCGGGCTCAGCGCTGCTCGATCCAGTTCCACCAACGCCGTCCGGTACCGGTCGATATCACCTTCGTCCGTAATACACGGCCCCTCGGTGGAGCTCTTCGTGTAAACCGCCGGGCCGTAGACCTGCCCACCCCCGGCAACTGCACCGAATTCCAGGAGGGTGAAACCACAGAGATGTAGACCGACATGGACACCTGCCTCCCAGGGAATGATCCGGATCGACACATTCGGTAACTGGTCGAGCTGTCCGAGGTACGCCAGTTGCTGCGCCATCAACTCCGGACCATCCACGATCTGACGCAGGGCCGACTGCAACAGATACGCCTGGACGTGAAACTCTTTGTCGTGCAGTCTTATCCGCCGGAAATCAGCCATCTTCTCCCATGTCTCGACGTCGGTCGTCGAGTCCTGCGGATGCAGTCGAGCGCGAACACCGCGGTGATAGTCGGTGGTCCGCAGCAGACCCGGGAGCAGGGTGCTGGCGAAGATGGTCACGCCGATGGCGGCCTGTTCGAGTTCGACGCGCTCCACGAAGCCGGCCATGGCCGCAGTCACCTCGCCGCGCCTGTGGTTGCCGGCGTTTCTCCGAGCCGTCCGCAGGTCCTGCGCAAGCTCGAGCACCACAGCGCGTTCTTGGTCATCGGCCTTGTAGACGGTACAGAGTTCGGCCACGTGCAACGTCGAGATCCTCGTTTCCTCCCCATTTTCCACGCGCCAGATGGTCTGCGGAGAAACCTCGATAGCCTGCGCGGCAGCCGATCGGCTGAACTTGGCATTCGTGCGGAGCGAACGCAGACGACGCCCCAGCTCGCGCCGCTCCAAAACTGAATTCATCATCAATTCCTCTCGAGCGTTCAGAGTGGATACGGACAACTACCTCGCCTCCCGCGCCCAGACCGCGCCGCGATGTTTTCCATGACGCGACGGGTTTGGTCATCGATGCTCTTCGCCCGGCACCACGTAGGGCGCAAGACAATCCAGATCGCGCATGCGCCGCATGCTGTCGATGAGGTCATCGAGCGCTCGCAGAATTCACACACCGGCGGACCAACCTGCAAATCGCCCGATGCGTGGCCATCGGGATCGGCCTCGGAACCGATGGCGCCGCTCACCGGCTGTCTCCGTCCTGCGACGGGCCGCCGGAACGTTGTCAACTTCGGTTGAGTCTTCAGGCGGAAGCGACAGACAGCCTGAATTCCGTCCTCGGTCACAGGCGCGCTGCCTGCTGTCGTGGTGGATCTCCGTGCTTGTTCGAACTGGGCACGGATACGTGAGTCGGACTTGCCGACAAGACGATTCACTTTCACCGCGGCGTCATCTCGTGCTCTGCGGTGACAGTCGAGCCCTCACCGCCCCCTCGAACAGCAGCTGCCCTTTCTGTCAGCTGCTGGCCGTCACGATGGATATCGGCTACCTCGCCGTTGACCCGCCACGCCGCGCCCAGAACGCCTCGTACGCGGAGGTGAACACTCCCGCGGCGCGGGCAAGGACAACTACACGGCGCCTACCGTTGGAAAGTCTCCGGCTCGCAGCAGTGCGCCGGGCAACGTCTTGCCGAGACGCTCCTGCAGCCATGCCGTCGCCTCGGTGATCGCCGCGAGGTCGATTCCAGAAGCAGCACCCATTCGGCCGAAGGTGTAGATCAAGTCTTCGGTCGCGACGTTGCCGGTCGCGGCAGGCGCGAACGGGCAGCCGCCACTGCCGCCGATGCTGGCGTCGAGGGTTGTGACGTGTGCCTGGACCGCGGCGACAGCGTTGGCCACGGCGGTGTGCCGGGTGTCGTGGAGGTGCAGGCGCAGGGCCGTGCCGGGGGCCACGATCCGTCGGGCAATGCCCAGGCGCGCGATGACGTCGGGCGGTACAGCCACACCGATGGTGTCGGCGAGGGCAACTTCGTCCGGTTGCGCCGCGGCCACCAGTGCCAGCACTTCCTCGAGTCGTGCTTCGGGCACTTCGCCTTCGAACGGGCAGCCGAAGGCAGCGCCGACGGTGATCGTGGTGAAGATCCCGGCTGATCGGGCGCGTGCCACCAGGTCCGCGGCGGTGGCGCAGGCCTTGACGGTGGTGGTGCCCTGGTTACGTTGGCAGAAGGTGTCGCTGGCGACGACCACGATATTGATCTCGTCGACGCCGGCGAAGATCGCGCGGTCGAGCCCGCGGTCGTTCATGACCAATCCCGCGTACCGGACGCCGTCGAAGCGGGGTAGCTCGGCCATCAACCGGTCGGCGTCGGCCATTTGCGGGACCCGGCTGGGGTTGACGAAGCTTGTGACCTCGATCCGGGTGGCTCCCGCACGGGCGGCCCGCTCGATGAGTTCGATCTTGTCGCCGGTGGACAAGACGACATCCTCGTTCTGCAGGCCATCGCGGGGGGACACTTCGACGATCTCAATGGATGGCGTCATGGAACTCCTCGAGATAGGTGCACACGGCGCGCTCGTCGATGACTTGAGCGTATTTCGCGGCGAGGTCGAACAGGTTGCCGGCCTGGGTTTCCGGCGTCCGGTCGGCGACGGCGTCGCTGACGACCACGGGCAGATAACCGTGCTGAATCGCGTCGACAGCAGTGGCCCGCACGCACCCGCTGGTGCTCACACCGACGATGACGACCGTATCGGCGTCGAGATCGCTGAGAATCCGGTCCATTTCCGTCCCGAAGAACGCGCTCGCGAACTGTTTGACCAGAACCGGCTCGCCGTCGCGTGGTGCGACCTCGGGCATGAGTCGACCGAGTGGACCGTCGCCGAACAAGTGTCGCAACGCGGGTATCTTACGGACGAACAGTCCGCCGTCCGAGCCATCGGCTCGATAGGCCACTCGCGTGTGGATTATCGGAACCCGATGAGCGCGAGCAGTGGCGAGAACAGTGGCTGCCGAGGTGAGACAGCTGTCCGAGGGCAGGTACAGCGGGCTGTCCGGGTCGAAGTACGCGCGCATCATGTCGATGGCGAGCACCACCGGACGTGGCCCCGGCGTCAATGTCTCGCCGAAGCCTTCATCGAACGTCGTCGACATGTTCACCGCGCGACCGGTGGTGTGGGTGCGGGCAGTCCGGTCTCGGCCAAGCATCGGTCGAGAATGGTCGCAAGCGCCGGACCGGTGTTGAAGGTGGGCAGCGGGTGTGGGCGGTCTGCGCTGATCCGGTCTCGCAATTCAGCGGTCGCGGCGGCGTCCACCGCGCCGGTAGCGTCGCACACGACGCCGAAACGCTGCGCTCCCTCCGCGGTGACCAGACCCCGACGGACCTCGAGCCCGACGAGTTCGGGGTCACGGTCCAGTGGATCACCCCAGCCACCGCCGCCCCAGGTGACGAAGTGCAGCAGATCACCGGGGACGACCGGCACATCGTGGATCTTGCTCGGCAAGATCTCGGTGGTGCCGTCAGCACGTTCGATCCACTTGCGGCTGCGGGCGCCGGGGTCACCGCCGTTCACCCCCCACGGGTAGGTCAGCCAGCGGTCGTCATGGAGGGTGATCGTGCCCGGTTCGAGGAACCGGTAGGCCACATCCACCGCGTTTCCACCGCGATGCACCCCGGCGCCTCCAGTATCGGCGACCGTTTCCCAGCGCTCGATGCGCAGCGGATAGTAGGCCTCGAGGTACTCGCACGGAATGTTGACGAACGAAGGCCACAGCGAATGCCCGTCCGGGCCGTCACCGATGGGACGGCCGGGAATCCCGCCGAATCCGATGGAGTAGAGCTGGAACGGTTCGCCCTTACGGGGGCCCTCGGCGTAGGTGCCCGCGTACATGAAATGGGGCGACGACGAGAAGCCGGCCGCGTTGAGCAGGTCCGGATTGGTTTGGCCGAGCAGGCCACCGAAGAGGTCGAACACCCGCCCGATGCCGTGGTTGCGAGCGTTGAGCGCGGCCGGATACTTCGGCTTCCAGAACGAATCGTCCGGAATTTCGACGTCGACGAGCGGATAGAACCCGTCGTTCCAGAGAATCTGCGGATCAGCGACGGTGATCATGTAGATCCCGAAGAACATCCGGATCAGATTCTCGTTGATGTAGTAATTGATCGGCCCGGCCGCCTGCGGACTGCTGCCCCTGAAATCCAGCAGCACTCTCTCACCTGTCCGGGTGAGGCTCAGCTTCAGCTCGTACGGGCCGTAACCCAATCCGTCGTCATCGATGTAATCGGTGAACGACAGTGTCTGCCCATCGGCGAACACCGTCGTCAACAGGGTTTTCATGGCGCGATAGTTGCGGTCGAGTAATTGATCGAGTCCGCTGATGTAGGTCTGGACAGGAGCGTGAGCAATCCGCGCAGCGGGCTTCGCGCCAGAACGTATCCGGCCAGGCTGATCACGGCTCCGAGCGCGAGCCCCGCGAGGACGTCTTGCGGATAGTGCGCGGCGATGTACACGCGGGCGAATGCCATCACCACTGCAGTCAACGCTGCGAGCGCGCCCAGGCGCCGGTGTACCAGCCACAGCCCGGCGGTGACCGCACCAGCCATGACCGTGTGGTCGCTGGGGAACCCGGCGTCGGTGTTGCAGTGCAGCACGACAATGTCGTGCAGGGCGTTGCACGGGCGGGTCTCGCCGACGGCGGCGGCGATCGGCTGGTTGACCGCCAAGGCGACGAGCATGCCCAGCGGCGCCCAGATCGCCGCGACCATCCGCGCCGGGTTCGTCTCGCCGCGGGCTATCCACCATCCGGCCAGCAGCAGCACCGCGAACAGCACGACTCCGTAGGCGGCGTACCCGGACACGATCGGGTGCAGCCACGGGGTATCGCGGGCGAAGTCGTTGATGTCGTAGAAGATTCGCGTGTCCAGTTTCATCGGTGATCCTTCGTGCATGGTGGGGGTCACATCTGGTGCAGGGCGTGGAAGACCCGCTCGGTGTAGTCGGCCAGCCGGTCGGCGCAGTGCTCGAGCTGCCCGGCGGCCTCGGCGGCGGCAGGAGCGCCGAACACGTCGCGGGCTTTGATGTCGCGGTACCAGCGGCGTAGCCGTTCCAGGCTCTGCTCCTCTTCTTCGAGTTCGGCCATGGTGAACTTGGCTTTGCCGATCTCCTTGTCGATCTCGGCGTCGAACCCGGCGCAGTCGGCCAGGAACTCTGCCCATTCCTCGGCGCGTTCGGCGGTGAACAGCGCCTCGAGCCGGGCCGAGTCGGGTTCCTCACGCCCCACGGCGTCGAGCATGAGCACCTCGCCCTCGCCGCGTCGCGCCAACTCGATCGCCCGCGTGACGCCATCGGCGAACACCGGCACGTCCGGCACCCTCTACAGCAAGGAACTGCTCGAGGGCATGCCCGCCGACGTCACCCAGCCCTCGGATGTCCTGCCGCAGTCGCGAACCTTGCTGAGCCGGGACCAGTTCGCAAGCTACCGCACCGCCCTGACCCGGATGTCTGGCGGCGAACAGTTGCCGGAACCGGCTCTGTCGCAGGACAATTCGGTCGCCGACTTTCATGTGACATTGAAATCGGCGCCCGAATCCGACGCCGCGATCGCCATGGTGCGTGGGCCACTGCGCGCCGCGGCGCATGCCGCGGCGACGGTGTAGGTGGTGATCTTCCCCCCGGAGGTGCGAACGAAGCTTCACCTCCCCTGCCTCTTTACCGAGTCCCGGCATTGCGGATCACCGATTTCGATTTCTAATATTTAGATGCGCATATATAGGTACCGAGGTAGTTCAGACCTTACGACATTGGCTCACCGAGAGCGACATAGCTGCTCTCCCAGACACCCATCTGTCTGCAGAAGCACCGCGCCCGCGGCCTCGGGAGCCGCACGGCCCACCGGTCGGCGAGGCGCGCACCATGCGGCGTGTTCATCGGCGCGGAGGACGATCAGGGGACCAGCACGATCTTCCCATTCGTGCGCCTTTCAGCGACCTGCTGGTAGGCCTTGCGAACGTCGGTGAGCCGGTAGGTGGCGGCGATGGGGATTTCGAGTTCGCCCGCCGCCACGAGATCGACCAAGCGCTGGAGTCCGGTGGCACCACCTGCGTCGTTGGTGCCGGCGATACTCGCCCGGCCGTCTATACCGGCCTCGAAGTTGACGACGGTATTGATACGCTGTGGGGAAACGCCCAGTTCGTGCGCGAGATCGACGTACTCGGCGCCGAAGGTGTCGATGAAACCGTCGACCCGGTTGCCGGCGGCCGCGAGAATCCGGGCCGCCTGGCCGTCACCGTAGGTCACGGGTACGATGCCGTGGTCTCGCATCCAGGCGTGATTGGCCTCACGAGTCAGCCCGATGACCGTGGCACCGCGTCGGCGAGCGAGTTGGACCGCCACGACCCCGACCGCGCCGGCGGCACCGGACACCACTACCGTCTCACCGCGCTCCGGGGAGACCGTCTCGACGCTGGCGAGCGCCGCCATCGGCGCGACGCACATCGAGCCGGCGACTTCCCAGCTCATGGCGGCAGGCTTGGCGACCAGGTCGTCCGCGGCCACGGCAACGAGTTCGGCCTGGGCGGTTCGCTCGGCAGACCAGCCGAGCACTTGATCGCCGACGCGCCAGCGCTCGACCCCCTCACCCACGGCGACGACCTCACCGGCCAAGTCCGAACCCTGCCCAGCGGGGAACGTTCACGACGATTGGGGCACGTCCGTGTCCCGTCCGGACAATCGCGCCCGCAACGCCCACGCCTGCTCGGCAAGACCTTCCCGTACGTAAACGTCTCCGGGGTTGGCCGCAGCCGCACGGATCTCGACCACCACTTGGCCGGATTTCACCACCGGGGCGTCGACCGCGGGCACGTCGAGCACATCGACGTCACCGTAGTGGTCGAAGCGAACTGCTTTCATCATCGATCTCCTTGGTCAGGGCGGTAGATTGTCCACCACATTAAACATGTCTCATGTTGATACATGACTCATGTTAATCATGGGAGACGCTTATTCGCTAGACTTATTTCGTGACCTGGGAGACGGACATCGGCGACACGAACCCCACATCGGGCATCCCCGACAGCCTCGGGTTCCAGCGCGCGACATGGTGGCTGCTCGGCGGCGCCGGCAAATTCACGCTGCGGCGGTGGACCGACGAACTAGCCGAGCTCGAGCTGACACCCAGTCAATACAAGCTCCTGTCGGCCCTCGACGAGACCGGTCCGCTCGGCCAGCAGCGGCTGGCCGAACTGGTCGGCATCGACCCCCGCAACGCCGTTCCGATCATCGAAACCTCGGTCGAACGGGGACTGCTGACCCGCAGCGTCGACCCCACCGACCGGCGTCGGCGAGTGCTCGAACTCTCCCCCACGGGCCTCCGAGTCGCCGCGAAACTACGAACTCTGAACGCACAGCTCGAAGAACAGCTCCTGGAGCCGCTCTCCCCGGCCGACCGCACCGCCCTGCGGCGCATACTGCAAACCTTGATCGGCGCAGCCGATCCCCAGCCCAGCGCCATCGATCCGCCCGCTGACCACGCCCCTGCGGACAGCGTTCAACGGTCGGCACCACGCCGCTGAGTGCGGTGAGGACGGTCCGAAAGGGACTGTGGATTCAACGGTGGTTCCGGCCTGATTCGCTGAACGAAGTTCAGCGGGAAGGTGCCACCATGACGACACTTGATCCGGTGACGCGGAGAAGAGGCGGGTCGAGGCTTCGGCCGAGGAGTTGGCCGCTGCGGAGCTGGCCCGGCTGGCCAAGGAACAAGGGCTGTCGCTGATGGGCCGGGCGGGCTGCTCGAACAGTTCACCAAGACGGTCCTGGAGACCGCGTTGAACGAGGAGATGACCGATCACCTCGGCTTCGACAAGCACCAGGCACCCGAAGATCGACCAAGCGCGAACGTGCGCAACGGGACTCGTCGCAAGACGGTGCTGACCGAGTCGAGCGGGCATGTGCAGATCGACGTGCCCCGCGACCGGGAAGGGTCGTTCGAGCCCCGGATCGTCAAGAAGCGCCAGCGCCGCCTGACCGGTGTGGATGAGATCGTGCTGTCGTTGTATGCCAAAGGCCTGCGTGAATGACGTGTTTTTCCTGGTCTGTGACGGTCTGAAAGGGTTGCCCGACGCGGTCGGCAACGTGCGGCCGCTGGCCACGGTGCAGACGTGCATCATCCATTTGATCCGCAACACGTTCCGGCTCGTGTCCCGCCAACATTGGGACGCGATCAAACGAGACGTGAAACCGATCTACAACGCAGTCAACGCGGAGGCCGCCAGTGCCGCACTGGACGAGCTGACCGAGCGTTGAGGGTCGAAATACGTTGCAGTCGTGCGGCTTTGGAACAACGTATGGGAGGAGTTCATCCCCTTCCTCGATTACGACGTGGAGATCCGACGCGTCATCTGCTCCACGAATGCGATCGAGTCCTGGATACGAGTAGGTGTTTGGGGTTGTCGAGGATTTGCACCTGCGAGTGCGAGCGGGTGAATTCATCGATGCGGATCGAGACTGTCCCGTCACTGACATCGGTTTTCGCCTCGGGCTCGGTATAGGTCCATGTCCGGGTCTCGTCGATTGGGACTTGCAGGAACTGCCATCGGCCATCACGCAGGGTGGGGCCGGACAGGTCGTCGTACAGCGTCATTCGGAATTCGTCTTTCGGGCTGGTGGATTCGTGGCGGTCGCTACGTTTTGGGCCGGCCGCGCAGCAGAGGGGTCACCGAATTGGATTCTGCGGGTTTGCGGCCGACTCCGCCGAGCAGTAGGCGTTTTTCGGTGCAACGGGGTTCCAGGGCCGGGCCCATGGGCCACCAGTCATCGAGTTCGACCAGACCCGGCTCGATGAGTTCGAGGTCTCCGAACAAGGCGGTGATCTCGCTACGAGTCCGATACCACCCCGAGCCCAGGCCCGCTTCGACGAAGCGCTCTTGGAGTTTGATGGCCATGTCGTGGGCCTTGGATCCGTCAGCGGGATCCCAGAAGTGGGTGATCGCCACGTAGGAGCCGGGCGGGATCGCCTCGATGTAGTGCCGCATTATGCCGACGGGGTCGAGGGCGTCGTCGACGTGGTGCAGGATGCCGCACAGGATCAGCGCGACCGGCTGCGTGAGGTCGAGATGCGCGACGACCTCGGGGTGTGTGAGCAGGGTATCGGGCTCGGTCAGGTCGGCGGGTACGAAATGGGTGTACTCGTTCTTTTCGAGCAGAACGCGGCCATGCACGTTGCAGACAGGATCGTTGTCGACGTAGACCACGGTCGCGGTGGGGTTCTGCTGCTGCGCGATCTCATGAGTGTTTCCGACGGCCGGCAGACCCGCGCCGATGTCGAGGAACTGGTCGATGCCGATCGGCCCGGACAGGTAGCGGACCACGCGGTGCAGCCACTGCCGGTTCATTCGCGCGACTTCGCTTTGGCGCGGGGCGATTTCGGCAACCTTGTCACGCACCGAACGGTCGACACCGTAGTTGTCCTTGCCGCCGAGAGTCGCGTCGTAGACGCGGGCGATACTCGCTCGTGTGGTGTCCACACCGACCGGTACTCGGACCCCGGTCACTGGGGTGGGTTCGGACACGTCCGGCATGAAACCCTCTCTGCACGGCGGTGATACAGCTCATCAGCCTAGAACCGCGGGGGGCGTAAGGTAACGCGATCGACCATGGTCGCCACATACCAATGTCGTTACGGCGGCTGGAGAAACCCCGCGGGAACGACCTCGGCATCGACATTCGGATTCGACCGCAGACAATCCAGGTCCGGCCGCCGGACTCGACGACAAGGTCAGCCGGTAAGGATTACCGTCCAACGCAACGAAAGCGCGTTGGAACTCCAGTTGATGTCGTTCTTCGACGTCGCCAGATCGACGGTCCCGGGAGGTCGGGGCGATCAGATTTCCTCGATCATCTGGCCAGGTCTCCAGTTTGGCTGAGGTGGTGCGCGCCGACGAGGCGCATTCTGTCCAGCCCGGGACCGCTGGTTGGGGAAGTTCGGCGCGTGAGTTCCCCGAAAGCCCCTGCGCTGCCCGAAGAGCTGGACAAGATCTGCCGCCGGATGCGGTTGCCCTATCTGCCCAAAGCCGCGCCCGACGTGATCGCCACCGCCCACCGCCCGAGCCCAACGCTGGGACCCCGCCGGAGTGCTGCGAGTGCTGCTGGCCGTGGAAGTCTCAGGCCGCGATTCGGCGACCCGGCGCATGCGGTGCAAGACCGCGAATTTCCCGACCAGCAAGACGTTCTCGTCCTGGCTGCCGGAAGAATCGACGATCCCCGAAGCCAAGTTCCTAATGACCGTTGACAGCCGCCAGATCACCGATGGACGGCCGATCCATCGCTGGCAATCGGCTTCAGCCACCAACTGCCCGAAAGAAGCATCCGGTCAGGCCGTTTCAATGTCCACAGCGCCCCGCCCTCCAAGCGCTGTGACGCATCAGAATTGACCCACCCCAAAATTTCGGCGTGACCGCATGTGATCTTCCGCGACCCTCCTGCGCTGCTGTCGCCGCATAACCACAGGTAGGGAGGTGTTAGGTACTACCGGTGATCGGCTGTGAACACGGCGAACCCCCGAACCTTGACAGCGGTTCGGGGGTTCAAGTTCCTGACCTGCGCCTAATGCGACTTTGACCGCCACACTCGCACTGGAAAACCTCACCGCCACAATCCTTGCGACACCCATCGGCGTCGCCGCCGGGGCAGCAGTCGCCGCGACGTTCCTACGGTCGTTCAACAGCGACATGTTCACCCTGCACCTCTCACTCGGCGTCCTGACACCCACACTCGCCGTGATCGCGGTGGTAGCCGCGGCGTGCGCGAACGCGCCCTGTGAACACCACCCCGGCCCTCTTCCGGGGTTACAGCCATGACCAACACATCCGATTTCCGAGCACCGGCATCACCTCCACCGGCAGCATCACCGTTCGGTGACCGATGATCAACCCGCCACCCCTGGGTGCGGGTTACAGCATCAACCTTCTCAGACGTGGCACTAGTTGTTGCCGAGCAGGGCGTCGTCGGCGCGCTCGGCCGCTTCGGCGATGCGTTTGATCGCTTCCAGCGTCGCGCGAATGCCGTCGTGCGCGGTTCGGGTAGCCCCGTCGATCCGGGCCGGAGCAGCATCGCCGAAGACAGCGACGAAGTACTCCTGTCCTGCGGTGGTGAACGTCCAGCTCTCGGTCAGTCTTGTCCGCGCGCCCAGGGGCTCGATGCGGTAGCCCCAGCGAACGAATCCCTTCCCCACCTCCCAAGCGAACGCACGGCCCGCTTCGGCTGCGGTGACAGTCGAGGTGGTCTCCCAGGTACGTTCGGATGTCTCGTTACGGCCGGTGAACCGTGCACCGACATGCGGTCCGCCACCCTCATCCCACCAGCATCGCTTGCACACCGGTGACCACTCACCAGTTCTGGCGACGTCGGAGACGAGATCGCATCCGGACTCGCCGCGATCTCGATCGACTCCTGATGGACACGTGGTTCCAAATCCATGGCCCCGATCCTGATCACTGTCACGGCGTGGGGCAACTCGCGGCCCGACGAGCTTCATCCGACGGCTATCCCGCCGCAGTCCGACCCTGCACCACGAAGACCCGTTCTTTGCGGCGAATGTCATCGGGTGAGAGTCCCATGATCTCCCCCATCCGCAGCAGCACCGAGAGGGATGACGATTTTGTTGCGGTCGGGCAGTGCTGTCCAGATGGCGTTCATGCGGTCCTCGGTCCACGGGATGATCTTCCGGCTGATGCCTCGGGGACGTTGCCTCCCCCACCCGAGCAAGCCAATCGGGCGGTTCACTGGTACACGAGCATCATGGGTAGGCCGCGCGAGCCTCTTCATCAACTCCTCAGCCGACACTGAGGACCGGCGGTCCCGAGCCGACACCACGGCGCGAACCCTGTCATTGGCCAGGACAGAGCAGCGCGCCGAATGCAGACCTCCACTTCCACAACACATGTGTGCTGCGCTCTTGACCACTATCGATCGGAGCTGGACACCGTGCTCGAATCACCTATGGTCACAGCCTGATTCAACCTGGCCGGCTGCGCTGGTCGGCAGTGAACGTCAATCCTGTGCCGATCGCGCAGAACGCGCCTGTTGAACCACGGACGGCACGGCACCGAGCCACCGATCCGGGTCGGCGGTGCCGTCGGTCGTGCGCCCATCGCGGTGCACGTAGTGGCGCACATCGCGACCCGGCTGCGCGAAGTCCCCCGACAAAGCCCGCTCCAGCCATTCCGCACCGAACCGGAACACCTCGGCGGCCACCCCACCGAGTGGATGAAACTCGCCTTCATAGACTCGAATCTCTTTGGGGGCACGAACAAGTTCGTAATTCGCCAACGCTTGCTCGAGTGGCGTCAACTCATCGAATTCGCCGATGCCGTACAACACTGGGCAGAGAATCTTCGTGACCAGGGATCCCAGAGGCATGCAGCCCGCCAATTCACGGTCGAATGCGCTCTCATCGATATAACCGGACATGTACATGAAGTTGTTCTTGAACGTCGGCTGAGCGCGTTCAAAGATCGTTGCGAAGTCGCCGGTCGGCGCTTCGAACGCCGCCAACGCCGCCAGTCGCCGGTCGGTCGCCGCAGCCCGCGAACCCCAGTAGCCGCTCATGCTGATTCCGAACATACCGATCCGCTGCGGATCTACCTCGGGTAACTCGACCAGGTAGTCGATGTATCGACGAGAATGGCCCCGGAGACGGAGTCTCCGGGGCCATTCCGCGAGTCGCGTTCGTGACACTCGACCGGTGTTCGTGGAGGACTCGAGCGCGACACCTCTGGCGCGGACGGTTGGCGAAGTCGGTCAGCTCCCGTAGCCTTTCTGGCCCACCGGCGGATCTGCTCGTCCATCCACACCGCAGCCACCGCGGCCCCCGGGCTCCTCCGATTCCTCTTCAGTCACAGGGATCGGGGTGACCGAGCACGTCGGCCGCCACTCTTGCGGAGAGGCCGGCGTCGTCGGCGCCACATACCTTGCACGCCACCGCTTCCCAGTGCCGTACTGGGCGGACGGTGAGGGTCGGTTTCCCGTCGGGTCGATCCGGGCTTCGAAGCGGCAGGTCAGCTGATGTGGTGTCCCAAGGCGCCGATCGCGAGCCGGGCGAGCTTGTCGGCCAGCGCGTCGCGGTCGAGGTCCAGCTCGCCGGCGAGGTACGCGACGATGAGCTGGGCGCTTCCCGTTGCGACGTAGATGGCGGTGGCGCGATCGAACCCCTGCTCGGCCGCTTCGGGATCTGCGAGGCTCACGTCGGCGACCTGGGCGATCCGTTGGCGAAAGGCGTTCTGCAGGGGTTCGGGGCCGCCGCTGATCGCGCCGATCAGGGTGGCTTTGCGCGGGTCGTCGAGGATGACGCCGAGCGCGATGCTCATGCCGTGTTGTGCGCGTGCGAGCAGGGCGCGGTGGCGGCGGTCGTGCAGCGCGGCGAACCCGGCGACGAGCAGCTCGCCGACGATCGTGTCGAGCGCGGCGATCAGGACGTCGTCGACCGTGTCGAAGCTCTCGTAGAAGTAGCGCTGGTTGAGCTTGGTGTGGGCGCACAGGCTCCGCACACCGACGGCCGCGAGCCCGCTCTCATGGGCGATTGTGAGCGCAGCGTCGATCAGCGCGTCGCGGTGGCGGGCGTGGCGCTCATCGGACGTCTCGCCCAGGATGGTCCGGGAGCCGGTTCCCTTCTGGACCGCCTGGCGGGTCATCGTCAACGTCCCGAAGTGCTCGGCCGGCCGGGCGGCGGGACGGTGGCGCTCGCCACCGCCCCGCCGCCGGACATCGCCACGGGACCGGACGTCGTCGTGGAGCTGGTCATCGTGGCGTCGTGGTCAGTTTCCGCCGAACCGGCGGGCCAGCTTGACCGCGGGCGTCACGAGCTTGCCCGCCCCGACCATCGCCTTGAACGCGAGACTGGTGTCGGCCGGCATCAGCTTCTGGATCTGCAGCAGTTCAAACGGGTCCCACAGCGTCTCGCCCCGGATCACCTTGTGGGTAATGGGGTCCAAGTGGTACCGGTCGACGGGGTACCCCTGGATGTACGCGCCGGTCCCGGGGATCGCGGGCGAGCCCGGGGTGAACGGATACATCCGCAGCGGATAGTCCCAGTGCCCGCACCCGACGTAGCGCCCCATGAAGATGACCTCGCCCTTGGGCGAAACCTGCAGGGAGACCTCGCCGGGGATCAGGTAGTAGGCCATGTCCGGGGACGCGTCGTAGAACGCCTGGTTGTAGTCGATAAACGCCTGGATCCCGACCATCGTCCGGCCGAACGACAGCGGGTCCTTGTACCGGCAGTCCTCGGAGACGGTCTCGCGCACCAAGTCCTCGTTGACGCCGCCATTCCATGCCGACCAGTACTTCTTCAGCCATTCGAGCACCCACATCACGTCCATGCCGAGACGCTCGGTGTAGAACGCGCACTGCCCCTCGACCTCGTCGAAGAGCTGGTGCGTCATCCGCTGCAACTCCCGCTCACCGACCGTGGGCACGGGCGCCGACCGGTTGCCCTGGACGAACGGCGGCATCTCCTTGGCGATGTGCAATTCGCTGAGCGCCTGCTGGAACCTTGCTTCGTAATCGTCCTGCTTGACCTACGTGGTCTTCTTGGCAGACGTCGGGCTTGTGGTGCTGGCGTTCATCCTGTTTGCCGGGGTGTCTCTCCCGGTTCTGGACGCCGACTGATAGTTGTGCTTGTAGGGCGCTTTCCGACGTGTGCTGTTCGGGGCCTGCCACCGGCCTGGCGGCCGTTGCCGGAGGGAGCTTCGCCCTACGGCTTGACCTTGCCCCGGGGTTAAGGTTCGAGCATGGTGGCATGAACGAAACAGCACAGGAGTTGTCGGAATTCGCAGCGGCGTCGGCGCAGAAGTTGGGTATACCGGGTGTCGCGGTCGGCGTCTTGGCCAGTGTTCGAGAGGACTTCGCGTGCCACGGGGTGACAAGCATGAACAATCCGCTTCCGGTGGACCGGGACACGATGTTCGTGGTCGGATCGGTGAGTAAGACGTTCACCGCGACAGCGTTGATGCGGTTGGCCGCCGAGGGCCGGGTGGAGTTGGATGCGCCGGTGCGGCGGTATGTCCCGGAATTCGCCCCCACCGATGCGGCCGCGGACGAGATCACCGTAATGCGGCTGCTCAACCATACGGCCGGGCTGGAGTGGAAGCTCGGCGTCGATACCGGCGAAGGCGACGACGCTTTGGCGCGGCACGCGGTGAAACTTGGCGAATCGCCGCTGATCGCGGAACCGGGAACGCGGGCGTCCTATAGTCAGGCGGGGTTCAACCTGGCCGGCAGGGCCATCGAGACCGTCACCGGATCGACCTTCGAACGGGCCATCGCATCGCTGCTGTTCGAACCGCTCGGACTGGAACACAGCCGCTACGCGGTCAACGACGTCATGCCCCGGCGGTTCGCTGTGGGACACAACGTCGATGCCGACGGCCTGCTCACGGTCGCCCAGCAGTGGAAGGACAACCGCGCCAACAACCCCGGCGGCGGCGTGGCGACGTCGGTAAGTGATCTGTTGCGCTGGGCACGGTTTCATCTCGGCGACGGCCGGACCGAGACCGGCGAGCGTATTCTGCCCACCGAGTTGCTGCACCGGATGCGGCAGCAGACTGTGGAGTTGCGCGGCAGCACACTGGGTGACGGGTTCGGCATCTGCTGGTTCCTGCGCGAGGTGGACGGTGTCGCGACCATCGGGCACGGCGGATCGGGCAATGGCCAATTCGCCGACCTACTCATCGTGCCGGACCGGAACTTCGCCGTCGCCGTGACATCGAACGCGGGCCCGGACGCGGGCCTCGCATTCAACCGGACCGTGGTGAACTGGGTGCTCGAACACTACCTCGGCGTGGTCGAGCCCGACCCGCAACCGCTGCCCTACAACACGGCGCGGGCAGCGGAGATCGCCGGTCACTACGAGAACGAGATGATGCGGCTCACCCTCGACGCCGACGGAAAACAGTCGACGATCGGATGTGCGATCAAACCGGAGGTCCGGGCCGCCGCGGACACCGAAATGCCGCCGGATCTGCCACCGGCTGTCTTCGGTCTGCTGCCCGGCGACGCGGACGAGTACATCGTCACCGAGGGTGGTCTAGTAGGACAGCGAGGGTTCTTCACCCGTGACGAATCCGGTGCCGTGACCGGAATCGATCTCGCCGGGCGGTTGTTCGCCCGGGTGCGATGACCGCCACGGGATGACACACCACTGAACGGAGACGCGCATGATCACGATTGGGCAGCTTGCACGGTATGCCGGGGTGACGATCAAGGCCGTGCGCGTCTACCACGAGCGCGGACTGCTGCCCGAGCCGGCGCGCGACTCGTCCGGCTATCGCCGCTACCGCGCCGAAGACGCCATCGAACTGGTCAAGATCAAGACACTGGCACACGCCGGTGTTCCCTTGGCCCGTGTCAAGCAATTGCTCACCGCGAACTCCGACGAGTTCGCGGCAGCGATCGCCGAGATCGACCGCGCACTCGCCGACCGCGCCGAGGAGATCCGCCGAACCCGCGAACAGATCGCCGAATTGGGCTCCGGCGACCGCCTGTTCGTGTCCACCGACGTCGCCGACTACCTCGACCGCCTGCAACAACTCGGGGGCAGCGATCGGGCAGTCCGGATGGAGCGTGACCTCTGGATTCTGATGCAATCGGTCGCTCCGGACCAGGCGTCGGCCTGGATCGCCGACAAGCTCGACGCCATCGACGACCCCCAATTCCGGGCGATCTACCTCGACTACGACGCGGCATTCGATTGGTCTCCCGACGATCCACGCCTGATGGACCTCGCCGACCGCACCCGACGGTGGCAGACCGCCCGACACACCGGAGCCGACCGGACAACCCCGGCATTGGACCCGAAACTGACCCGCCTGGTCAGCGAATCCGTCGGAATCACCTCGCCGGCGTGGGAACGACTGGCAGAGATCGCACAAAAGGGGGTCGCCGTTGTATCGGCCGAATTTCGGGCGGATATGGCGTAGTTGCTGGTCAGTGGGTGCGGGACGCGTCGGGGCCGATGAGGCTGTTGAGTTCGCGCATGGCCTGCGGGGATGGTTTGAATGCCGCGGTGAGCTGGTTCGGCTGGGCGGCAACGGCTCTCATCGCGGCCGGCGCGATCGTGGCCGCGGCCCCGATCACCGTGTTGGTACGCGTGGCCCGCGTTTGACGCTCCCCCTAGCTTCCAGCAACCGATTGACCTCTCGGCAGCCGAGCCAAGTACCAACCGAGCACGTCCGCAGCCCGAGCCGCTACGGCACATCGTTGCTTGTCAAGCCGTTGTCGTTGTCTTTCGCGCGATTACTTCCTGAACCCCTGTAGAGACGGCATCGCCCCGGCTCGCAGACCAGATGGTGCGCATGCCATTTCATCTCCACGGCCCACGCAGCAGAGTCCGGCGGCCGCCCGGGACGGCCGGCGTCGGCGGCCTGTGCTGCCATCACAACAGCAGCATATCGATCTACCCACCACGCGCGGTGTGTCAGCAATCATTCAGCGTTCACGGGCTGAATAATCCGCATATGACGTCGATCGGGCTGTCCCGCAGAGCGATGCTCGCCCTGGCAGCGAGCGTACCGTTGAGCGTTGCGGCATCCCGACGCGCAGTGGCCGCCGCCCCGCCGATCCGATACACGATGACGGCGTTCACCAACGCCAGCCAGACCGATATGTGGGTCTACGAATCCACCGACGCAACGAATTTCCGGCTCGTCCAGGCCGACGCCTACCGTCCGCCGGACGCCGACCCCGCCGACACCCCGGTAGCGGCGGCCACGACCAAGAAGGGCTTGTGCCGCGACCCCAGCGTCTTTCGTCACATCGACGGCGAGTACTACGTGACGTACACGACCGCATGGGGCGGCAACACCATCGGGTTCGCTCGCAGCCGCGACCGGATCCACTGGGAGTTCCTGTACGAGTACACGATTCCGTTCGGCGGTGTCACCCATACCTGGGCGCCGGAATGGTTCGTCGACCGTGACGGCACGGTCAGCGTCCTGGTGAACATCAACGACGGCACGGTCTTCCGTCCCTGCGTCATGACCGCGACCACCTCATCGCTGAGCCGGCTGCATTGGACCACGCCCATACCGCTGGCAGGCTTCCTTCCCGCACCGGGCGGCCTCGGCTACATCGACACCACGGTCACGTTGTCGCAGGGACGCTACTACGCGTTCGTCAAGAACGAATCGACCAAGAACGTCGAGGTCGCGGTGGCCGACCGCCTGGTCGGCCCGTACACGTTCGCGCGAACCGGGAACTGGGCGCGCTGGGGCGGACCGGGCCCGGGACAACCGCGTGAGGGACAGTGCGTGATCCCGCTCCCCGACGGCCGATGGCGGATCTACCTGGATGCCTACGACCTCGACGAACCCACGCACGGTCACTATCTCTACAGCGACACCGTCACCGGCGACCTGCTCGGCGAGTGGACCACACCGAAGGACCTGCCCGTCCTGTCCGGTTTCGTCCGCCACTTCACCGTGTTACCCGAACAGCTGAACACCGGCCCGCAACCGGGCCCGAAGCCCGTCACGCGGTGAGGACGATCGGGCCGCGGCCTGCCCGCACCGACCAGGCACCCACGGCCCCGCTCTCGGCATAGTCACCGAACGCGCGGACCGCCGGCGCCAGCGGCCGGTCCGCGGACCAGACCAGGCCAATCTCGCGAAAAGCGCGCGGGTGCAACGAAATTTGGGGTCCGGTAGTAATCGCACGGAAACAACGACAACGACTTGACCAGCGGTTATGTCCCTTACCGGGATCTCGACAAGACGATTCCGTAGCCTCGCCACGCTGCCTACTACCAGCGGCTACGCCGATATCCGTTGTATTTTTCGGCGATTACTACCGGAACCCGGGCCAGGCCCTCATTGGTGCCGTCGACGATCAGCTCGCGGATGAACTCCGCGAGCGCGGCGAACACATGGAAGACCAGGCGTCCGCCCGGAGTTGTGGTGTCCAGGGCCTCGTGCAGGGACCGGAATCCGATGCCGCGCTGGCGGAGTCCGGCGACGATCGAGATCAGATCCTGCAGCGAGCGGCCGAGCCGATCCAGCGCGGGCACCACGAGGGTGTCCCCGGGCCCGCAGGTAGTCCAGGCAGTGCCACAGTTCTCCGCGCTCGACGTTCTTGCCGGATTTCTTGTCCGCGAACACCTTCTGGCACCCGGCCGCGGTGAGCGCGTGGAGCTGGCGGCCGAGCAGCTGGCCCGCGGTCGAGACCCGGGCGTAGCCGACGAGGGCACCGCCTCCGCCGATCGGGTCGAGGGCGTCACCGTCAAGGACGAGCGCCGGCGTCGCGGCGGAGATGTCGGTCATGGGCGTGACTGTACGAGAAAGGTCCGACAGGACTTGTTGCACAGCAAGACTTTTCGACATGTTTTTCCGACAGCGGTCCGGAGTGGCCGACCAGGGATTCTTCACCGGCCGGCAAGTCACGCCTTGCGCTGCGAGTCGCGCGCGATGTGGAAAGTTGAGCCGCCGCAGGTCACCGTCCACCTGGCGGAGCAAGTCGGCGTGGACACTGACGGCCTGACTGAACCCCCTGTGACGCATTTATTGGCACAAAGCAGACGATCCGGTCGCCGAAGCCTCGCGCAGCCCAGTTCAGCACCACCGGATCGCCCGAAACAGCCACGGGACATGGGCAAATCGCATCGGTATCAGGACATCCACAGGACGTCACAGACCCACGAACAGCAACAAACAACAACCAGCAACACCCACCAACAACCAAGAACGGGGCTGCTGCGCGGAGAGGTGACACTGTCACCTGAACGTGCAGCAGCCCCGATCTCGTTCGCCAACTCCAAGCTTCTCGATCGCAGTGACTTCAAGCGGGGACCAGTATCTCAACGAGCAAGCTGACCCACTGGTCGTGTTCGTCGTGGCGGTGCAGCCCCGAGCACTCGCTGAGCCTGGTAGCTGGTGATCAGCAGGCACACGCTGGATTGCTGGACCAGCGAGCAAAGACCGACGCATCACTGGCCGATTCGCTACGACGGATGACGTAATGGACCCGCGTCCGCCCGGAGCCCTCCGCCCCGACTGGCACGGACAACAGGCGGCGAAGCGGCCGCGCAACCTTCGCGCAGAGTGGACACCCGCCCACACGCAATGGCGCGATAACGCCTGCGTCGGCTGAAGCAGGGCCCTCGCACCCCCACCCTTTTCGGGAATCGGCCCACAATCACAATGGTATGACCTATCTTTGTTGTCAGGGCCGGCCGACTCGCCTCGCGTTCCGACCGATCACAGCAATCCGGCATTCCAGCGAGACGGGTCGCCGTGCGGCGAATCGACTCGCCTCATGATCACAGTCAACGTTCGGATCGACACCGCCACCATCAGGTGCATCCGACCCAAAGCCGCCTGGAGTTCCGCATGAACAGCCCTTCACCGTTTCCGACACCATGGCCGCTATGAATTCCAGGACGCTGACCGGCGTCGAACTGACCAAGAGCTGCGCCGTGCCGGTGTCCGACGCCGTTGCTGGGCATTCCGATCGCGGTCAAGCACATCATCGCCACGAGCGACGGACTCACGACAGCCTGATCACATGGATCATGAACAGTGTGAACGATTAGCCTTCGGAACACTGGGCGAGCCAGCCTTCCGAGCCGTGCACCGGTATCCACCTAGAGCAAATAGATAACAAACTCTACCGGGTGGCCACGCGCCGTGGCGGAAAGGAGTTCAATGTTGAAAAACACCGGTTCGCCTCGTCCGGAGATCGCCAATTCCTGGCGTCGCTCGCAGCTCTACGGCCTGCACCCGAAACTGCGACCTACACACGAACAAGTGGAGCTGATCGGTACGTCTCTGTTGAGCGACGCTGCCGGGCTGGCACTCGAGCGTGCCCGCACCGATCTGGATACCGCCGCCGCTGCCGTGCTATTGGCCGACGCGGATTACCGGGTGGTCGATATCCGGTGCACCGAGAGCCGTCTTCATGAGGCAATCGCCGAGGTCGGTGTCGAGATCGGCGTGCGGCTCGGCGAGGAAGACATCGGGACTAATTCTGTGGGTACCGCGGGCGAGCTTCGCCGTGAGGTCGCGGTCCGCGGTAGCGAACACTTCGCACAGTCATTCAGAGATTTCGACTGCTACGGAGCACCCGTATTCCACCCGCTTACCCATCGTCTGCTCGGCGTGCTCAACCTCAGCAGCCACCAAGACAACTATCATCCGCTCTACTCGGTCCTGGCCCGGCGGGTCGTGCGGGACATACAGGACCAGCTGATTGCCCGTTCCCCGTCGGCGGCGCGCATCCTCGCACAAGCCTTCGAAAAGCGGGTCCGGCTTCAGCGGTGCGCTGTCCTAGCCATCGGACATCGGGTTGCGCTCGCCACCAGGTCCGCGTTGGACATGCTCGACCACACCGACCATGAGACGCTGCGCGCATTGGCCGAGTTGTCTGGGACGCGAGCCAGCGAGCACCCATCGGTGACACTCTCGTCAGGTCTCAGGGTGCGGGTGCGAATCGAGCCGGTCGAGGACACCGCGGGTTTCTTAGTCGAATTGTTTGCGCGGGGGCACCGGTCCTATCTGAAACCAACGACTCAGCAATGGCCGTTGTTGGTGGTCGGCGAAGCAGGTACCGGACGGACGAGCACCGCGCGCGCCCACCTCGGCAGCGACGTGCCCGTCACTATGGACGCGGCGGCGACCGCTACAGTCGGTGAGACAGTCTGGTCCGAGCGCGTCTGCTGGATGCTTGATCGCGACGGCGCCGCAATGGTGATCGAAAACATTCATCTGCTGAGCGAGCGAGCACTCATCCTGCTCTCCAACACAATCAGAAGTACCACACGACTCGTGGCGCTGACCTCTACTCCCGGCGAACATCTCGCCGGCTCCCATGCCTCGCTCAATGCAATCTGCGCTGAACGAATCGACCTTGTTCCTCTCCGTTTCCGCCGGCATGAAATCCCCGCGGTGGCCCAGAGGATGCTGGCCGACCGACCGGGACCGGCGCCCCGGCTGACACCCGCGGTATTGAGGACACTCGCCGGACAGCAGTGGCCGGGGAACCTCGCCGAACTACGCAGGGTGATCGAGACGCTGGCAGTGCGTCGTTCCTGCGGGGACGTGGTTGTCGCGGACCTGCCGGCGCACTATCGGACCGGTCGCGCCGTGAACACCGCGGTGGAACAGGCGGAGATCGACACGATCCTGTCCGCATTGGAATCCGCACGCGGGAACAAGAGGCGCGCGGCCGAAGCGCTCGGCATGAGCCGATCGACGCTGTACAACAAAATTCACTGGTTGGGCATCGAGGTCTGATGCCGGTGGCGGCTACGTGGAAGCCGCCACCGGTCAGCTGTCCTCAGTGCTCGTGCACGATCACGCCCCGCAGTATCTCACCGGCGAGCAGCCGATCGTATGCTTCGTCGACCTGTTCGAGGGCGAACCGTTCGGTGATCAACTCGTCGAGTTTGAGTCTGCCACCTTGGTACATGTCCAAGATCTGAGGGATGTCTGACGTCGGGTTGCAATCCCCGAACACCGTTCCTTTGACGGTCTTGCGGAACAACGTCAGCTCCGCGCTGGGCAACACTACGGTGTTCTCGCCGAACTTGCCGACAGCGGTAACGACAATCGTTCCGCCCTTGGAAATGGCCCGAAACGCCTGTTCCACCACTTCGGAATCCGCCACTCCGACCGTGATGATCGCGCTCGTGGCACCAACACCGTAGGTGAGGTCGATGGCGAGTTGCTGGGCGTCCTCGGCCTTTTCCACCGCGTGCGTCGCGCCGAACACAGAGGTTGCCTTCTCCCGCTTCCACTGGATCGGGTCGACCACGATGATATTCGTGGCCCCCACGCTGCGCGCGCCCTGTACCGCATTCATGCCTATGCCGCCGACACCGTAGATGATGACGGTGTCACCGGGCCGTACACCAGCGACGTTCACCGCCGACCCCCAGCCCGTCGGCACGCCGCAGCCGACCAGAGCAGCCTGCTCCAACGGCAGGTCCCCGCGGATCGGCACCGCCGAAGTTTCGTGAATAACCCCGTATTGCGAAAACGTGCCCAACATACACATGGCACCGTACTGCCCGCGCGGTCCGGTCAATGGCCAGCGCTCGCCAGGGAGACTACCCTCCAGGATCGTCGCACCCATATCGCAAATCGCCTGCTGTCCGGTCGCGCACCAATGGCACTTCCCGCAGGTGGGAATAAACGAACACACGATGTGGTCTGCCGGCTTGACCCGAGTCACGCCGATGCCCACGTCCTCGACGATCCCTGCGCCCTCGTGACCCAAAACCATCGGGAGACGGGCAGGCAGGTCGCCGTGCTTGAGGTGTACGTCCGAGTGACACAACCCTGCATGGGTATAGCGCACCAGCACTTCGCCGGCACCGGGGCCGTTGAGATCCAGCTCCTCGATCTCGATTGCTTTGCCTACTTCGTGTATGACCGCGGCCTTGGTCTTCATTGGTTCCTCCTCGAACCCACGCGATATTGCTCAGGCACCCCAGACCGTGCCAGCCCCAGCCACCCAAATGTGTCCAAAAAACTGGACACCACGGGGATCCTCCTCGTCGTAGTGTCCTGACCCCGTGGCCGAGACTCGACGAACGTAGGTAGAGAAATGGGAGAAATGACACAGACACTCGATGCGGGGCAGCCGACGGCTCGTCCCGGTGCAAGGCACTACCGGATGTTCATCGGCGGTGAATGGATCGACACCGATGAGCACTACACCGTGATCGATCCGGCGACGGAGGAAATCGTCGCGACGGCCGCCAAGGGAACGACCGAGCACGTCGACGCCGCCGTTGCTGCCGCTCTGGGGGCCCACCGCAGCGGTGAATGGCGGAACACTCCGGCCGTGCGTCGCGCGGAGGTACTAGACCGTGTCGTGGCGACGCTCGCAGAGAGGATGGACGAGCTGACCGAACTCGGGGCGCGGGAAAATGGTGCACCGTTCCGGCTATCTCAGGCGCTCACCGTCGGTTTCCCTCTCGAGCACGTTCAGCACTTCGCCGACCTGCTTCGCCGCTACGAGTGGGAACGACCTGGTCCGGTCACCGGGCAGGTGCTGCACACAGGATTCGTCCGCCGTGAGCCGCTCGGTGTGTGTGGCGGCATCGTACCGTGGAACTTTCCACTTGTGATTGCCGTTTGGAAGTCGATCCCGGCGCTGGCCGCGGGCAACACGGTGGTTCTCAAAGTCGACGAGAAAACCCCGATCGGCGCCCTCGAACTCGCCACGATTCTCCGAGAGGCGGGTCTACCCGACGGTGCCTACAACGTCGTGACAGGGGACGGACCGACCGTCGGCGCACACCTGGTCCGCCATCCCGACGTCCGTAAGCTCTCATTCACGGGTTCGACCGTGACCGGCCGCCAGATCATGAGGGAGGCCGCCGACTCGATCAAGAAGGTCACCCTCGAACTCGGCGGAAAGGGACCCAACATTGTACTCGACGACGCCGATCTCGATGTCGCGGTCGACGGTTCGATCTTTGCCTTTTTGCTGCATGCGGGGCAGGCCTGCGAGTCGGGCACCCGTCTGCTGTTGCCCGACTTGCTGCACGATGAATTTGTCGACCGGCTGATCCGACGGGTTAAGACCCTGAAGATCGGCAATCCATTGGACCCCTCGACCGACATCGGCCCGGTAATGAGCGCCCTCCAACGCGACCGCATCCTCAACTACATCGAACGAGGCAAGCGTGAAGGCGCCGAGGTGGTCCTCGGAGGCGGCAGCCCGATCGGCCCGGAATACGAACGTGGATTCTGGGTCGAACCAACGATTTTCACCGGGGTGACCAACGACATGTGCATCGCGCGTGAGGAAATCTTCGGTCCGGTCCTTTCGGTACTACGCTACAGCTCGGTCGACGAGGCCATCCAGATCGCCAATGATACCGAGTACGGACTCTCCGCCGGGGTCTGGAGCCAGGACGTGCAGCGCGCCCTTACTGTCGCCGAACAACTCGAGGCCGGTTCAGTGTGGATCAACGACTGGCACACCATCTCGCGTCACATGCCCTTCGGCGGATACAAGCAGAGTGGGATCGGTCGCGAACTCGGGCCGGACGCTCTCGATGAGTTCACCGAGCAGAAGTCCGTCACCATCGATCTCAGTGGCCGACGCGACCGGCGTGCTTACGGTCTGGTTATCAGCGCCTCTCCCGAGCGGTAGACAGCGACTGAATCGCTTGCCTGGTATTTCGTCACCACGAGCGATCAGACTGTTTGGAGTGTTGCCAATCTGAAAAACCCGTCGGCGTGTCGCGCGAACGACACGCCGACGGGACGGGATCCCGCTAGCGTCCTGAGTCGCTGTTTAGCGCTGTAAGTTGCTAGTGTTTGTGGCTGGCGCGAACGGGGCGGCCGAAGGCTGAGATTGCACTGCCCGATATAGAGTGTGACGTGCTTGTTCGATGGGCGAAGGGCGATTCGAAGCTGGGGTGCGGGCGCGGATCGTGTTGGCGTGTGCGCAGGGAGCAGTCAACAAGGATGTGGCGGTGGCGCTGGGGACGGGGGAGCAGACTGTGGTCCGGCGGCGGGGCCGGTTCGTGCGAAATCGCTTGCAGGGCTTGGTAGGCGAGCCGCGACCCGGCGCGTCGCGCACGATCACCGATGATCACGTCGAGGGGGGCATCGTGACCACGCTGGAGCGCACCCCGGCGGGTGGGGATACGCACTGGTCGACACGGGGAATGGCCGCCGCGACCGGCCTGTCGCAGTCGTCGATTTCGCGGATCTGGCGGGCGTTCGGGCTCGAGCCACACCTGGTGGACACTTGGAAACTGTCGACGGATCCGCAGCGACTTGCGCTCGTTCGGAGAGGGTAGCGATCGTGAACGCCTCGTAGCCGCCCTCTTCGATCAGTGTCACGCCGAAATCGAGTACGCGGTTCCACGCCTCGCGGGAGCGCTTCTGTTTCGGCTCATGGATGGCGTATGACACCGCGGCCGCTCGATCGGTCGACATTCGCCTGTAACCGCCGACGTTGTTTTCCGCACGCTCACTACCGGAACCCCTGTTGGAGCGTCCCCTCCGATTCAGTGCCGATCGGCCAGCGGACGACGAAGCGCAGACCCGACCACGTTTCATCGATGGCGGACGTCTTGTTGCCGACGAGTCCTGTGGCCAAATCGGTTCCGCTAGTTGAGTGCCGGACTTCGGTGGTGTTGAGGTGTACCCCAATCTGACGCACCCGCCGGAGGGCATCTTCGGGCTGCACCGGAAGATGCACGGTTGCGCCGGCACCTACCGGGTCAGGGTGGAGTCCGAGGGTGGTGCGGTCGATGGAACCTGAACCCGTGTGTCGATAGCGTGTAAGGCCTGAACTACGAGAGGACACCATGCACGCTCCTGCCTTTGTTTCCATCCTCGCTGCCGTCGGTAGCGCGCTTCTGTTTCAGGCCGCGCCTGCCTCAGCCGAATCGCACACCGGTATGCCGACGCTGACTGCACAGTTCGATGGCGGCCCGTGCGCGACGACCATCAACGCCAAGGCCAACATCTTCGATGACAGCAACCAGGTCTCCATCGGCTACCAGACCAACGACATCGCCGGCACCGGCAGCGCCGGATGCGGGTCGTCGCTGGTCGCGGTCGTCAACTGGCGCAATTTGGACAGCGGTGGGGTGGGTAGCGTGTCCCGGCACATGTTCCACAACGAGACCAACTCGATATCCTTCGCCCCCGGCCCGGGACGGATCGCGATCGAGCTGACCACCCTCAGTACCCACTTCCCCGACGCGTCGCGTCTCGAGGTCGTGATGCACGGCTGATCGCTGCCGGAGATGGGATGTAAATTCCGGCTGACCACGGATCAGAAGGTTGGGAGTCGGCACCAAGGCACACAACGCCATCGACGCCGCGGACCGCTGATCCTGTCCTGTGGTACAAGCCAAAACGCCGCCAGGTGATACCTGGCGGCGTTTGTGTCAGTGAGCCGACGTCCGACATGAGCCTCGGCGAGCAGTCGCTCGAAGCGACGAATAGGATGCAGCCCCGGGCCTGTCCGGACGCCGACAGCGCATGTTGTCGAAATGGTTGCGCCAGGACGACATCGACCACGGACTACGACCAGGCACACCCTCGGCAGAGTCCGCGGAATTGCGTGCTGCTCGCCGCCGGATCCGCGAACTCGAAACCGAGCTGGCGATCATCCGCCACGCCGCGAAGTTCCTCGGGGAGGACACTTCTGGCCCACAAGACGGTTCTACCCGGTGATCGACAGCCTGGCCGCGGCCGGGGCTCCGATCGACCGATGCTGCCGGGTCCTGGGGGTCGCCAGGCAGAACTACTACAAAGCCAAGCGGCGCCCGACCACACCGACACAGCTGCGGCGCCAATGGCTCACGGGACTCGCGAAGTCCACGTCACATCACCAGGCACATACGGCTACCGCAAGATCGTAGGCTCGTCCATCGACTCGCGCGCCGACTCCACCCTCATTGTCAACGCACTGGACATGGCGAACCGCCAACGCCGCCACTGCCCCCTGGCCTACCGCACCCCGATCGAGTTCGAACTACTCTCCGAGAACACACCCATGTCCGCTGTCAGTTGGCCACCGAGACTGGAACCCGAAAGGTGGGGCAGGTCAGTGCCACTTATCCTGCAGCAATTCCTATCGCATGTCGCGTAACTGCCATGCCGCCATCATTCGGAAACAGGATGATGGCGGCCGCGCGGCGGGGTGAGTTCCTCGATTACAACACGATTTCCGCCAGAGTGTTTGGCCTGATACATAGCGGCGTCGGCGGATTGCAGTAAGCGGTCCGGGCTCGGCCGAGGGCATCGCGAACAGGTAGTCGAGTCGAAGACCACGACACCGATACTTGCAGTGACAGCCACCCCTGTCTCCGACGGTTCGGCAATCATGTGACGCAGGCGTTCGGCCTCGGTATGCGCAACGCCAATAGTCACCGGCACGGCCACCACGAACTCCTCCCCACCCGTACGCGCCACCACCGCGCCGCCTCCTGTGGCGTCGGACAAACGCCGCGCGGTCCGCACCAAAACCGCATCGCCGACCCGGTGCCCCCACGTGTCGTTCACGCTCTTGAATCGATCGAGGTCGAACGACATTACACAGACCGCAGGATACCGCTCAACCAGCACCGGCAGCCGAATCTCCAAACCCCGTCGGTTCAGCAGGTGCGTCAACGGGTCCGACAGCGATTCGGTACGCAGTAGCCAGTAGAGCACCTGTAACGCGGGCAACACGCTGACCACCGACACGAACAGCAACAACCCGGCCGCAACTGCCAACCGGACACCGCCGCCGCCGGTGGCGATCCGCACCGACAACACGACCACCGACAGCAACGACCACGCCGAATGCGCCGCCAAAGCTCGCGCATTGTGAAAAAAGCCCAGATAACTGCCAGTGGCTACGAGCAGCACAGCACCCATGGCTCCGAACAATCGGTCCGGCACCTGCAAGAACTCCATGGTGAACAGCGCATCGGCGCAGCCGATCAACACCAGCGACTCGATCTTGCTCGGCCAGGACAGTAGCCACCAGCGCAACGCCCACAGTATCCCGCACAGCACCCCGATCGTCGCAGCAATGCCAGGCTCGCCCGGTGGACCCACGGGCGTACCCGCGATGACCGCACCCAACACCGCAATCACTGCACCTGCGACACCGATCAACACCTTCAACGGCCCCACCGCCGATCGAGCCGCCAAGGTACGCACCAGCCAGCCGTAGTCCACCGGGTCGTTCCACCAGGCCCGAAGCGTCTTTCCGTCGTTCATCGACTCACCCGTGGTCCCGACCGCATGACCAACCGTTGCTCGTACCGACTGCGAGAGTTCCAAGAAATCTCACCAGCTAATCCGCAGCAGTCTAGACCGGATAGTCACAGACAGCGCACGAATGGACATCCCATCCCGTAGTCAACGTAGTTGACTTGCCCGTGATATGTCTGTCCGACCGGTCTCCGTTCACGGTCTGACTCGACAGAGGTATGACGACGACCCGCGCGTGCAGTTCTGGAAGTCGCCATGTCGGCCGTGGATTCCCTGCCCGGCAACGACGAGGACCGAATACCTGATGATGCTGATCGGCATCGACCCGCACAAGTCCAGCCACACCGCGACGGTGGTCGAACCGTCGACGAATTCCGATCTCGGCTCGATCCGGATCGATGCCGGCAACAACGGATATCGCCGAACACGCTTTCAGGTAGCGGTGTAGGTAGTTCCACCGATGTGGGGGTGTTGTCTCCGGCGCAGGGTGGTTGTCGTACAGGAAAAGCAGGCCGACTGAGAACCGAATCACCATGACAACTGCTCTATTGCCGCTCGCCTACGGCTACGTGCGCGATGACCTCCTCGATGACCGCGACGTCGGTTCGAGTGAAGACAAGCTGCGTGAGACCGCCCGCTCGCTCGGGTACGAACTGGGAACGGTATTCCACGAGCCCGAACCGCAGAACGCTACGTTGCCCCCCGCGTTCGCGGATCTGGTCCAGGAATGCCGACGCGCTGCGGCGCACGCGGTGATCACTGTGCGTGGACACATGTCGGACATGGCCGTGTGCCGGATGGTGCTGTTGGCGATCCTGGACGTGCGGGCCGGCGCCGCCGTCCACGAAGTCTCGGTGTAATCCGCCCGCCTGCCCGGCGACTCCGTACCCCCGTGACTGGGCCGAACGCCGCACGGGGTGTGAGGAGCAGTAGTGCGGGAAGACCATGGATTGAGGGTCGTCAGATCGCAGCCGACCGGTCACCATGTCCGCATCGCGAGACCGGTATCCGGCCCTGTCCGCACACCTCTGCAGCGTCGCATATGCTGGCCGCCAGAAACCCCGAAACGATCCCTACCTGATACTTCGATACCAGACACATCGCCGGGGTCTCGCCATTTTCCACGCGGCGGCCCGGTTCGGGACCACTTCCTGATGACTACGTCTTGCCGCTGAATCCGCTGATCTTCGCGGTCCGCGGCGTCGCCGAAACCTCCGTCCACGTCGCCGAAGGCATGCGCGGCCGCGGCGTCGGAAAAGCCCTGCTCCACACCCCAAGGAGCACGAAGGCTCGGCATCGGCGCGTATCAACTGGAACGACTACCTTGCCAATCACTGGCCGGACCGCACCGAGTCGTATGTCGGTTCACGGACAGCAGCAATCAACAACCAGCAACACCCCGCAATAACCAAGAAGCCCCAGGTCGCACCGGTTCGGCGGACGAAACCGGGCGGTCGCAAGTAGCATCACAGGGTGCGATCGATCTGGAAAGGTTCCATCGCGTTCGGCTTGGTGAACGTCCCGGTGAAGGTCTATACGGCCACCGAGGACCATGACATCAGGTTTCACCAGGTGCACGCCAAGGACGGCGGACGGATCAAATACGACCGTGTGTGCACCGTGTGCGGGCAGTCGGTGCAGTTCGCCGACATCGATAAGGCCTACGAATCGCCCGAGGGTGAACGGGTGGTGCTCACCGACGAGGATTTCGCGAAACTTCCGGTGGCGGAGAAGCACGAGATTCCGGTGCTGCAATTCGTTCCGGCGGAGCAGATCGACCCCATCCTGTTCGACCGGAGCTATTACCTCGAACCCGATTCCACGACCCCGAAAGCCTATGTGCTGCTGGCGAAGACGCTCGAGCAAGTGGATCAGATCGCGGTGGTGCATTTCACGCTGCGGCAGAAGACCCGCCTGGCGGCGTTGCGGGTGCACGACGACGTGTTGATGCTGCAGACGCTGCTGTGGCCCGACGAGGTACGCACGGTGGATTTCCCCGCGCTCGACGGCGCGGCCCCGCCGCGGGCGCAGGAGATCAAGATGGCCCGGACGCTGGTCGAGAGCATGTCCGACGACTTCGATCCGTCCCAGTACACCGACGAGTACCAGATCGAGTTGCGGAAGGTGCTCGACGAGGCGATCGCTTCCGGATCGGGCACGGTGGTCAAGCGCGAGGAAACCGCTCCGGTCGGGGCGGACGCCGAGGTCGTCGACCTGGTCGCAGCCCTGCAACGCAGCCTCGAGGCATCCGGGCGGCGCGCTCCCGCACCGGCCGCGAAGAAAGCCTCGAAAAAGCCCGCCGAGAAAACCGCACGTAAAGCCACCCGGAAGAGCCCGGCCAAAAGCACCGCGAAAACGACTCGCAAGGGCGCGTGACCGGACACACCACATCCACGGGGATGACCTATCCGGCAGCTGGGCTGCCGCGGTGTGATCGGAGCTGTCATTGTCACAGCAGAGGAAGGTTTGCCCGATGGCACACCGCATCGCGAAGTTCGCCATGATGGGCGCGCTCGTCGCCACCCCGATCGTGATGGCCTCGGCCCCCGCATTCGCCGACACCCCGCAGCAGCCCCAGGGCAACAACCAGTCCGCACATCAGCAGGACCACCAGAATCAGAACAACAACCAGAATCAGAACCGCCAGGAGCAGAACCGCCAGCAGCCCGCACCCCAGCAGCAGTCCAATCCGCTGCGTCTTCCGACCGGTAACGCGGGCTAGCTGCCGGGCAGGAGCGTCGGCCTCGGCCCGCCGAACCGACCTGACGAAGGCTCCGAGCGGAATGCGCATCCCTCGGAGGCCTTCGTCGTCCGGGCCGGGACAACCGGTCGGCACTTCTCGGTGCGGGGCGATGTTCGCCACGATGCGCTCGGTAAATCAGCGATACTGAACCGAGTCGGCGGCAACCGAACGGCTCGCCGCCCTTCGCGTATCGGAGAAATCGCATGAGCAACCCGTCGGATCCGCACGACCGCTCCAGCGATTCCCCGAATCCCCCGCCGGATCAGAATCCGCCGCCACAGGTCCCCCAGCCGCCCGGATACGGCTATCCGCCGTCACCCGGTTACAGTGCTCCCCCGCCCGGATACGGCCCGCCGCCGCAGGGACCGCCGGGCACCGGAGCCGGTTACCCACCCCCGGGCTCCGGCGGACCGTCCACACCCGGCAATCCCGTCTACGGCACGCCGCCCGGATACGGCGGACCCTCTTCCCCAGGAATTCCGACGTATGGCGCGCCGCCCGGATATGGGCCCCCGCAACCCGGTGCATACGGCTACGGCGGACCACCGCCCGGCTATCAGCAGGGAGCCCCGGGATACGGCTATCCTCCAGCGGGACCGCGACCGCCGTACGCAAGCTGGATCCAACGCGTCGGCGGCGCACTCATCGACGGACTGATCATCGGCGTACCGGCCGCCATCCTCTACATCATCGGCTTCACCGTCGGCTTCTCGGCGCAGACCTGCGCTCCCGACGAGAACGGCTATCCGGTCTGCACCGGTGGCGGCCTGTCCGGCGCCGGATGGATCCTGTTCGTTGTGGCCTGGGTGTTCGCGGTTGCGGGCGGCCTGTACCTGATCTATCTGGTGGGCACCACAGGGCAGACGCCGGGCAAGCGGATGGTCGGCATCCGCCTGGTCCGGGAGGCCGACGGACAGGTTCTCGGATTCGGCATGGCCTTCGTCCGCAACCTGTGCCACATTCTGGACAGCTTCTGCTATATCGGCTATCTCTGGCCGATCTGGGACGAGAAGCGCCAGACCTTCGCCGACAAGATCATGAAGACCATCGTCGTGCAGGTCTAACCGCCGACCTGATCGGCCCAGCTCGCCCGCGCACCCGATTCGCCGATCCGGTAGACCTGCACGGTCGCCGCGGCGCCCGCGGCGATGGTCAGCACCGCGACCGCCGCGACGAGGACGACACCGACCCGGCGTTCACCACGCTCCCGCAGATGGACGAACAGCAGCAACAGCGCCACCACCAGCAGGCCGAGCGTGAAATAGACCATGGTGTCACCCAGGTGCGCGTGCGTATGGATGGCTGGTGAGCGGCCGACCTTGTGCTCGAGCCACTCCCCCGCATCGGTGGTGATCGGCGTCATCACGACGGTGAACGCCGCCAGTACCGCGACCAGCCACACCAGCCGTTGCCGCGCCGGGCGCCACACCGCACACAATATGGCCAGAAGCGAGGTCAGCGGCACCAGTACGACGATGATATGGACGAGCAGCACATGTGCCGGCAGACCGTTGATGGTCGACATTGCAGGGGTACTCCTGACAGACGGAATGGAATCGCATCGAGTGTCCACTCGATTGCTGAGAACACGCTGTGACCCCGCTGGCGAATATGCTCGAGAACCGGCCGCAGTGCCGTAGCCCAGCGGAGATGCTGCAGGGTGGACAGGCCCGGCACCTACCGGACCGCACCTCGGCCCGCGAGCCGAACCCACGAGAGGCCGTCCTCCTGGATAGGCACCCACAATGACCAGCCGTTTTCCGAGAATCACTGCGGCCGGTAAATGAACCACCATTCAGAATCCGCTGACCGCCGTGACACTCGGGCGCGTGCAACCGTGTCGACCGAAATCATCGCGACCGCGCACGAGCCGACGACCAAGTAGGGAATTGAGTCACTTGTGATCGCCACAACGCCGGACGGAAAATTAATGAGCAGTGTTCCGAACTCCTCCGAAGGGATTTGCAATGTCTCAAAGAATCGCCGTTGCCGTCGCCACGGTTATCACTACATTGACCTTGGGGGTCGCCGCCCCCGCGATCGCTTCGGCCGCGCCGGCGACGGCCGATCCGCCGGGCACCAGTGCCACAGTTGCCCAAGCGACGCAGATTCAATGGTTCTGGGTATGCCTCAACGTTCCTTTGGGGTCGGTGAGCCTCAGTTTCTGCATCTAACGTGAACAGGGTGCGACACCGGCTGCCGGCGAGAACCGTCGCCGTTCCGGTGGATGCGCCACCGTCGGACGATACGGCCGGTCGGTAGCAGACAAATCGGTTGACACCGGCCCGGCCACGAATTCTGCGTTGATGTTCCCCTTCGGTGGTTCATTGATCCAGGCGACGTCAGACCTATTCATTCGATACGACAGTCCCGATGCACATCTGCTCATCCGACGAGCAATTTTTCGACGCCCGCCGGAATAATACGATGCGATCAATTCTGCACGTGGTCTTCGTTTCCGCGGAGGCATCGAACCGTCCCGCCGGAGCCGGTCAGGATTCGACCCGCCGACGCAAACCGGCCAGCGTGCTGTTCACCAATCCTTTGATGAC
Source organism: Nocardia vaccinii NBRC 15922 (assembly GCF_001613305.1). Taxonomy (GTDB): domain Bacteria; phylum Actinomycetota; class Actinomycetes; order Mycobacteriales; family Mycobacteriaceae; genus Nocardia; species Nocardia vaccinii. Next base: position 89,495 of record NZ_BDCC01000016.1, read on the forward strand.
TCGGCTGCGGATGAAGCCGGGTAGCGGCAGGTTGTGATGAATGGTCAGCTGATAAGTCACCGATGTGGTGTTCGGAGTGATCTCGTCGAGCTGGTAGCGGCCTTCCTGACCGGTCTGCAATCGCCCCTGCACCATGGACCAACTCATACCGTCATCATGGTGACTGAATCTGAGGGTATAGCTGTCGGTGCCGACCGCCGCGGACGCGGTGAACCGAGCGGTGATCGGCAGTCCGGTCCGCTCGTCCGTCTCCAGCACCTCTGCTTCGCGGATCTCGGGAATCCACTCCGGCTGGCTGTTCACGTCACGGATCGTCGCGAGCACGGTCGCCGGCGGGGCCTGAATCCGCACGGTCCTGGTGGCGCTATCGGTCGGCATGTGGCTACTCCGTTGTCCGCGCCGGCGAGGGACGTCGACGCCGATCCGACTGTCCAGCTCAGGGTGCCTCCCCGCTGCGCCACCCGTTAGGGCCGATGGGCCCCTCTTACGCCGCGCCTGTGATCCTCGGCCGAAGTTGGTGATGTCGGACCGGGCCCTGTGAGCCCCGGAGGCACCACTTCGCCGGCAGCCGCGCGAAGTGGCTGCGTAGTGCGGTGCGGGCCCAACCTAGTCGCTACCGGAGGAACCGAACGGCAGCAGGTGGTGGAACCACCCGGGAGGGATTCCCCACCCGGGAGGAATTCCCCAGCCCGGAGGGATGATGTGCTTAATTTCCCAGCCGTGGCCCCAGTGCCGGTCGACAGGGGCGGCGGTGTGGGTGACGACGACATCGGCCTGCGCCGGTACGGTCACGGCGGTGACCGGGGTTACTGCGATCGCGGCGGCGAGGACGGTCCGAGCCGTCGTTTGCCTGATTATTGTGAACACTGCTGATCCTTCCGATGACCCTTTCAACTCGATATGCGACGGCTGTCCCGCGCGGAGTAGGCGGAAGGTTACTCGGTCGACTGCCGCTGAACCAGCGGCGGAAATACCGGTCGATACATCCGCGGCGCTGTCCGATAAGGCAGTCCGCGCCACAATCATTGTCGCGCCGGATTACCCAGCAATTCTTCGACGTCTCGGTCGACGCGGCTCATATGACAACCCTCCTTTCCAATCGGTCACATCCCGCGCCCGCCTCGGTCATGCTGGTATCGACGAGCCGTGTCATCGGCACAAGGCGGTACGGGCACACGGCAATCCAGAACAGCCGGCGGCGAGGTTCGTAGCCGAATACGCAGTGTGGCTGAGCCGGGTCCGCTGAAGAATAGGAAATATGCTGCCGGTACAGGCAGCGGCGACGAAACCCGATGACGATGCGAACAGGAGCGTGTTTCGAGAGAGGCGCTCGAGGTCCTCGAGCGACACGTCGCCGATGTCGTCTACCACGCATCGTTCGACGATGATGGGCCGGAGATCGACTGCCTGGCGAGGGAAGGACGGGGCGATGGAGAAGTTCTCGTTGGAGGCGATGGCACGCGAGCAGTTGGATCGAGCCCGGTCATTGCCGTCGCAACGCAGTGCCACCACGGTGTACGGCGGGCACGAGCATCGGCTGCGGCAGACCGTGGTCGCGCTGGCGGCGGGGACGTCGATGGCTGAGCACGACAATACCGGCGAGGCAACGGTTTTCGTGTTGCGCGGCCGAGTACGGCTACACGGCCCGCAGGCCGTGTGGGAGGGCCGCCGTGGCGATCTGCTCGTCGTGCCGGAGGCCCGGCACAGCCTGGAGGCCGTCGAACACAGCGCGATACTGCTGACGGTCGCGAAGTAGCCTGGACGAGGCGCTGAACTCGCGCCGGGCGCCAGGGTGATGGTGGTGGCGTTGCGCCGCGGAAGCAGGCACGTGCTGGTCGGGCGGCCACGGCGAGGTCCGGCAGGCCGTGATGGCCGGGGCGCCGCGCCGCAGGGGTGGGTGCCGGCTACTGAACATGCTTCTGCCCGGTGTCACTTGCGGCGGTGATCGCACGGTGCAGGACGTCCCGCAGCATCGCGGGAGTCAGGGTGCGGGTGGATACGTTGCGCCGGCTGGGGTGATAGCAGCCGAAAAGGTGCAGCTGACGGTCCGCCACCGGATCGTCGAGCAGGACATGGTGGCCGTGGCCGAAACCTGGCCGAGGCGTGGGAAACCGCCATCTCGCCTCGACGAGCACGGGGATCGAGGCATCCCAGGCGAATCGCCCCAATGCGACGACGACCGACGGACCCGGTTTCATGAGCTGAAGTTCGCGGACCAGCCAGGAGCGGCACGTGTCGCGCTCGCCTGGGGTCGGGCGGTTGTCGGGCGGGGCACAGTGCACGGGGACGGTGATTCGAACTCCGCGCAGTCTCAGGCCATCATCGCGGCGGGTCGCGGTCGGTTGGGACGTGGCGCCCAGTTCGTGGAGAGTGGCATACAACAGGTCCCCGGAGGGGTCGCCGGTGAAGATTCGGCCGGTTCGGTTGCCGCCGTGCGCCGCCGGTGCGAGACCGATGAGGAGCACCGGGGCATCGGGTGGCCCGAACCCTGGCACCGGTTTGGCCCAGTAATCCCAGTCGCGGTAGGCGGCGCGCTTGAGGGTGCCGACGTTTTCGCGCCAGGCGACCAGGCGTGGACATGCCCGGCATCGCACCAGCATCGATTCGAGACCCGAGATGGTATCCGCAGCCGGGGCCCCGGTGCGTGGATAGTCGTGAGCGGACGTGTCCGCCGACGGTTGCGGCCCGGTTCCGGCGCGGTCGTATCGTCGCATTCCGGGCCTGATCAGCCCCGTCGCTGAGTGTGTGCGAACCAGTCCGCAAGGACCGCGGCCTGGCTGTGATCAACGTCCTTGGTGGCGGTCAACAGCGTCACATCCATGCGGTCGGCGATCTGCTCGAGGTGATCGACAGCCGAACGCCGCTCGGGTGTGCGCAGTTCGGCCAGGTAGCGGCGCTGGAATTCGGCGAATCGCTCGGGCTGATGGTTGTACCACTGCCGTAGCTCGGTCGACGGTGCGATATCGCGCAGCCATTCGGTCAGGTCCAAGCTGTCTTTGCGCAATCCACGCGGCCAGACGCGGTCGACCAGCACCCTCGCGCCATCGGCCGGTGAGATCTCGTCGTAAACCCTGCGATAGGTGACATGACCACTCATGTCTGTCTCCGATCTGTCTGCGATGTGGTGGGGCGGATATTCCCCGGCGTCGAGTTGCTCGCCGGTGAGGCGGATCCGGCCGGCCCGGTCACCGCCGGATGCGCGATCCGGTACCGGACTCCCGCACCGGCCAACCCGCGCTGGAATACTTCTGGTGGCGAGAACCAGTGCCGCCCGCACACCGCAGCCGGATCTCGATTAGCCCCGCGGGGACATTCTCCAGCTCGGCGATTTGCCGGGCCGTCACCGGCGATGTACGCCGGCGGCGCGCAGGCGCGGTTCGTTGCACGGCATGCCGCGGCGGCCGGCCGGGATATTGCAGGCACCACCCCATAACAGTGACGGTAGTCCGGCAGCGAACATCCCAGCCAGGGGCCATTGGTCCCCCTGGTCGCCGGTTCGTACGACTCGCCGGTCGCACGCCGGTGGCGGGCGGCCGATGCCGAACATGCGATCACCCTGGTTTATTCAAGAATTTATTGTAAAAACGGGTTATGGCATATGTGATCGGCGAGCCGTGCGTGGATGTGATGGACCACGGATGCGTGCAGGAGTGCCCGGTCGACTGCATCTACGAATGGTTCGGCCGACCCGACTCGCGGACCGGCCGAACCACCGTGGCGACGCTCAGATCACACGTTGGCCGTGCACGCCGACAGCACCACATGCGCCGCCCGCGGCGACGCACTGCCCAGGTCCGGGAACGGCGGGGCGCTCAAGCCCAGCGCCTTCACCGCGGACTGCTCGGCCTCGGTCTTGGAGCGCGCCCAGTTCCAGGCGAACCGCCCGTCCGCGCCCTGCGCGACCGCACCACAGGCATTCACGATCTGAATGATGTTGTGGCAGTCCGCATGTCCGCACTTGCGGTCCGCGGCGTGGATAGCGTCGGGATAGTTGGCGTAGTTCAGCGCGTAGGCCACCGTTCCGGTGCTCTCCGATAGCGAAAAAGCCCCGTACGCATTGGGATCGGCATTCGCGGTACCCGTGCCCAGGACGCTCAGCCCCGTGGTCGAGACGACTGCCAGGCCCAAGACGGCCTTGCGCAGCAATGACATCGATGAATCCTCCCCGTTCGAGAAATATGTCGGGGAGGATCATTGCCGAGTTGCTGGATTTTGTCCAGCTCGTTACCGGATCGGGGACAGCGCCCCAAATCCGAGTAGCCGCAACCGGTTCGGGTGATTCGCACCGCCCGGCACCACGCCCGCGGCAGGCTCGGCGAACGCTCGATCAGACGGTGAAACCGAGCGCGCGCAACTGCTCGCGACCGTCCTCGGTGATCTTGTCCGGGCCCCACGGCGGCATCCAGACCCAGTTGATCTTCAGATCCTCGACCAGGCCGCTGCGCACCAGGGCATTGCGCGACTGATCCTCGATGACGTCGGTCAGCGGGCAGGCCGCCGAGGTCAGCGTCATGTCGAGCACCGCGATCTCGCCCTCGACGCGCATGTCGTAGACCAGGCCCAGATCGACCACGTTGATCCCGAGTTCGGGGTCGACGACGTCGCGCATGGCCTCCTCGAGGTCCTCCAGCCGACCGATCTCCTCGGCCGATAGCTCGCGCTCGGGCGCGACCGCCGCGGATTCGCTCGCGGACGTGTCACTCATCGTGCTCCCCCTTCGTGGAGATGCCGTTTCCCATCACATTCTTCGCATCCTGCGCGGAGGTTATCCGCACGACCGCGTCCTTGAACGCCATCCAGCCCAGCAGTGCGCACTTCACGCGAGCCGGATATTTCGCGACACCCGCGAACGCGATGCCGTCGCCGAGCACATCCTCATCCCCCTCGACGGTGCCGCGGCTGGAGATCATCTCGCTGAACGCGTCCACGACCTTCATCGCCTGTTGCACCGGCATGCCGATCACCTGATCGGTGAGCACCGAGGTGGCCGCCTGGCTGATCGAACAGCCCTGACCGTCGTAGGAGACGTCCGCGACGTCGCCGTTGTCATCGATATGCACCCGCAGGGTGATCTCGTCCCCGCAGGTCGGGTTGACGTGGTGTACCTCGGCCCCGAAGGGTTCGCGAAGTCCGCGGTGATGCGGATGCTTGTAGTGATCGAGGATCACTTCCTGGTACATCTGCTCCATGCGCATGGGGTATTCCCCTCCTGTCTACTGCTCGCCCGAGCTCACACCGAAGAAGCTCTGCGCCTTGCGCACAGCGGCGACCAGGGCGTCCACCTCGTCCAGGGTGTTGTACAGCGCGAACGACGCCCGGGCGGTCGCGGCGATGCCGAACCGGCGGTGCAGCGGCCACGCGCAGTGGTGCCCGACACGGATCGCCACACCCTCGTCGTCCAGGATCTGGCCGACGTCGTGCGCGTGTACGCCATCGACGACGAAGGACACCGCACCGCCGCGGTCCACGTTCTCGGTCGGACCGATGATCCGCACGCCGTCCAGCTCGCCCAGACCGGCCAGCGCCGCGCCGACCAGCGAATGCTCATGTGCCGCAACGGATGCCATGCCGACGCCGCCGAGGTAATCGATCGCCGCAGCCAATCCGACGACCTGCGAGATCATCTGGGATCCGGCCTCGAACCGCTGCGGCGGCGGCGCGAATGTGCTGTGGTCCATGTAGACCGTCTCGATCATCGACCCGCCGGTGATGAACGGCGGAGTGTCCTCGAGCAGCGCGCGACGGCCGTACAGGATGCCGATGCCGGACGGGCCGAGCATCTTGTGCCCGGAGAAGGCGGCGAAATCCACACCCAGCTCGCGCAGATCCACCGGCATGTGCGGCACCGACTGGCAGGCATCCAGCACCACGAGAGCGCCGACTTCCTTTGCGCGCCGGACCAATTCGGCCACCGGCGCGACCGCCCCGGTCACATTGGACTGGTGGGTGAAAGCCACCACCTTGGTGCGCGGCGACAGATCCAGCGAATCCAGATCGATCCGGCCTTCGTCGGTGGCGTCGTACCAGCGCAGCGTGGCGCCCGTGCGACGAGCCAACTCCTGCCACGGGACGAGATTCGCGTGGTGCTCCACCTCGGTGATCACGATCTCGTCGCCGGCGCCCAGGCGGTACCGGAAGCGGTCGTCGGAGAAGGCGTAGGCGACCAGATTCAGCGATTCGGTGGCGTTCTTGGTGTAGACGATCTCGTCCGCGCCGACGCCGACGAACGCCGCGATGGTGGCACGCGCGGCCTCGTAGGCGTCGTTGGCCTCCTCGGCCAGGGCGTGCGCGCTGCGGTGCACGGCCGCGTTGTGCTCGAGCAGGAACTTGCGCTCGGCGTCGAGCACCTGCAGCGGTCGCTGCGCGGTCGCGCCCGAATCCAGGTACACCAACGGCTTCCCGTCGCGCACCGTGCGGCTCAGAATCGGGAAGTCGGCCCGGATGCGAGCCACGTCCAGGGCCGGAACGGTCACGTCCGAGACAACGGTCATCTCATGCTCCTACGGCGGCAGAGGTGAATCGCACGTATCCGTTGGCGTCCAGTTCCTCGGCCAGCTCGGGTCCGCCCTCGGCCACGATGCGGCCGCCGACGAACACGTGCACGAACTGCGGCTGGATGTACCGCAGGATCCGGGTGTAGTGGGTGATCAGCAGGATGCCGCCTGCCGTAGGCGTGCCGGAGCCATCATCCCAGCCGCGTTCGGCGTAGCGGTTCACGCCCTCGGACACGATCCGCAGCGCGTCCACGTCCAGACCCGAATCGGTCTCGTCCAGGATGGCGATCTTCGGCTTCAGCAGGCCGAGCTGAAGGATCTCGTGACGCTTCTTCTCACCGCCGGAGAAGCCCTCGTTGACGCTGCGGTCGGCGAAGGCGGAGTCGATCTCGAGTTCCTTCATCGACTCCTTCACCTCCTTGACCCAGGTACGCAGCTTGGGCGCCTCGCCGCGGACCGCGGTGGCGGCGGTGCGCAGGAAGTTCGACATGGACACGCCGGGAACCTCGACCGGGTACTGCATGGCCAGGAACAGGCCCGCGCGGGCGCGCTCGTCGACCGACATGGCCAGTACGTCCTCGCCGTCCAGGGTGATCGAGCCCTGGGTGACGGTGTACTTGGGGTGTCCGGCGATCGCGTACGACAGCGTCGACTTGCCCGAGCCGTTCGGACCCATGATGGCGTGCGTCTCACCGGATTTGATGGTGAGGTTCACGCCGTTGAGGATCCGGATCGGGTCACCGGACTCGTCCGGATTGGCGACCTCGACGTGCAGGTCCTTGATTTCCAGGATGGTCATCGAATCGAATTCCTTTGCGGGGGTGGAAGAAATGGAGTCAGCCGACAGTGTTCAAACCCCGATAGCGGCGAGTTCGGCCTCCACGGCCGCCTCGAGCCGCTCCCGGACCTGCGGGACCGTGATCTTCTGGATGATCTCGTGGAAGAATCCGCGCACCACCAGACGGCGGGCGGTCTCCTCCGGAATACCGCGAGCGCGCAGGTAGAACAGCTGCTCGTCGTCGAAACGCCCGGTGGCCGAGGCATGTCCGGCGCCGACGATCTCACCGGTCTCGATCTCGAGGTTCGGCACCGAGTCGGCGCGGGCGCCGTCGGTGAGCACCAGGTTGCGGTTGGCCTCATAGGTGTCGGTGCCCTCGGCCGCGGCGCGGATCAGCACGTCGCCGACCCAGACGGTGCGCGCGTCGGGCCGGTCCGAGGACGGATCGCCCTGCAGCGCGCCCTTGTACAGCACGTTCGACTTGCAGTGCGGCACCGCGTGATCCACCAGCAGGCGCTGCTCGAAGTGCTGTCCGTCGTCGGCGAAGTACAGGCCGAGCAGTTCCGCGTCGCCGCCGGGGCCGTCGAAGCGGACGGTCTCGGTCAGGCGTACCAGGTCGCCGCCCAGGGTGACGTTGGTGTGCCGCAGCACCGCGTCGCGGCCCAGTTTCGCGTGTTGCGCTGTGGCGTGCACGGCGTCGTCCGCCCAGTCCTGCACGGCCACGACGGTGAGCTTCGCGCTGTCGCCTACGATGAATTCCACGTTCTCGGCATAGGTTCCGCTGCCACGGTAGTCGATGACGACCGTCGCCTTGGCGAAGGCGCCGAGCCGGATCTGCAGGTGGCCGTAGCCGTACTTGTCCGCACCCGGCCCCTCGACGGTCACCGAGACCGGCTCGGCGACCTCCCGTTCTGCGCCGATCTCGACGATCACAGCGTACTGGAAAGACGAGAACGCCTGGGCGGCAACGCGATCCGCGGGAGCACCGGCGACGCCGAGTCGATCGTCGTCCCGGGCGACCGAGGTGACGGACACACCGGCGTCCGTCAGGTTCGGAACGGCGGACACCTCGATCGCCCCACCGGAGTTCTCCCCCGCGGTGCCGTCGTGCAGACCGCGCAGGCGGCGCAGCGGGGTGAACCGCCACGCCTCGTCCCGGCCCGAGGGTACCTCGAAGGCATTCACGTCGAACGAGGTGAAGACCTCGCCCTTGTTGAGCGCGGGGCTCTGCCGATGGTTCGCTCCGCTCACGCGGGCCTCGCCGGCTTCTGCGATGTTCTCGACCGGCATCAGCCGACGGCTCCTTCCATCTGCAGCTCGATCAGGCGGTTCAGCTCGAGCGCATACTCCATGGGCAGTTCCTTGGCGATGGGCTCGACGAAGCCGCGCACCACCATCGCCATCGCCTCGTCCTCGGTCATACCGCGGCTCATCAGGTAGAACAGCTGATCGTCGGACACCTTCGAGACGGTGGCCTCGTGCCCCATCGTGACGTCGTCCTCGCGGATGTCGACGTACGGGTAGGTGTCCGAGCGGCTGATCGTATCCACCAGCAGCGCATCGCATTTCACCGACGAATGCGAACCGTGCGCACCCTTGTTGACCTGGACCAGACCGCGGTAGGAGGACCGGCCGCCGCCGCGCGCCACCGACTTGGACACGATGTTCGAGGAGGTGTGCGGCGCCAGGTGCAGCATCTTCGCGCCGGTGTCCTGGTGCTGGCCCTCACCGGCGAACGCCACCGAGAGCACCTCGCCGCGAGCGTATTCGCCGGTCATCCAGACCGCCGGGTACTTCATGGTGACCTTGGAGCCGATGTTGCCGTCGATCCACTCCATGGTCGCGCCCGCCTCGGCCTTGGCCCGCTTGGTGACCAGGTTGTAGACGTTGTTCGACCAGTTCTGGATGGTGGTGTAGCGGCAGCGGCCACCCTTCTTCACGATGATCTCGACCACCGCGGAGTGCAGCGAATCGGACTTGTAGATCGGCGCGGTGCAACCCTCGACGTAGTGCACGTAGGCGCCCTCGTCGACGATGATCAGCGTGCGCTCGAACTGGCCCATGTTCTCGGTGTTGATCCGGAAGTAGGCCTGCAACGGGATGTCCACGTGCACGCCCGGCGGCACGTAGATGAACGAACCGCCCGACCACACCGCGGTGTTCAGCGCGGAGAACTTGTTGTCACCGGCGGGGATGACCGAGCCGAAGTACTGCTGGAAGATCTCCGGGTGCTCGCGCAGTCCGGTGTCGGTGTCCAGGAAGATGACGCCTTGGGCCTCCAGGTCTTCGCGGATCTGGTGGTAGACGACCTCGGACTCGTACTGCGCGGCGACACCGGCGACCAAGCGCTGCTTCTCCGCTTCCGGGATGCCCAGCTTGTCGTAGGTGTTCTTGATGTCCTCGGGCAGATCTTCCCAGCTCTCGGCCTGCTTCTCGGTCGAGCGCACGAAGTACTTGATGTTGTCGAAGTCGATGCCCTCGAGGTTCGAACCCCAGCCCGGCATCGGCTTGCGGTCGAAGATGCGCAGTGCCTTCAGGCGCGCTTCGAGCATCCAGTCGGGCTCGTTCTTCTTCGCCGAGATGTCGCGCACGACCTCCTCGGACAGGCCTCGCCGGGCGCTGGCACCTGCGACGTCCTTGTCTGCCCAGCCGTAGCCGTAGGTGCCCAGGGAGGCAATGGTCTCCTCCTGGGTCAGCGGCTGCGACTGATCGGTCGTCGTCGTCATTCGGCACTCCTTCCGGAGTTGTTGCGAGATGCCGTCGCGGGCTGCGCGGCGGCGTCGGATTCGTTCTCATCGAGGGTTGCGGTTTCGGAGGCCGCCGGAACGACCAGTGGCACGTGGGTGGTGCAGGCGCAGTCGCCGTTGGCGATGGTCGCCAGGCGCTGCACATGGGTGCCGAGCAGCTCACGAAAGGCTTCCAGCTCTGCCGCGCACAGTTCCGGAAATTCCTCGGCCACATGCGACACCGGGCAGTGATGCTGGCAGATCTGAACTCCCGCACCGACTTTGCGCGTCGAGGCGGCGAATCCGGCATCGGTGAACGCCTCGGCGATCTCGCGCGCCTTGGCCGAGGTCGTCTCCGGCGTGTGCCGGGCGAGGCGATCGATACCGGCCACGATCGTCGACACCCGCTTGCGCGCGAAATCGGTGATCGCGGCCTGACCGCCGATCTCGCGCAACTGGCGCATGGCCGCACCGGCCAGATCGTCGTACGCGTGCCCGAGCCGTCCCCGGCCCGCCGCGGTCAGCTGATATTGCTTGGCGGGACGCCCGCGGCCCTTCTGCTGCCAGGGCGCGGACCGGGTCGCCCGCGCCTCACCGGAATCGATCAGCGCGTCCAGATGCCGACGCACACCGGCCGGGCTCAACCCCAGCCGCTCACCGATGGCCGTGGCCGTCACCGGCCCCTGCTCGAGCAGCAACTGAACGACCGCTTCACGGGTGTGCCCCTCGCCCGCCGGCGCGGCGGGCGCGACAGCACTCCGAGCGCCCTCCCGGCGCCCGGCGGAAGTTTCCGCATTCCGCAAACCCACGGTTTTCACAACATCAGTGTGACGGAATTCCATCCCGCATTCTAGTAAGGTTCACCTTCCTCGACCTCGGAAACAGACATAACCGCTGCTCGAGCGCATTTCCCTTAACCTGCCGGCTTCCTCACACCACTGCTGCGACCCGTTGAATTTCGCAACAAGCCCGCCACGCCGATTACCGTTACCGCAGGCGAGCCCAGCTCTCACCCGAGCCTCCGAACCAACCCAGCCACCCCCACGCACCCAGCGGCGAAGCGTCTCTGTCCGGCCGGAAGTCGCCCGCGAAGCGATAGGTTCAGCAACATCAACTCCAAGGTTTTCGGCGCAAAAAAGACACAGCTACGCTCTACCCCGTGGCGGTAGTGGAAGACATTCGGCGCAAATCCATCGGAGTGACTCGCCGGGCATTGGGCCTGGACGTGCCCCCTGCCGACCACACCATCGCGGTCCTCCATACGAACGAAGCCGATGCCCCCGGCCTCAACGCCCGAGAAACCGCACAGTTCAAGCGAATTCGCCTCTTGGGAGCCACCGGCGCGGTATTGATGGCGATCAGCGCCCTGGGCGTGGGCGCACAACCGGTCCACCAGAATCCGGTCTCCGGCATGCGGGTGGTCGGGCTGTTCGCCCGCGCCGCCACCCCGACGCTGGCCATGTGCATGATCGGCACGGTCGCGGTCGTGCTGGCTTGGCTGCTGCTGGGCCGCTACGCGGTGGGCGGGTTCGGCGGTACGGTGCGGCATCGCCTGAGCCGCTCCCAACTGGACCGCACGCTGCTGCTGTGGATCGTCCCGCTGTCGATCGCACCGCCGATGTTCTCCAACGACGTGTACTCCTATCTCGCGCAGAGCCAGATCGCCGAGCGCGGCATGGATCCGTACGTCGTCGGCCCGGCCGAGGGGCTGGGCCTGGCCAATGTGCTGACCAACAACGTGCCCAACATCTGGCGCGACACCCCGGCGCCGTACGGCCCGCTGTTCCTGTGGATGGGCCGCGGCATCGCCCAGCTGACCGGCGACAACATCATCGCGGGCGTCTGGGTGCACCGGCTGCTCGAACTCGGCGGCGTCGCGCTGATCGTCTGGGCGCTGCCGCGGCTGTCGCGGCGCTGCGGGGTCGCGCCGGTGAGTGCGCTGTGGCTCGGCGCGGCCAATCCGCTGGTGCTGTTCCACCTGGTCGGCGGGGTGCACAACGACGCGCTGATGCTCGGGCTGATGCTCGCGGGCCTGGAGTTCTGCCTGCGTGCCATCCACGGACTCGACATTCCGGGCACCGAGCCGATGCATCCGTTCGGGCGAAAAGAGTGGGCGCTGCTGACCTTCGGCGCGGTGGTCATCACCCTGTCGTCGTCGATCAAATTCACATCGATCCTGGTGCTCGGATTCGTCGGCATGGCGCTGGCCCGGCGCTGGGGCCGCGGCGTGCGCCCACTGCTGCAGGCCGCGGTGGTCCTCGGCGTCATCGCGGTGGTCACCACGCTGTTCGTCAGCTATGTCAGCGGTCTGGGCTTCGGCTGGATCTACACGCTCAACACCGCCGGGGCGGTGCGCAGCTGGATGTCACTGCCGACCGCGGTCGGCGTCATCACCGGATTCGGCGGCGTCCTGCTGGGCCTGGGCGACCACACGACCGCGGTCCTGAGCATCACGCGGCCGATCGCCGGGGCCGTCGCCGCGTTCCTGAGCCTGCGCATGCTCGTGGCCACCTGGACCGGGCGGTTGCATCCCGTTGGGGCCCTGGGTGTTTCACTCGCGGCGATCGTGCTGCTGTTCCCGGTGGTGCAGCCGTGGTATCTGCTGTGGGCGATCGTGCCGCTGGCCGCCTGGGCCACAACGCGGGCGTTCCGCGCACCCGCGATCGTGCTGTCCGCGGTGGTCGGCATGATCCTCATGCCGCGCGGCGCGGATTTCGGCGTCTTCCAGATCATCGAGGCCGCCGGCGCCGCCGTCGTGGTCGGCGTCGGATTCATCGTGCTCACCCGCAACCGGCTGCCGTGGCGCGACCGCACGGGGGTGTCTGCCTCGTCACAACCGCCCGCGGCATACGGTGTGACCTCGTGAACGCATCGGAACCCGCTGTCAGCGTCGACGGTGTCCGCAAACGCTTCGGCGAGACCGTCGCCGTGGACGGCCTGAGTTTCGAGGTGGCCCGCGCGGAGGTCGTCGCACTGCTGGGACCCAATGGCGCCGGCAAGACGACGACCGTCGAGATGTGCGAGGGATTCTCCGCACCCGACGCCGGATCGGTGCGGGTGCTGGGCCTGGATCCGATCGCCGACACCGATGCCCTGCGCCCCCGGATCGGCGTGATGCTGCAGGGTGGGGGCGCCTATCCCGGTTCGAAGGCCGGGGAGATGCTGGATCTGGTCGCCGCCTATTCGGCCGATCCGCTCGATCCGCAGTGGCTGCTGGACACGCTCGGGCTGCGGGAGGCGCGGCGCACACCGTACCGGCGGCTGTCCGGCGGTCAGCAGCAGCGGCTCGCGCTCGCGTGCGCGCTGGTCGGGCGGCCGGAGATGGTGTTCCTCGACGAGCCCACGGCCGGAATGGACGCGCAGGCAAGACATCTGGTCTGGGAACTGATCGACGCGCTGCGCCGCGACGGGGTCGCGGTCCTGCTGACCACACATATGATGGACGAGGCCGAACAACTCGCCGACCGCCTGGTCATCATCGATCACGGCAGCATCGTCGCCCAGGGCACGCCCGCCGAGGTCACCTCCGCGGGAGCCGAGGGCCAGCTGCATTTCAACGCACCACCCAAACTCGATCTGCGACTGCTGACCACGGCACTGCCGGAGGGGTTCGCACCGCAGGAAACCTCCCCGGGCTCCTATCTGCTCCGCGGCGACATCACCCCGCAGGTGCTGGCCACCCTCACCGCCTGGTGCGCGCGAATCGACGTGCTGCCCACCGACATTCGGATCGACCAGCGCCGACTCGAGGACGTCTTCCTCGAACTGACCGGCAGGGAGCTGCGCAATTGAGCGCGCACCCGCATCCCCGACGTGCTCGGTCCGTCCCGGTTCCCCCGTCCGCACCAGCCCAGCATCCGAGCGGAAGGCACTCGCGATGACCGAAACCTCCGCCCGATTCGCGCCCGGCACCTTCACCCCCGCCCCGCGCCCGGCCGCTCGCGCGGCGATGCTCCTCGCACAGACCCGGATGGAGCTGACCCTGTTGCTGCGCAACGGAGAACAGCTTCTGCTGACCATGTTCATCCCGATCGCCATGCTCGTCGGGCTGACGCTGCTGCCGCTGAGCAGTCTCGGCGAGCATCGGGTGGACCGGATCGTGCCCGCGGTGATGATGGTGGCGATCATGTCCACCGCCTTCACCGGCCAGGCCATCGCGGTCGGCTTCGACCGCCGCTACGGCGCGCTCAAGCGCCTGGGCGCCACCGCGCTGCCGCGCTGGGGCATCGTCGGCGGGAAATGCGCGGCCGTGCTGATAGTCGTTGTGCTGCAATCGATTCTGCTGGGTTTGATCGGCGTCGCGCTGGGCTGGCGGCCCGGCGCGGGCGGGCTGGTCTTCGGCGCGGTGGTCATCGCCCTGGGCACGGCGACCTTCGCCGCGATGGGTCTGCTGCTGGGCGGCACCCTCAAGGCGGAAATCGTTCTGGCCCTTGCCAATATCCTGTGGTTCGTGATGCTCGCGGTCGCCAGTGTCGTCTTCGCCGCCGGTGACATCCCGCGGCCGCTGAGCATCGTCGCTCGACTGCTACCGTCCGGCGCCCTGGCCCAGACGCTCGATCAGGCGCTGCGCACCGGCGTCGACTGGTACGGACTCGTCGTGCTGATCGTGTGGGGCGGCGTGACCGGCTGGCTCGCCACGCGCTATTTCCGTTTCGACTAGCGCCCGCCGTCTCGCCGAACCGCTCGCGACGAGCGAAAACGACGGACTGTAGTAGCCCGGGTGTGGTGCGGGACCGGGCCGGGGCTACCATCGGTGCGTGCTGTCACGCGCCTTCATGCGACTCGTCGACCTGCTGCCGCTGCCCTCGCTCCGCCTGCAACGAATCATCGCGTTCCTGGTGATCCTGTCGCAGGCCGGAATCTCGGTGACCGGCGCGGTCGTGCGCGTCACCTCCTCCGGGCTGGGCTGCCCGACCTGGCCGCAGTGCTTCCCAGGAAGTTTCACCCCGCTGCCGCACGCGGCGGTGCCGGTCTGGCATCAGACGGTCGAATTCACCAATCGCATGTTCACCTTCGGGGTGACGCTGTTCGCGGCGCTGGTGGTGCTGGCGGTGCTGCGCGCCCGCCGGCGGCGCGAGGTCGTCGGCTACGCCTGGCTGATGCCCGGCGGCACAGTGCTGCAGGCGATCATCGGCGGCATCACGGTGCGCACCGGACTGCTGTGGTGGACGGTCGCGATCCACCTGCTGGTCTCGATGCTGATGGTGTGGCTGGCGGTGTTGTTGTTCGCGAAGATCGGCGAACCGGACGACGCGGTTCCCGCGCCGCGCGTCCCGGCACCGCTGCGGTGGCTGACCGCGCTCAGCGCGCTGGCCCTGACGGCCACCCTCATCGCCGGAACCCTGGTGACCGGTGCGGGCCCGCACGCCGGAGACGAGAGCGTCAGCAAACCCGTTGTGCGCCTGAAGGTCGAGATCGTGACGCTGGTGCACGCCCATGCCCAGATGCTGGTCGCCTACCTGGCCTTGCTGATCGGCCTGGGCTTCGGATTGGCCACGGTGGGTATGACGCGCGCGCTGCGCAACCGCTACATCGTCCTGATCGCACTGGTCTGCGCACAGGGGGTGGTCGGCATCGTGCAGTACTTCACGCACGTCCCCGCCGCACTGGTCGCCGTGCACGTCGGCGGCGCGGCCGCATGCACCGCCGCCACCGCGGCGTTGTGGGCCGCGATGCGAACCCGCGAGCGGATCACCGCCGAAACCCCCGCTTCGGTCACCCAGGTCGCCTGAAGCCGCTGCACCGCATCGTGTTCGGCGCGATTCGGCGGGTGCCGAGTGCGGGCGATCACGGCGATCGGGGATAATTTGTCTATGCCGACCTACGCGTACCGCTGCCGGGAATGCACCGGCACCTTCGAACTCCAGCGGCCGATGAGCGAATCGAGCGCGCCCGCGGTGTGTCCCGACGGCCATGCCGACACCGTCAAACTCCTCACGACCATCGCGCTGACCGGCTCGGCGAACAGCCCGGCGCCCGCCGCCCCGGCGCCCTCGGGTGGCGGCTGCTGCGGCGGAGGCTGCGGTTGCGGTTAGCCGCCGGCCGATCCGCGGCTCAGCCGGAGTGATCCGCGATCGCCACCCGGCCCAGCCCGTAGAAGCGGGATTCCCGGGCCGGAATCGATAGTTCTCGGACGATTTCGTGCAAGTCCCGGTCGACGGTGATCCGCAGGCCGTATCCGGCCAGCAGCACTCCCATCTGCTCCGGCGTCCACGCCGAGATGTGCCGTTCGTGCTCGAGCGGATCCTTGCCACCGGTCAGCCTGCTGTACAGGCGCAATGCCCGGCGGCCGAGCGTCGCCACCCGGTTGTGCACCGGATAGGTCGCGACCAGGCGACTGCCGGCGGCCGAGCGTTCGGCCACGACCGCGAGGGTGGACTCCACCTGCTCGGTCGTCAGATACGGCAGCACACCCTCCCAGATCCAGGTCGTCGCCGCGGCCGGATCGTGTCCGCCCGCCGCGAGCGCGGAGCCGAGCGCGTCGCGGGCGAAGTCCACCGGTACGTAGGACAGCGATTTCGCGACCGGTTCGAGCCCCTCGGCCCGTTCGCGCTTATCCCCTTGCGAGGCAGGGTGATCCACCTCGAATACCGCGGCCTCGCCCAGTTCGGGCATCCGCCAGGCGCGCGCGTCCAGCCCCGCCCCGAGGACCACCAGTTGCGGATTTCCCGCCGCACGCACGGCGTCATCGATCACGACCGTCCGGGTGACCAACACCGCGGCGGTCGCGTTGAGCATCTCGTAGCGCATCCGCGCCCGCCAGCCCGACGGCGCGTTCCCGGACCGAGCCAGCTCCACATCCGCGCGCTCGTCCTCGCGAAGTAGTTGTGCCGCAACAGGATCGGCGAACCGATCCGGCGCCAGCCGCCCGTCCCCCACGGCGCGGCCCTGGCACACCAGCACCGCCGTGCGGCTCGCCTCCGTCTCCTTCACGACCTCACCTCACCGGTACTCGACTTTCACGGGGCTCGACGTCACGTCCCACGGGCATGGCGCTCAGGCGGTCGCATGCGGGCCGATCCAGGCGTCGAAGGAGCGGTTCACTTCGCCGCTCGCGAGCCGGCTCGCCAGCCAGCCGTTCACCTCGGCCGCCAGTAGCGGATCGCCGCGGCGCAGCAGGAAGATCTTGTTCGAGGAGTCGAACGGGTGATCCGGATGC
The DNA here is from genome assembly GCF_001613305.1 of Nocardia vaccinii NBRC 15922. Lineage (GTDB taxonomy): Bacteria > Actinomycetota > Actinomycetes > Mycobacteriales > Mycobacteriaceae > Nocardia > Nocardia vaccinii. Next base: position 106,652 of record NZ_BDCC01000016.1, read on the forward strand.
AGCACCCGCAGCCCGGGATGTTGACGCACCCGATAGCGGCCTTCCACCGAATCGGTGACGAAGACGTCGGCGCGACCCCGATCGAGCTGATCGACGATGGTCAGGTTGTCCGGCCACAGGATCAGCCGCGCGGCCGGGAAATGCGTGCGGGCGAACGCCTCGTTGGTCCCGCCGGGATTCACCACGACGCGCACACCGGGGCGGTTGATCTGCTCGATCGTCGCGTACCGGCCCGCATCGGCGGCACGCACGATGGGCGCCTTCCCGTCGGTGTCGTAACCGATCGAGAAGTCCGCGTAGGAGCGCCGCGAGGCCGAATCGGAGATGCCGCCCGCGGCGATGTCACAGTGCTTCGCGCCGAAATCCACCGCCATGGCGGACCAGGTCGTCGGGACGAATTCCACCGGCTGACGCAGTATTTCGCCGAGGCCGCGGACCAGGTCGACATCGATGCCGCGATAGCCGCCGTGCCCGTCGCTCACCGAATAGGGCGGATAGTCTCCGGGCGTGCAGACCCGCAGGGCTCCCGGTTGCGCGGCGGCCGGCGCCGTCACCGGAATCAGGGACAACGCACCGACCGCCACCGCGGTCACCAAACGCCGGATTCGCATGTCTCCCGCCCTCGTCCTCGTAGGGTCCGCCCGGATACGAGCAACGCCCGGCGATCGTGCCGGGCGTTGCAGAGGATACGTGATGTGGGCCGGGTCAGCGCTCGTTTCGCGCCTTGGGGAAGCGGACCTGGTGCGCCACCCACCCGGCCATCTTCGCCCAGTGACCCGCGGCCGGGGTGACCACGGAGGTCAGCTCGCGGTCCCAGTGCTCGGCCTCGCTCAGTCCGGGTACGGCCTCGACCACGGCCTTCGCGGTGGTCAGATCGCCGACGACACGGTCGCCCAGGACGCCGTCCCCGCCGACCAGGGTGATGCGAACGCCGATGCGGCCGAGCGGCTGCAGTACCGCGGTCGCGGAACCGCCGTGGGCGGTGACGAAATCCTCGACCGAATCGATCACGGCGGACGACGGCTTGGCTGGGGCCGCGGATGCACTCATGACGGCGAGTTTACCGCCCGGTAGGTCCGTATCGGCACACTGCCGGGAATGATCACACCCGTGCGGGTGTAGAACCGACACATGCATGCGATTCAGGTTTCCGAGCTGGGCGGTCCCGAGGTCCTGCAGTACCGGGAGGTACCCGATCCGGCGATCGGCCCCGGGCAGGTCCTCGTCGATACCGAGGCGATCGGCATCAACTTCATCGACACCTACATCCGCAGCGGCGTCTATCGGACGAATCCGCCGTATATCCCGGGGGTCGAGGGTTCCGGGGTGGTGCGCGAGGTCGGCTCCGAAGTGACCGATATCCGGGTCGGCGACCGGATCGCCTGGGCGGACGCACCCGGCAGTTACGCGGAGAAGGTGGCCGTCGACGCCGCGATCGCGGTCCCGGTGCCGGACGGGGTGGAACCTCCGGTGGCCGCGTCGGCGCTGCTACAGGGGATGACCGCGCATTATCTGATCGAATCGGTCTACAAGCCCGAAGCCGGGGAAACCATTCTGGTGCACGCGGGTTCGGGTGGTGTGGGCCTGCTCCTGACCCAGCTGGCCGCCGCGCGGGGCGTGCGCGTCATCACCACCGTGTCCACCGACGAGAAGGAGGCGCTCTCGCGCGAGGCCGGTGCGTCCGAGGTGCTGCGCTACGGCGACGATCTGGCCGATCGGGTGCGCGAGCTGACCGACGGGATCGGCGTGGCCGCGGTCTACGACGGCGTGGGCAAGGACACCTTCGACGCCGGCCTCGCCTCGCTGCGGGTCCGCGGCATGCTCGCGCTGTTCGGCGGCGCCAGCGGGCAGGTGCCCCCGTTCGATCTGCAGCGCCTCAACAGCGGCGGGTCGTTGTTCATCACCCGCCCCACCCTCGCGCACTACACCCGCGACCGCGCCGAATTGCTATGGCGCGCGGGCGATGTCATGAACGCCATCGCCGCGGGCGCCCTCCGGGTGCGGGTCGGCGCGACCTATCCGCTGGCCGAAGCCGAGCGCGCGCACCTGGATCTGGAGAGCCGCAAGACCACCGGCTCGATCGTCCTGCTTCCCTGACCGTCACCCGCGCCATCGGACGAGGGTGACCGCCATCGTGTCACCCCCGTTCGAGCACTCGGACCTGGCGCGGCCCTCGACGGTCCCGCTCTGTCGTATTGACGATGAAACCGCTTGCCGCAGAGACGAATCGAGCGTGAGCCGGACGTACGACGCAAGCGCCCCCGCAAATCAGCAATCCCGCCCGGTGAGACCGCGGTAGACGAAGCGGGTCAGTCCCTCGACGGCCTGCTCGTCACTCAGATCGAGCGCGCCCTCCTCGACCACCTCGAGCAGCCCGTGTATCGCCAGGAACATCATGGCCAGACTCGCCTCGGGAGTGCTGGGCAGCCGCAGGCCCGCGGCGTCGAAGCCATCCAGATGATCCGCCACCTCATTGCGATGCTCCGCCGAGAAACGCGCCGCCACCTGCGCGAAGTCGGCGTTGACCAGCGCGGCCTGATGCATCGCGTGCAGCACCGGCCAGTTCCGCCTGGTGAACCGCCAGTACGCGGCCACGTGGAAACGCACCGCGTCCGGATCGGTGAAATCCGGATTGTGCTCCTGCTCCTGCGCCGCGGAATCCCCTTCGGCGGCAAAGTCTTCCAGTAACGCCTGGAGCAATTCCTCCTTGCTCGCGAAGTGGTTGTAGAACGAGCCCGCCGCCCGTCCGGCCGCCGTGGTGATATCGGTGATCTTGGTGTTCAGATAGCCCCGCTCGGCGAACAGCCGCCGGGCCGCATCCTTGAGCGCCTGTTCGGTCTCCGCAGACCGCTCCCTGCGTCCGCCCTTCGCCACGCCACCCGCGGCCATCGCGACCACCTCCTTGACAGCGGACAGTACCAACCTCAATACTGAATTAGCATTCACTGAATATAGATTCAGAAACGGAGAGGTCTCATGACACCGCAGGTACTCATCGCCGGAGCCGGTCCGACCGGGCTCACCCTCGCCATCGATCTGGCCCGCCGGGGCGTCGGCGTCCGGATCATCGACCAGGCCGCGCAATACTTCGCGGGCTCGCGCGGCGACGGCATCCAGCCGCGCACCCTGGAGGTCTTCGAGGATCTCGGCGTCCTGGACGCGATACACGCGGCGGGCATTCCGGTGCCGTTGACGCGGGTGTTCCTGGACGGGGTTCTGGTCACCGAGCGCCGCATGAGCGAGGTGCGCGAGCCCACCGCGGCTGTGCCGTACCCGAATCCGTGGATGCTCGGTCAGTCCGATACCGAGGCGATCCTGCGCGCCCGTCTCGCCGAATTCGGCGTCCGAGTCGAATTGTCCACGGCCCTGGTCACATTCACACAGGATGCCGACGGAGTCACCGCCATCCTGGCGGGTCCCGGTGGCAGCGAAAGGGTGCCCGCGGACTATCTGGTCGGCGCCGACGGCGGCCGCAGCACCGTGCGCAAGACCCTCGGCATCCCATTCGAGGGCGAAACCGACGAGTCGATCCGGATGCTGCTGGGCGACGTGCCGGTCGACGCCCTCGACCACGGCTACGGCTACTGGTTCGCCGACGAGCGCGAGCCGACGAGCGGAATCGCGCTGACGCCGTTGGCGGGCCGAAATCTGTTCCAGTTCGCGGCGCCACTGGCACAGGACGCCGAACCCACCCGCGCCGTACTCCAGAACTCGCTCGACCGGGTCTCGGGCCGCACCGAGCTGGTCGTGGGCGAACCGACGTGGTCGACCGTGTGGCGGCCGAATATCCGCCTGGCACAACGTTTCCGGGTCGGCCGGGTGTTCCTTGCCGGTGACGCCGCGCACGCCCACCCCCCGACCGGCGGGCAGGGTATGAACACCGGCATACAGGACGGCTACAACCTCGGCTGGAAGCTCGCCGCCGCGCTCGGCGGCGACGCCGCGCCACTGGACACCTACGAGCCCGAGCGGCGCGCGGTCGCCGCGCAGGTCCTGGGCCTGAGCGCGGCGCTGCTGGACAAGCACGTCTCCGGGGCCGAAGACGCGATGGACCGGGGCGAGGACACCCATCAGCTCGCCATCACCTACCGGGCCGCGAACGCGACCGGCCCGCTGGTCGCTGGTGACCGCGCACCCGACGCACCACTGCGCCGGGCCGACGGCAGCACCGTGCGGCTGTTCGAATTGTTCCGCGGGCCGCACGCGACACTGCTGAATTTCGGCGGCGAGCACGACTCCGCGGTCGCTCCCGAAGACACCGCCACCCGGGCATACTCGTTGGTCGGACCCGATACCCGCCCCCGCGGCGGACAGCTGGCCGCGATCGGCTCGCACGCCTTCACCGAATACGCGGCGAACCCCGGAACCCGCGTACTGGTCCGGCCCGACGGTTACCTGGCCTGGCGCAACGACGGATGACCCGGCTGCGGCGCGGCAGCGCCGATGATGCATCATCTGTGCTGCCGCGCAAGCCGATTCGCCCGGATCCCCGTACCCTTTACGGTGATCGGGCGGCTGCTCGCTCGGTCGGCAACGAGGCATCGGGCAGGGGTTGATCAGATGTTGGTGAAGGTTCGTGGTGACGACCCGTCGCGGCTGTCCAGCACCGAGCGCACAGTGGTGAACTGGCTGAAGTCCTGGACCGGAGCACACGCGTTACCCGGCATCGCGATCGTCAAGTCCGACAGCGCCGACGTCATCGTATGGACGCCCAAGACGTGCGTGGTGGTCGTCCTGAAAGGCTTCACCGAGCGGGTGAACGGCACGCTGCTCTGCGCCGCCACCGAACCGTGGACGATCGATGGCGAGATCGCCCCACTGGAAGGCGTGCAGACCGGCACCGAGCCGATGGAGGAGGTCGACACCCGCACCCGCGGACTCGAGCACGAACTGCGCTGTGCACCGGGTCGCGAGTCGGTCGCGGTGACCGGCATCGTGCTGGTGATCCCCCAGCTCGGCACGCGGATCGCTCTGGAGAAGGGGCCGCTGCCGAGCGGTGTCGACGTGGTCGTCGGGGACGGTCCGTCCTCGCTGCGGGCCTATTTCAACCGGATCGCCGGTGACGAATCCGGGAGGAATCCGGCCCCGGCCGACACCTGGGATGCCGCGCAGGTCGGCCAGGCGCTCGGCACACTCGGATTCGCGGCCGCCGCAACGTATTCCGATCTGATCGCCGAGGGATTCCCGGCCCCCCGCGCGGACCGCGGCCAGACCCGCGAACCCGCACCGGCCGCCGCCCCGCAGCTCGCGGCTTCCACACCCTCCGGGCCCGCGGCTCCGGTTTCCGGCGTTCCGCTCACCGGCAGTGCACCGCGTCCGCGGCCACCGCAACCGCCGCCACCGCAGCAGCCGGCGCCGCGACAACAGCAGCAACAGCCCGGGCCGCCTCGCGAATTCGCGCCCCCGCCCGGCTTCCCACAGAACCGCCCCCCGCAACAGCACCAGCAACAGCGCGAATCCTTCTCCGCCGCAGCACCGTATCCGACTCAGGCGCAGCCGTACTCGGTTCCGTTCGACCCGCGCCCGGCGCCCGAGCCGCCCCGTCGTCGAGGCCGCAGCATCGTCCCGCTGGTACTGCTGGGATTCCTGGTGATCGTCCTGGTGGTGGCGGCCACCTGCACCGGCGGCGGCAACAGCAAGCATCCCAGTACAGGCCCGGCGGCCACCACCTCCGAGCCGGACGAGTTCACCAAACCCACCGGTACGACCACCCCCGATCCCACCATCCCCTCCGACACGATCGCACCGGCGTGCTACCCGCTACAGCCCTGTCCGGGTAGATAATTGAGGAGTCCGCACCGAATGCCTCCGGCCCGCTCCGGCGGTTTTCGGTGCCTCGGAGTGCCCAACCCGCGACCGTCATCCGATCGGCAACGGCCCGTCCGGCACAGCCATGACGTGCCGCGACCACTACCTGCGGACGCCCGGCTGCCAAGCAGCTCCGTACACCGGAACCGTCAGACCGAGAAACGCCGTCTCCAACAGTTTTCGGTGCCTCGGGCTCATCGGCGCGCGCACCCGCAGCGGACCTGCGATGTGGCCAACCGATCGCCCGCCCAACTCGTGACGCACGTCGCTCACCCGACCACCCGAACGTGTCCAGCGGCAAGGCATCTCCGTCCACTGGAACTCGCTCACGAAGCGAAAGGCCGAGCAAGAACACACCCGAGGTTTTCGGAGCGGATTCGTCGTTCAGCCCTCGAAACGCACGGGCGAATCCCGAGTCCCGAACGCGCGACAACAAGCTCGTCATTCAGCCCTCGAAGCACATGGCCTAAGGCCGAGTACCGAGGGCTGAACGAACCTTCAGACACTGAAACCCCGCCGAAGCGAAGCGAGGCGAAAGGCCGACGCGCCCAGCGGCGAAGCGTCTGCGTCCCGCTGGGAATCGCCCGCGAAGCGATAGGTTCAGCAAGGCCAACACCA
>NZ_BDCC01000017.1 GCF_001613305.1 Nocardia vaccinii NBRC 15922
GCCGCAGCGAAGCGGAGGCCTAAATTACAGTGTGCCAGCCGAGCACGGCATCCACTGCCAGGCCGCAGAATACGACCGCGAGGTAGTTGTTCGACTGCAGGAACAGCCGCAGCGGTTTGACCGATTCGCCCCGGCGCACACCGGAATACAGCTGATGCGCCATGAGCAGGAACCAGGCGCCCGCTACGAGCGCGACCGCCGCGTAGATGACGCCCGTCGCCGGAATCAGTGCCAGCGTGGCCAATACGGTCAGCCAGGTGTAGATCACGATCTGCCTCGTGACGGCCTTCTCGGTCGCCACCACCGGCAGCATCGGCACCCCGGCCGCGCGGTAGTCCTCCTTGTAGCGCATGGCCAGCGCCCAGGTGTGCGGCGGCGTCCAGAAGAAGATCACCAGGAACAGCACGATCGCGGGCCAGCCGATCGTGCCGGTCACCGCTGACCAGCCCACCAGCGCCGGCATACATCCGGCCGCGCCGCCCCACACCACGTTCTGCGAGGTGCGACGCTTGAGCCCGAGGGTGTACACGAAGACGTAGAACAGGATCGTCGCGACGACCAGCAGGCCGGACAGCAGATTCGCCTGCCACCACAACCAGGCGAACGACCCGATGCCGAGCGTGAGGCCGAAGACGAACGCGTTGCGCGTCGGCACCGCCTCGCGGGCGAGCGGCCGCTTCGAGGTTCGCTTCATGACCTTGTCGATATCGGCGTCGGCCACACAGTTGAGCGTGTTCGCGCTCGCCGCGCCCATCCAGCCGCCGAACAGCGTGGCAAGGATCAGCCCGATGTCGACATGGCCGCGATGGGCCAGCAGCATCGTCGGGATCGTCGCGACCAGCAGCAGTTCGATCACGCGCGGTTTGGTCAGCGCGATATAGGCCAGCACGCGGCGGGCGAACGCCGACAACGGCCCGGTGCCGGTGACACGATCAGCCAGCGCCGTCCCGGAGGAGCCGTGCGCCTCACCCGGTGCGGCCGGCGTGGCCGTCCTCAGCCTGCGCATGGCCGGAGCGAATGCGGCGCTACGCCCATCCGGCTGCTGCCCAATCCGCACTGTCTCTCCTCGCAGGTGGTGCTCGATCCGGTAACGGAACTCTCAGCGCGCCAGGCTCGGCGGTACTACCCTGGACCAGGGCACACACCGGCGGCGCGGCCGACTACTACAGACGATGGTAGACCCAGGCGGGATGCGCTCGGGCACCGCCCGCCGCGAATCCTGCCCTGCCGCAAGCACGACGCGGCCACGAGACATCGGCGTCAGCTCGGCGATCACGTACCTGCCGCGGTCGATTCGGACACGAACGCCGATCCAGCAGGGTTCCTGCCACACTCCGACACGCGGCCTCTAGGGTGGTGGGCACAACAGCCCGAACCCGCCGCTGAAGTTGACGAGAAGGTCAGGAGAACTCCGGTCGTGTCAGTCACAGACGACATCCGCTCCCTCACCCAGCCGAACCATCCGGACGACTGGACCGAACTGGACACCAAGGCCGTCGACACGGTCCGCGTGCTCGCCGCGGACGCTGTGCAGCAGGCCGGAAATGGTCACCCCGGCACCGCGATGAGCCTCGCGCCGCTGGCATACACGCTGTACCAGCGCGTCATGCGGCTGGACCCCTCCGATCCGGAATGGGTCGGCCGCGACCGCTTCGTACTGTCCTGCGGGCATTCCAGCCTCACCCAGTACATCCAGCTGTACCTGGCCGGATTCGGACTCGAACTCGGTGATCTGGAGAATCTGCGCAAGTGGGGTTCGCTGACCCCCGGCCACCCGGAGTACCGGCACACCGCCGGCGTGGAGATCACCACCGGCCCGCTGGGACAGGGTCTGGCCTCCGCGGTCGGCATGGCGATGGCCGCCCGCCGCGAGCGCGGCCTGTTCGATCCGGCCGCCGAGACCGGCGCGAGCCCGTTCGACCACTTCATCTACGTCATCGCCTCCGACGGCGATATCGAGGAAGGCGTGACCTCCGAGGCGTCCTCGCTGGCGGGCACCCAGCAGCTGGGCAACCTCGTCGTGATCTACGACGACAACAAGATCTCCATCGAGGACGACACCGCCATCGCGCTGTCCGAGGACACCGCCGCACGCTACCGCGCCTACGGCTGGCATGTGCAGGTCGTCGAGGGCGGGGAGAACGTCACAGCCATCGAGGCCGCGATCGAGGCCGCCAAGGCCGTCACCGACCAGCCCTCGTTCATCCTGCTGCGGACCGTCATCGGCTACCCGGCGCCCAACAAGATGAACACCGGTTCCGCGCACGGCGCGGCGCTGGGCGCGGACGAGGTCGCGGGCACCAAGCGGGCCCTGGCCTTCGATCCGGACAAGTCTTTCGACGTGGACGACGCGGTCATCGGCCACACCCGCAACAACGCCGCCGATCGCGCCAAGGCCGCCCGCGCCGCCTGGCAGGACTCCTTCGACGCCTGGGCGCAGGCCAACCCGGAGAACAAGGCGCTGTTCGATCGTCTGCAGGCCCGGCGCCTGCCCGAGGGCTGGGCCCAGACGCTGCCGTCCTGGGAAGCCGACCCGAAGGGCACCTCCACCCGCAAGGCCTCGGGCAAGGCCCTCGCCGCCCTCGCCCCGGTGCTGCCCGAACTCTGGGGCGGCTCGGCCGATCTGGCCGAATCCAACAACACGACGATGCCCGAGACGCCCAGCTTCGGCCCGGCATCGATCTCGACCGGCATGTGGAAGGCCGACCCGTACGGCCGCACCCTGCACTTCGGTGTGCGCGAGCATGCGATGGGCGCGATCCTCAACGGCATCGCCCTGCACGGGCCGACCCGCCCGTACGGCGGCACCTTCCTGGTGTTCTCCGACTACATGCGTCCCGCGGTACGCCTGGCCGCCCTCATGCGGGTCCCGGCGATCTACGTGTGGACGCACGACTCCATCGGCCTCGGCGAGGACGGCCCCACCCACCAGCCGATCGAACACCTCGCCGCGCTGCGGGCCATCCCGGGCCTGAACGTCGTCCGCCCCGGCGACGCGAACGAGACCGTGTACGCCTGGCGAACCATCCTCGAGCTGGACAGCGCCGAGCGGCACTCGCACTTCACCCCCGCCGAAGGCGCGCACATCGATGGCCCGTCCGCGTTGGCGCTGACCCGCCAGGACATTCCGGTGCTCGAGGGCACCAGTTACGAAGGCGTCCGGCGCGGCGGCTACGTCCTGGCCGAATCCTCCACGGGCACACCGCAGGCGATCCTGATCGCCACCGGTTCGGAAGTTCAGCTCGCGGTCGAGGCGCGGACTAGGCTGGAGGCGCAAGGCATCGGCACCCGCGTGGTGTCCATGCCGTGTGTTGAGTGGTTCGACGCACAGGACAAGGCCTATCGCGACCAGGTGCTACCGCCGGAGGTGCCGGCTCGCGTCACCGTCGAGGCCGGAATCGCGATGCCGTGGCACCGGTTCTCGGGTGACGCCGGTGAGAACGTCTCGATCGAGCACTTCGGGGCATCGGCCGATTACAAGACCCTGTTCCGCGAGTTCGGCATCACCGCCGACGCCGTGGTCGAGGCCGCTCAGCGTTCACTCGACAAGGTGAAGGGATAAGCGCAGTGACACAGAATGAGAATCTCGCCGCACTGTCCGCCGCGGGTGTGTCGGTGTGGCTCGACGATCTGTCACGGGACCGCATCCGGTCCGGTAATCTCGCCGACCTCATCGCCACCCGCAGCGTCGTCGGCGTCACCACCAATCCGACCATCTTCCAGGGCGCCCTGAGCAAGGGGCACGCGTACGACGAGCAGGTCAACGAGCTCGCGGCGCGCGGCGCGGATGTCGATTCGGCGATCCGCACCATCACCACCGACGACGTCCGCGCGGCCTGCGACGTCTTCGCCGACACCTTCGAGGCCAGCGGCGGCGTCGACGGCCGGGTGTCCATCGAGGTCGATCCGCGCTTGGCCTTCGACACCGACCAGACCGTCGCCCAGGCGATCGAGCTGTGGAAGATCGTCGACCGGCCCAACCTGCTGATCAAGATCCCCGCGACCGAGCCGGGCCTGCCCGCGATCACGAAGGTCATCGCCGAGGGCATCAGCGTCAACGTGACGCTGATCTTCTCGGTGCAGCGCTACATCAGCGTGATGGGCGCGTATCTGGACGGTCTGCGCAATGCGAAGATCGCCGGGCACGATCTGGCCAAGATCCATTCCGTCGCCTCGTTCTTCGTCTCCCGCGTGGACACCGAGATCGACAGGCGGCTGGAGACCATCGGCACCCCCGAGGCGCTGGAGTTGCGCGGCAAGGCTGGAATCGCCAACGCGCGCTTGGCCTATGCCGCTTACCAGGACGTCTTCGACGGTGGTGCGCACACCTCCACCTTCGCGCATCTGGCCGCCTCGGGCGGAGCGAACGTGCAGCGTCCGCTGTGGGCGTCCACGGGCGTGAAGAACCCGGACTACCCCGACACGATGTACATCACCGAACTCGTCGGCCCCAAGACGGTGAACACGCTGCCGGAGAAGACCCTCGAGGCCTTCGCCGACCACGGCACGTTCGACGGTGACGCGGTCTCGAACAAGGGCGCCGAGGCGCAGCAGATCTTCGATCGGCTCACCGCTGTCGGCATCGACCTGGCCGACGTGTTCGCGGTACTCGAGCGCGAAGGCGTGGACAAGTTCGAGAAGTCCTGGGAAGAGCTGCTTTCCGCCACCGCAACCGAACTCGAGGGGAGCCGGTAACCACGATGGCCGGCCAGGAGACGACGGCCGTGCCGGGCAATCCGCTACGCGACGAGCGCGATAAGCGGCTGCCCCGGATCGCGGGTCCGTGCAGCATGGTGATCTTCGGTGTCACCGGTGACCTCTCACGCAAGAAGCTGATGCCGGCCATCTACGATCTCGCGAACCGGGGGCTGCTGCCCCCGGGTTTCGCGCTGGTCGGCTTCGCTCGCCGCGACTACAAGGACGAGGATTTCGCGGAAGTCGTCCTGGACGCGGTGAAAACGCACTCGCGCACTCCTTTCCGGCAGGAGGTGTGGGAGCAGCTCGCCGAGGGCATCCGGTTCGTGCAGGGCACCTTCGAAGACGACGCGGCCTTCTCTCAGCTCGCGACCACCCTCGCCCAGCTCGACCAGGAGCGCGGCACGGGCGGCAATCACGCGTTCTACCTCTCGATTCCACCCAACGCCTTCCCGCAGGTGCTCAAGCAGCTCTCTCGCACGGGTCTGGCCGAACCGAAGGATCCGGGCCCGGGTAAGCCGAAGCCGTGGCGGCGAGTGGTGATCGAGAAGCCGTTCGGGCACGATCTGGAAAGCGCCAAGGAACTCAATGCCCTGGTGAACGAGGTGTTCCCGGAGGAGACCGTCTTCCGGATCGACCACTACCTCGGCAAGGAGACGGTGCAGAACCTGCTGGCGCTGCGCTTCGCCAACGAGTTGTTCGAACCCATCTGGAACTCCGGCTATGTCGACCACGTGCAGATCACGATGGCCGAGGACATCGGATTGGGCGGCCGCGCAGGCTATTACGACGGCATCGGCGCGGCCCGCGACGTGATCCAGAACCATCTGCTGCAACTGATGGCGCTGACCGCGATGGAGGATCCGATCAGCTTCCATCCCCGTCAGCTGCAGATCGAGAAGATCAAGGTGTTGCAGGCGGCGAAACTGGTCGAGCCGCTGGACGAGACCACCGCGCGCGGTCAGTACGCCGAGGGCTGGCAGGGCAGCGAGCACGTCGTCGGGCTGCTGGACGAGGAGGGTTTCGACCCGCAGTCCACGACCGAGACCTACGCGGCGATCACGCTCAACGTGGAAACTCGCCGGTGGGCGGGTGTGCCGTTCTATCTGCGCACCGGAAAACGCCTGGGCCGCAGGGTGACCGAGATCGCGGTGGTGTTCAAGCGCGCGCCGCATCTGCCGTTCGACCAGACCATGACCGAGGAACTCGGGCAGAACGCGCTGGTGGTGCGGGTACAGCCGGATGAGGGCATCACACTGCGATTCGGATCGAAGGTGCCCGGGTCGAGTATGGAAGTGCGCGACGTGAACATGGACTTCAGCTACGGCGAGGCGTTCACCGAATCCTCGCCGGAGGCATACGAGCGGCTCATCCTGGACATGCTGCTCGGCGTGCCGTCCCTGTTCCCGGTCAACGAGGAGGTCGAATTGTCCTGGCGCATCCTCGATCCCGTGCTCGAGCACTGGGCCGCGGACGGCAAACCCGAACCGTACGAGTCGGGCACCTGGGGTCCGGCCTCGGCGGATGAGATGCTCGCGCGCAGCGGGCGGGAATGGCGGCGTCCGTGATCGTCGACATGCCGGACACCGACACCCAGTCGGTCAACAAGCGCCTGATCAAACTGCGCGAGACCAGCGGCGTGGTCACCATGGGCCGGGTCCTGACGCTGGTGGTGTGCACACTGGACAGCTCCGAGGCCGAGGACGCCATCGCCGCGGCCAACGATGCCAGCCGTGAACATCCGTGCCGCGTCATCGTGCTCGCTCGCGGAGACCGGTTCGCCGAGACCAAGGTGGACGCGCAGATCCGCGTCGGCGGTGATGCGGGCGCGGCCGAGGTGATAGTGCTTCGGCTGCAGGGTGAGCTGGTCAATCACGAATCCAGCATGGTGATCCCGTTCCTGCTGGCAGATACGCCGGTGGTCGCGTGGTGGCCGCGCGGGGCGCCGCAGTTCCCGTCGCATGATTCGGTGGGACGCTTGGCGATTCGGCGGATCACCGACTCCACCTTCGCCGCCGATCCGCAGGCCGCGATCAAGGGCCGGCTGCAGTCCTACGCCGAGGGCGATACCGATCTGGCGTGGAGCCGGGTGACGTTCTGGCGGGCGTTGCTGGCCTCCGCACTGGACGAACCGCCGTTCGAGCCGGTCGAATCGGTGACGGTGTCCGGTCTGCAGGAGGAGCCCGCGCTGGACATCCTGGCCGGATGGCTTGCGGCCCGGCTGGGCTGCCCGGTACACCGACGCATCGGCGAACTGCGGGTGGAACTGCATCGGCCCACCGTCTCGATCGCGATCTCGCGACCGCAGACCGGCCGCACCGCCACCCTGACCCGCACCGGTGAGCCCGGCCAGCGGTTCGCCCTGGCCCGGCGGGAGACCAACGACTGCCTGGCCGAGGAGCTGCGCCGCCTGGATTCCGACGAGGCCTACGCCGAGGCTCTCGCGGGCATCGATAAGGTGATCTACGAGTAGGTCTGCGCGCCCGGACTCGTTGCGGCACATATTGTTTCGTGAAGCACCGGATCGGGCGGCAGATGCGCCGACAACCGGAACCGAGAGGTGATCGATGTCCGAACCGACCGTCGAAGTCCATCCGAGCACCGAGAATCTGGTCGCGGCCGCCGCGGCGCGTTTCGTCGCCGTGGTGACCGCGGCGCAGGCCGAGCGAAAGGTGGCCTCGGTCGTGCTGACCGGTGGCGGCACCGGGATCGAACTGCTCGAGCAGGTCCGCAAATCTCCGGGCGGCATCGATTGGTCGCGCCTCGAGGTGTTCTGGGGCGACGACCGGTTCGTTCCGGCGGGCGATCCGGACCGAAACGATCTGCAGGCCCGCCAGGCCCTGCTCGAACACGTGCCGCTGGATCCCTCGCGGGTGCATCCGATGGCGACCTCGGACGGCGAATATCCGGATCCGGTGGAGGCCGCGGCCGAATACTCGGCCACCGTGCACGCTTATCTGGCCGAATACGGTTCGTTCGACCTGCATCTGCTCGGCATGGGCGGTGAGGGCCACGTCAATTCGCTGTTCCCGCACACCGATGCGGTCCGCGAAGAACACGAACTCGTGGTGGCGGTGACGAATTCGCCCAAACCACCGCCGGTGCGCATCACCCTGACCCTGCCCGCGGTCCGCCGCGCCCGCCACGTCGTCCTCGTGGTCGGCGGCGCCGGGAAAGCCGAGGCGGTCGCCGCGGCCGTCGGCGGCGCCGACCCGGCCGACATCCCGTCGGCCGGCGCCGTCGGATCCGAGACGACCACCTGGTTGCTCGACGAGCCCGCCGCGGCGAATCTGCCCCGGTGACCCGCCCGCTCACACTGGTCGGGTGAGGCGGCCGGGGCTCGGCCGAGGTGCACAGTTGGCGCCGTCGGCTGCGCTGGGGAATACCGATCGCGGTGTGCCCTCCGGTCCCGGCTCGTCCGATGCCGCCCGTCCTCGTGGTCGCGTCGGCTACCCCGGTTTCGAATTCGCCTTTGCCTCAACGTGCTTCGATGCGAGGTCGGGCTCTGCTCGTCCGGCGGTGTAGCCGCGGCCCGCGCAATCGATCAGGTGTGCGCCGGATCGAGAGCGCTCAGGTGCCGGGTGAGGAACTGATTCACCGCGTCGGTACGCTCCCACTGGACGAGATGTCCTGCGCCGGAGATTTTTTCGATTGCTCGCAGATCCGGCACGCTCGCGCGGAGCGTGGCCAGTGGGTCTCGACCGCTGAAGCCCTCCATATCCGGATCGTTCTCGCCGTACAGGAAGTAGGCGGGAACCGGCACGGTGGCCGGAAGGTCGGCGGTCAGCTCCCAGTTGCGGTCCAGGGCGCGGTACCAGTTCAGGCCGCCGGTGAATCCGGTGCGTTCGAATTCCGCTACCAGGGCATCGAATTCGGCCTCGGACAACCACGACCACGGCAGGGCGGGAGCCTGCGGCAGCGCCTCGAGATAGCCGATGCCCGGCGGGTTCTTCCAGGTGTCCAGATAGTGGTAGTCGCCGCTGAGCGAGTAGTACACCCGGGCCAGGAACTCGCGCGGGTGCGCGGCCAGTTCGGCGTCGGCGACACCGGGCGTCTGAAAATACGACAGATGCAGGAAGTGTCGTTCGGCAGCCTTGGTCCAGAATGTCGACGGCGGCTTGGGCGGGCGCGGCGCATACGGATTGTTCAGCACGAACACCGCCGCGACACGCTCGGGCGCCCGCAGCGAAAGTTCCCATACCAGCTGTGCACCGAAGTCCAGACCGACGAAGACCGCGTGCTCGGCCCCGATCTCGTCGAGCAGGCCGAGCAGATCGCCGATGACGGCCTGATTCGTCGTGGCCTCCACTCCGTCGGGAGCCTCGGTGCGCCCATATCCGCGCAGGTCGGGAGCTATCGCGTGATATCCGGCCGTAACCAGGGCCACGAGCTGCCGCCGCCACACCGACCAGCCGTGCGGAAATCCGTGACAGAAGATCACCGGATATCCGGCGCCCTGCTCCGCGATGTGCATCCGGATCCCGTTGGTCTTCACCTGCCGATGCGTCGGCTCCACTCCGCCTCCATAACTAGAACGTGTTCTCATCTCAAGGTAGTGTTCTGAAGTCGTGAACGGAATACTCGCCGGAAAGGTCGCGGTCGTCACCGGCGCCAGCCGCGGCATCGGCAAGGGCATCGCACTGGAACTGGGCGCGGCGGGCGCGACGGTCTATCTCACGGGCCGATCCGCGACGCCGGGTCGCCTGCCGGGAACCGTGGCGCAGACCGCCGCCGAGATCGGTGAACTGGGTGGCATCGGGGTGCCCTATGTGTGCGACCACGCCGACGACGACGCGGTGCAGGCCCTGTTCGACAAGGTGCGCTCCGATGACGGTCACCTCGACTTGCTGGTCAACAACGTCTACAACGCGCCCGCCTCCTCGCGCTGGCTGGGCCGCCCGTTCTGGGAGGTGCCCCCGCAGGCGTGGGACGAGAGTTTCGACATCGGCGTCCGATCCCATTACGTGGCCAGCGTTTTCGCAGCTCCGGCGCTGATCGAATCGAGCGGCTCGATCGTGAACATCTCCTCCCCCGGAGCCGAGCACTACACCCACAACGCCGTCTACGGCGTCGCCAAGTGCGCGGTGGACCGGCTCACCGCGGATATGGCTCACGATCTCGCCGACACCGGCGTCACCGTCGTCTCGCTGTGGCCGGGCATCGTGAATACCGAACTGCTGCAGATGGTTCCGGCAGATGCGCAGGGCCGCCGGATGATCACCCTGCCCGGCGAGGGCGCCTTCGACCTGAACGAGGCCGAGACACCGCGCTTTCCGGGACGTGCCGTCGTCGCCCTGGCCGCCGATCCGGACCGCCGCGCCCGTACCGGGAAGCCTTGGCGGGTAAGCGATCTCGCCGACGCCTACGGTTTCACCGATGTCGACGGCCGGGTTCCGCGGCTGGGCTGAGATCCGCCGCGGACTTGACCGCGGACACGACGTCGGCCTAATCTCACCCACGTGACTGCCGGGTCGGCTACCAGCCGCGCACAGACAGGATTCCCGGCCGCGAGGTGATCGCGGCGCGGGCCAGAGGCCCGCCCTCCGAACGCGTCCCGTGGTATCTCCAGGGACTGCGAGAGGAGGTGAATCACATGTCCCACGAACCAGTTTCGCCTTCGGCATGGGCCGCGTTCCGTGCCGCCCACACCCCGGGTAGCGCGCTCGCGGCGACCGTCGTCTCGGTCGTGCCGTTCGGCGCGTTCCTCGAGGTGGCGCCGGGCATCCACGGCCTGCTGCACACGCGGGAGTGGCTGGGCGAGCCGCAGGTCGGCTCGATGCTCGACGTCCGGATCCTGCAACTCGACGACGAGAACCGCCGCCTGAGCCTGGCCCGGGCGTGACAGTGGCGGGTGTGGGGCCGGGATGCGGCCGGCCCCACACCCGTTCAGCGTAGAACCCGGTTCCCGCAGCTCGATCGGTGGTCGAGTCGCCGCGCGATCCGACCGCCCCAGGATGAGAATCCCGGAGCCCGGGGTTACAGCTGAGGTGAATCCTGTGTCAGCGCTACTCGATGCCGAACTCCACATCGCGGGGTCGACGATCCTCTGGCGTGAGGTCGTCGGTAACGGCTTCGGCCTGGCCTCCGCGATCGGCGGGATGCGGCGGCGGGTGTGGGCGTGGCCGGTCGGGATCGCCGGGAACGCATTGCTGTTCACCGTCTTCGTCGGCGGTGTGTTCAACACCCCGCAGCATCTGAACATGGCCGGCCAGGCCGGACGTCAGCTGATGTTCATCGCGGTGAGCATCTACGGCTGGTGGGGTTGGTACCGGCACTCCCGGCGAGAAACCGGACTCGAACATCGCGCCGTGGTACCGCGCTGGGCGAGTGCCCGGGAACGCTGGATTCTGGTCGCCGCGATGATTCTGGGCACGCTGATCTGCACGAAGGTGTTCGCCTGGCTCGGATCGTACGGGCCGTGGGCCGAGGCGTGGATCTTCACCGGCTCGGTCCTGGCCACCTACGGGATGGCACGCGGCCTCGCCGAATTCTGGCTGCTGTGGATCGTGGTGGACCTGGTCGGCGTGCCACTGCTGCTGCTGGCCGGCTACTACCCGTCCGCGGTGTTGTATCTCGTCTACGCCGGGTTCGTGGCCTGGGGTTTCGCGGTGTGGGTCCGCACCATGCGTCGGGATGCGGCCGTCGAGGCCGATACCCGGCTCCGCGAACCTCTCGCATTGCCGGAATGAGCCCGGTGTTCCCGGGCACGATCACGCGATGTCGATGAAGCGCGCCACCGACCGCGACGGGGCCGGTTTGGCGCGCCAGACCAGATAGAGGTGGGACGGGGGTGCGTCCGGAACGTCCAGATACGTCACCCCTGGATGCGGTGCGCGGGTACGGGCCAGTTCGGGCACCGCGCCGATACCGCGTCCGGCGGCGATCAATTCGATCCATTCGTCGAAATTCGTGCAGGTGACGATCTCGCGAGCGGAATCGCCAGCGGGCCAGGATGTTTCGTCGGTCGTGCCGGAGATCGTGTTCACCACGAGCGGATGACCGGCCAGATCGCGCCAGCGCGGCGCGGACCGTACCAGCGGCGAATCGGCCGCGACCGCCAGCACCCGGCGCTCGGTGGCGATCAACCGCGCGGCCATCGTCGATGGCAGCCGGACGTTCTTGCGGTACAGGGCGATATCTATGGCTCCCGAGGCCAGTGCCGCGATCGGGTCATCCACGCGGTGGATGGCCAATCGCCCGCCGACCTCCTCGAACCGGGTGCGGGCGGCGGCGAACCAGGTGTCGGGCAGCAGCCAGGCGAAGCCGACGGCCACGGTCGCCCGCATCCGCAGATCGGCGCACACCGCGTCCACGTCGGCGATGATCCGCCGGGCGCGCTCCGCCAATTCCTTTCCCTCCGAGGATAATTCGAAGCGACGGGAGCTGCGTTCGAGCAGGCGGGTGTCCAGGATGCGCTCGAGCTGCTGGACGGTGCGGGTGAGCGAGGGCTGAGTGATGTGCAGCCGGGCGGCGGCGCGGGTGAAGTTCCGTTCCTCGCACAGCACGAGGTAAGCCCGCAGATGACGCAACTCCATATCCATACGTCCAGCGTATACATCGTGCATAGGAAGTATTTCACAATCACCCCCTCGGCCAATAGCGTCACCGGATGTGAGTACCACTGTTCGCACCGGCCGACAGGCCGTGAGCCCGCTGCGCGCGGCGGCCGGA
Source organism: Nocardia vaccinii NBRC 15922 (assembly GCF_001613305.1). Classification (GTDB taxonomy): domain Bacteria; phylum Actinomycetota; class Actinomycetes; order Mycobacteriales; family Mycobacteriaceae; genus Nocardia; species Nocardia vaccinii. The sequence continues at coordinate 12,367 of NZ_BDCC01000017.1, forward strand.
CTCGCTGCGGCCATGGGCGTCGGCCGATTCGCCTATACGCCACTGCTGCCGGTGATGATCGCCGCGGGCCGCCTCGACGCGCGGGCGGGCGCGACCGTCGCCGCCGCCAACTACGCGGGCTATCTCATCGGCGCGGTCCTGCTGGCCCGACGCCCTGATCTCAACGGCCGCACCGCATTTCGCACCGCGGCCGCCGCGCTGGTGCTCAGCGAGGCGTTGCTGGCCTGGCCCGCGCCCGTCGCGGTGGCCGCCGGGCTGCGGCTGATCGCGGGCATCGCGAGCGCGGTGTTGTTCATCGGCTGCGCGAGCGTCGCGGCCGGGCACGAGAACCGCAGGCGCGCAGCGGGAATCGCGTTCGGCGGCATCGGCGGCGGCATCGCGCTGACCGGCATACTCGCGATGCTGGCGGGGACGGCCGTGCCCTGGCAGGTGATGTGGCTGGGCACGGCGGCCCTCACGGCGCTGCTGCTCGCACCCGCGCTCCGGCTCGAGGTCCGGCCCGCGACCCGCACAGCCGCTGCCGCCGCACGATCGGTGCGGTCCTGGCGGCTGTTGCAGGGCGCGTACTTCCTCGAGGGCCTCGGTTATATCGTGATCGGCACATTTCTGGTGGCCGCGCTGCAGTCCCCCGGACATCGATCACTCGGTACAGCGATGTGGGTGGTGGTCGGCGTAGCCGCCGCACCCGCGACGCTGCTGTGGGATCTGGCCGCCCGACGCTGGTCTCCCGAGAGGGCGCTGGTCATCGCCCTGGCGCTGCAGTGTGTGTCGGCGGTCCTGCCCGCGGTGTCGACCGACGTGGTGTCGGCGCTGATCTCCGCTGCGCTGTTCGGGGCGACGTTCACCGGAATCACCATGCTCGCGATCGAGGTGGGCAGTGAACTGACCGGCCCCGGCGCCGCCGCCACGCTGACCGCGGGCTACGGCCTGGGTCAGGTCCTGGGTCCGCTGGCGGTGACGCCGGTGCTGGGTGACGGGTACGGGACGGCCTTCGCGATCGCCGCGATCATCCTCGCCGTGGCGACCGCCGGTGCGCTCGCGATCAGGCGAACTTGATCTCCAGGCCGATGCCCAGAATGGCGATCAGCCAGATCAGACCGGTGAAGATGGTGATGCGGTCGAGGTTCTTCTCGACGACGGTGGATCCGGACAGGCTCGACTGCACACCGCCGCCGAACAGGTTGGACAGGCCCCCGCCCTTCGCGCGGTGCAGCAGCACCAGCAACACCAGCAACACACTGGTGATCACCAGGAGGATATCCAGGAACATGCGCATGCCCGACAGTTTATGCGCAACCCCGCGAGGTCCCCGCATCAGGTGATCCCTCGCACGGTCGACGCGCTCGGCGCGCCTGTTCGGTTGACAGGCGGTATTGATCGTCGCCGGTACCATCGCGGCATGTCGGCCGCAGCGCGATCGCAGTCTCCCCGCCGAGCAGACCGAGACGCCAGGGCGCTGTGGGCGCCGGTGATGCTGGCATGTGTGCTGCTGGCCGCGTGTTCGAGCGGATCGTCGGGCCCCGGGCCGACGCCGATGGGGCACACCTACATTTCCACCGGAGTGCGGGGAACTCCGATCCCGGGTGGCGGGCCGGTGACATTGAGCTTCGCCGACGGGCGGGTCTCGGCCGATTCGGGATGTAACAGCAGTAATGGATCGGTGACCTTCGACGGGTCGATGCTGCGGGTCTCCCGGATGGCGACGACCATGATGGCCTGTATCGGCGACAGGGCGGGGGCGGATGGCTGGCAAACGGCGCTGCTGCGATCCGAGCCGAAATGGTCGCTGTCCGGCAACACGCTCACCCTCACCGGGCACGACGTCACGGTCACCCTGCGGGACAAGCGCGTGTTGCGCCCCGATCTGCCGTTGACCGGGACCGCGTGGGTCGTCACCACACTGCTGCGACCGGAGGGGCAGGTCCGGTCGCAGGCCTTGGACACCGCGCGGCCCACACTCACCATCTCCTCCGACGGTCACGTCTCCGGCAGCGCGGGATGCAACCGGATGACCGGCACCGCCGATATCTCCGGCTCGACCGTCACCTTCCACCTCGGCGCCACCCGGATGATGTGCGCACCCGATGTCATGCAGGTCGAACAGCAGGTCCTGGAAGCCTTGAACGTCGCGACCGAAGCCACCGTCGACTCCGACATCCTGACCATCCACAACCGGGCGAACAACACCGGCCTGATGCTGCGCTCCGAGTGAAACCGGCACCCGGTGACCTATCGGAGGGCAGCATGGGGCGGGTGAGCAACGAACGGGAAGCAGAACTCGATCGGCGGTTCCGCGCGGCGGTGGCCGCGGTGCGGCCCGGAACCCCCCGCGCCGCAACCGAATCCGTCCTGCCGGGCAGCCCGTACACCGCGGGCGCGGTGCTCGAACTGTTCGATGGGCAGGCCACGAGCCGCCATCTGGATCTGGCGGCCCGCGCCCTCACTGCCGCCGGACGGGGCTATTACAGCATCGGATCGGCGGGACACGAGGGGAACGCCGCTCTCGCCGCGGTGCTGCGCCCGACCGATCCCGCGCTGCTGCACTATCGTTCGGGCGCGTTCTTCGTGCATCGATGCCGCCGGGTCGGTGGCGCCGATCCCATCCGCGACGTGCTGCTGGGCGTGGTCGCCGCGGCCGCGGATCCGATATCCGGCGGGCGGCACAAGGTGTTCGGCAGCAAGCCCGCGGCGATCCTGCCGCAGACCTCGACGATCGCCTCCCATCTGCCGCGGGCAGTGGGGCTCGCCTTCGCGATCGACCGGGCCGCCCGGTTGGGCAGATTCACCCCCTGGCCGGCCGATTCGGTGGTGGTATGCACGTTCGGCGATGCCTCGGCCAATCATTCGACCGCGGCCGGGGCAATCAATACGGCCGTGCACACCGCCCACCAACGGGTTCCGATGCCGGTGCTGTTCGTCTGCGAGGACAACGGCATCGGTCTGAGCGTGCCCACTCCCCCGGACTGGATCGGCCGCGCCTACGGAACTCGGGCAGGTCTGCGCTATTTCGACGTCGACGGCTCCGACCTGCTTGCGGCACTGACCGTTTCGGCCGAGGCGGCGGGCTGGGTGCGGGACAATCGGCGTCCGGCCTTCCTCCGCCTGCGCACCACCCGGCTGCTCGGCCATGCGGGCTCGGATGTGGAATCGGCATATCGCCGCGCGGGCGATATCGCCGAGGAGTTGCGCCACGACCCGGTCACCGCCACCGGGCGCCTGCTGGTCGGCTCGGGCAGTATCGGCGCGCGGGAACTCATCGCTCGGTACGACGCCATCGCGGCCGAGGTGGCGGGGGTCGCCGCACAGGTCACCGGCGAGGCGACGCTCGACTCCGCCGCCGCGGTCATCGCACCCCTCGCACCGGATCACCGCGACCAGGTCCGCGCGGACGCGATGCGCACCGACCCGTTGCCCGAACCCGCGCTGCCGCCGGGAGCTCGCGCTTTCGACACTCGCAAGCACGCACCGGCCGAACCCGCGAACCCGGACCGCGCGAGCCACGGCTCGGGATCGTCGAATCATGCTGCGCCAGAAGCCGATTCAGCCGGGGGTACACCCGCGATGACGCTCGCGCAGTCGATCAACCACACCCTGGCGCAGTTGCTCGAACGCGACGGCGACCTGCTCGTCTTCGGCGAGGACGTCGGCCGTAAAGGCGGAGTGTACGGGGTCACGAAGGGCCTGCAACGCCGATTCGGCGCGCGGCGGGTGTTCGATACGCTACTGGACGAACAGAGTGTGCTGGGCACCGCGCTCGGTGCGGGTGCGGCCGGATTCGTGCCGATCCCGGAAATCCAATATCTGGCGTATGCGCACAATGCGCTCGACCAGATCCGGGGCGAGGCCGCTACGCTGCAATTCTTCTCCGCCGGACAGTTCCGCAATCCGATGGTCGTGCGCATCGCCGCCTACGCCTATCAGAAGGGTTTCGGCGGGCACTTTCACAACGACAATTCCGTTGCGGCACTGCGGGACATCCCCGGATTGGTGATCGCCTCCCCCGCTCGCCCCGACGACGCCGCGGCCATGCTGCGCACCTGCGTCGCCGCGGCCCGGGTCGACGGCCGGGTCTGCGTCTACCTCGAGCCGATCGCCCTCTACCACACCCGCGACCTGCACGAATCCGGCGACGACGATTGGCTGGCCACTCCCGCCGACGAATCGATCGATATCGGCCGCGCCCGAATCCACGGCGACGGAACCGATCTCACCATCATCACCTTCGCCAACGGCCTACATATGAGCCTGCGTGCCGCACAACGCCTGTCCCAGCGCGGAATTCACGCCCGAGTACTCGACCTGCGCTGGCTCGCACCACTTCCCGTCGGGGACATCGTGCAGCACGCCCGCGCCACCGGCCGCGTAGTCGTCGCCGACGAAACCCGTCGCAGCGGCGGAATCTCCGAATCGGTCTGCACGGCCCTGATCGACGCCGGATTCACCGGCTCGATCACCCGCGTCACCAGCGCGGACAGCTTCGTTCCCCTGGGCCCGGCCACCGCCCACGTGCTGTTGGACGAGACAGCCATCGAGAACGCGGCCACCGCGCTGGTCACCGGATGACGCGCACGGCGTGACTCCGACATCACACCATCGTCGGCGAACACGCCGTTGGCGGTCTACTGCTCTCGCATTCGGCCGCCACCGGTCGTCAGCGGGGTTGCCCCGCGCTGTGCGATCAGCGCGGGGTGACCGTGGTGGGCAGCGCGTTGAAACCGCGGTTGTTCGAGGAATGGACGCGACGCAGTCCGGCCGGGTCGACCTCGAAGTCGGCGATGCGAAACACCATCTCCTGCAACGCGACACGCAATTCCAGCAGCCCGAGATTCGATCCGAGGCAGTGGTGCCGGCCGCTGCCGAAGGTCATCGCGTCGCCGGTGTCGCGATCCAGATCGAACCGATCCGGATTCTCGAACACTCGCGGATCGCGATTGGCCGAACCACTCAGCAGCAGAATGCGCGCATCGGCGGGAATCTTGACCCCGTGCAGTTCCACCGGCTCGGTGGTGGTTCGCAGAATAACCTGACTCGACGGGTCGTACCGCATCGCCTCATCGATCCAGTCCTCGATCCGGCCGACCGGCGACGGCGACTGCGCGCCCAGCGCGATCCGGCGCTGATCGGGATGTTGCCAGGCCGCATGCCACAGATTGCCCAGGGTCAGCATGGCCGTCTCGATACCCGCGCCGACCAGCAGGATAACCACGCCCACGATCTCCTCGGGAGTGAGCCGGTCGTCACCGTCGGCGGCGTCGAGCAGACCCGAGAGCAGATCGTCACCGCGGTGGGCGGCGCGTTCGGCGGTCAACTCGGTGTAGTAGCCGACCAGGGCGCCGATCGCCTGCATGGCCTCGGGCCGCAGATCGGTGGACTCCTCCTCGGTGTACATGATCTCCATGCCGAGTTTGCGGACCATCGCCCGATCGGCCTCGGGCACACCTACCAGCTCGGAGATCACCTCGGTCGGGTACGGTCCGGCGAACTCGGACATCAGATCGAAACTGCCGCGTTCGAGCAGTGGCTCGAGCAGGCCGCGCGCGATCTCCCGCAGCCGCGGCTCGAGCGATTGCACCCGGTGCTGGGTGAACGCCCGCACCACCAGCCCGCGCAGCCGTGTGTGCTTGGGCGGATCCATCGCCACGAAGGAGAAGAACCGCTCCGCCTGCGGCCCCCAGAACGCCGGCTCCATCCGCAGCCCGTTCGCGCTGGAGAAGCGATCCGAATCGCGAAGAGCGGCCAGGACATCGGCGTGCCGGGACAACGCCCAGAAGTCGTCCGCCTCGTTACGGAAGACCGGCGCCTGCTCGCGCAGCTGTTCGTAATACGGATACGGATTCTCGTGGACGCCGAAATCGTATGGGCTGTAATGCAACTGCATGCGGGTGCCTTCCGGACGGTGCGGCACAGCCGCTACCGGTTCACTATCCGACCTGACATGATCACAGTAGCCGACAGGAAAGAGGACAGCGTGAGCGAAGACAACACTGCGAACGGCTTCGCACCTGACGGGATCGATGTCACCACGCCGCATCCGGCCCGCCGCTACGACTACTGGCTCGGTGGCAAGAACAATTTCGAGGCCGATCGAGAATCGGCCGAACTCGTCGCCGAGGCATTTCCGACGATCCGCTTCGCCTGCCTGGAGAATCGCAACTTCCTGCGCCGGGCGGTCACTTATCTCACCGAGGAGGCCGGGATCCGGCAGTTCCTGGACATCGGCGCCGGACTGCCCACCGCGGGCAACGTGCACGAGATCGCCCAGGGCATCGCGCCGGATTCGCACATCGTCTACGTGGACAACGATCCGATCGTGCTGATGCACGCCCGCACGCTGCTGGACAGCTCACCCCAGGGCGCCACCGCCTATCTCGACGCCGACGTGCGCGATCCGGCGCACATCCTGTCCCATCCGGATCTGCTGTCCACCCTGGACCTGAGCCGGCCGGTAGCGCTGATGCTGGTGGCGGTCATGCATTTCATCACCGACGAGGAGAAGCCGCACGAGCTGGTACGGCAGCTGTGCGATGCGCTGGCTCCCGGCAGCTACCTCGTCATGACCCACGGCACCGACGATCACCTCACCCAGGAGGACCTGAACGAGACCCGCAAGGCCAACGAGCGCAGCGGAATTCCGTTTCGGTTGCGCTCCACCGCCGAATTCGAACCCTTCTTCACCGGCATGGATCTGGTGCCGCCCGGGATCACCTCGGTGATGACGTGGCGTCCGGAAACCTGGCACGCCCATCCCCGTCCCGAGGCCGTTTCCATGCTCAGCGCGGTCGCGCGTATCGGCTGATCATCCGGCCGAACCGATCGGCCCGGCCGCGCATCTGCGCGGCCGGGCCGATTCTCGTTGTGGGACAGAGCGTTACGGCAGCGGACCACCCGCGGCGATCGCCGAAAGGGTGGCGAACTCGTCGCCCTTGAGCGAAGCGCCACCGACGAGCGCACCGTCGATGTCGGTCTGCGCGACCAGTTCACCGACGTTCTTGGCGTTCACCGAACCGCCGTACAGCACCCGGACCGACGCGGCCACCTGCGGGTTCGCCAGCTCGGCCAGCTCACCGCGGATCGCGCCGCACACCTCCTGCGCGTCCGCGGGCGTGGCGACCCGGCCGGTGCCGATGGCCCAGACCGGCTCGTACGCGATGACGATCTTGGCGATCTCGTCGGCCGTGAGGCCCTCGAGCGATCCGCGCAGCTGCTCGAGGTTGTACGCCACATGCTCGCTGACCTCGCGCACGCCCAGGCCCTCGCCGATGCATACGATCGGGGTGATTCCGTACTCGAGCGCCCGCTTGGCCTTGGCCAGCACGGTCGCGTCGTCCTCGTTGTGGTACTGCCGCCGCTCCGAATGCCCGACCACGACGAACGAGCACCCCAGCTTGGCCAGCATCGACGCGCTGATCTCACCGGTGTACGCGCCCGACTCATGCACCGAGACGTCCTGCGCGCCGTAGGTGACCAGCAGCCGGTCGCCCTCCACCAGGGTCTGCACACTCCGGATGTCCACGAACGGCGGGATCACCGTCACGTCGACCTTGTCGAAGTACTTGTCCGGCAACGCGAATGCGATCTTCTGAACCAGGGCGATGGCCTCGAGATGATTGAGGTTCATCTTCCAGTTGCCCGCGATGAGCGGTTTGCGTGCCACTCGCCTCAGCCCTCCAATACCGCGATACCGGGCAGTTCCTTGCCCTCCAGATATTCCAGCGACGCGCCGCCACCGGTGGAGATGTGCGAGAAACCGTCTTCCGGCAGCCCCAGCGTACGCACCGCCGCGGCCGAGTCGCCGCCGCCGACGACCGTGAACGCACCCTTCCCGGTGGCCCGCACGATCGCCTCGGCGACCTTGCGGGTGCCATCGGCGAACTTCTCGAACTCGAACACACCCATCGGGCCGTTCCAGAACACCGTGCGCGCCTCGGTCAGCAGCGCGCCGAAGCGGTCCGCCGAATCCGGGCCGATGTCCAGACCCATCCAGCCGTCGGGAATCTCGTTGGCGGGCACCACCTTCGAGTCCGCGTCGGCGGCGAACTTCTCGGCCGCCACGATGTCGCGCGGCAGGTGGATGACGTCGGCATACCGGTCCAGCAGGCCGCGGCAGGTCTCGATCATCTCCTCCTGCAACAGCGAGGAGCCCACCGGAAGACCTTGTGCGGCAAGGAATGTGAAGCACATACCGCCGCCGATGACCAGGGTGTCGACCTTCGGCGCCAGGGCCTCGATGACCGCCAGCTTGTCCGAGACCTTCGACCCGCCCAGTACGACCGCGTACGGCCGCTCGGTATCAGTCGTCAGCTTGCGCAGCACATCCACCTCGGCCGCGACCAAGGTGCCCGCATAGTGCGGCAGCAGTTCGGCCACGTCGTAGACCGACGCCTGCTTGCGGTGCACCACGCCGAAGCCGTCGGACACGAACGCACCGTCGTCGCCGACAAGTTCGACCAGCGCGCGGGCCAGTTTGCCGCGCTCGGCGTCGTCCTTGCTGGTCTCGCGCGGATCGAAGCGGATGTTCTCCAGCAGCAGCACATCGCCGTCGGTGAGGCCCTCCGAACGCGCGAGCGCGTCCTGGCCGACCACGTCACCCGCGAGCTGGACGTTGCGGCCCAGCTCCTGTGCCAGGCGCTCGGCGACCGGCGCCAGCGACAGCGCGGGATCGGGCTCGCCCTTCGGGCGGCCCAGATGCGCGGTCAGCACCACCTTGGCGCCGGCCTCGACCAGCTTGGAGATGGTGGGAACCGAGGCGATGATGCGGCCCGGGTCGGTGATGACTCCGTTGTCCAAGGGGACGTTCAGGTCGGAGCGCACGAGCACGCCCCGACCTTCGACACCCTCGTCCAGGAGATCCTGAAGCGTCTTCACCGTCATGTCGTTCAGAGCGACTTGCCGACGAGGCCGATGAGGTCGGCGAGGCGGTTGGAGTAGCCCCACTCGTTGTCGTACCAGGAGTACACCTTGACCTGGTCGTCGATGATCTTGGTCAGCGGCGCGTCGAAGATCGACGAGTGCGGGTCGGTCACGATGTCGCTCGACACGATCGGGTCGGTGCTGTACTTCAGGATGCCCTTCAGCGGACCCTGGGCGGCGGCCTCGAACGCCGCGTTGACCTCCTCGACCGACGCCTTCTTGGCCAGGTCTGCGGTCAGGTCGGTGATCGAGCCGGTCGGGATCGGCACGCGCAGCGAGTAGCCGTCCAGCTTGCCGTTCAGCTCGGGCAGCACCAGACCGATTGCCTTGGCCGCACCGGTGCTGGTCGGCACGATGTTCAGCGCGGCGGCACGGGCGCGACGCAGATCCTTGTGCGGGCCGTCCTGCAGGTTCTGGTCCTGGGTGTAGGCGTGGATGGTGGTCATCAGACCCTTGACGATGCCGAACTCGTCGTTCAGCACCTTCGCCAGCGGACCCAGGCAGTTCGTGGTGCACGAGGCGTTGGAGATGATGTTCTGGCTGCCGTCGTACTTGTCGTGGTTGACGCCCATCACGACGGTCAGGTCCTCACCCTTGGCGGGGGCGGAGATGATCACCTTCTTCGCGCCCGCGGCCAGGTGGCCCTTGGCCTTGGTCGCGTCGGTGAAGATACCCGTGGACTCCACCACCACATCGACGCCCAGCTCGCCCCACGGCAGCGCCGACGGGCCCTCCTTGATGGCCAGCGCCTTGATGCGCTGATCGCCGACCACGATGGTGTCGTCGCCGTCGAGCGAGACATCCTGCGGCAGGCGACCCAGGATCGAGTCGTACTTGAGCAGGGTCGCCAGGGTCGCGTTGTCGGTGAGGTCGTTGACCGCGACGACTTCGATCTCCGTTGTGCCGAGCGCCTTCTGCGCCTCGACCGCCCTGAAGAAGTTACGCCCGATGCGGCCGAAGCCGTTGATGCCTACCCGGACAGTCACGTTATCGCTCCTCAGCTTTCTGCGGATTCTTCTCCGTTGTCGGTCCACCCTAATGCCCGGCCGCCATGTCACGGACACGCCCCTGGCCACGGTGAGAACGCCGGACACCACCCCGTCCTCGCGACATTGCGAGCACGTCCGGAGCAGAATACCGATCCGGACCGACAGAACAGCGGTCGATCCGCGCGAAAGTGACGAAAGCCGCCGTGGTGCAAGCTTGTTCGCACCACGACGGCTATCGGCCGGCTCATGCCTCAGGCGTCTTCGAGCAATTCGGCCGTGACCGCGGATTCGGTGTCCGGAATGCCGAGTTCCTTGGCCCGGCGGTCCGCCATCGACAGCAGCCGCCGGATCCGCCCCGCGACCGCGTCCTTGGTCATCGGCGGGTCGGCCAGCTGGCCCAGCTCCTCGAGCGAGGCCTGACGATGCTCGACGCGCAACTTCCCGGCCGCGGCCAGATGGTCGGGCACATCGTCGCCGAGTATCTCCAGCGCGCGCTCGACCCGCGCGGCCGCGGCCACCGCGGCCCGGGCCGACCGGCGCAGGTTCGCGTCGTCGAAATTCGCCAGGCGATTGGCGGTCGCCCGGACCTCGCGGCGCATCCGCCGCTCCTCCCAGGTCAACCGGGTGTCCTGCGCGCCCATCCGGGTCAACAGGGCGCCGATGGCCTCGCCATCGCGCACCACCACCCGGTCGGTGCCGCGGATCTCGCGATTGCGGGCCTGGATGCCCATCCGGCGTGCCGCGCCGACCAGGGCCAGGGCGGCCTCCGGACCCGGACAGCTCACCTCGAGCGCCGAGGAGCGGCCGGGCTCGGTGAGCGAGCCGTGCGCGAGGAACGCGCCTCGCCACGCGGCCTCCGCATCGCCGAGACTGCCGCCCACCACCTGCGCGGGCAGACCGCGCACCGGGCGACCGCGCACGTCCAGCAGACCGGTCTGGCGCGCGAGCGCCTCACCCTCCTTGGACACCCGCACTACGTACCGGGAGGTCTTGCGCAGGCCGCCGGCGCCCAGCACGTGCACATCCGAGCCGTAGCCGTACAGCTCGAAGATCTCGCGACGCAGGCGCCGGGCGATGGAGCCCATATCCACCTCCGCCTCGACGATCACCCGCCCGCCGACGATGTGCAGTCCGCCGGCGAACCGTAGTAGCGCCGACAACTCGGCCTTGCGAGATGAGACCTGCGAGACGGACAGACGGCTCAGCTCGTCTTTCACCTCGGCTGTCATCGCCACGAGACCCGCTCCTTTCCACCCAACGCGGACCGCACATCCTGGCCCATGTGCCGTCCTTCGACTCGAAGTCCTGCTGATTCCGACCGGGGCGCCCGGATCACCTGATCCAGTGCGGCGGCCAACTTCCCAGGGTGGTGCCGGTCCGTCCCCGCCTCGGCGACATCAGCGAAGGTTACCCGCGCACGCAGCTGTTCGGCAGCTCTTGCCACATGTTCGCGTTCCCTACCCTCGGGTACGGACCCGGAGTCCACCACCACGTGGTCCACCGCGAAATCCGGTGCGTGCTGGGACAATACATGTAAATGGCGCTCGGCGGAGAATCCGGCGGTCTCGCCGGGCTCGGCAGCGAGGTTGAGTACCAGGACTTTTCGGGCGCGCGTATGCACCAGCGCCTCATGCAATCCCGGCACCAGCACGTGCGGAATGACGCTGGTGAACCAGGATCCGGGACCGAGGATCACCACGTCGGCGTGTTCGATCGCGGAGGTGGCCTCGGGGCTCGCCGGCGGGTCCGAGGGGATCAGGCGCACCCGCCGCACCTTACCGGGCGTCGTGGCGACCGCGACCTGCCCGCGGATACACCGGCTCACCCGAGGGTCGGCCTCGAGCCCGGACACGTCGGCCTCGATGGTGAGCGCGGCCGGGGACATCGGCAACACCCGCCCGGTGCAGCGCAGCAGCGAACCCACGGTGTCCAGTGCGGCAACCGGATCGCCGAGTACCTCGGTGAGCGCGGCCAGGATCAGATTTCCGGCCGAATGTCCGGCCAGCGCGCCGCTTCCGCCGAAACGGTGCTGGACCGTGCGCGCCCACACCCCGTCGGTCTCCTCGGCCAGCGCCGCGAGCGCCATCCGCAGGTCACCCGGCGGCAGCATGCCCAATTCCGCGCGCAACCGCCCGGACGAGCCGCCGTCGTCGGCGACCGTCACCACAGCGGTGACGGCCGAGGTGAGCCGCCGCGCCGCGGTCAGCGTCGCGTACAGCCCGTGCCCGCCGCCCATGGCGACCAGGGCCGGATCGGGCCCCTCGGCACTCATTCGCGCCCCAGGTCGCGATGCACCACGCGCACGGGATCCGCGCTCGCTTCGCCGAGCGCCTCACCGAGTGCCTCCGCTACGGCGACACTGCGATGCTTCCCACCGGTGCAGCCAACTGCCACGGTCATATAACGCTTCCCCTCTTGGCGGTAGCCATCGGTCGTCAGGTCTATCAGGTGGCGACAGGTCCGCAGATAGTCCTGTGCACCCGGACGAGACAACACGTACTCACTGACCACCACGTCCTGTCCGGTGTGCTCACGTAGTTCCGGTACCCAATGCGGGTTGGGCAGGAAACGCAAGTCGAACACCATATCCGCATCCAGCGGCACTCCGTACTTGAAACCGAAGGACTGGATGGTGACCTGCAATGCCTTGGGCGCGCCGCCGCCGTACGCCTCCTCCAATTTGCGATGCAGCTGATGAACCGACAGGGCGGTCGTATCGATCACCAGGTCGGCCGCCGTTTTCACCGAGTCGAGCCGGGCGCGCTCGGCCGCGATGCCGGCGGACAGCGTGCCGTCGGCGCTCTCGCTCTGCAGCGGATGGCGCCGGCGCGCGAAACCGAATCGGCGGATGAGCACATCGTCGGATGCCTCGAGGAACAGTACCCGGGTGCGCACACCCGCGGCCCGCAACTGCTCGGTGACAGCCGAGAGATTGCCGGTGAAGAAGCGGCTGCGCACATCCATCACCAGCGCGAGCCGACGAATGGGCGGATCGGCGGAGACGCCCAGCTCGATCATCCGCTCGATCAGCTCCGGCGGCAGATTGTCCGCCACGTACCAGCCCAGATCCTCGAGCACCCGCGCCGCGGTGCCGCGCCCGGCGCCGGAAAGCCCGGTGACGATGACGACCTCGACCGCCCGGCCAGCCGGCGAACCGGGCGCGGCCGAGGACGCCGACGCATCCGACCCACTACCGTTCGATTCCACGCTGGTCATGTCCTACCGGATCCGTTGCTCGCACTCATGCGATCATCCTGCCTTTTTCCCCTGACCGGCGCCCGATACGCGCGCCGGGCGACATCGAGACGTAACCGTGCCATCCGATTGACAGGCGGCGCCTATTCGCCGTGCAAGGCCGCGAGCACCGCCTTCGCGGTTGCCACCCCGATGCCCGGAACCTGTGTGATCTCCTCCACCGTAGCCTGCTCGAGCCGGGCGACCGAGCCGAAATGCGTGACCAGCGCGGTGCGGCGGGCCTGGCCGAGCCCGGGAACCGAGTCGAGCGCCGAGGCCGTCATCCGCCGGGAGCGTTTGCTGCGGTGGAAGGTGATGGCGAATCGGTGTGCCTCGTCGCGCACTCGCTGCAACAGATACAGCGACTCGCTGTTGCGCGGCATGATCACCGGATCCGGCTCGCCCGGTACCCACACCTCCTCCAGGCGTTTGGCCAGACCGATCACCGCGACGTCGGTGATGCCGAGATCGTCCAGCACCTCCGCCGCGGCCGCGACCTGTGGCGCGCCGCCGTCGACGACGTACAGATTGGGCGGATAGGAGAACTTGCGGGGTTTGCCGGTCTTCGGATCGATGCCCGGCGTGGGATTGTCCTCGGCCTCGAGCAGTTCCAGGTCGCGGCGCAGTCGCTGGAACCTGCGGCGGGTGACCTCCGCGATGCTCGCGACGTCGTCCGAGCGCCCTTCGCCCGCGGCCTCCTTGATCGCGTAGTGCCGGTATTCGGATTTGCGCGCGAGCCCATCCTCGAAGACGACGAGGGAGGCGACCACATCGGTGCCCTGCACATGGCTGATGTCCACACACTCGATCCGCAGCGGTGCGGTGTCGAGCTCGAGCGCGTCCTGAATACCTTGCAGCGCAGCCGATCTCGCGGTCAGGTCACCGGCCCGCTTGAGCTTGTGCTGGGCCAGGGCCTCGGCGGCGTTGCGCTGGACGGTCTCCATCAACGCCTTCTTGTCCCCGCGCTGGGGCACCCGCAGCTGCACCGCCGAACCGCGCAGACCCGAAAGCCAGCCCTGCACCTGTTCGAGGTCACCGGGCAGCGCGGGCACCAGCACCTCCCGCGGCACGACCGTACCGGCGGGCTCCGCACTAGTCTGCTCGGCGAACGCGGCCTGCTCACCGTAGAACTGCGTGAGGAACTGCTCGACCAACGCGGCGAGTTCACCGCCCGATTCGCCGTCCCCGGCAGCATCGCCTCGCTGCGTCGAGGCCCCTGCGTCGGCGGGGCCCGCGGATTCTCGATCACCCGCGGAATCACCATCCGCCCCGGGGGCCTCGGCACCGCGATCGTCGGCGGGTTGTGCGGCACCGTTCTCGACGAGGTCGACCGCGTCGCCCGATTTGTCGACCACCCAGCCACGCTGACCACGGACCCGGCCGTCGCGGACGTGGAAGATCTGCACCGCCGCCTCGAGTTCGTCGGTGGCGAAGGCGACCACATCGGCATCGGTGCCGGTGCCCAGCACCACGGCCTGCTTCTCCAGCGCGCGCCGGAGCGCCTGGACGTCGTCGCGCAGGCGGGCTGCGGTCTCGAAGTCCAGATCCTCTGCCGCGGCGTGCATCCGGCGTTCCAGCTCGCGCACCATCCGATCGGTCTTACCGGCCAGGAAATCGCAGAAGTCCTCGGCGATGCGCCGGTGTTCCCCGGCGCTGACCCGGTCGATACACGGCGCGGAGCATTTATCGATGTAGCCGAGCAGGCAGGGACGGCCGATCTGACTGTGCCGCTTGAAGACTCCGGCCGAGCAGGTGCGCACCGGGAACACCCGCAGCAGTAGGTCCACCGTCTCGCGGATCGCCCAGGCGTGCGCGTACGGGCCGAAGTACCGCACCCCCTTCTTGCGCGCGCCGCGATAGACGAATACCCGCGGATACTCCTCGTTCATACTCACCGCGAGCATGGGATAGCTCTTGTCGTCGCGGTAGCGGACGTTGAACCGCGGATCGAACTCCTTGATCCAGTTGTATTCCAGCTGAAGGGCTTCCACCTCGGTGGAGACCACGGTCCACTCGACGCTCGCGGCGGTGGTCACCATCTGCCGGGTACGCGGATGCAGCGCGGTGATATCCGCGAAATACGAATTCAACCGGCTGCGCAGGCTCTTGGCCTTGCCGACGTAGATGACCTGCCCGAAGGAATCCCGGAACTTGTACACACCGGGATCGACGGGGATGGTGCCCGGCGCGGGCCGGTACGTCGCTGGATCTGCCACGGAACCAGATTAGCGACGGACACCGACAGGCGATCGCGCCCACTCGGACACGCTCATCCGGCGCGGCGCGGCGCCGCCGCGTGTTCGCGCCGGGCGCCCGCCTCGATCGCATCGCACAGCGCACGCTCCGGCTCGGACAACCGGCTGCGGCGACGCAGCAGCACGAACTCCAGATCGCCCAGTTTCGGCAGTCGATCGTCCGCCACGGCGAAAAGCCCTGCGGGAAGCAAGCTTTCCGCATGCACGATGACACCCAGCCCGGCCAGTACCGCCGCCCGCAGGCCCAGTTGGCTGTCGCTGACACAGGCGATCCGCCAGGTGCGTCCCGCCTGTTCGAGTGCGTGCAGCGCCGCCTCCCGGGTCATGCTCGGCGGCGGATAGGTCACCAGCGGCACCGGATCGGCGAAACCTGTCGCGCCCGAACGCGCCGCCCACACCAGCCGGTCGCGCCACAGCAGTTCGCCGTGCCGCTCCCCCGGCCGCCGCTTGGCCACCATCAGATCCAGTTCCCCGGCCTCGAGCCGGGTCCGCAGGGTCTCGCTGAGCCCGACCGTCAGCTCCAGGTCGACCCCCGGATGGCTGCGCTGGAATTCCAGCAGTACATCGGGCAATTCCCGGGCCACTACATCGTCCGAGGCGCCGAGGCGGATCAGCCCGGACAGCCGGGATTCGGAGAAGTAGCGTTCGGCGTGGGCCTGGGCATCGAGAATGCCGCGGGCGAAGCCGACCATCGCCGCACCGTCCCCGGTGAGCGCCAGATTGCGGGTGTCCCGGCGGAACAGCGCCCGCCCGGCCGCCTGCTCGAGTTTGGCGATATGGCCGCTGACGGTGGATTGGCGCAGTCCCAGAATGCGCCCCGCGGCCGTGAAGCCACCGGCCCGCTCGACGGTCAGGAAGGTGCGCAGTTGCTCCGGATCGAACATATTCATCATGATATGCGTTCAGAGATATCGGTTCGAACAACTTTCGCGATCATTCATCCAGAACGTATCGTGCCTTTGTGCAGCTTCTCGCCAAATTCCGGATCGACGCCTTCATGCTGGGCCTGCTGGTGGCCGTCCTGGTCGCCGCGCTCCTGCCCGCCCGCGGCGAGGCCGCCGACGTACTGAGCTGGGCCACCAAGATCGCGATCGGCATCCTGTTCCTGCTGTACGGCGCCCGCTTGCAGCCGCGCGAGGCGCTGGAAGGGCTCAAGCACTGGCGACTGCACTCGAGCGTGCTGGCCGTGACCTACCTGGTTTTCCCGCTGATCGGGCTGACGCTGCGACTGCTGGTCCCCTCGGTGCTCACCGACGACCTGTACACCGGCCTGCTCTATCTGTGCCTGCTGCCCTCGACCGTGCAGTCCTCGATCGCCTTCACCTCGATCGCGCGCGGCAATGTGGCCGGCGCGGTGGTGAGCGCGTCGCTGTCCAACCTGCTCGGGGTGTTCGTCACGCCGCTGCTGGTCATGCTGTTGATGGACACCACCGGCCAGGCAACGGTGTCGGCGGGATCGATCCTGGCGATCGTATTGCAGCTGCTGCTGCCGTTCCTGGCCGGACAGGTCTTGCGTGGGCCGCTGCAGGTGCTCATGCGCCACGCCACCGTCACCAAGGTGGTAGATCGCGGTTCGGTCTACCTGGTGGTCTACGCCGCGTTCAGCGACAGCATGGTGGAGCACGTCTGGGGAGGCGTTTCGCCGCTGTCCCTGCTGGCGGTGGTCGTGGTGTGCGTCGCGGTGCTCGCGACGGTGCTGGCGCTGACCACGGCCGCGAGCCGGCTGTTCGGATTCGATCGCGGCGATCGCATCGTGATGATCTTCTGCGGCTCGAAGAAGAGCCTGGCCAGTGGACTGCCGATGGCCACGGTCCTGTTCGCCGGGCACCCGATCGGCCTGATCGTGCTGCCGCTGATGATCTTCCACCAGATCCAGTTGTTCGTCTGCGCCTGGCTGGCCGGGCGATGGGAACGGCAAGCCGAGGCCGAAGCCGAACTCGCACGCGCGGACCGGATCGCCACCGAAGCCGCCTGAACGACGCTATCTCGTAGCGTCCATGGGGAATCGGCTCGACGTCGCCCCACCCGGCGGAATGATCGGCAGCACCACCGAGGAGGGATGGGCGGCGTCGTGCAGGATGGTCTGGGTCGCGATCTGCGTATCGGCATTCGCGCCGAACGGTTGACCGGTATTGGGATTCGGGGCGAACTGCGGATAGTCGCTGCTGGAGATCTCCACCCGGATACGTGAACCGGCCTTCACCAGGTAGCTGGTCGGCCAGACCTCGATCGTGTATTGATACGGCTGTCCGGGCACGGTCGGAGTGGGATCGTCGACCGAATCGCGGAACGGGGTCCGGATGATCCCGTCGTTCAGGTTGACCGTGGACCCATCCGGCGCGACGGCGACCAGTTTCGCGGTGAAGTCGGTGTCCGGGGCGGTTGACGACGCCCAGAGTTTCACCTCGGTCGGCCCGGTGAGCTCGGTGTCGGCGGACAGCGGAGCGGTGGTGTAGGTCAGCACATCGGAGCGCTGTTCGACGACGTACTGATCATAGGGCCCCTGCGGCCCGGAGGACGCCCCGCAACAGGAGTGTCCGCCGGCGCTGGGCACCGGATCGAGCGGATCGTAGGAGTAGGTGTCCGGCTGCTGGGAATCCTTCGGCGGCGCGGTGCTCAACGCGCCCAGCCGCCCGGATACGCCGTTGCCGCCGCTACCGGACAGGTAGTAGGTGGTCCAGCGGGTATTCGGCAGCGGCCACGCGGACGCGGTCTTCCACTTGTTCGCACCCATCAGGAAGTAGTCCACCGTGGGCTGCCCGGCGACCTTGCTGTCCTGCCCCTTCAGGAAGTGGTCGAACCAGGCCAGCATCAGATCGTTGACCGGGCAGTCGCCCGCGGGTCCGGCCGCGGCGAGCATCGGTGCGGATATGCCGCTGCCCGGACGTCCCCAGCCCACGTGGTCCCACGGTCCGATGACCAGCCGCTGATTGCTCCGGGCCCACGGGGTGCCGCCGGCCCGCGCCATCCCGCTGAAATTCTCGGTGCCACCCGCCAGGAATGCGTCGTACCAGCCCTCGAAATCGAGCACCGGAACCTTCACGTCCGGATAGTGGTCGCGAATGCTCCACTGCTTCCAGTAGTCGTCGCGCGCGGAATGCCGTATCCAGTCGAAGAACCACGGCGCGACGGCCGGATCGCCCGGATGCATCGGCGGGAACTGCTGATACGGCCGGTATCCCATCCAGCGGGTGTACTGCGCCTCATCGGCCGCCAACTGTTTCGCGGTGGCAGTATCGCCGCGATTGGTCGCGGCGGTAGCCGCGATCGTCCCCATCGCCCAGGGCTCGACGAACGCCAGCCGGAATTCCCCGCCCTCGTAGGTCCAGCCGTCGTAATAGTCCGAGGCGGTGTTCGAGGGCACGATGGTGACCAGGTGCGGTGGTGCGGTGACCGCCGAAAGCCATTGTGTGGCACCTACATACGAAGATCCGTACATGCCGACCTTGCCGTTGGAGCCGGGCAGCCGCGCGGCCCATTCGACCGAGTCGTATCCGTCGTTGCGGTCGTTGCCGAATTCGGTGAACCCGCCGCCCGATGCGCCCTGCCCCCGGATGTCCTGCACGACAACGAGATAGCAGTGCGAGGCGAACCAGTCCGGGGTCTGGAAACGATACGGCTTCACCTGGGCCTCGGACTTGCCGTACTGGGTGCGCATCAGGATCACCGGCACCGGATCGACCGTCTTCGGCCGGTACACGTCGGCCTTCAGCACGACGCCGTCGCGCATGGTCGCGGGGACGTTCTCCTGCTTGCCGACCGCGCATTTACCGCGGCCCTGCGACGGCGGCCAGGCGCCGGATGCGGCCTGCCCGCCGGAGGGTCCGCTCGCCGCTCCGCCACAGCCGCTCAGCACAAGTATCGCGGTGGCCAGCATCGCGCCGCCACGCAGAATTCCGTTGCGCCGCCCCCGATTCCACGACATCCACCGAAAGTAGCACCGGCGGCGGCATTATGCGCGGGTTCGGCCGACCGGTGACACCACCGCTGCCAGCAGACCCGCCAGATCCCCGCGCTCCCCCACCTCGACCGCATCCAATTCCAGCCAGTCGGCGAACTCCCGCAGCGACCGCGCCAGTTCGGCGGCGACGTGCGGCGTGCCGCGATCCGGTTCGGCGAAGGCGCCGGGCACCAGCAGCCGGCCGGACGCACGCTCGGCGCGCAGATCCACCCGTGCCACCAACTCACCGTCCAGCAGGAAGGCGAATACGTAATAACCGTGCACGCGTTTGGGTTCGGGAGTGTAGATCTCGATCCGGTAGTGGAAGTCGAAGATCCGCTCGGTGCGCGGACGGAAGAAGATCAGCGGATCGAACGGGCACAGCAGCGCCGCGCCGGTGACGCGCCTCGGCACCCGCGCCCCGGCCCGCAGATACGCCGGACGATCCCAGCCGTCCACCCGAACCTGTTCCAGCTCACCCGAATCCACCAGATCGGCGATGGCCGGTTCGGTCTGGCTGCGATGCAGCCGGTAGTAGTCGCGCAGGTCCGGTTCGGTACCGATGCCCAGGGCGACGGCCGATCGGCGGACGAGTTCGCGCACCGCGTCGGGCTCATCGATCTCGCGAGCGAGCACCCGCGGTGGCAGAACTCGCTCGGCGAGGTCGTAGTGGCGCTGGAATCCGACCCGCTTGCCCACCGACAACTCCCCGACGGCGAACAACTGCTCACACACTACCTTGGTATCGCTGTAGTTCCAGCCCCAGTGGTCCTTGCTGCGCGGGCGATCCAGTTCGAGATGCTTCTCCACCTCCCCGGCCGTGCACGCGCCGAACTCGCGCACGACCTCGAGCACATCCTCGGGCAACGTGGGATTGCGTTCGAGCACCTGACGCGCACCACCCCACCGGCCGTTGCGGTACCGGGCCATGCGCCAGCGCAGCAGCGGCCAGTCCTCGACCGGCATCATCGCGGCCTCGTGCGCCCAGTACTCCACCAGCCGACGAGGACGTCGCGCGGCATGGCTCCAAGCGGCCTCGTCCAGCAGCGACCGGTCGTAGGAGCCGATGCGACTGAAAACCGGTGCGTAGTGCGCCCGTACCGCCGCGGATACCGAATCCAGTTGCAGCACCTGTGTTTTCTCCAGCACGCGCAGCACCGCGCGGCGATCGGTCGAGGCAGGGCGTGGCACGCCGAAACCCTGGGCGGCCAGGGCGGTCCGGCGGGCCGCGGCGGCGGTCATGGTACGCACCACCGCACCATGCCACGCGCTACCGACATATTTCGCCGGACCGGTCACCACCTGCCGAGATCGACACGAGCCGGACCCGGAGAACCGGCTACCGGCGGCCACTCGTCTGCTAGGTTGGGATCAGTTCGATACATTCATGTATCCGATGCGCGGCCACCCGTCCGCGCACCCGACCCGGAGGAGTTCCCGTGGCATCGTCACCGCAGCCGGACGCGATCGTCATCGGGGCCGGTCTAGCCGGACTCGTGGCCACCTACGAACTCACCCGCGCCGGACGCCGGGTGCTCGTGCTGGATCAGGAGAATCGCAACAACCTCGGCGGACAGGCGTTCTGGTCGCTGGGCGGACTGTTCTTCGTGGACAGCCCAGAACAGCGCCGCCTCGGCATCAAGGACTCGTTCGAACTGGCCTGGCAGGACTGGCAGGGCTCGGCCGGATTCGACCGCGACGACGAGGATCTGTGGGGCCGCCGCTGGGCCCGCGCCTATGTCGAGTTCGCCGCCACGGAGAAACGGCAGTACCTGCACGATCTGGGCCTGCGGGTGACCCCGCTGGTGGGCTGGGCCGAACGCGGCGGTTCCGCCGCGGACGGCCACGGTAATTCGGTCCCGCGCTTCCATCTCACCTGGGGCACCGGACCGGAGGTCGTGCGGGTGTTCCTGGAACCGGTCCTGGCCGCCGAACAGCTCGGCCTGGTCGAATTCGCCTTCCGGCACCGAGCGGACGAGCTGATCGTCGAGGACGGCGCGGTGGTCGGCGCGCGCGGCGGAATCCTCGAGCCCACCGATCTCGACCGCGGTAAGGCCTCCTCGCGGAATGTGGTCGGCGAGTTCGAATTCCGCGCACCCACGGTGCTGGTCTCCTCCGGCGGCATCGGACACAATCACGATCTGATCCGCCGGAACTGGCCCACCGAACGACTCGGCCCCTGTCCGGAGACGATGATTCCCGGCGTCCCCGCCCACGTCGACGGGCGAATGCTCGGCATCACCGAACAGGCGGGCGGGCGGATCGTGAACCGCGACCGGATGTGGCACTACACCGAGGGCCTGCACAACTGGGACCCGATCTGGCCCGACCACGCTATCCGGATCATCCCCGGACCGTCCTCGATGTGGTTCGACGCCAATGGAAAACGCCTGCCCGCACCGTCGTTCCCCGGTTTCGACACCAACGCCTCGATGCGCGACATCCTGGCCACCGGATGCGACTACTCGTGGTTCGTGCTGAACCAGTCGATCGTGGAGAAGGAATTCATGCTCTCGGGTTCGGAGCAGAATCCGGACATCACCGGCAAGGACCGCGGCCTGCTGCTCAAGAGCCGTCTCAGCAAGGGAGCGACCCCGCCGGTCGATGCGTTCCTGCGGCACGGCGTGGACTTCGTCGTCGCCGATACCCTGCCCGAGTTGGTCGCGGGTATGAACAAGCTCGCCCGCGGCCCGCAGCTCGACCTCGCCGATCTCGAGCGCCAGATCGTCGCGCGGGACCGGGAGGTGGCGAACAAGTACACCAAGGACGCCCAGATCATGGCCATCGCCAACGCGCGCCGGGCACTCGGGGACAAGATCGCCCGGGTCGCGCCCCCGCACCGCATCCTGGACCCCGCGCACGGCCCGCTGATCGGCGTCCGGCTCAACATCCTGACCCGCAAGACCCTCGGCGGCATCCAGACCGACCTGGACTCCCAGGTGATCGGTTCGGACGGAACGCCTTTCGCGGGGCTGTACGCCGCGGGCGAGGTCGCCGGATTCGGCGGCGGCGGCGTGCACGGCTACAACGCCCTGGAAGGCACCTTCCTGGGTGGATGCATCTTCTCCGGACGTTCGGCGGGACGCGCGATGGCTCGTCTGCCGCGCTGATCCCGGCGTGCGGCCGGCCGGCCCGCCCGGCGAATAGGATCGCGACATGACCGACCGGCCTCAGGCTCTGCTGTTCGACGTCCAGGGCACCGCCACGGATTTCCACTCCACGATCACCCGCGCGAGCAGGCACATCCTGGGGCCGCACTACCCGGACCGGGACTGGGCCGGTTTCGTGAACGACTGGCGCGCAGCGTATTTCCGCGGCACGCGGGCCAACGCCGGAACCGGCGCATGGGTCGGCGTCGCGTCGATCTATCGCGCGGCCCTCGATGAGATCCTCGCCGGACAGGGGATCGAGCTGGATCCCGACGGCCGCGCGCAACTCACCGCGGCGTGGAAAAAGCTGGACCCCTGGCCCGATGCCGTCGCCGGACTGAACAGGCTGCGCACGGCGTTCACCCTCGCGACGCTGTCCAACGCCGACGTCGACGCGGTGGTGAGCATCACCCGGCACTGCGACTTCCCGTGGCACGCGGTGTTCGCCGCCGAGATGGCCGGTGCGTTCAAACCCGATCCGCGGGCCTATCGCACCGCTGCCGGCTACCTCGGTCTGCCACCCGCGCGGATCATGATGGTGGCCAGTCACAAATATGATCTGCGGGCGGCGTCCGAGCTCGGCTTCGGGACCGCGTTCGTCGCCCGGCCCGAGGAATTCGGCGATCCGAGCCTGGCCGACATCGAATTCTCGGACGAATTCGATATCAACGCAACGGATTTCCTGGATCTGGCCGATCAGCTCGGATGTTGACCGCGGTATGGCGGTACGGTTTCAGAGCACGTCGTGCCGGGCCAGCGCGTCCAGCAACCCGGTCCGGCGATCGGCGGTGGGGAGTGGGTTCACCCATTCGAAGGCGCAACCGAGTTCGGTTGCGGCACCGTCATTCTCGCGGCTGTCGCCCACCATCAAGGCATCCTCGGGCGCAACGCCCAGAAGCTCGAGCGTGCGTTCGAAGATCGGCCGATCCGGTTTGATCGCGCCGAGTTCGAACGACAGCGCGTACACATCGACGTACCGGTCCCAGCCGTGCGCGAGGAAGGCCGGCCGGATGTCGAACGGGATGTTGCTGACCACGGCGACGTGAATCTCGTTGCCCGACAGCGCCTCCAGCACCTTGCCGGCGTCCGGGTAGGGTGTCCAGATCAGCGGGTCGACCATGCGGGCGTACAGCCGCTGTGCCGGGTCGCCCAGCACGCCGCTCTGCCGCAGCACCTCCCGGTACACCTCGCGGTGCCGGGCCGGATCCAGATCCCGCTGCTCCCAGGCCTGTTGATGGTGCGCGTCCAACCGCACGGCCTGATGGACCGGCGTGGTCAACCGGTCCAGGATTTCGGCCGATTCGGCCACGTCGAGGGGACGGCCGTCGGCTGTCACCAGATCCGGAGCCCAGCTCTCATCGGCTTCGAGCCGGAACAACGTCCCCGAGAAATCGAACAGCACCGCGCGAATGGTCACGCCGCACAGCGTACCGAAGTCATCCCATGACCCAGATCACCTATCAGCTTGTCTGAGGACTTGTTACCGTGGACAGATGGTCGACTCCCCCATCCTGCAGGTCGGCGCCGTCGACTTCGTGCGCAACGGCAACCCGATCCTGTCCGATATCTCGCTCACCGTGCGCGCGGGCGAGCACTGGGCGCTGCTGGGCCCCAACGGCGCGGGCAAGACCACCCTGTTGAAGATGGCCGGGGCCTTCGAACATCCCACCCGCGGCACGGTCGAGGTGCTCGGCAAGCGACTGGGCCGGGTGGACATGCGCGAGCTGCGCACCTCGATCGGGCATGTGGATCCGCGACACACCCTGCCCTATCCGTTGCGCGTGTGGGAGGTCGTGCTGACGGGGCTGACCAACACCGCCGATCTGCAGCAGCGCTGGACGCCGACCGCCGAGCAGATCGCCGAGGCGGACCGGCTGATCGAGCTGCTCGGCGTCGCCCATCGCCGCGACGCGCGCTGGCCCACCCTGTCCCAGGGCGAACGCGGCCGCGCGCTGATCGCGCGCGCTCTCATGGCCGACCCGAGCCTGCTGCTCCTGGACGAACCCGCCACCGGACTCGACGTGGCCGGGCGCGAACAGCTCATCGATCGGATCGGCCGCTTGCAGACCGCGCATCCGGAACTGGCCTCGATCCTGGTCACCCACCACCTCGAGGAACTCCCGCCCGGCATCACGCACGCCATGCTGCTGCGCGACGGCCGGCGAATCGCCGCGGGACCGGTCGACGACGTGCTGACCAGCGAGAACATCAGCGTCTGCTTCGACCATCCGATCCGGCTGACCCGCACCGACGGCCGCTGGCAGGTCCGCAGCGACCGCACCGTCCCGGCCTAGGAGCGCCCCTCACCGTCGACAGGAATATTGGCGACGACGGGGTACTCCCCGGTGTACCCCTCACGTTGATACGCGATGGCCAGCACCCGCTTGCGCGCGGCGAACCAGCCGATGACCAGCGCCGGGACGATGATCACGAGACTGGCCACGGTCCAGGTGCCGACCGGATAATCGAACGCCGTCAATACCAGCACGGCCGCCAGGAACAGCAGCGTGGCGATGCCCGAGTAGGGCGCGCCGAACATGCGGAACTTGGGCCGTTGCACCCGCCCGGCGCGCGACCACCGCCACATCTGCAATTGGCACAGCACGATCGTCGCCCAGGACGCGAGGATGCCGAGCGAAGCCACGTTGAGCACGATCTCGAACGCCTGCGAGGGCACCAGGTAGTTGAGCCCGATACCGAACAGCGCGACCACCGCGGTCAGCAGGATCCCGCCGTAGGGCACGCCGCGGCGGTTCATCCGGCTGGTGAACGTCGGCGCGCTGCCGTTCATCGACATCGAGCGCAGAATGCGTCCGGTGGAGTAGAGCCCGGCGTTGAGACTGGAGAAGGCGGCCGTCAGCACCACGAAGTTCATCACCGAACCGGCATGCGGCACGCCGAGTTTGGAGAAGAAGGTGACGAACGGACTCTCGTCCTTGGAATAGGCGGTGTAGGGTAGCAGCAGCGCCAGCAGAATCAGTGAGCCCACGTAGAACACCGCGATACGCATGATCACCGAGTTGATCGCCCGCGGCATGATCTTCTCCGGTTCGGCAGTCTCACCGGCCGCGGTTCCCACCATTTCCACTGCGGCATAGGCGAATACGACACCGGAGGTCACGGTGACCAGCGGCAGCGCGCCGGTCGGGAACCAGCCGCCGCTGTGGCCGATCACCCCCAAGCCGGTACCGGCTCCCTGGATCGTGAACCGTCCCGCCAGGAAGACCACGCCGACCAGGAGGAAGGCGACCAGGGCCACGACCTTCACCAGCGCCGCCCAGAACTCCAGCTCACCGAACCACTTCACCGAGACCAGATTGATGCTCAGCACGATGACCAGCGCGATCAGCGCGAGAACCCACTGCGCGATGGACCGGAACCCGCCCCAGTAGTGGAAGTATGTCGCGATCGCGGTGGTATCCACGATCCCGGTCATCGACCAGTTCAGGAAGTACATCCAGCCCGCGATGAAGGCCGCCTTCTCCCCGTAGAACTCGCGTGCGTAGGAGACGAACGATCCGGACGAGGGCCGGTGCAGCACCAGCTCCCCGAGGGCTCGCAGAATGAAGAAGACGAAGATGCCACATACGCCGTAGACCAGGAACAGTCCCGGCCCGGCACTGGCGAGGCGGCCACCGGCGCCCAGGAACAACCCGGTGCCGATCGCCCCGCCGATGGCGATCATCTGCAATTGACGCGGTTTGAGGCTCTTGTGATAGCCGCTGTCCTCCGCGCCGAGGAAATCCTTGCTCCGTACCTCGGTCATATGACAGTTCGGTCCTTCACGGTCGATGGTCGAAGGCAGAGGTTACCCGGTTGATAGCCAGGTGACGCATATCGACCTCTGCCGGGCACAGCTACCGCTCGATGGCAGTGGTGTCGGCGCTGAATGACGCCCGCACAAAAGTAGCCGAGCGCCAACGCAATTGGCTTCCCGGCTCTGGCAGCACCGCGACGCCGATTCGACGATACAGTCCGATGATGACGCGCACTCGGTACCTCGCCAGCGCAACCGCGGCCACCCTGCTACTCATCTCAGGTCTGCTGACAGGTTGCTCGGACCAGTCCAGCGGCGCGAGCGGCCCTTGCGCCGATACGCAGAACGGCACCCACGTCGTCGCGGCCGCGCCGACCGCAGTCGGCGATATCGCCAACAATCCGGAGGTCGGCACCGGATACCGCACCGATATGACACCGGTGCGCACCCACACCTTCGCCGTATCGGCCGCCAATCCCATAGCCACCCAGGCGGCATGCCGGGTGCTCGCGGCGGGCGGGACCGCCGCCGACGCTCTGGTGGCGGTGCAGATGGTGCTGGGTCTGGTTGAGCCGCAGGCCACCGGCATCGGCGGTGGGGCGTTCCTGCTCTACTACGACGCCGCGACCAGGAGCGTCGACGCCTACGACGGCCGCGAGACCGCGCCCGCCGCCGCGACGGAGAACTATCTGCGCTGGGTGAGCGATGCCGACCGGACCACACCCCAGCCGAGCGCCCGCGCCAGCGGCCGGTCCATCGGCGTGCCCGGCGTACTGCGGCTGCTCGAGCGGGCACACGCCGACCATGGCAAAAAGCCCTGGCGCGACCTGTTCACTCCGGCAATCGATCTGGCCGATCGAGGATTCGCGATCAGTCCGCGCATGGCCGCCGAAATCGCCGCCTCCGCTTCGGATCTCGCCCGCGACGACAATGCCAGGGCATATTTCCTGCGCCCCGACGGCTCGCCGAAACCCGCCGGCACCACCATCACCAACCCCGCGATGGCCAAGACGCTGGGCGCGATCGCCTCCTCCGGCGCGAACGCCTTCTACACCGGCTCGATCGCCCAGGACATCGTGGCGGCCACCGCGACCACGTCGGCGGGACGCACCCCCGGACAGCTCGCCCTGGCGGATTTGAGCAACTACCAGGCGAAGAAACGCACCGCGATCTGCACGGACTATCGCACACACGAATTGTGCGGCATGCCCGGCCCGTCCTCCGGCGGTATCACCGTGGCCTCGGCCCTGGGCATCCTGCAGAACTTCGACATGGCCTCCCTCGCGCCACAGCACCTCGATCGCAACGGCGGAATTCCCACTGCCCGCGCGGTGCACCTGATCTCCGAGGCAGAACGTCTCGCATACGCCGACCGCGACAAATACGTCGCCGATCCCGATTTCGTCCCGCTCCCGGGCAACTCGCCCGACACGTTGCTGAACGAGAATTATCTGAAACAGCGTGCGGCACTGATTGATCCGGCGCACAGCATGGGCACCGCACAGCCCGGCGACTTCGGCCCGGTTCCCGTGGCGGCCGGGCCGCAGCAACCCGAACACGGTACGAGCCACATCTCGGTGGTGGACCGATACGGCAATGCCGCCACGATGACCACCACCGTCGAATCGGCGTTCGGCTCGTTCCACATCGTCGACGGCTTCGTACTGAACAACCAGCTCACCGATTTCAGCGCGACTCCCACCGCCGCCGACGGCACTCCGGTCGCCAATCGGGTGCAACCCGGGAAGCGCCCGCGTAGCTCGATGAGCCCCACGCTGGTGTTCGACCGCAAGCCCGACGGGTCACGCGGACAGCTCAGCTACGTCACGGGCTCGCCGGGTGGTGGCATGATTCCGCAGTTCGTCGTGAAAACCATTGTCGGACTGCTGGATTGGGGACTGGACCCGCAGCAGGCGGTTTCGCTGGCCGATTTCGGGGCGTCCAACACCCCGGTCACCGGTATCGGCGGTGAGGATCCGGATATCGACGCCACCGACAACGGTGATCACAACCCGCTGGTTCAGCAGTTGCGCGCCATGGGCCACCAGGTGTCCGTGGTTCAGCAATCCAGTGGGCTCAGCGCCCTGAAACGCACGCCCGACGGCTGGATCGGCGGGGCCGATCCGCGCCGTGAGGGTGCGGTCGAGGGAGATACCAACTGAGCAGCTGCCCGCCTGTGCGCACAGGCGGGCAAGCCCGGCGAATACCCGAGCCCAGGACACCAGCGGCGACGTATCCGAGATCGCGAGGCCGCACCGGCCCTACCTGGACGGTGCGCCACGCCGAGGCCCGGTCGCACCATCGTTGCGGAGCCACCGGGGTGGGGCCGGCCGGCCGAGCGTCGGCACATGCCCCGACCTGACGAACTCGGCGAATCCGGGCCCGGCGCGGCGGCGTCCCGGACCGCAGTCGAACCTACTTCTCTCGGGCCGCTGTGTATTTCGCGCCCAGTTCGCGGAAACGGTCCAGAGCCCGCGCGGCGTGATCCTTGTCGTTGACCCGGATCGCCAGCATGGGCACGTACTCGTCGCCCACCAATTCCAGCCTGGCCCAAGCCTTCTTGTCCGGAATCGACACCCCGAGGATGTCCTTCCAGGCGAACTGGTTGTCTCCCAGGATGTTACGCACGACCACACCCCGCGCGCCGACCCGCACCCGCGGCCGGGTCAGCAGGAGTACCGCGGCGGCCAGCAGCAGCCCGAACACGATGACCGCCACCTGATCCGCGCCGCGGAAATTCACCCCGGTGCGGCTGTGGTTCGACAGCACTCCGGCGAGGACGAACACGACGGCGATCACCGCGGCGACGATGCGGGAAGTCCGCACCGCGCGCCGCGGGCGCACCTCCAGATCCCAACCCGCGTCGGCAGATTCGGCCGACGCCTGCGGAGTGCGTTTCCAGATTCGGACGACCGGCGTCATCGGATCAGAGTTCCTGGAGCATGCCCGCGGGCCCTGCGTGGTTGCGCTCCGCTGCCGCCTCGGGGCCGGACGCGGGCACGCCGGCTGCCTGCCGCAGCGCGCGCAACGTCAGCGCAGCGTCCAGAGCGGCCGCGGCGGCCTGCTCACCCTTGTTCTCGGCGGACTCCGGCAGCCCGGCCCGATCCAGCGCCTGCGCCTCGGTGTTCACGGTGAGCACCCCGTTGGTGACCGGGGTCCCCTCGTCGAGCGAGACGCGAGTGAGCCCGGCGGTCACCGCATCGCAGACGTACTCGAAATGCGGTGTCTCACCGCGGATCACGACGCCCAGCGCGATCACCGCGTCGTGCGTGCGGGCCAGCGCCTGCGCGACCACCGGAAGTTCCATCGCCCCGGCGCAGCGCACCATGGTCACCTGATCCACACCGGCCGCTCGGGTCACCCGCTCGGCGTTGCCGAGCAGCGTGTCGCAGATCGTGCTGTGCCACCGCGACGCGACGATGCCAACCTTCAGATCCTTGGCGTCGTCGAGCTCGAAAGCAGGTACACCGGTACCGCTCACAACTCCACCTCGCTGGCGCTCGGCTCCGTCGTGCGCGGTGCGCGCTGCATCCATGATTCACTCCGCTGCGCTGCGCTCATTGCATTCCTTCCTGTAGCCGCACAACACGGCACGGCGGTTCTACTGCGCGGTCTCGCCCAGGTCCAGGTCGTCGAGCCCGACCAGATCGTGGCCCATGCGGTCGCGCTTGGTGCGCAGGTACCGCAGGTTCTCGGCGTTGGCGCGCACCGGCATCGGCACCCGCTCGGTGATGCTCAGCCCGTAGCCGTCCAGGCCGACGCGCTTGGCCGGATTGTTGGTCAGCAGGCGCATCGAGGTGATGCCGAGATCGACCAGGATCTGCGCGCCGGTGCCGTAGTCGCGGGCATCGGCGGGCAGGCCCAGCTCGATATTCGCATCGACGGTGTCGTGGCCGTTGTCCTGCAACTGGTAGGCCTGCAGCTTGTGCATCAGCCCGATGCCGCGGCCCTCGTGCCCACGCATGTAGAGCACCACGCCGCGGCCCTCGGCGGCGACCATCTCCATGGCCGCGTGCAGCTGCGGGCCGCAGTCGCAGCGCAGCGATCCGAACACGTCACCGGTGAGGCATTCCGAATGCACCCGCACCAGCACGTCCTCGCCGCCGTCCACCGCGACGTCGCCCAGCACCAGCGCGACGTGCTCGACCTCGTCGTAGATGCTCTTGTAGCCGACGGCCCTGAAATCGCCGTAGCGGGTGGGGATTCGCGCCTCGGCGATCCGCTCGACCTGCTTCTCGTGCTTGCGGCGCCAGGCGATCATGTCGGCGATGGAGATCAACGCCAGCTCGTGTTCGTCGGCGAAGACCCGCAACTCCTCGGTGCGGGCCATATCGCCCTCGTTCTTCTGGCTGACGATCTCGCAGATGACGCCCGCCGGCGAGAGCCCGGCCAGGCGAGCCAGATCCACCGCGGCCTCGGTGTGCCCGGGGCGGCGCAGGACCCCACCTTCCTTGGCGCGCAATGGAACCACATGTCCGGGCCGGTTGAACTGATCGGCCGTGGCCGACGGATCGGCGAGCAGGCGCATGGTCCGCGCGCGATCCGCGCCGGAGATACCCGTGGTGACCCCTTCGCGCGCATCCACCGAGACGGTGTAGGCGGTGCCGTGCTTGTCCTGGTTGATCGAGTACATCGGCGGCAGGCCGAGGCGGTCGCAATCGGTTCCCGTCAGCGGCACACAGATGTAACCGGAGGTGTAGCGGATCATGAAGGCCACCAGTTCGGGGGTGGCTTTCTCCGCGGCGAAGATGAGGTCGCCCTCGTTCTCCCGGCCCTCGTCGTCGACGACGACGACCGCTTTACCGGCGGCGATATCGGCGACTGCGCGCTCGATGGTGTCGAACCTGGTCACGTCTGCTGTGCTCCGTCTCGATATGGATGCCAATTACAGTACGGCGTTGCCCGGCTGGGTGGTTCGCCACCCGAACTATCCGCGCTGCATGAGGCGCTCCACATACTTCGCGATGATGTCCACCTCGAGGTTGACCGTTGTCCCTACCGGGGCGGACCCCAGCGTGGTGAGCTCGCGGGTGGTCGGGATGAGCGAGACCTCGAGCCAATCGAGGTGACCAGGTTCACCTTCGGCGTCCGCGCCCAGTCCCGACACCGTCAACGAGATGCCGTCGATGGTGATCGAGCCCTTCTCCACGACGTAGCGGGCCAGCGCGTCGGGCACCGAGACGCGCACGACCTCCCAGTTCTCCTGCGGGCTGCGCGAGAGGATGGTGCCGGTGCCGTCGACGTGGCCCTGCACGATATGCCCGCCGAGGCGGCTGTCGACCGCGGCGGCGCGCTCGAGATTCACCTTCGCACCGAGATCGAGTTTGCCGATGCTCGACCGGTTGAGCGTCTCGCCCATCACGTCGGTGGTGAAGCTGTCGCCGTCGACGATGTCGACAACGGTCAGGCATACGCCGTTGACGGCGATGGAGTCGCCGTGCCGGGCATCGGAGGTCACCAGCTTGCCGCGGATGGTCAGCCGCGCCGCATCGGCCAGCGGCTCGGCCGCCACGATTTCGCCGAGTTCCTCGACGATGCCTGTGAACATGCCCGCTCTCCTTCTACCCCGGTACTCGCCTTCGGCAACAGCCCGGACGGCGGGCGATATTCCCTGCCGGAACGGGATGTCCCCAGCCTAACCAGGCCGGTCCGGCCGCGATACCGGGCCGTCCCGCTCCGCGGGTTCGGGACCGCCACCCCGGCGAATCGGGCAGAAGCCGACGCCGCGGCCGAAACGTCCCGGAGTTCGCCGAATACAGCCGCGGAATTCGCGAGAGAATCGGGAAACAAATCGCGAATTACGCGATTCATCGAGGCTGCGGCCTCCAATTCGAGCATTTCCCGAATCAACGGATCGATATTCTGGGTCGCAGCACAACTCCAACCGGCTATTTACCCAGTTC
Organism: Nocardia vaccinii NBRC 15922; assembly: GCF_001613305.1. GTDB lineage: Bacteria > Actinomycetota > Actinomycetes > Mycobacteriales > Mycobacteriaceae > Nocardia > Nocardia vaccinii. The sequence continues at coordinate 44,504 of NZ_BDCC01000017.1, forward strand.
GTGACGCGCTCACACCTCACACTTGCGTTTCGAACCGATCGGAAGCAGCATTGTTATGCAGTTGGTTCCCATGGTTCATTTCCGCGTTTCGACGAAGGAAAGGTTGAGGCTCGTACGGGCCGGATCAAGGTTGAACGACTACACAGACGGGGGTGCGGCGTGACCACGATTCTCGATTCAGCACTCGAAAATCGCTGCGTGCGATATCGCTGTGAAGCTCACCTGCCGGCATCGGTCGATCCGGCGTCGCACCACATCCTGCTCGAGGTCGGCGCGCGCTACGGCGCCGTCACCATGCCCGAGGACCTCGGCGAACACGTTCGGCAGCAACTGAGCCGGGCCGGCATCACCGGACCGATCGTCCACCATCCGCGCGCGCATCGATGGACGTTCATCACGGGTCCGGGCACCCCGAGCACCGCGGTCGCGGCCGAATTGTTCCGGCTCTACACGACCGTGGCCTGCGCGGGCAGCCCGGTGGTGCTGCCCTCGGCCGACGACGAGCGCACCGGATACCGCGTCTGGATTCAGCCGCCGGGCCGGTCCGATGCGGTGCCGTCGCTGGACACGGTGATCGAGGCCACCCGCACCGCATCCGGCGGGTCGGCCCGGCCGCACACCCGGCAGCGGTGATCGAGCCGACTAGCCGGCGGCTTCGATCGCCTTGCGGCGCAAGGCTTCCACGGTCGCCGCGCGATCGGACGTGCCGTAGACCGCGGATCCGGCGACGAAACAATCCACGCCCGCCTCGGCGGACAGCTCGATGGTGTCCATATTGATGCCGCCGTCGATCTCGACGATCAGGCGCAGCTCGCCGGAGTCCACCAGCCGGCGCACGGTGCGCGCCTTGTCCAGCACGTGTGCGATGAACGACTGCCCGCCGAAACCCGGCTCGACACTCATCACCAGCAGCGTGTCGAAACTTCGCAGGATCTCCAGGTACGGCTCGATCGGGGTGTTCGGCTTCACCGCCAGCCCGGCCTTACCGCCCGCCGCGCGGATATCGCGCGCCACCGCGACCGGATCATCGGTCGCCTCGGCGTGGAAGGTGACGTTGTACGCACCGGCCTCCGCGTAGGGCGGAGCCCAGCGGCCCGGATCGGTGATCATCAGATGGCAGTCCAGCGGCAGATCCGTCGCCTTCAGCAGGCTCTGCACCACGGGCAGGCCGAGGGTCAGATTCGGCACGAAATGGTTGTCCATCACATCGACGTGCACCCAGTCCGCGCCCGCGACCTCCGCGGTATCCCTGGCGAGATTGGCGAAGTCGGCGGACAGGATCGAAGGCGCGATCATCGGGGCCGGACGGCGGAAATCCGTGGCGGTGCGGGTGGCGGTCTCGGTGCTGGAGGTATCGGAGGCGGACACAGCGCGAAGTGTAGCGGCCCGTCATCGTGCGCCCGGCCCGGCCGTCGCAGCCCGCCCACCGTTCCGGCCGCCCGCGACCGCTGGGGCTTCGACCTCGCGGACGAGTGCCGCAATTCGGGCACGGATTCGATTGCGGCCGGGTTGTGTGGGTAGCCTTCACCTTGTGATCAATATTTCGGCGGAACAGGGATTGCGTGGCACCCCGGTGGAGATCGGCGTGGCCGCGGCCGTGTCGCAACTCCCGATTGTTCGCGGGCTCGCCGAAACCCTGGTTCTACTCAGCGATTTCACCCTGGACGAGGTGGCCGACGTCCGGCTCGCGGTCGACGAGGTGTGCTCGACGCTGATCGGCCTCGCGGCCCCCGACACCACACTGCAATGCCGGTTCTCCGTCGGCGACACGGATCTGTTGGTGCGCGTGCGCGGTATCGCCGCCACGCAGGGCCTACCCGACGAACGCAGCTTCGGCTGGCATGTGCTGCGCACCCTCACCGACGAGGTGCAGGCCACCCAGGATCCCTTCGACCAGACCGCTTCCGGCTACCCGACGATCGTGGAATTCCGGCGGGCCCGGGGGAAGGCATAGTGGCGGACGAGGACACCGTGCTCGGATCCGGCGACGCCGTGGACTCTCGCGACCCGCAAGCCCCCGAGAACTCGACCGCCACCCACGGCCGTGCAGCCCGGGAACCCGAGGAGACCACGTCCGAGGAGGAGGTGGCCGCCGACGAGGTCGAGGAGGTCACCCAGTCCGTCTCCGGATACGACGATGTCGCAATCCTTTTCGAGCGTCTGGCCGCAGCCGAGGAGGGCAGCGACCGGCGTGCGGAGCTACGCAGCCAGCTGATCAGCCGGTGCATCCCGCTGGCCGATCACATCGCGCGCAAATTCAGCGGCCGCGGTGAGCCTTTCGACGATCTCACCCAGGTCGCCCGGGTCGGTCTGGTGCACGCGGTGGACCGGTTCGACATCTCGCGCGGCTCGAATTTCCTGTCCTTCGCGGTGCCCACGATCATGGGCGAGGTGCGGCGCTATTTCCGCGACAACACCTGGGCGATGCGAGTTCCCCGCCGGGTCAAGGAGACTCACCTGCGCATCGGCTCGGCGATCGACGCGCTGTCGCAGTCGCTGGGCCGCTCCCCCACCGCCAAGGAGATCGCCGCCGAACTCGACATCGATCCGGACGAGGTGACCCAGGCGGTCATCGCCGGTAACGCCTACCAGCCCAGTTCGATCGACGCGGTGTCGGTGGGTCGCGATACCGAGGCCTCGCTGCTGGACACCCTGGGCGAGGAGGAATCGCAGTTCGACCGGGTCGAGGAGTACGTGGCGATCCGCCCGCTGCTGGCCGGCCTCCCCGAACGCGAGCGTCGCATCCTGACCATGCGCTTCTTCGAATCGATGACCCAGACGCAGATCGCGCAGCGCATGGGCATCTCGCAGATGCACGTCTCCCGGATTCTCGCGAAAACCCTGGCTCGCCTGCGCGAACAAACCTCCCGCGAATAGCGTTCGGCCGCCCTGCGAGCGCATCGGCTCGCGCACCGCACCGCTGAATCAGGCGTCGCCGGAAGTGGATGTTCCGGCGCTGTTCGGCGCATTCTGGAATTCGCGGCGGTAGGCGGTGGGGGTGGTGGAGAAATGGTTGGTGAAGTGACGGCGAAGCAGGGCGGGTGAGCCGAAACCTGTTCGCAGGGCTACGGTCTGGACCGACAGGTGAGTGCTCTCCAGCAGATGCTGCGCCTGCAGCAGGCGTTGATGGCGGAGCCATTGCTGTGGACTGGCACCGGTGACCTGGGTGAAGCGGCGAGTGAAGGTGCGCTCGGACATATGGGCCATCTCGGCCAGCTGGCGGGCGGTGAGACGTTGCTGGAGATTGACCTTCGCCCAATCCATCACTGTCGCAAAGGGATCGGGGGTTCGATGGTCCGGAGGCAGCGGGGTGTCGATGTACGGGCGTTGACTGCCCGAGCGGTGGGGTGGGGTGACCATGCGGTGCGCGATCAGCGTCGCGGCCTTCGCACCGTGGGTGATCCGCACCAGATGGAGGCACAGATCGATCAGTGACGCGGTGCCCGCCGAGGTCCAGATGCCGTGGTCCTCGATGTACAGATCCTCCTGTTCCACCCGGACGGCGGGAAACAACTCCCGCATCCGGTCGATGAGCAGCCAGTGGGTGGTCGCCCGGCGGCCGTCCAGGATTCCGGCCTGGGCCAGGGTGAACGCGCCGCCGCACAGGCCGACGACCGGCACACCCCGATCGACCGCCTCGCGCAGCGCGTCCGCGATGCACGGATCGATCGGGGCCGTATCGTCGTTGCGGCCGGGCGCCAGGATCAGGTCCGCGGTACGCAGGCCCTCGAGGTCGTGGGTGGCGCGCACCGAGATCCCGGAGTCGCCGTCCACCGTGCGTGCCGCGACCGAGCAGCGGCGCAACTCGAAGGCCGGTCCCCCCGCGTCGGTCCGGTCGATGCCCCAGACCTCGACCGCCACCCCGAAGTCGAAGGCCCACATACCGTCGTAGATCAGCACTGCCGCGACGTACATGCCTGTGATTAGACCAAAGCGGGCCGTTTCTCGTGGGCGGGTGCGGCCGAGACCGCGGCGCGCGCCGGCCGCCCGGACAAGTGACCGTTAATGGATCACATTTGGCCGATTTGAATATCACTGTGGGACAACGCGATCAGAAATGATGCTCGTGGTTGGCGTACCACAGGGGCTGTTGCCTCTGTCCGTGCTTGAGCGCGAAAGGTCCACGGTGACTCCTGAATACGCCACTGCCACCAGCCTGCTGAGCGAGCCGACCGAGCCTCGCATCCGCGTCTGGGAGCAGAACGCTCTAGACTGCTTCAATCGCCGCATGCTCGATCGGAATCGACTGTTCCCCTGCATATTCGGCGTCGACGCGGTGCGCCGCGGCTCGCTGCGGTACACCTTCGTCCCCGCGGACACCGGCGTTCGCACCCTCGCGCAGGCTCTGACCGAATACGCCGGAGTCGCACCCTCGCTCGGCAAACGAACCTCGCTGGTGGCCTTTTTCGAGCCGAGCGCCGAGCACCATTCGATCGCCGATTACGAGCGCCTGTTCTGGGAGGTGCTGCAGGGATTGCATACCGCCGACACCGATCCCTGGCCCCCGGACATCGCCACCGATGCCGATGATCCGTTCTGGGAGTTCAGTTTCGCGGGAATGCCGCTGTTCGTGGTCGCGAACACGCCGGCGCACGCCCGACGGCAGAGTCGCTATTTCGAATACTTCGCCATCACCTTCCAGCCGAGGTTCGTCTTCGACGACCTCACACCGGACAGCGCGCAAGGCCGGAACGCGCGCACCATCATTCGCCAGCGGCTGCGCGCCTACGACGAGGTACCGCCGACTCCGCTGCTGGGCAATTTCGGCGATTCGCGGAACCGCGAGTGGACGCAGTACTTCCTGGACGACGACAACCGGGGCCCGGGCTCGGGCCGCTGTCCGTTCACGCACGAGGCGAAGGAGGCGAAATGAGCCCGTCGTTCAGCTTCGACGCAGTGCCGCGGCTGGGTTCCGCACTCCTGGAATTGCTCCCCGAACAAGGAAGTTTCGAATTGCAGCACGATCAACCCGGGAAGGTGCACGAATGGCATCACCACAGCCTGGACGAGGAGCTTTTCATCATGCGCGGTGAGGCTCTGCTGTTCTGGATCGACGACAACGGCCGCTATCGACATCGGCATTGCGAACGCGGCACGTGGATAACCCTGCCCAAGGGCACCCGGCACGGTTCGGTGGCGGGCCCGCGGGGGGCGGTGTACATGATCCGGCCGCAGAACGGGCGGGCGGCGGTGACGACATTCCTCGATCCCGTCGAACGGCCATGCCCCGCACCGTCGTTCGCGCGGACGTCGCAATGACCACCGGCGACACAGCCGCGGTAGCCCCCTCGGACACCACCGAGGGGGCTCGGCTGCGGGGACATCTGAAATTGCCGGGCGCGACCGCACTGGCCATCACGATCGTGGTGGGCAGCGGTGCGCTGGTCTCGCCCGGCATCGCCTATCGGCAGGCCGGAAATGCGGCGCTGTATGCCTGGGTGCTGGCGGCGGCGGTCACCGTGCCGCTGTTGATCGTGTTCGCCCGGCTCGGCGCGCGGTATCCGGGCGCGGGCGGGGTCGCCGGATTCGTCCAAATGGCCTTCGGGCGGCATTCGGCGGCAGGCGTGGAACTACTCACGATCGGCACGTTCGGCCTGGGCATCCCATCGATCGCACTGACCGGAGCGGGATATCTCACCGTACTGCCCGGACTGAGCGGCATCCCGATCCCGCTGGCCGCGGCCGTACTGCTGGCCGTCGCCGCGGCCATCGTATTCGCGGGGGTGCGGCTGTCGACCGGTGTGCAAATCGCGCTCGCGATCGTCCTCACCACCGGCCTGCTGGCCGTCGGCGTGCTCGCGCTGGCACATACCTCCCCGGCCGGACATCTGCCGCCGGCGAGCGCGTCGGCGGTGGTCACGGGAGCGGGTGCGATCGGCGTGGTCTACTTCGCCTTCACCGGCTGGGAGATGCTGTCGTTCACCACCGAGGAGTATGTGCATCCGCGCCGCGATTTCCCGCGCGTGGTGGTGATCAGCTTCCTGATCGTCACCGCCATGTATCTGATGCTGGCGCTGGGAGTGCAGAGCCTGCTGTCCGCGCACGCGGCCACCACGGACAGTGCGCCGATCCAGGCGATCGTCACCCGCATCGGCTCCCCGGCGGCCGGAGGGGTGGTCGCGCTGCTCGGGGTGGTGATCATCCTGGCGAATCTGGCCGGGGCGATATGGGGGGCGTCCCGGCTGGTCATGTCCAGCGCCCGGGAAGGCCTGCTGCCGCGGCCGCTGGCCCGCATTTCCGGTGGAGGCAATCCACGGATCGCCGTACTAGCCTGCGCGGCAGTGTTTTTCGTCGTGATCGCGAGCAGCGTACGGGGCTGGGCGACGCTCGGTGGACTGCTGTCGGTGGCGGGGAAGAACTTCTTCCTGCTGTACCTGCTGTGCGCGCTGGCGTACGCGCGACTGTTCACCGGATGGCGCCGGGTGCTGGGTCTGCTCGTCGCGGGGGTGCTGGCCGTCGTCGCCGCGGTCTCGTTCGGCGGCGGGCAGTTGGCCTATGCGGCGGTCCTGACGGCGGTCGGCGCGGGGGTGTCGTACTGGCGCGGCCGCCGGTCGGAGCGTCGGCTGCGGGGCGGCGCCGCGGAAATGGCGGAGGGTGATATGTAGCGGTGGCAGCCCGGCGCCCTAGTGGTAGCGGTCGTGACACGGCGTGGATGCCGTAGATTTCAAGGCGATCATGATCACCGCACCGCGGGTAAGGGGTTGGTGAAATGCAGTTGCCGTTCGATTCACTGTATCGGCACGGGTTCGCGCGGGTGGCCGTGGCGGTGCCGCAGGTGCGTGTCGCCGATCCGGCCCACAACGCCGAGCAGACCGTGACGCTCGCGCGGCGCGCTGCCGCGGACGGGGCGGTGCTGACGGTATTCCCCGAACTGGGGCTGTCCGCCTACACCGCCGACGACCTGTTCCATTCCGACGCACTCGATCACGCCGTCGAACAGGCGCTGCGGCGGATCGTCGAGGAGAGCGCCGGGATCGAGACGGTGCTCCTGGTGGGTGCGCCGGTGCGGGCGCAGGGGCGGCTGTTCAACTGCGGGATCGTGATCGATCGGGGCCGGATTCTCGGGGTGGCGCCCAAGAGTTATCTGCCCAATTATCGCGAGTTCTACGAGAAGCGGCAGTTCGCCGCCGCGCGCGAGGCGCTCGACAAGGACATCACCGTGGCGGGACAGCGCGTTCCGTTCGGGGCGGATCTGCTCTTCGCCGCGACGAACGTCCCGGGTTTGGTCTTTCACCTGGAGATCTGCGAGGACGGCTGGGTTCCCTTGCCGCCCAGCGGTTTCGCAGCCCTGGCCGGGGCCACCGTACTGGTGAACCTGTCGGCGAGCAATATCGTCATCGGCAAGGCCGACTATCGCAGGCAGCTGTGCGCCTCGCATTCCGCTCGGTATGTGGCGGCCTATCTGTATTCGGCCGCCGGATTCGGCGAATCCACCACCGATTTGGCCTGGGACGGTCAGGCTCTGGTGTGCGAAAACGGCGAATTGCTCGCCGAGGGCGAGCGTTTCACCGAGACCCCGCAGCTGGTGACCGCGGATCTGGATCTGCGCCGACTGGCCGCGGACCGGCTGCGGATGACCAGTTTCGCCGACAACGTGCACGATCACCGCGAACGGCTGGCGGATATGCGGCGCATCGAGGTGGAGCTGCCGGTGCCGGCCCATGCGCTCACGTTGCGCCGGACCATTCCCCGATTTCCTTATGTGCCGGCCGATTCCGCGGTCCGCGACGAACGCTGCGCGGAGGTGCACCACATCCAGGTGACGGGCCTGAGCACCCGACTGGCCGCGACCGGATCACAGCGCGTGGTGATCGGCGTGTCCGGCGGACTGGATTCGACATTGGCGCTGATCGTCGCGGTGAAGACGATGGACCGGCTGGGCCTGCCGCGCTCGAATGTGCTGGCGTACACCATGCCCGGCTTCGCCACCGGTTCACGCACACGCACCGATGCGCATCGGCTGATGCGGGCGCTGGGCGTCTCGGCGCACGAGATCGATATCCGGCCCTCGGCCACCCAGATGCTACGGGATCTGGATCACCCTGCGGCCCAGGGTATTCCGCAGTACGACGTTACCTACGAGAACGTCCAGGCCGGAGAACGCACCTCGCACCTGTTCCGCCTCGCCAATCAGAACGGCGCGATCGTCATCGGCACCGGTGATCTGAGCGAACTGGCGCTGGGCTGGTGCACCTTCGGCGTCGGAGATCATATGGCGCACTACAGCGTCAACGCCTCGGTGCCCAAGACCCTGATCAAATACCTGATCGCCTGGGCGGTACGGACCGGCGAACTCGGCCCGGACGCGGACGAGGTGTTGCGTTCGATCCTGGAGACCGAGATCTCCCCCGAACTCGTACCCGTTGCGGCACAGGATGATCCGGCAGCACAGGACCAGCCCGGCCAGAGTTCGGAGGCGATGGTCGGGCCGTACGAACTGCAGGACTTCCATCTGTACTACCTGCTGCGATTCGGCTATCTGCCCAGCCGGATCGCCTATCTGGCCCGGCACGCCTGGTCCGACCGCACCCGCGGTCCGTGGCCTGATCTGATTCCCGAGGCCGACCGGCACGAATACGATCTGCCCACGATCAAACACTGGCTCGCGGAATTCCTTCGGCGCTTCGTCCAGACCAGCCAGTTCAAACGCTCGACGCTGCCCAACGCGCCGAAAGTCGGCTCGGGCGGATCGCTGTCCCCGCGCGGTGATTGGCGCGCACCCAGCGACGCCGCCGCGACCGCATGGCTGGACGAGCTGGCGCGCAACGTCCCCGACGCCTGAGCGACCGCGGTGACGATCAGCTCGCGCGCTACCTCGCCACGCCGGGCGCGGGCAGCTCCGGCAGCGCGGTGTCGTACAACCACCGGTTCCACAGCGGCCGCAGCGATGCGGTGCTGTACCGCCCGGCCAGATCGGCGAAGTCCTCGGTGCTGACCGTCGAATGCCGGTAGCGCGCAGTCCATTCCCGCAACAAACTCGAGAATCCGGGATCGCCGAGGGACAGCCGCAGGGCGTGCAGGGTCAGCGCGCCGCGCTTGTAGACGCGGTCGTCGAACATCAGCCGAGGGCCCGGATCGCCGATCACGATGTCCTGCGGTGAGCGGGCGAGGTCGTGCCGTGCCGCGCGGGCGAGATCGTCGGCGCTCGGGCCGCCACTGGCCTCGGACCAGATCCACTCGGCATAACAGGCGAAACCCTCGTGCAGCCAGATGTCGCGCCACTGCCCCACGGTCAGGCTGTTGCCGAACCACTGGTGCGCCAGCTCGTGCGCGACCAGGCGTTCGGCCCCGCGCCGACCGTCGCAGTGGTTCGCTCCGAAAATGGACATCCCCTGCGCCTCGATCGGAATCTCGAGGTCGTCGTCGGTGACCACAACCGTGTACGACCCGAACGGATACGGTCCGAAACGCTCGGTGAACTCGGCCATCATCCGCGGCTGCCGGCCGAAGTCGTGATCGAAGTTCGCCCGCAGACGCGCGGGCAGCACGGCCTGCATCGACACGTCGTCGTGCACCGAACCGACCCGATACTTGCGATACGGCCCGATCTGGATCGTCGCCAGATAACTCGCCATCGGCTCGGGCTGGTCGTACACCCAGGTGGTCTGGCTGGCCTTGGTCTGCTTACGCACCAGCGCGCCGTTGGCGACGGCGTAGTAGGGCGAGTCCGTGGTGATCGAAATCCGGTAGCTGGCTTTGGAACTCGGGTGGTCGTCGCACGGGAACCAGGACGCGGCCCCATTGGGCTGACTGGCCACCAGCGCACCCTCGGTCAACTCCTCCCAGCCGACCTCACCCCACGGTCCGCGCACCGGCGCGGGCGTGCCCCCGTATTGCACCGCGATGACCAGGGCGCCGCCCGAGGGCACCTTCTGCGCAGGAGTGACGGTGAGTTTGCCGCGATGATGGGTGTACTTCGCGGCCTTGGCCCCGTTCACGAAAACCTTTGTCACACCGAGTGATTGCGACAGGTCCAGCGCGAACCGCGGCTGCACCGCGGTCGTCACGGCGGTGATCGTCGCGCGGCCGGAGAGCCGGTTGCTGGACACCTTGTAGACCAGATCCAGCTCGTACCGGGAGACCCGGTAGCCGCGATTGCCGTTCTGCGGGAGATATTCGTCGATGGGCGGCAGGTAGAACTTGTCCACCATCAACGACGCCCCTGCCTGTCCGGCCACGGCGCGATCGGATTGCCCTGCCACCGGGTCGAATCGGGAACCGTATCACCGCGCATCACCAGCGATGCCGGGCCGACCGTCGCACCGGAGCCGATCCGCGCCGCGGGCAACGCCACGCAGTGCGGGCCCAGCGTGGCCCCCGCCTCGAGTGTCACCGTATCCATGGCCATGATCCGATCATGAAACAGGTGTGTCTGCACTACACATCCGCGTTCCACGGTCGCGCCGTCGCCGAGCGTCACCAGATCCGCCTCGGGGAGCCAATAGGATTCGCACCACACACCGCGGCCGATCTTCGCGCCCAGGCCGCGCAGCCAGATGTTCATCACCGCGGTGCCGGTGGCCGCGCGGGCGAACCACGGCGCGGCAACGGTTTCCACGAAGGCGTCCGACACCTCGTTGCGCCAGACGAACGAACTCCACAGCGGATGCTCCACCTGCTCGATCCGGCCGATCAGCAGCCATTTCGCGGTCACCGCACAGGCACCGGCGAATACACCGGCAAGGAGCAGGACCACACCGGAAGCCAGTGCCGCGAACCAGTATCCGACGGTCGCGGCGGCCCAGGCCAGGGTGAACAGCACGCCCAGACCGATGCCGAAGGTCACCATCACCGGGAGCAACCGGCAGGTCTCGACGATGCCGCGCGCCACCCGCAGCCGCGCGGGCGGATCGAAGGTGCGCGCGGTATCGGAGTCACCGGCGGCGCGCCGCAACCGAACCGGCGGGCTGCCCAGCCACGACGAGCCCGCCTTGGCCTTCTCCGGCGCGGCCGACAGGACCGCGACCAGACCGTTCTTCGGCACCCGGCGGCCCGGTGCGGTCATACCCGAGTTACCCAGGAAGGCCCGCTTGCCCACCTTCGCCGCACCGATGCGCATCCAGCCGCCGCCCAGTTCGTAACTGGCGATCATGGTGTCGTCGGCCAGGAACGCGCCGTCCGCGACGGTGGTGAACTTGGGCAGCAACAGCACCGTCGAGGCCTCCACGCCCTTGCCGATATCCGCGCCGAGCAGACGCAGCCACACCGGCGTCAGCAGGCTCGCGTACAGCGGGAACAGGAACGTTCGCGCGGAGTCCATCAGGCGTTCGGTGGTCCACACCTGCCAGCCGACCCGGCTTCGGACCGGGTAGTAGCCCTCCTGCAGGCCGATGCTCAGCAGCCGCACCGCGACGACGGTCGCCGCGGCGAAGACCGCCAGACTCAGCACCGTGGCGACCGGCAGCATCGCATAGGCGTGCCCGAGGGCGGCCGCACCCGTGCGATCGTCGCGAATCCACCAGGCCAGCAGCAGACCGCCGACCGCGAGACCCAGCACCGGCATCGCGGCCAGCGCCATCGAGGTCAGGCCGAAGGCGATCACCCAGTGCGCGGCCCGCGCGGGGGTGCGCGCCGGCCAGGGATGTTCGGCTTTGCCGATCTTCACCGCGGGCGAACCCGCCCACTCCTGGGCCGCCTTCACCTTTCCGAACACCGCGGACCCCGGCGCCACGACGGCATTCTTGCCGATCACCGCACCGGGTAGCAGCGTCGAGCGCGAGCCGATCACCGCACCCGCGCCGATCCGGATACCGCCGATGTGCACCACATCGCCATCGATCCAGTGCCCGGACAGATCGACCTCGGGTTCGACGCTACAGCCGTCGCCGAGTTCGAGCATGCCGGTGACCGGCGGCAGCGTGTGCAGGTCCACGCCCTCGCCGACCTTGGCGCCCAGCGCCCGCGCGAACGGCACCATCCACGGCGCGCCGGACAGGTTCTCCGCACCGCTGGCCTCGGACAATCGCACCGCCGCCCACAGTCGAAGATGGACCGCGCCGCCACGCGGATAACTGCCGGGCCGCACACCCCACAGCAGCGTCCTGGCCCCGGCCACGCAGATCGACATGCGGCCCAGCGGGGTGATGAACAAGACGAATCCCACCACCAGCCACCACCACGACAGCACCGGCAGCCACGGCAGCGAACCGGACCAGCCGGCGATATTGGTGACGATGCCCAGCCAAGTCACCCACTGCAATCCGGTCAGCGTCGTCAGCGGCACCAGCGTGAGCACCTGTGTCCACTGTGCCCAGCGCGGTGTGGGTTCCACGGAGCGCGGTAGCACCGTTGCCGCCGGCGCCGCGGCGTCGAGCCGCTCCGCGAGCGCGCCGAGTCGAGGGTGGTCGTAGAGGTCCGCGACGGTCACCTCGGGAAAACGCTCGCGCAGCGCGGTCACCAACTGCGCGGCCGACAGCGATCCGCCGCCGAGGTCGAAGAAATCGGCCCGCGGGTCGTTGGCCTCCGCGCCGAGTATCGAATTCCACAGTCCCGCAAGCCATTGCGCGGTGCCTTCGAGTTCGCTCGCGGGTCCGGGTTCCGAGCCGGCACCGGGCAGCGGCCAGGGCAGGGCATTGCGGTCGACCTTGCCCGAGGTCCGGGTCGGCAGTTCGTCGAGGACCGCCAGACGCGGCACCAGGGGTGCGGGCAGCTGTTCGGCCAGGTGCGCGCGAGCGGCCTGGACATCGAAGTCCGGGGCGGCGCTGGCCAGGTACCCGACCAGAATCCGGTTGCCCGCCTTCGTGGTCCGCACCGCGCACGCCGCCCCGCTGACGCCGGGCAGATTCTGCAATGCGGTATCGATCTCGCCGAGTTCGATCCGGCGGCCGCCGATCTTGACCTGATCGTCGGCGCGGCCCAGGAAGAGCAGCCCGGTGCCGTCGAAGCGGACCAGATCACCGCTGCGATATGCGCGCTGCCAGCCGAGAGCCGGCATGGGAGCGTACTTCTCGGCGTCCTTGGCGACATCGAGATAACGGGCCAAGCCGACGCCGCCGATCACCAGCTCGCCGGAATCCCCGTCGGCCACCGGCTCTCCCGAGACCGGGTCGACCACGGCCAGATCCCAACCGTCCAGCGGCAATCCGATCCGCACGGGCCCCTGCCCGGTGAGCAGGGCAGCGCAGGCCACCACCGTGGCCTCGGTGGGACCGTAGGTGTTCCACACCTCCCGCTCGCCGCTGCCGGCGAGCCGCTCGGCCAGCTCCGGCGGGACGGCCTCACCGCCGAAGATCAACAGCCGCACCGCATCCAGCGCCTCGGCGGGCCACGTCGCGGCCAGTGTGGGGACCGTGGACACGACGCTGATCTCCCGGCGCACCAGCCACGGACCCAGATCCATACCGCTGCGCACCAGCGCGCGGGGCGCGGGCACCAGGCACGCGCCGTGCCGCCACGCCAGCCACATCTCCTCACAGGAGGCGTCGAAGGCGACCGAGAGCCCGGCCAGTACTCGATCGCCGGGCCCGATCGGCTTGTCCTGCAAGAACATCCGGGCCTCGGCGTCGACGAAGGCGGCGGCGTTGCGGTGCGTGACCGCCACGCCCTTCGGCGTCCCGGTAGAGCCGGAGGTGAAGATGATCCAGGCGTCGTCACCGGGCTCGGGCACGGAATCCGGGGCGGACTCGGCCCCGCTCGCGTGGCCCGTCGCGGCGATTCCGGTGGCCGTCACGATCGCGCCGACGCGGGCCTCGCCGAAGACGAGCTGGGCACGCTCGTCGGGATCGTCGGCGTCCACGGGTACATAGGCGGCTCCGACATACAGCACCGCGAGAATGGTCACGTACAGCTCGGCGGTGCCCGAGGGAATGCGGACCCCGACTCGGTCACCCCGGCGCACCCCGGCCGCGCGCAGCCGGTCGGCGGTGTCGTCGACCTCGGCGAGCAGTTCGGCGTAGCTGAGCACATCGGAGCCGTCGTCGAGGGCGGGTGCGTCGGGGTGAACCTCGGCGGTCGCGGCCAGAACGTCGACGAGGGTGCGTGGCGGCGCGGCGTGCGCGGATCGCAGCAGAGGCGAAGGCGATGAACCCTGCGGGCCCGATACCTGCGGCCGTGAAACGTCCCACTGGAGCGTCACGTACTGTCCACCTTTCCGGATCGGCGCCGAGCGCGCGCAACCCGTTGTCTCACGTCAGGGTTACCGGTGCGCAAACGCAACGCTTCCGTTCACCTCCCCCACTCACCGGGGCGGGCAGTCCCTGCCGGACGAATCGTCCCGATTCGCCGGGCCTATTGTCCCAGGTCGTCGGAATAGTTGCGGTGGAGGGTTCTCCGGTCGTCGAGTATTTGCCGGCGATCAGCTCACACAGGCGGCACCCGATGAATTCTCATGGCGTTCACAGCGACGGCCCGGATGCTCGGTGGAACGCGAGCCGACAGTGCGCTCGCACGAGCGAACAGGAATGCCATGGCGTCATCGGATCCCGGCCGGCGGGCCGGCCGCACCGCGACCCGGATACTGGCGGCACTCGGCGTCGCCGGAACCATCGGCGCGGCGGCACTGGCCTACACGGACACCCACGCCGCGACCGCGAGCACCGGTACGAGCAGCAGCAACAGCGGTACCACCAGCGGTGACAGCAGTACGAGCACGACCCGGAACGGCGTCTCCTCCGACGATTCCGGCACCTCGTCGGGAACCGGAACCGTCCCGCAGATCGGGACCGGCTCGGGCGACGCGCACGCGCGATCGGCCGGATCATGACCGCGCCGACGCTCGAGCCGGACCGCACCGCGGCGGCCGACTGGCCGGTGTGGAGTACCCAGGCCCGGCTGGTGGTGACCGATCCCGCAGATCTCGACAGCGCCCGGGAGGCGGTGTGCGAATACCTCGACGCCGTCGATCGCGCCTGCAGCCGGTTCCGTGACGATTCCGAGCTCAGCGGGCTGAATGCGCGGCAGGGCCGGCCGGCCGCCGTCGGCCCCCTGCTCGCGGAGTACCTGCACGCGGCGCTCGCGGTGGCCGAGGACACCGCGGGAGACGTGGATCCCACGATCGGCGCGGCGCTCGCGCGACTGGGTTACGACCGGGATTACGCGCTCGTCGCGGGCACGGACACGGCGGAGCCGATCCAGGTGGTCTTCACCCCGCGCACGGACTGGACGACGGTGTTGCTCGACGAGCGGACCGTGACGGTGCCGCGCGGTGTCCGGCTGGACCTGGGCGCCACCGCCAAGGCGATCGCGGCCGACCGGTGTGCGCAGCTGGTCGCCGATCGTTTCGGCTGCGGGACGCTGGTCAGCCTCGGCGGTGATATCGCCACCGCGGGGGCGGCGCCCGCGGGCGGCTGGCAGATCGAGGTTCGCGACGGTCCGGGCGAGCCCGGCTGCCGGATCAGCCTGCCCGCGGGCGCGGCGCTGGCCACCTCCAGCACGTTGCGGCGGCAGTGGAAGCGCGGCGGTCATCTGGTCCATCACATCGTCGATCCGCGAACTGGCATCGCCGCCGAAAACATTTGGCGCACAGTCTCGGTCGTCGCGAACGACTGCCTGACGGCCAATGCGGCCGCCACCGCGGCCGTGGTGCGCGGACGCGACGCGCTCGGGCCACTGCAGCTATCCGGATCGCCCGCGCGGCTGGTCGACCGCGACGGGCGGATCACCACCCTCGGCGGCTGGCCCGCGGAACGGTAGGGGGACATCATGGGAGATACGGCAATGGCCCAGGCGCTGTGGGCCTTCGGGCGCGGCAGCGGAGTCGCCGCGCTGGTCGTGCTGACCGTCGCGGTCGTCGTCGGCATCGCGGCGCGCTCGGGACGTGCGATCGCGTTGCCCCGCAGCGCGATCGCCGATCTGCATCGCGGCGCGTCGCTCATCGCCTGCACGCTCGTCAGCATCCACGTGCTGAGCCTGCTCGCCGATCCCGACGCACAGTTGCGGCTGATCGACATCGTGGTGCCCTTCGCCGCGGATTACCGACCGGTGTGGATGGGACTGGGCACCGTCGCGGTCGATCTGCTCGTCGCGGTGGTCGTCTCGGCGCTGCTGCGGCACCGGCTCGGCCCGCGGACGTTCCGCCGGATCCACTGGGCCGCATACGGTTTGTGGCCGGTGGCATTGATCCACGCGCTGGGGACCGGCACCGACGCGACGCGCCCGTGGATGCTCACCATCGCCGGGATCTGCGTTCTCGCCGTCGCCGCCGCCGTGACCTGGCGGACCGCGGCGGATTTCACCGAATTCGGACGGATACAGCGAAGGAGTGCGCGATGAGCACCACGACCGCGACCATCGAGCCCGCGGCGCCGACCGGCGTTCGGCGGCTACTGCTCTCGGGCCCTGAATTGTCCTCACATACAAGGTGTTTCGGCTCGAGGCCGACCACAGCCGGGAGCGTCGAATTCCTCGACGCCGTGGCCGCCTCCGGGTTGTCCGGCCGCGGCGGGGCCGCCTTCCCGGCCGCGCGCAAACTCGCCGCGGTCGCGGCGGGACGCCGAGCCGTCGTCATCGCCAATGCCGCCGAGGGCGAGCCGGCCAGTAGCAAGGATGCCGTATTACTGTCCCGCGCACCGCATCTGGTGCTGGACGGCCTCGGCGTCGCAGCGGAGGCCGTCGGCGCTCGGGAATGCCACCTCTACGCGCCCGCGTCCGCACTCGACGGTGTGCATCGCGCGCTGGAGGAGCGCCGGGCCGGCGGATACGACCGCCGAACCGTCAGGCTCACCGCGTCGGCGGAGACGTTCCTGTCCGGGGAGAAGACCGCGGTGATCAACCGGATCGCGGGATCGCCCGCCCTGCCCGGGGATCAGCTGGTCAGCACCTCACACGCTGGTTTACGGGGTCGCCCGACACTGGTGCACAATGTCGAGACCCTGGCGCACCTCGCCCTCATCGCCCGCTACGGACCGCGGTGGTTCCGCAGCGCGGGCACCCCGGAGGAACCCGGCACCATGCTGGTCACCCTCTCCGGAACCGCCGCGACCGGCGTTGTCGAGGTACCGCTCGGAATCCCGCTGCTCGACCTGATCGCCCGGCACGGCCGGACCGATCCGAGCACCGTGCGCGCCGTGCTCATCGGCGGATACCACGGCAGCTGGATCCCCGCGGCCGCCCTGGGCCGGGCCGCTCTCTCGGCCGCCGCGCTGCGCCCCCTGCGCGCCTCGCCCGGCGCGGGCATCGTGCGGGTGCTCTCCCGGGCCGAATGCGGCCTGCGAGCATCAGCCGAAATCATCGCTTACCTCGCTGCCCAGAGCGCCGGTCAGTGCGGCCCGTGCCGCAACGGCCTGCCCGCGATCGCCGCGATATTCACCGCACTCGCCGAGGGACAGCCGGTCGATCCGCACGAGATCGCCCGCCTCACCGACCTCGTCGACGGCCGCGGCGCGTGCGCACACCCGGACGGCACCGCCCGGCTGGTCCGCTCGGCACTCGGCGTCTTCGCCCGGGACGTCACGCTGCACCCGCACGGCCGATGCCAGATCACCGAGACGACGATCGGAGCACGGTCATGACCCGTATCGCGATGAATCACCGCCCGGCCGGCACGGACCACATCGCCCCGCGCGACACCCGGCGGACCCGCACGGTATCGAACGTCGAGAACGGCGCACGCTCATGAGCCGCGCCGGAGAAGATCGGAGCGAGTGGCGATTACATATCGACTGGACGCGTTGCGACGGGCGGGGTGTGTGCAATGAACTACTCCCGGACGTCCTCGCGCGCGATGATTGGGGATATCCGCTCACTCGCGACCATCGGGATCCGATCGTCGGGGCGGATCGGATCGCCGGCGCTCGTGATGCCGTCGATCTGTGCCCGCGGCTCGCGCTGAGACTGGACCGGATGCGGCGGAGCTGATCGAGGGCCGGAGGATTCCACGCGTCGGGGGATCCTCCGGCCCCGGTCACAGGGGTTTGCGCAGGGCGGCCAGGAACATCGCATCGGTGCCGTGGCGGTGCGGCCACAGTTGTGCGGCGGGACCGTCGCCGAGGTCCGTGACACCGGGCAGCAGCGGGCGGCTGTCGAGTTCCTCGGCGCCGGTGCGGCGCACGACATCGCCGACCACCGCGACCGTTTCGGGCAGGTGCGGCGAGCAGGTCGAGTACACCACGACGCCGCCCGGCCGCAGCAGATCCCATGCGGCGGTGAGCAATTCGCGTTGCAGAACGGTGAGCTCGCGCACATCGGCCGGGGTGCGTCGCCAGCGCGCCTCCGGGCGTCGGCGCAGCGCGCCAAGGCCGGTACAGGGCGCGTCGACCAGGATGCGGTCGTAGCCCGGGGTGAGCCCGCTGTCCCGGCCGTCCGCGACGTGGACGGTCACCGGCAAGTCGCGGGTCGCCGTGCGCACCAGTTCGGCCCGGTGCTCGGCGGGTTCGACCGCGTCGACCCGGTAGCCGTCGATATCGGCCAGGGATCCCAGCAACGCGGCCTTGCCGCCGGGCCCCGCGCACAGGTCGAGCCACCGGCCGTTGTCCGGACCGAGCAGTTCCGCGCGGGTGAGTGCGAGCGCCACCAACTGACTGCCCTCGTCCTGCACACCGGCCAGCCCCTCGCGCACCGGTTCCAGCGCGCCGGGATCGCCGCCGTCCAGATAGACCGCGTAGGGCGACCAACGCCCCGGCTCACCACCGGTC
Organism: Nocardia vaccinii NBRC 15922; assembly: GCF_001613305.1. Taxonomy (GTDB): domain Bacteria; phylum Actinomycetota; class Actinomycetes; order Mycobacteriales; family Mycobacteriaceae; genus Nocardia; species Nocardia vaccinii. Next base: position 63,073 of record NZ_BDCC01000017.1, read on the forward strand.
ACCAGCGCCAACTCCTCGGCGGTGATCGCACCGGGCCGGGCCACCAGATGCACCGCCGGACGTTCGTCGTCGGCGGCCAGCAGCTCACGCAACTCCCCTGCCGACGCGCCGAGCGCATCGGCGAAGGCCTGCGCGATCCACATCGGATGCGCGTACTCGAAAGCCATATGTCCCACCGGATCGCGCGGCGCGAGCGCATCCACCCACCCCTGCTGATCCCGCTCACCCGCCCGGCGCAGCACGGCATTCACGAAACCCGCCTTGCCGGAACCGGATTCGGCCCGAACCAACTCCACCGACGTATCCACCGCGGCATGCGCGCCGACCCGTGTCCGCAACAACTGATACACGCCCAGACGCAGCACATCCAGCAACGGTCCGTCGATATGCTCGACCGCCCGCCCCGCGCAGGCCTCGATCACCGCGTCCAGCATCCCGATCGACCGGGACGCGCCGTACGCCAACTCGGTCGCGAACGCCGCATCCCGCCCAGACACCCGCCGCTCCCGAAGCATCGCGGGCAAGACGAGATTCGCATACGCATCCCGCTCCCGCACCGCGCGCAGGACATCTCGCGCCACCTCCCGCGGGGCGTCCACCACCCCGGGCTTGCGCCCGCCCTGCCGACGCGACCGCCCCGCAGACCCGCCGTCACGCCCTGCCGCCCGGCCGCCCCCTTCGGACCGGCCGGGTCCCCGACCACGACTCTGCTGCCCCCGCGCACCGCCCTGCGACGTCGGATCGCCGCCGCGCTCACGCTGACCAGCGGCCCCCCGGCCCGACCCACCTGCACCCCGCGGGTCCGACCGGTCGCCACCGACAACCCCGCGCCCACGCTGATCAGCGGTACCCCGGCCCGGCCCGCGTCCGCCCGCGTACCCTGGCGCGCCGGAGCTGCGTCCCGAATCCTGCTGGTGCGCACCGTTATCGGCGCGATCACGTGCGTTCGACGCCCGATCCGACGACCTCGGCTCCCCCGCTCGCCGCGACCCCGGACGGTCCCGATCGGTCCGGCTCGGGTCGTCACCGCCTCGGCGCGCGTCGTCCGCCCGATATCCGCCACTGCGCTCGCCCCGGCCACCTGCACCTCGCCTGGCCCCGTGGCGCTGCGAATCCCCTTGACGCACACCGTCGTTCGCACGCCTCTGACGTCCGGCACCGGCGTCATCACGCGAACCATCGCCCCGCGAACCCCGTGGACCACCCGCTGCGGTCTCGCGCCGACCGGGCGAGCCCGGCGTGTCGTCGTTCCCGTCCCGCTTCGGGCGGGTCATCCGATCACCGCGCCGGGTTCGAGACGTGCGCCGCGGGCCCAGTCGAGGGCGGACATCATGCGTTTACCCGGGGGTTGGATCTGGTCCAGGCGGACCGCGGTCGTGGCGGTGCCGACGAAGACACCTGATTTGCGGACCTCGATCACGCGCGGCGGGAGCTCTTCCTCGACCAGTTCGACGGGGCCGAGTTTGATTCGCTTACCGCCGATTTCGGTCCACGCACCAGGCGCGGGCGTGACCGAGCGGATGCGCCGGTTCACCGCCAGCGCGGGTTGATCCCAGCGCACGTGCGCGGCCTGCACATCGACCTTCGGTGCGTACGATACGCCCTCGGCGGCCTGCGGAACGGCCTGCAGCACACCGTCCTCGATCCCGTCCATGGTCGAATCCAGCAGTCGCGCACCGGATTCGGCGAGACGCTCGAGCAAGGTCCCCGCGGTGTCGGCGACCCCGATCTGCTCGGTGATCACCCCGAAGACGGGCCCGGTGTCCAGCCCCTTCTCGATGCGGAAGGTGCACGCGCCGGTGATCTCGTCCCCGGCCAGAATCGCGGCCTGCACCGGCGCGGCGCCACGCCAGGCGGGCAGCAGCGAGAAGTGCAGATTCACCCAGCCGTGCCGCGGGATGTCGAGCACCTGCTGCGGCAGCAGCGCGCCGTAGGCCACCACCGGGCAGCAGTCCGGGGCCAATTCGGTCAGGCGCGCGACGAATTCGGGATCCGCCGGTTTGTTCGGGGTGAGCACCGGAATACCGTGCTCGTCGGCCAGGCGGCCGATCGGCGAACGCGAGACCTTGCGCCCACGTCCGGCGACCGCGTCCGGACGGGTCACCACCGCGACGACCTCGTGTCGCGTGGATTCGAGCAGCCGCCGCAGCGAGGGCACCGCGGGCTCGGGCGTTCCGGCGAAGACCAGCCGCATCAGTCCCCCTGTCCCGCCGAGGCCACACGGGCCCCGGCCACCTCGGCCGCCGACATGACGGTCTTGCCCGCGCCGAACCATTCGGACCCGCGCACCGCGCGCAGCGCCGCCTTGCGTGCCGCGGGGTCGAGCCGGTCGAGGTACAGCACGCCGTCGAGGTGATCGGATTCGTGCTGCACGCAGCGCGCCAACAGCCCCTCGGCCTCGAATTCCACCGGTGCGCCGTCCACATCGACCCCCCGCGCCCGCACTCGCAGCGATCGAGTCACGTCGTAGCGCAGTCCCGGAATCGACAGGCAACCCTCCGCACCGGTCTGCTCCTCGTCCCCGAGCACCTCGTAGGAGGGGTTGATCAGATGTCCGGCACGCGGCGTCCCGGCGCGGGACGCATCCACCGTGTCGTAGACGAACACCCGCAGGCCGACGCCGATCTGCGGCGCCGCCATCCCGACGCCACCGCTGGCCTGCATGGTGTCGGTCAGGTCGGTCACCAGTTGACGCAGCTCCCGATCGAAGGAGGTGGCCTCGTCCGCGCGGGCGCGCAGGACGGGGTCGCCGAACAGGCGAACGGGCTGGACGGTCACGGTAACTCCCCGAGGCGATGAAAGAATGCGGTCGCCTCATTTTACGGATGCTCCCGGCACGCCCCGCTCAGGTGTACGCGCCCAGGATCACCTCGGGAATTTCGGTACCCAGCGGCACATACCGGCACGCCGGCGGAATGGCGTGCGCCGGATCCAGCACATTGCGCAGCAACTGTTGCACGTACGGGTCGTACACCGAATGGAAATGCCCGGTCAGATCGACCGGGCACAGATCCTGCAGGACGAGATTGCGCGCGCCCGGTCCGCGCAATTCCATGCTGCGATAGGGCTGGATCATCTCGTCCACGCGGCTGATGATCGTGGTGTACCGCACTCCCGGCACGGTGTCACCGCCCTCGTTCAACCGCCGGATGAACGGCGAGCCCGCGGCTTGCTGAATCACGGCCAGCGAGGTCAGATCCTGGTAGATCGGCCACAGTCCGGGCAGCGCGTCGGCCAGCGCGACCAGCCCGTACATCGTCCCGCCGTTCGTCGGTGAGGCGATACCGACCCACTGCCCCACCTTGGACGCGCCGGCGAGCTTGTCGATGTAGTACCGAGTCACGTTGGCGCCCTGCGAAAATCCGACCAGGTCGACCTTCGACGCACCGGTCGCGGTCAGCACCTGATCGACGAATTCGCCGATCTGCCAGGAAGACATCCACAGATCCTCGGTGCCGTAGGAATTCGCCCCGGGCCTACCGCCGTAATTCGGCGCGAAGACACAGAATCCGGCCCGGGCCAACTGCGGGCCGATCGCCGCCCAATCGGTATAGGCCGTGGCATCGGTGCCGTGCGCCAGGATGACCGGGCGCGGATGTTCGGCGGTGGGCCGGCAGCCGAAGTCGTTGGTGCCCGCCGGAGTGACGCCGGGATGGGCCTTCTGATAACGCACCGCGCCCAGGTGGTCTTTTTGCGGCAGCCCCGGCAGCGTCCGGACGACGGGCGGTCGATATCCGGGCGGCGGCGGATCGGCCCAACCGGGGGCGCCGATCCCGAGGATCAGCGCACCCGCCAGTGCCGCCGCCGCGACCGCCCGGCGCGATCGGCTCCCCCGGCGCGCCCGTCCCGACCGTCGTGACCAGCCCCGATCAATGCGGGGCCCGCATCGTTCCATATTTCGATCATTGCGCACCCGGGCCGGGAATCGGTGCTGCGGCGCAGCATTTCACCGGCCCGATACAGCGATTCACTTCTGGCCGGTCTCGTCGTCGGCGAGGATCCGGTACAGCGAGCGACGCGCCTCGGTGAGCACCTCGGCGGCCTTGCCCGCCTGCTCCGCGGTGCCCGCGCGAGCTACCTGCGCGACCGCCCCCATCAGCTGACCGACGAGTTCGCGCAGATCCAGGGCCTGATCCCCGACACCGTCGCGGACCTCCTGCCAGGGATCGCCGAGTTCATCCGCGTGCTGCTGGACGTATTCGTCGCCGGACTCGGTGAGCTTGGCGGTCTTACGGCCGGCCACCTTGTCGATCAGCACCAGACCCTCGTCCTCGAGCTGCGACAGCGCCGGGTAGATCGACCCCGGGCTGGGCCGCCAGACGTCCCCACTCCGTTCGCGGATCTGCTGGATGAGTTCGTAGCCGTGCATGGGACGGTCGCGCAGCAGCAGCAGGATCGCCGCGCGCACATCACCGCGCCGGCCCCGCCCGCCGCGACCGCGGCCACGACCGAAACCGCGGCCGAAGCCCGGCCCGAAATCGCCGCCGAACGGACCGAATTCCGGACCGAAGCCGGGCCCGCCGTGCGGGCGCCGACGGTAGTGCTCGCGACCACCCGGGCCACGGCCCTCCCATCGACGATCGCCGGGACGCGGGCCGCCGCGGCGACCGCGCATATTCATGTTCTCCATGTTCTCCATGGCTGCCTCCTCGGGCTTGTTCTTCGATTACATATTCGACGATATATCGACAATGCATCTTTGACAAGTGTGGGACGAGGCACGAACCAGCCTTCGCTCAGTTCGAGGGGATCCAGTTGCCATGGAATCCGGCGGGCACCCGATGTGGCAGCGCGATACTCGCCACCGTCTCCAGGGTTCCGGCATCGAGAACGAGCAGCTCGCTCCGATCGGTCGGCGCGTCGTGGACGAAGCCCATCAGCACACCCTCGTCCTCGGCCGCGTCCGGCGACGCGGGTTCGAAGACGAACTCCCCCAACCCTTTTCCGGTACCGAAGGAACGTTCGGCGGTATTGCCGGTACGCAGATCGTGCTTGTACAGCGTCGCGCCGGCCTCCAGATCACGCCCGACCGCGGGCGCGTAGCCGTACCGGTGTGGCCGCCCCACGAGACGCTCGTCCACGCGGGGGAACTCCTGCGGGCGATCGTCCAGGCGAGACTGCCGGACCTTGCCCGCGTTCAGGTCGACCTCCCAGCGATCCAGGGCCGAGCGCCCGGACGGACCGCGATGCCCCTCCTCGAACATCGTGTCGTAGCGGACCACGTCCAGCACGATCACGCCGTCGTCGTCATAGGCGTTCATCGGGTGGAACACGTAGCACGGTTCGATGTCGAACCACCGCACGTCCGCCGAAGCGCCGGCGCGCGGCATCACCCCGATGCGGGCCGGATATTTCGGATTCCAGCTGTAGGGCATTCGCCGATCGCGCGCGGGCCTCGGCGAATTCGGCGTCGGCGGGGTCGGCACTCGCACCCGGCCGACCATCGCCGAGAGCATCAGCCGGGCCGGAAGTCGCAGACTCCGCGGCACGGTCATCTCCGCGGCGATCCGCGTATCGAAGGTGACCGGCAGGTCGTAGAACACCACATGATTCTCGGTGAGCGAGAAATCGTGCATCATCGGCGAACCGCCGACCTCGATGTCCACCGCGCGGCGCGCCCGGCCGTCGACGCCGATCACCGAGTACTGCACCCGGTTTCCGCGCTGGAACGAATACGACACCGCATGCAGCTCGCCGGTAACCGGATCACGCTTGGGATGTGCCGTATATCCCCCGGTCAGCGTGCCGTCGAAATCGCAGGGGCCCACGGTGTCGAGCTCATCGGTGAGTTCGTACGCCGCACTGCCGCCCTCGACGATGGCCACCGTCCGCCCGGCGACCGCGATCACGTTCGTATTCGGCCCCTCCCCTCCGGCGGCCGGCATGCCCGCGAGCGGCTTCTCGCCGAGTGCGGCCGAGGTGCCCGGACCACGCACCCAGCGATTGCGGTACCACTCGGCGCGGCCATCGCGCAGGCGCAGGCCGTGCACCATGCCATCGCCCCGGAACCAGTGGTAGAGCTCCGGATCCAGTTCACCGGCCGGATTCGGGCCGTTGCGCAGATATCTGCCGTCGAGATGATCCGGGATCGTGCCGGTCACCGGCAGATCCGTAAGTGTGAATTCCTGCTGGAGCGGCGCGAAGCCGCCCTCGAGATAGCGATTTCCCATGCGAGGCTCCTGGCTATAACAGCGTTATATAGACTAGAATAACCTTGTTATGGAGGTGTGGCAACAGTGAGTTCTCATCCCCGCCAATCGAATCGGCGGACGGGCGCGCAGATGCGCGAACAACTGATCGAGTCCGGAATGCGGCTGCTCGAGGAGGTCGGCCCCGAGGCGTTGCAGGCGCGCCGGGTCGCCGCGGCGGCGGGCACCTCGACAATGGCCGTCTACACCCACTTCGAGGGCATGCCCGGACTGGTCGCGGCCATCGTCACCGAGGCGTTCATCCAGTTCGGCGCGGCGCTGGGCGCGGTCGCGCCGACCGAGGACCCGGCGGCCGATTTCCTCGTGATGGGCGCGGCCTATCGGCAGTACGCCCTCGCCAGCCCGCAGCGGTATCGGCTGATGTTCGGCCTCACCTCACTGCACACCGGCTCGATCCACGACTTCACCGCCGAACCCCTGAAGAAGGGCACCGATATCGCGACGTATCAGCAACTCGTCGCGGTCGTGCAGCGGATGATCGACGCCGGACGCATCCGCGCGGATCCGCCCCGGCAGGTCGCCGCGCGGCTGTGGGGACTGATTCACGGCGTCGTCCTGCTCGAACTGACCGGACATCTCGGCACCCAGGGTCAGGCCCTGACCGCCGTACTCGGTCCCGCGACCGTGGACCTGCTGATCGGAATGGGCAGCGACACAGCGGAACTGAACCGCTCGATGCAGCGCGCCCTGCGGACGATCACCGAGACCCTCGGACTCGTTCTCGAACCCGGTGGCGACGCAACCGAATAAGGGCCGGGGGCCAGGCGCCTGGCGGAACGCCGGCCGTCCGGTCAGGCCGCCAGCGAATCGATCCAGTTCTCCAGCCGCCGCCCCTCGGCCACCATCAGATCCGGATCGCGAAAAGTGTTGGTGAGCAGCGAGATTCCCTGATAGGCAGCAACCAGCGCCACCGCCAATTCGGCCGCGTCGGGGCGGCCCATCGCCGCGAACTGCTCCCGCACCCAATCGATCAGACTCCGCATCACCACGGCCAGCTCGCGATCCAGACCGTCGTCACGCTTGTCCAGTTCGGCGGCCAGAGTCCCCGAGGGGCAACCGAATCGGGCCGCGAGGTCGCGCCCGCCGACCCACCCCCGAACGAGCTCCTTGAGCCGGTCGGCCGGGGATCGATGCTGTTCGAGTTCCGCGATCACGGTGCGCAGGCCCTGCGCGTGGGCGCCGATGGCCGCGCGTACGAGCTGATCCTTGGTCTTGAAGTAGTAGTAGACATTGCCGACCGGCACGTCCGCTGCGCGCGCGATGTCGGCGATGGTCGTCTTCTCCACACCCTGCTCGTGGAAGATGCGCGCGGCGGCCGCGGCAAGCCGTTCCCTCTTGCCGACCCGCTTCGGCTCGACTGAGTCAGTCACACAACTAACTATAGACAACAACCCGTCAGGAGCCGTATCGTGCTATTAGTTAGACAACTAACTTAGGAGATGTCGATGATCGTGGTGACCGGAGCGACCGGCAATGTCGGCGATGCGCTCGTACGGACCTTGGTGACGCAGGGCGAGAAGGTGGTGGCGATCTCCCGGGGCGAGAAGCAGAGCCACCCTCAGCAGGGAGTCGAGTATCGGCGTGCCGATCTGTCCGATCCCGACGGGCTCGCGACCGCCGCCGACGGCGGCGATGCGCTGTTCCTGCTGCTGTCCGGGGAGCAGGGCGTGGCCGGGCCGCCGCCCGCCGATGTGCTGCGCGCGATCGAGCGAGCCGGAATCGGCAAGGTCGTACTGCTGGGTTCACAGTCGGCGCGAACCCGGCCCGGCAACCCCGCGGCCCCGCGCATCACCGCTTTCGAAGCGGCGCTGCGGGATTCGGGACTGGCCTGGACGGTCCTGCGTCCGGGCGGATTCTTCTCGAACACCTTCGCCTGGATCGAGTCGGTCCGCGCTCAGCGTGCCGTGCACTGGCCGTTCGGTGATATCGCGCTGCCACAGGTCGATCCGTCCGATATCGCCGAGGTCGCCGCCGCCGCACTCCGTTCGGACGCGCACGCCGGACACGCGTACACCCTCACCGGCCCCGAACCCATCTCCCCACGCGAACAGGTCCGCATCCTGTCCGGGGCGCTCGACGAGGCGATCACCTTCCACGAACTCACTCGTGCCCAGGCGTTCTCGGCGATGACCGACTACATGCCCGAACCCGTCGCGGAGGTCACGCTGTCCATCCTGGGCACGCCCACCGCCGACGAACGGCAGGTCAGCCCCGACGTCGAGAAAATCCTCGGCCGCCGCGCCACACCGTTCACCGCCTGGGCGACCCGGCACGCGGAGATCTTCCGCTGACCGTCCCCCCGCCGCTCACACCGAACCACGGCAGGCCCCGCGGAAACCGAACTCGGTAGATGCGCCCGTCGAGTCACTGCCGCGGCGTGGACGGGGCAACGAGGCAGAATCGACGTTGTAGCCCTCGGCATCCGGCCGCTCGCCGCCCGCGCTCCCCCGCCCGTCCGACGAATCATCTCGATCTGCGGCCACCCGTCGACGCATCCGGACAGGGGGCACGGTCGACGCGCGAGATTCGTTCCGGACCATCCGCGGTACGGGCCGCCGACGAACAGCTCCGACCGCCCGGCGGAAGCATCCGGAAAGAATCCGAATTGGTTGGGGCTCAGCCGATGTCGATGGGGTCGATCTGGACGCGCAGCGGATCAACCGAGCGGCGGGTGCTGCGGACGGCGAGGGCCGCGGTCAGGGCGCGGGACAGGGCCGTTGCCCGGTCCCGGTCCGCGCGCAGGATCATCCGTTCGATTTCGGCGGGGGCTTCTCCGGCGGAGAACGGCGTGCGAGCCCCGGGCGGGAGCGGCACCGGGCCGAGCACCTCCACACCGTCGGGAAGTTGTGTCTCACCGAGCAATTCGGCGATCGAGCCGGTGGTTCCGTCGAGGGCGGCCAGGCGGACCGCGGGCGGGAAGCGGACCTCCGCCCGCGCCGCCAGTTCGAACTCCGCGTGCGTCACCGGGTCCCAGCGAACCAGGGCCTGCACGGTCGGCAGCGACGGCTCCGCCATCACGATGACCTGGCCGGTCGAGCGGACCAGCGCGGCGGCGGACATCCAGCGCCGCAACGCATCCTCGGCCGCACGCAGATCCGCGCGCCCGAGCAGTGCCCAGCCGTCCAGCAGCAGCGCGACGCCGTAGCCACCCGGCGCGCTCGGCTCCGCGCCGATGGTGGACACGACGACCTGCGGACCTTCGGAGACCGAATCCAGCACGGTCGCACCGCCGGAACCCCGGATCGGCACCCCCGGAAAGGCTCGTCCCAGTTCCTCCGCGGTGCGCGCGGCGCCGATGACCACCGCCCGCAATGCCCGCGCACCGCAGGCGCCACAGCGGAATGCCGCATCGGTCCGGCCACACCAGCGACACCGGGGACTGTGCGCAACCTCCTCGGATCGGCTGCGCGACAACGCGACTCCCAGTTCCCGCGCGGAACCCTGGCGTGCGACTTCCCCCGCCGGACGCGCTGCGGCGGGCTCGCCGGGCAGGGCCAGCGGTCCGTTGCAGTGCCGGCATCGAGCGGGCGTACGGCACCGCGCACACGACAATGCGGGAACATAACCGCGCCGCGGCACCTGCACGAGCACCGGATCTCCGGCAGCGAGCGCCTTGCGGGCCGCGGTGAAGGCCACCGCGGGAATGCGGACCGCACGGGCGACCGGATCCCGTTCCAGCGCAACGTCACTGTCCCCCGGTGCACTGATCCGCGGCGCGTACTGCCGCACCACGGCCCGGTCCGCGACCAGATCGTGCGCCCACCCGGAGTCGACGACCGCCTGGATCTCGGCGGTCCGCGCGAAGCCCCCCGCGACAAAGGCCGCACCGCTCTCGTGCGCCCGCAACATCGCCACCTCGCGCGCATGCGGATACGGCGAGCGCGGTTCGGCAAAGGTGTCGTCGCCGTCGTCCCAGATCACGATCAATCCCAGATCCGGTACCGGCGCGAACACCGAACTGCGCGTGCCCACCACGATCCGCGCTGTACCCCGCAACGCCGCCAGCCACCGCCGATACCGCGCCGAGGGCCCCAGTCCCGCGGCCAACCCGACCGCCGCCTCCCCCACCAGTTCCGTACACGCGGCCAGCACCCGATCCAGATCCCGCTGATCCGGAACCAGCACCACCACACCTCGCCCGCCCTCGGCCACCACGGCCGCCATCTCCGCCAGCCGCCGCGCCCAATCCTCCCCCGGCAAGGCCTGCCACGCCGCCCGCGGCCCCTTTCCCGCTGCCAACGCACTCAGGAACGAGGCCCCGTGCCGATAGCGAGACCACTCCGGAAGTTGCGAAACATCCATTCCCGCAGTGCCATTCGGATCTGCGGAGTCGTGCTCTGCCGACGCATCACTCGTGACAGCGGGCTCGGCAGAGCTCGACGCATCCAACCTCGTGGCCGGGTCCGCCACGACCATGATCTCGGGAGCGGTTTCCGCAGCGGATTCCTCCTTCGCCGCGCGCCCCTTCTTCGGATGCGCCGGTCCCGCTTCGGTTCTCGCGTGCCTCGGTGGAATCGCCAGGCGCAGTACGTCGGCCCGGGTACCGGCGTAGCGGGCGGCGACGGCGGTGATCAGGCGCAGGATTTCGGGAGTGAGTACCCGTTCGCCCGAGACGACCCGCTCGAGCCGCATCAGAGTGCCGGTGTGGTCGGAACGCTCGAGACGTTCCAGCAGGAAACCATCGACCAGGCGGCCCGAAAAGCGTACGCGCACACGCACACCCGGCTGGGCGAGCTCGTCCATCTCGGCCGGAACCAGATAATCGAAGTCACGATCCAGGTGGGCCGGTTCCAACATCGGCAGAACCCGCGCGACGGGGTGGGAGACGGCCGCGTCGTTCGCGGCCGCCTCCGCTCGTTTCCCGCGCCGCTTCCCCGCGCCCGCCGCATCGGATGCGGATCTGGCGGCTCCCGCGGGCACCCTGACCTCGGACAATTACTGTCCGCAAACCGCGCGCACCGAGCTCACGCGCGATTCGACGCGGCCGATACAGCCTGCCAACGGCCTACAGGCCCGCCGCAGCGCGGAGCTTGTCGGCACACATCCGACACAGCCTCCCAACCGGCTACAGCCCGGCCGCGGCGCGGAGCTTGTCGGCACGGTCAGTGCGCTCCCAGGGCAGGTCGATGTCGGTACGGCCGAAGTGGCCGTACGCGGCGGTCGGTGCGTAGATCGGGCGCAGCAGGTCCAGGTCGCGGATGATGGCGCCCGGTCGCAGGTCGAAAACCTCGGCGATGGCCGCGGAGATCGCGTTCGGGTCGACCTTCTCGGTACCGAAGGTCTCGACGAACAGACCCACCGGGGCGGCCTTGCCGATGGCGTAGGCGACCTGCACCTCGACCCGCTCGGCCAGATCCGCCGCGACGACGTTCTTGGCGACCCAGCGCATGGCGTACGCGGCCGAACGGTCCACCTTCGACGGATCCTTACCGGAGAACGCGCCGCCGCCGTGCCTGGCCATACCACCGTAGGTGTCCACGATGATCTTCCGGCCGGTCAGACCCGCATCGCCCATCGGACCGCCGAGCACGAACTTGCCCGTCGGGTTCACCAGCAGCCGGAAATCGGAGGTGTCCAGCGGGTTGGGCAGCTCCAGATCGGCCAGCACCGCCTGCACCACCTTCTCGCGGATGTCGGGGGCCAGCAGATTGTCCAGATCGATATCGGCGGCGTGCTGGGTGGACAGCACCACCGTGTCCAGGCGCACCGGCTGCGCGCCCTCGTATTCGATGGTCACCTGGGTCTTACCGTCCGGGCGCAGGTACGGCAGCACACCCGACTTGCGCACCTCGGTCAGACGCCGCGAGAGCCGGTGCGCCAGCGCGATGGGCAGCGGCATCAGCTCGGGGGTCTCCTTGGTGGCATACCCGAACATCAAGCCCTGATCACCGGCGCCCTGTCGCTCGATCTCGTCGTCGGAGCCGCCGACGCGGGCCTCGTGCGAGTGGTCGACGCCCTGGGCGATATCCGGCGACTGCGCGCCGATCGCGATGTTCACACCGCAGGAGGCACCGTCGAAACCTTTTGCCGAGGAGTCGTATCCGATCTCCAGGACCTTCTCCCGCACGATCGTGGGGATATCGGCGTATGCCTCGGTGGTGACCTCGCCGGCGACGTGCACCTGACCGGTGGTCACCAAGGTCTCCACCGCCACCCGGCTGCGCGGATCCTGCGCGAGCAGAGCGTCGAGAACGGAATCGCTGATGGCGTCACAGATCTTGTCCGGATGACCCTCGGTCACGGACTCACTGGTGAATAGGCGGCTGCCAGACGTGCGCACAGTTCTCCCTCTCCCTCAACGGGTTTCTCGTCCGGGCCCGCGACAGCACCGCGATCACGGTGCTGCTCGGCCCGCTGTCATGAGGCCTTTGCCTCAGACTATTCCAAACCACCGACGCAGTGGGGTCTCGCATGACGTCACACAGACGCCCGCACCAGCCACAACGCCTCCACAGGGCCCCGTTTTGGCGATCGGTGAAACCGTGCACCCGATACCGTGGAGCATCGGATGCCTTCTTGCAGGATAAGCCGAATCCGCCGACCGCTCAGCGCAGTAGCGGACCGAGCGCATCCAGCACCCGGCTGGCCAGCAATGCCTTCGATCCGTGATCGAGGGCGTGCTCGGTGCCGTCGGCGCCCAGCAGCCAGCCGTCGTTGTGGTCGACCTCGAAGGCCTTGCCCTCGCCGACCGCGTTCACTACCAACAGGTCGCACCCCTTGCGCTTCAGCTTCGCGCGCGCGTGGGTGAGGACGTCGCCGTGTTCGTCACCGGTTTCGGCGGCGAATCCGACGATCGCGGTTCCGGTCAGCTGACCGTCCCGGCGAGCCTGCACCAAACCCGCCAGGATGTCTTCGGTTTTCGTCAGCTCGATCGAATTGGGTTCCCCGGCACCCTTTTTGATTTTCGCGGCGGCGACGTTCACCGGACGGAAGTCTGCCACCGCGGCGGCCATGATCACCGCATCCGCGCCGGTGGCGTGCTTGTCGACCGCGACGCGCAGCTGTTCGGCCGTGGTGACGTGCACCAACTCCACCGCGGCCGGGGCGTCCAGGCCGATGGTATTTCCGGCGATCAGAGTCACCCGCGCACCGCGCTGCGCCGCCAGGCGCGCCAGGGCGAACCCCTGTTTGCCGGAACTGCGATTGCCCAGGAAACGCACCGGGTCCAGCGGCTCGCGGGTACCGCCCGCCGACACCACGACCCGGCGGCCCTCGAGGTCGCGGGGGATCGCGTCGTCACGTTCGAGCAGCAGTGAGGCCAGCCCGAAGATCTCCTCCGCCTCGGGCAGCCGCCCGGGGCCGGTGTCCGCGCCGGTGAGTCGCCCCGAGGCCGGTTCGGCGACGATCGCGCCGTGCTCACGCAGCGTGCGCACATTGGCCACCGTGGCGGGATGCTCCCACATCTCGGTGTGCATGGCCGGGGCGAACAGGATCGGACATCGCGCCGTGAGCAGCGTCGCGGTCAGTAGATCGTCGGCGCGGCCCATCGCGGCCCGGGCCATCAGATCGGCCGTCGCCGGGGCGATGACCACCAGATCGGCCTCCTGGCCGAGGCGCACGTGCGGAACCTGGGGCACATCGGCGAAGACGCCGGTGTGCACCGGATTGCCCGACAGTGCCTCGAAGGTGGCCTTGCCGATGAACTGCAGCGCCGACTCCGTCGGTATCACCCGGACGTCGTGACCGGTCTCGGTGAATTTACGAATGAGCGAGCAGGCCTTGTAGGCGGCGATCCCGCCGCCTACGCCGACAACGATCCGCATACCTCATGCCTCTTCGGTGCGTCGGTCACTGTGCCTCGCGGCCCTGGCTCACTCGCCTTCGGTGTGTTCGAGCAGGTCGGAGTGGATCTCCCGCATGGCCACCGACAGCGGCTTCTCCTGCAGGCCCGGCTCGACCAGCGGGCCGACGTATTCGAGGATGCCGTCGCCCAGCTGGTTGTAGTAGTCGTTGATCTGGCGCGCCCGCTTGGCCGCGTAGATGACCAGCGCATACTTGGACGACGTGCGCTCGAGCAGTTCGTCGATCGGCGGGTTGGTGAGGCCGACCGGGGTGTCGTACGCGGGCACGGTCTTGGTGTCGCTCACTGGTGAGGCTCCTGCGGGTCTGTGTGGTGGTCTGATGACAGAGCTGCCGCCCGCAGACGGGCGGGCTCTATCGCGAATTTGTGCTAACGAACAACGATACCAACTGCTCACAGGCGGCAGTCACCTCGTCGTTCACGATCACTGTGTCGAACTCGTCACAGGCGGCGAGCTCGGTCTTCGCGGTCAGCAACCGGCGCTCGATCACCTCGGGCGATTCGGTGCCGCGCGAGGTCAGCCGGGTGACCAGCTCCTCCCAGCTGGGCGGGGCCAGAAACACCAGCAGCGCCTCGGGCATCGCGGCGCGAATGGAGCGCGCACCCGCGAGGTCCACCTCCACGAGAACCGGTTTTCCGGCGGCCAGCGCCGCCCGGACCGGTGCGGCCGGAGTACCGGACCGCTGCAGGCCGCCGTGGATGTCGGCCCACTCGAGCATCTCCCCCTTCTCGATCATCGCGTCGAATTCGGTCCTGGTCACGAACCGGTAGTCCCGGCCGTCGACCTCCCCGGGCCGCGGGGCCCGGGTGGTGGCCGACACACTGAACACCAATTCCGGCAGCCGCTCGCGGACACAGCGGACCACAGTGGACTTCCCGACGGCCGAGGGGCCGACCAGTACGACCAGCCGACCCGTCTTCGTGTGTTCGACCACCCCGAAACTCACCTAGCTCAGGCTTCGAAGTCGAACTTCGCCAGCAGCGCCTTGCGCTGACGGTCGCCCAGGCCACGCAGGCGGCGGGTCGGCGCGATCTCCAGTTCGGTCATGATCTCCGCCGCCTTGACCTTGCCGACCTTCGGCAGGGCCTCCAGCAGTGCGGACACCTTCATCTTGCCCAGGACCTCATCGGTCTCGGCATCCTTCAGGACCGTCTTCAGGTCGGTGCCGCCACGCTTCAGGCGCTCCTTGAGCTCTGCCCGAGCGCGGCGAGCGGCAGCCGCCTTCTCCAAAGCAGCGGCGCGCTGCTCGTCAGTCAGCTGGGGAAGGGCCACGGTTCCTCCGTCTCATCGTTCATTGCATGATCTACCCCCGGTAACCCGGCGGTCTCAGCGACCGTACCCACGCGGCCTGCCGATTGCGAACCCACCCCCCAGGTCAGCGGGTGATTCGGGCACTCACCGCGCCGCGCGAACGACCTGCGGCGAGGATTCCGGACGATGTCGCGAGGGCTTCCGCGAAAATCGCGAACACCCCTTTGACCAGCATATTCTCCACTCGATACCGGGTACTCGCGGTACCGGATGAACCGACCGGACAACTCGTAACCGCGCTGTTATCGCCCGACCAGGAATTTTCTGGAATTTATCCGCGTGTCGCACATTTTTGCCCAGCGTGTCGCATTCGGCGGCCACTGCGGCGGGCCATCGGACGAGTACACGTCGGGTACATCGCGTAGCGCAGGAGACCGGAAGGATCGGGGTGTCACACAGTGGGACCGCACCGCCGCCCGAACGGCCCCCTGACAGCGTAAAGCAGATCGGCGCGATTCTCCGGCCATCACCCACATTCCGGGGCTCTGCGGGGCCGTAACGGAAAACGGACCGGTCGCCCCGTCATTCGGGGTGACCGGTCCGGTCGTCGTCCAGCCACGACGGAACACCGCCGCACCGAGCTCAGCTCTGCAGGAAGGCGAATTCGTCGGCGAGTTGGGTAACCCGGGTCCGCAGGGCCGCCACCGACGGGCCCTCACCCAGCACCTCCCGCGAGACGTTGGGCACCACGGCGCCCAGGCTCCGCGCGGGCACCAGGGCGCGAATGGACTCCGCTCCACCACCCTGCGCACCGACGCCGGGCATCAGGATCGGGCCGTTGAGACGGGCCGGATCGGGAGCCTCGGTGAGAGTCGCGCCGATCACCACGCCGACCGAGCCGAATTCCGCGCCCGCGTTGCGGGCCGCGGCCTCGTCGACGATCGTCTGGGCGATGCTGCGCCCGTCGGCCGCGAAGGCGCGCTGTACCTGCGCGCCTTCCGGATTGGACGTGGCCGCGAGCACGAACACCCCGCGGTTGTTCGCCTCGGCCAACTCCAGCGCGGGCGTCAGCGACCCGAAACCGAGATAGGGCGAGACGGTCAGCGCGTCGCTGCCCAGCGGCCCGTCCGCCAGCCAGGCCCGCGCATAGGCGGCCATGGTCGAGCCGATATCGCCGCGTTTGGCGTCGGCCAGCACCAGCGTGCCCGCCTCGCGCAGCGCCGCGATGGTGTCCTCCAGCACGACGATGCCGCCCGAGCCGTAGCTTTCGAAGAAAGCGACCTGCGGTTTCACCAGCGCGACACGACCGGCGAAGGCGTCCACGCAGGCATCGGCGAACCGTTTGAGCCCCTCGACGTCCTCGCTCAGCTCCCAGGCGCGCAGCAGTTGCGGATGCGGGTCGATGCCGACGCACACCGGGCCGTGCCGGCCCATCGCATCGCGCAGCCGCACACCGAACGGATTCACCGCGGTTCCGCCGCCGAACCGGCCGCGGCGGGCTCGCGCGAATCCGTCATCGCCCCCTTGACGGCCAGATCGCGTTCCGCTGCGGCCAGCTCGCGGTCGATGACCTCGAGCTCACGCTCGAAGTCCGACTGCTCCGCGGGCTCGGACGCCCGGGTGCGGTCGATCGGCGGGTTGGCGCGGAAGCCGACGGTGCTGTACCCGCCGACGTTGCGCATCACCCGGATATCGCCGCCCGGCACCCGGACCTCGCCGAGACCGGTCCGCCGCCGACGCGGCGTCCCCGGCCGGGGTCCCGCACCAAAACCCATGGCTCCCACCGTCTTCGTTCCTCTCTCAGCTGTGCTCGATAGTGACGTCAACGGCGGCGTGATCATCACGCTCGCCGCCGCCTCCGGGTCGGTCGCTCGCACCGGCCCGCAGGACGGCGTGCAGCTCCTGGAGGGATCGCACACCGATCCCGCCATTGATTGTCGCCTCGATGCCCTGGACGGCAGCGGCCGCACCCTGCACCGTCGTGATACACGGAATACTCGCGCCCACCGCGGCGGTGCGGATCTCGTAGCCGTCGACTCGAGGTCCGGAATTACCGTACGGGGTGTTGAACACTATATCGATCTCGCCGTCCTTGATCTGGTCGACGATCGTGGGTCCGGCGAGTTCACCAGCGCTCGCGGCGGCGTCGCCGCCGGGCGCCGGATCGGACTGCTTGCGGACGCGCTCGCACGGAATTCCGTTGCGCCGCAACATCTCCGCAGTTCCCTCGGTGGCCAGGATGCGGAAGCCCAAGTCGTGCAGGCGCTTGACCGGGAACACCATGGCGCGCTTGTCGCGATTCGCGATCGAGACGAACGCGGTCCCCTCGGTGGGCAGCGAACCGTAGGCCGCGCTCTGCGACTTGGCGAAGGCGGTGCCGAAATCCGCGTCGATGCCCATGACTTCACCGGTCGACTTCATCTCCGGCGACAGCAGCGAGTCGATACCGGTGCCGTCCGGGCGCCGGAACCGGTGGAACGGCAGCACGGCCTCCTTCACCGCGACCGGGGCGTCGATCGGCGCATAACCGCCATCCCCCTCCGCGGGCAGCAGCCCTTCCTTGCGCAGCCCGGCGATGTTGGCGCCCAACGCGATTCGCGCCGCGGCCTTGGCCAGCGGTACCGCGGTCGCCTTGGAGACGAACGGTACGGTGCGGCTGGCCCGCGGATTGGCCTCGAGCACGTACAGCACGTCGTCCTTGAGCGCGTACTGCACGTTCAGCAGGCCCCGCACGCCGATCCCCTTGGCGAGTGCGGCGGTCGAGCGGCGCACCGCCTCGATATCGCTGCGCCCCAACGTGATCGGCGGCAGCGCGCAGGCCGAGTCGCCGGAGTGGATACCGGCCTCCTCGATATGTTCCATGACGCCGCCGAGATAGACCTCCTCGCCGTCGCACAGGGCGTCGACGTCGATCTCGATGGCATCCTCCAAGAACCGGTCGACCAGCACCGGATGGTCGGGGGTGATCTCGGTGGCGCGGGAGATGTAGTCCGCCAGGGACTTCTCGTCGTAGACGATCTCCATTCCGCGACCGCCCAGTACGTACGACGGACGCACCAGCACCGGATAGCCGATCTCGGCCGCGATCTTCTTCGCCTGCGGGAAGGTGGTCGCGGTGCCGTACTTCGGCGCGGGCAGCCCCGCGGCCGTGAGCACCTCGCCGAACTCGCCGCGATCCTCGGCCAGGTCGATGGCCGCGGCCGAGGTGCCGACCACGGGCACGCCCGCATCGGTCAGTCGCTGCGCCAAACTCAGCGGCGTCTGCCCGCCCAGCTGGCAGATCACCCCGGCCACGGTTCCCGATTCGGACTCCGCATTGTACACCTCGAGCACATCCTCGAAGGTGAGCGGCTCGAAGTAGAGGCGGTCCGCGGTGTCGTAGTCGGTCGAGACGGTCTCCGGATTGCAGTTGACCATGATGGTCTCGAATCCGGCGGCCGAGAGCGTCTGCGCGGCGTGCACACACGAGTAGTCGAATTCGATGCCCTGGCCGATCCGGTTCGGGCCCGAACCCAGAATGATGACCTTCTCGCGCTCACGCTGCGGGGCCACCTCGGACTCCGCGGCCGGATCGAGCTCGTAGGCCGAGTAGTGGTACGGGGTCTTGGCCTCGAATTCGGCGGCGCAGGTGTCGACGGTCTTGAACACCGGGCGGATGTGCAGCCGGTGACGCAGTTCCCGCACGCCGCCCTCACCCGCGAGTTCGGGTCGCAGCGCGGCGATCTGACGGTCGGACAGGCCGTAGTGCTTGGCGGTGCGCAGCAGCGGCTCGTCCAGGACCGGCGCGTCGAGGATCTCCTGCCGCAACTCGACCAGGCCCGCGATCTCGGCCACGAACCACGGGTCCACACCCGAGGCCGCGGCGACGTCCTCGATGCTCGCGCCCAGCCGCAGCGCGCGCTCGACCTGGTAGATGCGGCCCTCGGTGGGGACCTTCAGATCGTCCAGGATCGCCTGCACATCGGTCCACTCGCCGTCGCCCTGGGTCCAGAAGCCCGCCGACTTGGTCTCCAGCGAGCGCAGCACCTTACCCAGCGCCTCGGAGAAGTTGCGGCCCAGCGACATCGCCTCGCCGACCGATTTCATGGTCGTGGTCAGCGTCGGGTCCGCACCCGGGAACTTCTCGAACGCGAACCGCGGAGCCTTGACGACCACGTAGTCGAGCGTGGGCTCGAAACAGGCCGGGGTCTCCTTGGTGATGTCGTTGACGATCTCGTCGAGCGTGTACCCGATCGCCAGCTTCGCGGCGATCTTCGCGATCGGGAAACCCGTTGCCTTGGAAGCCAATGCGGACGAGCGCGACACACGCGGGTTCATCTCGATCACGATCAGGCGGCCGTCGGCCGGGTCCACCGCGAACTGGATGTTGCAGCCGCCGGTGTCGACGCCGACCTCGCGCAGGATCGCGATGCCGAGATCGCGCATCTTCTGGTATTCGCGGTCGGTGAGGGTCATGGCCGGGGCGACGGTCATCGAGTCGCCGGTGTGCACGCCCATCGGGTCGACGTTCTCGATCGAGCAGACGATCACCACGTTGTCGCGGCGATCACGCATCAGCTCGAGCTCGAATTCCTTCCAGCCCAGGATGGATTCCTCGATCAGCACGTTCGCGGTCGGCGAGGCGGCCAGGCCGCCGCCGGCGATGCGGTCCAGATCCTCGTCGTCGTAGGCCATGCCCGAACCGAGCCCGCCCATCGTGAACGACGGGCGGACAACGACCGGAAACCCTAGTTCGGCAACGGTTTCGCGAACCTCGTCCATGGTGAAGCAGACCCTGGAGCGGGCGCTCTCGCCGCCGACCTTCGCGACGATGTCCTTGAACTTCTGCCGGTCCTCACCACGCTGGATGGCGTCGAAGTCGGCGCCGATCATCTCCACGCCGTACTTGGCCAGCACACCTCGTTCATGCAGGGCCACAGCGGTATTGAGCGCGGTCTGACCACCCAGCGTGGCCAGGATCGCGTCCGGGCGCTCCTTCTCGATGACCTTCTCGACGAACTCCGGCGTGATCGGTTCGACATAGGTCGAGTCGGCGAATTCCGGATCGGTCATGATCGTCGCGGGATTCGAGTTCACCAGCGACACCCGCAGTCCCTCGGACCGCAGCACCCGGCACGCCTGTGTGCCGGAGTAGTCGAATTCGCAGGCCTGGCCGATCACGATCGGGCCCGAGCCGATCACCAGGATGTGGCGTAGATCCTCGCGGCGAGGCATCAGGCTCCTTTCAGTGGCATGCGGGACACCCGCACCCGGTCGATCGGGCGATCGAAGTCACGCCCTGCCGGCAACCCGTGTTGTGCTGCGGGACACCCGGCTGCGTTCGATGCGGACCAATAAGTAGGCTGCGCAGTGTGACTCATCGGTCCTCCAGAAGACCGGCGAAACGGTCGAAGAGATATGCGGCGTCGTGTGGGCCGGCGGCGGCCTCGGGGTGGTACTGCACCGAGAAGGCGCGGCCGTCCACCAGCCGCACACCCTCCACCGTGCCGTCGTTCGCGCAGGTGTGGCTGACCTCGGCGGCGCCGAACGGGGTGTCGAAGCGCTGCCCGGCCTCACCTTCGAGCGCGAATCCGTGATTCTGCGCGGTGATCGAGATCTGCCCGGTCGCATGGTCCACCACCGGCACGTTGATGCCGCGGTGCCCGAACTTCATCTTGTAGGTGCCCAAACCCAGTGCGCGCCCGAGGATCTGGTTGCCGAAGCAGATGCCGAAGAGCGGAATACCTTCGCCCAGAATGCCTTTGGTCAGCGCGACCGCGTCGTCCTGGGTTGCCGGGTCGCCGGGGCCGTTGGACAGGAACACCCCGTCCGGCTTCAGTTCCCTGATCTGGTCCAGGGTGACGTTCGAGGGCACCACGTGCACCCGCATCCCGCGCTCGGCGAACATCCGCGGGGTGTTGGTCTTGATGCCGAGATCGACTGCGACAACGGTGAATCGGCGCTCACCGGTCGGCTCGATCGTGTACAGCTGATCGGTGCTGACCTCCTCGGCCAGATCGGCGCCCAACATCGAGGGCTGGCCGTTCACGCGCGCCAGCAGTTCCTCCACCGACGCCTCGGCGGCCTCGCCGGAGAAGATCCCCGCCTTCATCGACCCGCGCGAACGCAGGTGGCGCACCAGCGCCCGGGTGTCGATCCCGGCGATGCCGACCACGTCCTGGCGAACCAGTTCGTCCTGCAGCGTCGTGGTCGCGCGCCAGTTCGAGGCACGTCGCGCGGGATCGCGCACCGCGTATCCGGCCACCCAGATCCGCTTGGACTCGTCGTCCTCGTCGTTCCAGCCGGTATTGCCGATCTGCGGGGCCGTGGCCACCACGATCTGGCGGTGGTAACTCGGATCGGTCAGCGTCTCCTGATAACCCGTCATCGCGGTGCAGAACACCGCCTCACCCAGGGTCTGTCCCTCGGCGCCGAAGGACGAGCCGCGGAAGACCCGCCCGTCCTCCAGCACCATCATCGCGCTCTGCCCGGTCACGTCGTCTCTTCTCCCGTCTTCGTGCCGGTCGCTCCGGCGACCCACGCCGGATACACCGTCTTGTCGTCGCCGCGGAAACCGGTGTCCACCTCGGTTCCCGTCGGCAGCTTCCAGCGAATTACCAGCACACCATCTTGTGTCATCACTTTGCCCGCATGACCGCGTTCGGTGCGCACCGCGGTGATGGACTCCTGCGGAATCCAGAGCACCTGCGCACCGTCGCGTTCGAGCAGGATGCCGCGTTCGAAGCGGGTCAGCTCCGCCGCGGCCCGGAACCCCAGATCGCCCACCGCGATCCGGTTCTGCCAGCTGGGCGCGAGGGTCGTACCGGTGTACAAACCCGTCGTCGGCTCCAGCACCTGCGCGCCCAATTCGGCGGGCACCGGCGGCAGCTCGCCGACCGCCGCGGCCTGCCGCCGAGCCTTCTTCTGCCAGGCCCGGTACATCAGCCACAGACACAGGCAGAACAGTAGGATCAGCAGGACGACCTGCAGTGTCCGCTCCATCAGGACGCTCCCGTGGTCTCGCGCGGTTCGGCTTTGCCCTCGCGGGCGGTGATCCGGCCGCGCAGGAAGGTGGCACTCACCCGCGCGGGTAGGGTCATCGCGTCGAAGGGCGTGTTCTCGGAGATGCTCGCGAGCTCGCTCGCGCGCACCGTCCAGGTCGCCTCCGGGTCGATCAGCACCAGATTCGCCGGTTCGCCCACCGCGAGCGGGCGGCCCTGATCATCGAGCCCGGCGATCCGCGCCGGATTCTCGCTCATCACCCGGGCCACGCCGCGCCAGTCCAGCAGACCGGGCGCGACCATCGTCTGCACGATGACCGACAGCGCGGTCTCCAGTCCGAGCATGCCGGGCCGGGCGGCGGCGAATTCGCAGCACTTGTCCTGTTCGGCATGCGGCGCGTGATCGGTTGCCACACAGTCGATCACGCCCTCGGCGAGGGCGCGGCGCAGAGCCTCGGCATCGGATGCCTCACGCAGCGGCGGATTCACCTTGTTCACCGCGTCGTAGGTCTCCAACCGGGAATCGTCCAGCAGCAGGTGATGCGGGGTGACTTCGGCGGTGATCGAAATCCCCTGTCCCTTGGCCCATTTCACCAGTTCGACCGTTCCGGCCGTGGACGCGTGGCAGATGTGCACGCGGGCGCCGGCGTCGCGGGCCAGCAGCGCGTCGCGGGCCACGATCGACTCCTCCGCCGCGCGCGGCCATCCGGCCAGGCCGAGCCGGGCGGCGTTGGGGCCCTCGTGCGCGACCGCGCCCTCGGTCAGCCTCGGCTCCTCGGCGTGCTGGGCGATCAGTACGCCGAGCGACTGCGCGTATTCCAGAGCGCGCCGCATGATCAGCGGGTCGTAGACGCAGTGGCCGTCGTCGGAGAACATCCGCACCCGCGCCTCACCGGCGGCCATGGTGCCCATCTCGGCGAGTTGCCTACCCGCCAGACCCACCGTCACCGCCCCGACCGGGTAGACGTCCACCAGGCCGATCTCCCGCCCGCGCCGCCACACGTGGTCGGTGACCACCACCGAGTCCGCGACCGGCGTGGTATTGGCCATCGCGAAGACCGCGGTGTAACCACCCAGAGCCGCTGCGGCGGAGCCGGATTCGATGGTCTCGGTGTCCTCGCGGCCCGGTTCGCGCAGATGGGTGTGCAGATCGACGAAGCCGGGCAGCAGGAACTGGCCCGCACCGTCCACGACCTCGGCGTCCCCGGCGTCGAGCGCGGGGCCGATCGCCCGGATCTCACCCTCGCCGAGCCGCACGTCGACCGCGTCGCCCGCACCGTAGAGCCGCACATTCCGGATCAGGACGTCGTTCATCGTGCTCCCATCTGTTCGCCTCGCGCCGAGGTGCGGTCTGCCCGGAGAGCGATGCGCCGGGCGTTCGTCCAGCGGCTCATGCGGGCTCCCCCGCACCGACCAGCAGGCGGAACAGCACTGCCATGCGCATGTGCACGCCGTTGGTGACCTGTTGCAGCACCGCGGCTTTCGGCGAATCCGCCACCTGCGGCGCGATCTCCATACCGCGCAGCATCGGGCCCGGATGCAGTACCACCGCGTCCTCGTCCAGCAGCGCCATGCGCCGCTCGTTCAGTCCGTAGTGCACCGAGTACTCCCGCGCCGACGGGAAGAACCCGCCGTTCATCCGTTCGGCCTGCACCCGCAGCATCATCACCGCGTCCGCACCCGGCAGTTCCGCGTCGAGGGAATGCGAGATGCGCACCGGCCACTGCTGCACACCCACCGGCAGCAGCGTGCGCGGCGCTACCAGCACCACTTCCGCACCGAGAATGTTCAGCAGCAGGGCATTGGAACGGGCCACCCGGCTGTGCAGGATGTCGCCGACGATCACCACGCGCTTGCCGTCGAGCGAGCCGAGGCGCTGGCGCAGCGTCAGCGCATCGAGCAGGGCCTGGGTCGGATGCTCGTGCATACCGTCCCCGGCGTTGATCACCGCCGGACCGGGCCCGGCGAAACCGCCTGCACCGCTGTCCATCTCACCGAACCAGCGGGCGATCTGATGTGCCGCGCCCGAGGCCGGGTGCCGCACGATCAGCGCATCGGCGCCCGCGGCGTGCAGGGTCAGCGCGGTATCGCGCAGCGATTCGCCCTTGGAGACAGAGGAACTCGACGCGCTGACGTTGATCACGTCGGCGCTCATCCACTTCCCCGCCACCTCGAACGACACCCGGGTGCGAGTGGAGTTCTCGAAGAAGACCGTCATCACGGTGCGGCCGCGCAGCGTGGGCAGTTTGCGCACCTCGCGGCCGAGTAGCGCCTGCTCGAATCGCTGTGCGTCGTCCAGGAGTTCGGTGGCCGCGCCGCGGTCCAGATCGGTCACCGACAACAGATGCCTCACGCGTGCACCCCTCGCGCCAGGTCGGCGAACGTCCTCACGCCTGAACCTCCTGCTGCAGGTAGACGCCGTCCCGGCCGTCGCATTCGGTCAGCAGCACCGAGATGTCCTCACTGCGCGAGGTGGGTACGTTCTTGCCCACGTAATCCGCGCGGATGGGTAGTTCGCGATGGCCGCGGTCGATCAGCACCGCCAGCTGCACCGCGCGGGGGCGGCCCAGATCGCGCAGGCCGTCCAGGGCCGAGCGCACGCTGCGACCGGAGAACAGCACGTCGTCGACCAGCACCACGAGTGCGTCGTCGATGCCGCCCTCGGGGACCGAGGTGCGCTCCAGCGGGCGGTGCGGGCGGTTGCGCAGATCGTCGCGGTAGAGGGTGATGTCCAGCGAGCCGAGCGCGGGGCGCACGCCGGAGAACTCGTGGATGCGTTCGGTGAGCCGTTCGGCGAGAGTGGTTCCGCGGGTGGGGATTCCGATCAGCACCACACGCGCCAGCGCCGGATCGGCGGAATCCAGTGCGGTCTTCTCGATGATCTGGTGCGCCATTCGCGCGATGGTCCGGCCGACATCCTGGGCGGAGAGCAACTCACGCCCGGCCTGAACCCACTCGGGATCGTGCCGCTGCGAATATTCGGCGGCGTTCGGCCTCACCGCGCTCTGTTCACCGGCGGCATCCGCGGCCCCGGCGTGGTCACGCTCGCCGCCGCCTTCGGGCCCGACGCGACTGCCACGCCTTTCGGGCACAGCCATGCCGACCTCCTTCCCCGCCTCACGGGACGGTCCGTTAAAGGATGTCTTTCGGCTCCCGAGCCTAGCAGTGCGACGGGTTCGCGCCCGCACCGCACCCCGTGGGCAATCGATCCTCGCGCGGCAGGGCCGGCAAATGCGGCCCGAGCCACCGGGCGATCCGCCGCAACGCTCGGACCAGCGGCTTCACCACGGCATTCGAAGGAATTCTCGCCGTTGTCAGGCAAATGTCCGGTTATTGCCACGGCCGGTGCGATGCCCCGCCGTCCGCATCCGTCGCCTCGCGATGGGAGCAACCTCACACACGTCCGATCACTCGGGGTGAGCGCCGAACCGGATGGATACAAGATCGCGATGCCCCATACAGTACCTATCTTCATACGCCGTATATCCGAATGTGCGATGCTCGAGATGTGCGCAACGATGCCGAATTCAGCGAGCCGCGCCGCGTGAGTTTCCGCGGCCCGGGTGGAATCACACTGGCCGGGGAGAGCTGGGGACCCGAGGGCGGGCCGCTGGCGGTATTCCTGCACGGTGGCGGCCAGACCAGGCACTCCTGGAAGGATTCCGGGGCCGCGCTGGCCAAGGTCGGCTTGCGGGCGCTGCTGCTGGATGCGCGCGGACACGGCGAAAGCGACTGGGCGCCCGACGGCGACTACTCACGCGAATCGATGACGGCCGACCTGCTCGGCATCCTCGCCGAACTGGACCGCCCCGCGATCGTGGTCGGCGCGAGCATGGGCGGCCTGACCGCACTGCTGGCCACCGATCGTCCCGGCAGCGAGCGCATCGCCGGACTGGTCATGGTCGACGTGGTGCCGCGCCCGGAACACGAAGGCGTGGAACGGGTCCTGAACTTCCTCGGCGGACATCAGGACGGATTCGCCTCCCTGGACGAGGCCGCCGACGCCGTCGCGGAATATCTGCCGCACCGCACCCGCCCACGCAGCAGCGAGGGACTGCGCCGCAACCTGCGACTGCGCGAGGACGGCCGGTGGTATTGGCACTGGGATCCGGCCATGATGTCGGGCAAGGTCGAGGACATCGAGGCCCATACCGCCGCGCTCGAAGAGGCCGCCCGCAAATTGAGCATGCCGGTGCTGCTGGTCCGCGGCCGACTGTCCGACGTGGTCAGCGAACAGGGCGTCGCGGATTTCCGCACCCTGGTCCCGCAACTGGAATACGTCGAGATCAGCGCCGCCGCCCATACCGCCGCGAGCGACGTCAACGACGAATTCTCCGACGCCGTGGTCGATTTCGTCCGCGCCCACCTCGGCGAACACCAGGATTGACCCGACAGCTGCGCGGGACCGGGTACGGCCCCGCTCAGTCGCTCCCGCGATCGGGCTGTACCGCAAGGCCCGCGAGAAGTACGTCGACCATGTGACGAGCGCGGTAGTCGGGGAAGGTCGCCGCTCCGATGCACAGGTTCCCGATCGCGATCATCAGTTCCAGGGGGCGCACGTCCGCACGAAGACGGCCGGCGTCGACCCCTGCTCGTAGCAGTTCGCCGAGCACCGGGACCAGGCGATCGACGAATTCGGCGTGCAGGCTCTCGAATCCGGCCTGGTCGGAGTGCAGCGCCTCGGCCAGGCCGTGTTTGGTCACCAGGAAGTCGGTGAACCCACCGACCCATGCGCGCAGGGCCTCCTCGGGGGCCTCGGTCGCGACGGTCGCCGCGGCGAGCCCGTCGACCTGGTGACGGAAGACCGCGACCACCAGGTCGGGGCGAGTGGGGAAATGCCGATAGACGGTACCCATGCCGACGCCCGCTTCCGCGGCGATATCCCGCACCGGAGCATCGACCCCCGCGCGTGCGAAGACGATCGCGGCGGCGTCGAGAACGGTCTGCGCGTTTCGGCGCGCATCGGACCGTTTGCGCCGACCGGCGCCGGCTTCGTCGTCAGCCGATGACATCGCGGGTACCTCCCATGTTGCCAAGCGGAGCAACGCTCCGTATATTTCGAATCGGAGCGCTGCTCCGGTAACCATTTTGCCAGATAGCCATTCCCGGCATCTGCACCTTCCCATCCACGAGCGAGGACCACCCTCATGAGTGACATCACACCAATGCCCGCCGCCGTCATCTCGGTCGCCCCGATCGCACTCGCGGCCCCCGACCGCGGCCGCGACCTGCCGGTACGGGTCTCGGCGCCGACGACCGGGCGGGACCTGCCGGTCGTCGTCTTCTCGCACGGCATGACCCTGACCATGGACGATTACGCACCGCTGGCGGGATTCTGGGCTGCGCACGGTTTCGTCGTCATCCAGCCCACGCATCTCGACTCCCTCGGCCTCCCGCCCGACGACCCGCGCACCCCGCTCATCTGGCGCATCCGCACCACCGACCTGACCCGTATCCTGGACCAGCTCGACGCGATCGAGGCCGCAGTGCCCGGATTGAGCGGCCGCATCGATCGCGAGCGAATCGCGGCCGGCGGCCACTCGTGGGGCGCGCAGACCGCGAGCACGCTGGCCGGCGCGCGAGTTCTCGACAACGGCACGCCCGGGGAGAGCATGGCCGACTCGCGAGTCGGCGCGGCGGTACTGCTCAGCCTGCCCGGAACCGGCGGCGCCGACCTGTCCCCGATGGCCGCCGAGTACTTCCCGTTCATGAGCCCCGATTTCGGAGATATGAAGACGCCGAGCCTGCTCATCGCCGGGGACGACGACCAATCCCCGCTGACCGTCCGCGGTCCGGATTGGTTCGCCGACGGCTACCGGCTCGCGCCGGGCGCCACCGATCTGCTGACCCTCTTCGGCGCGGAACACGGGCTCGGCGGCATCCAGGGC
Source organism: Nocardia vaccinii NBRC 15922 (assembly GCF_001613305.1). Classification (GTDB taxonomy): domain Bacteria; phylum Actinomycetota; class Actinomycetes; order Mycobacteriales; family Mycobacteriaceae; genus Nocardia; species Nocardia vaccinii. The sequence continues at coordinate 91,203 of NZ_BDCC01000017.1, forward strand.
GCGCACGACACCCGGACCACCGACGAAAGCCCCGAGCGCGTCGCGTTCGTCCAGCGAGCGACGCTGGCATATCTGCGCACCGCGCTGGGCCTCGACGCTGCCGCGTGGCCCGAGGTTCGAGACGCCCTGGCATCGACCGGTGAGCCACTGGGCCGGATCGATTCGAAATGACCGCACCCCGGGCCGGGACGTTCGGACGCATCGGCCGAATCATCGTCGCCGTGTGCGCCTTCCGAGCGTCCGGAGCAGCGGGTGATCCGACGCGAGGGGCAGGCTGCCGCCGCGCACGTCCGGCGTCAGGGTTGGTCGCGCAGAAATAGGGCGACGGCGTCGACGGCGAGCGCGTCGGCCAACTCGGCCGGCGCCCTGCCCGAGGCGATGAGCGTGGCGACGCCCTGCAGAGTGGCGACCAACAGCAGCCGCAACCGGTCGAGGTCACCGGGCGGGAGAGCGCCGATCCGCTGCCCCTCACCGATCAGTTCGCCGGTGGCGGTGAACAGCCGCACCGGCCCCTCCTCCGGAACGGCATGCCCCGCTCGGGTTTTGGCGGCGAACATCAGGTCCATCAGCGCACCGTCGTGGGTGGCGAATCGGACGTAGGCGACGGCCGCCGCGCGCAGACGTGCCGGATAGTCACCATCGGCGCTGTCGATCGCGGCGGCGATCTCATCGGCGAGGCGATCGAAACCCACTCCGGCCAGCGCGTCCAGCAGGGCCTGCCGATCGGGGAAGTGCCGCCGCGGCGCCGCACTGCTCACCCCTGCCCGGCGGGCGAGTTCCCGCAGCGACAACCCATCGATGCCCTCGTCGCGAAGTGTTCGTTCGGCCCCGGCGAGCAGCACCGACCGCAGATTGCCGTGGTGATAGGCGTGATCGCTCATGGCCGCCACCTTAGCATCCTAATGTACCCACCGATTACAATGTAACCATTGACGACAATGTACTCAATGATTACTTTGGTCGTATGACAACTTTTCACGGTGTGGATCTGCCCGACCTTTCCGGAACCACCGCGGTGGTGACCGGCGCCAACAGCGGAATCGGCCGGTCGGTGTCGCGGGCGCTGGCCACCGCGGGCGCGCGAGTCGTGCTCGCGGTGCGCAGTGTCGAGCGAGGAGATGTGGCCGCCAATGGAATCATCGGCATCACCGAGGTCCGCGAACTCGACCTCGCCGACCTCGAATCCGTGCGCACCTTCGCCGCGAACTGGGAGGGACCGATCGACCTGCTGATCAACAATGCGGGCGTCTCGGCACCGACGCTGACTCGTACCGCCGACGGATTCGAGGCGAAATTCGGCATCAACCATCTCGGCCACTTCGCGCTGACCAACCTGCTGCTGCCGCACATCACCGGCCGCGTCGTCACTGTGGCCTCACAGGCCGAACGACTCGCCCAGCTCGACTTCGCGGACCTCAACTGGGAACACCGCCCCTACCAGCCCGCCCGGGCGTACAACGACTCCAAGTTCGCGAACATGCTGTTCACCGCGGAACTGCAGCGCCGGTTGACCGCCGCGGGATCGAGCGTCCGGGCGAACGCGGCACACCCCGGCCTGGTCGCGACGAACATCTACCACCACGAGGGCCCGCGACGCCCGATCGACCTGGTCTGGTCGGTCGCGATCAAACTGATGGCCCAGGACGCGGACCACGGCGCACTGCCGGTCCTGTACGCCGCCGTGGCCGACCTGCCCGGCAACAGCTTCACCGGCCCCCGGCACCTCGCGCACATGCGCGGCGCCCCGCAACTCATCGACCGCTCCGAACCGGCACAGGATCCCGACCTCGCCCGCCGCCTCTGGAACGCCTCCGAACAGCTCACCGGTATCGGATTCCCGCTCAGCCGCACCAGCACACGATGACATCCCCGCCCGCATCGAGGGCGAACTGCATGTCGGCGTCCGCCGCAACCGCCTGATCCCAGGCGTCGGCATCAGGCCGGCGGACGCAGCAGGGCGCGTATCGCCGACGGCGGATAGCCGACCTGTGCGCGCAGGGTACGTGCGAGGTGGGCCTGGTCAGCGAACCCCAGCTCCGCGGCGACGTCGGCCAGACTGCGGCTGGAATGTTCGATCGCGTCCAAGGCGCGCGCGACGCGAAAACGATTGCGATACGCGGTAATCGACTCGCCCATCTCGCTCGAGAACGCGCGGCTCAACCGGAAGGGCGAGACTGTCAGCCGCTCCGCCAGCGACACCAGCCCGGCCGCGGCCGGGTCCCGCTCCCGGATCGCCTCTCGCGCCTGCGCGACGAGTCCGTGGTCGCGACGCCCCGACGCATCCGGGATCGGTCCGGGAACCGCGCGCCGCACCGCGACCCCCAGCAATCCGATCAACTCCTCGGCCAGCGCGAAGTCCGGATCACCGGAGCGGGCCGCGGCGAGACACCGCCGGTGCGCGAGGTCCAGACGTCCGTCCACGGTGATCGCCGCCGCCGATACGACGCCGGCGCCGGCCAGCGATCGCCACAGCGCGGAATCCACCGTGATGGAGGTGCACACATCACCGCCCGCCGGATGCGCGTACTGCTCCGGCTGCCCCGGCGTCATGAGATAGCCGCACAGCCGGTCGAGTTCGACGGTTCCGGTGCGTCCGCGCCTGCGGAATCGGCCGCTGCGCACCATCACCAGCCGATGCACCGGCGACGAATCCGGCTCCGACCAGCCCCGGTGGCGCCCGTCGCATACGACCGCGTGCACGGCATAGCGCGGTCGCACGGCCAGAGCGGTGGAAGTGAGCACGGACCGACGGTACGCCGGAGGTCCGACAGATCGGCGGCGCAAAAATGTTCAAGACGCGAGCCGAATCCGCGCGGCACACTCGCACGGTCCCGGACAGACCGCTGTCCACCCCTTCGCATCCCTTGGAGAGATGACATGGCAACCGTCCGAACGGAATTCGAGGTCGCGGCCGACGCCGCCGACATCTGGGCGGTGATCCGCCGATTCGACACCGGTCCGGTGCGAATGGCACCGGGATTCGTCACCGGCTGCACCGCCGACGGCGATCATCGCCTGGTCACCTTCGCCAACGGCACCGTGGTGCGCGAACGACTCGTCTCCGTCGACGAGGAACGTATGCGCATTGCCTACAGTGTCGTCGGCGGCGACGTCCAGCCCGAACACGACAACGCCGTCATGCAGGTGATCTCGCTCGGTCCCGGGCACAGCCGATTCCTCTGGCTGCGCGACCTGCTGCCCGACGAATCGGCCGACGGCTTTCTGGCCTCGATGCGCGCAGGGGGCGACTACATCAAACGAACCTTCGAAGTGCACCATGCCAGCATCGATGCTTGAACATATGTTCGATAGAACGTAGATTCGAGCGCATGTCGGTGCCGCTGCAAGGGTCGTTGCTCGACGGATTCGAGGAGATCGCCCTCGGTCCGCTCGACGGGATGCGCCGGGTGCGTCTGTCCGGCGGCGCGTGGGTCGATGTGCTGCCGGGCTGGCTCGGCGGCGCCGATCTGCTGTTCGATCGGCTCGTCACGGCGGTCCCGTGGCGCGCCGATCGCCGGCAGATGTACGACCGGGTCGTCGATGTGCCACGGTTGCTGCGGTTCTACGAGGAGGGCCGGGAACTGCCGGACCCGTCGCTGGAGGTTGCGCGAATCGCCTTGAGCGAGCACTACTTCGACGAACTGGGCGAGCCCTTCCGCACGGCCGGGCTGTGCTACTACCGGGACGGCGCGGACAGCGTCGCCTGGCACGGCGACACGTCCGGCCGCGGCGCGACCCACGACACGATGGTGGCCATCGTATCGATCGGCGCACCCCGCGCCCTGCTGCTGCGCCCGCGCGGCGGCGGCGAAAGTCTGCGATATCCGCTGGGCCACGGCGATCTGATCGTGATGGGCGGATCGTGCCAGCGGACCTGGGAGCACGCGGTGCCCAAGACGCGTCGCACGGTCGGCCCGCGAATCAGCATCCAGTTCCGTCCGCGGGGCGTGCGGTGAGCCGCGCTACCCTGTGCATACCCTGTCCGATCTCCTTTCGGTCACCGTAATTTCGCCTACCGATGGGTCACTTCGTCGGTGCCGCCCGATAGATTGGGATTATGAACGCGACAGGGGCGGGGATTCTGGCGGTGATGCCGCTGCACACGATCAGCGAGGTGCACGGCGAGAAAGGGCTGCGCCGTAGGCTCGAACTCGAATCGGCGAAACTGCCCGAGCCCGAACGCGTCGACGCGGCACTCGAATTGGTCTCGGATCTGCATCGCGACGACCGGTACGGCCGCGAACCCTATCTGAGCCACCTACTGCGCGTGGCGATTCGAATCGTCAGTCACTACGAGGTGCACGATACCGATCTGGTCGTGGCGGGCCTGCTGCACGACGCGGTGGAGGATCACGCACCCGAGCTCGCGGGCACCCGAGAAGGGTCCGAGACCGAGGCCGCCCTGGCCGCGGTGCGCGAGCGTTTCGGTGCACGGGTCGCCGGGCTGGTCGCCGCGGTCACCAATCCGGTCCGCGAGCCGGATATCGATCGTAACCATCAATACCGTGCGCACATCGCCACCAGCTTGGAGCACGATCCGTGGGCACGGGTGGTGAAGCTCTCCGACTTCACCGACAACGGTGTCGGCATCCTGTACGCCACGAGCCCGGCCATGGAACGCCTCGCGGTCAAATATCGTCCGCTCACCAGCGTCTATCGCGATCTGGTCACGCGCCCCGACACACCGTTGGCCGCACACGTCAAGCAGCACATTCTCGATCAGCTCGACCTGGCCGACGAACGTTTCGCCGCGATCCTGCAAGGGAACTGACTCCCGCTCCCGCTGCGCCCGACAGTGATTCGACCCGCCACGCGCCGGTGATCCGCCACCCTTTCGGATGATTCGGGGTGCGGCGCGGCCGAGAACGCGAGACCATCACCGGGCTCGGCGTTTGGCGAATGGAAGGATCTCCGGCGGATGAACGGCATCGATCGGATCGCGACGAACCTGGAGTCACATCTCACGATCACGGTGCTCGCCGCCCTCGGCGTCGTCGTGGTCGGGTGCGGTGCGATCTGGGCCGTGCGATCGGCCCGGCGTCGCGGACTCACCGGAGAACAGGCGGGCACCCTGCTCGCGGCCGCGATCGCGACGGGTGTCAGCGCGCAGGGCATGTGGGTGTTCTTCGACAAATCGCTGCATCTGACGTTGTCGCTGCGGATCATGTTCTTCGCCTTCCTCGAAATCATGGTGCTGACCTCGGCGTTGCGGGCTCGCAGCGCACAACAGGTCAGCGGCAGCGCCGGCATCGACGGCGTCGCGATGTGGGTGCTGACCTGCTTGTCCGCGGTGCTGGCGGCCACCGATGCGGACAACGCGGGCACGGTGCTGATCCGTCTGTCCGCACCTCTGGTCGCGGCATGGGGATGGGAACGCAGCATGGCCCTCGAACGTCGCCGCAGCGGCGCGCTGGGCGGAATCAATTGGCGCATCACCCCCGAACGCGTCCTGATTCGGCTCGGCATCGCCGATCCCACCGACCGCACCGCCGGTGAGGCCGCCCGCCAGCGCCGCCTCATCGACGTCGCCCTCGCCGCGGATCACGCCCGGACCCTGCGCGAGACCGGCGCCGGTCCGCGACGGATCAATCGTGCCCGGCGCCACCTGCAACGGGTCATGCGCCGCGCGGTGGAGGACGGCGGTCTGGTGGACAACGCCCGCGCGCCGCGAACCGTGCTGATGGACAATCTGCGCGTCTTGTCCGGCACCGGCGCACTGGTGGATCTCGATCTGCCCAGTCCGTGGATCCTCGACGAGGAATCCGGCGCGCCGGACGCGGTGTTGTTCGCGGCCCCGGCACTCCCGGCCTCGGATGCGGCGGCTCCGGTCCCCGACGAACAGTCGGCGCGCTCCCGCACAACCTCCGCTTCGCCGCAGAACTCGCCCGAAGCCGCTGGTACGCGGTCGATTCCAGGAGACTCGACCGCATCGCCCGACCGGTCGGCACCGCTGACGGCCACGCCGGAAGACGGCCGGGCACAAGCCGAAACGCGGATTCCCGCACCGACGGAGTCGGATTCATCGGCGGGGCAACCTCTCTCGCCGACCGAGCAGAAACCGTCGACCGAACCTGCGAACCGGATAACGCAAACGTCGACGGCGGGGTACGGACAGCCGCCGTCGACAACAGAGCGGCCCCTTCCAGCGACCGCACAGCTCCGGGAAGCAGGTCAACCGATCCCCGCGCCGGCGCGGACTGAACAAGCAGACCAACCACTTCCGACACAGGCCCAGCGGGCAGGCCGACCGATCCCGGCGACGAACCGGGAACCGGCAGCCGGTCAACCGCGGTCGACACCGGCACAGACGCAGGAGGAGGGCACACGGATCTCGGGAACGGCGCCGATCCGGCAAGCGGGCCAACCGATTCCGGCGACCGGGTGGCCGCCGGAATCGGAACAGCCCCTCCCCGCGAGCGCCCAGGTCGCGGAGCCGGTCCAGCCCGCCCCGGCAACGGCACAGAGCCCGGACGCGGGCCCGGCACTCCCCCGGACAGCGCAGACTCCGACGACCGAACCGGACCTCTCGGCGGTGACGCAAACGCTGCCGACCGTACAACCGTCCTCGAATACAGCGTGGACTTGGCATGCGGGGCAAGAGCTTTCGCCGACGACGCCGAGTCCGTCGGGACAGCCACCGGCGGACGCGGCATGGACGACGCTCGCGAATGAAGGTGCCGACCCCCGGGAATCGGAGTACACCGGACCTGCCGGACGGTATACGGCAACGGCGACGCCTACCGCCTCATCGCAGTCCGAATCCACCCAGGCGAACCGGCAATACCGTCGGGATCCGGCATTCCGCGAGCGGGTGCGCGAACTCCACGCGGTCAACGCGCCGACCAGCGAGATCGCCGCGCAACTGGGTACGAGCTCACGCACCATCCGGCGCATCCTGGCCGATCTGGACGCCGAATCCGGTAACTCCACCCGGCAGAACCGGAATCCGGCCCAGGCCGCGGTCTCGAACTGGCACAACGGTTTCCGCATCCTGCCCGGCGGAAACAGCACGGCCGCGAACGGGTCCGCCGGCAGCAAGGACACAGCCGAGGAGCGGACGCCACACCGAGGTGAGCGCTCGGCGGAGAAATGACCGGCCGCCCGGCGCGAGGCTCCGGCGGGCGGCCGGCGGCGCGATCAGGAGTGGTCGCGCGAAAGAACGAAGAAGTACGGGTCGCTCATCCCGCGCATATCCATCACGCCGAGCAGGGTATCCCCGTCCACCAGGCGGAAGCAGTCGATGATCGGCAGGTGGTCGTACACCATGGCCGCACCGACCTTGCCGCGGTACTCGAGGTCGCGCAGCCGGGCACACGGCGATCCCGCGCGCAGCGCCGGGCGTAGCAGCGGCAGCAGTCGTCGACAGAATCGGACACCGGCCAGTGGAACGCGTCCCGCGAGCGAGAGCGGGACGCGGCGCGGATCGACCGGGAAGATCCGCTCGTCCGGTCCGGCGAACAGCAGCGGTTGCACGCTGTCGGCACTGTCGAATTGTTTGCCGTACCAACCGGATCCGACCAGAACGCCCTTCCACGGATGTCCGGTGTCCAGTTCGCCACCGCGCCACCGGCCGGTGGTGACCTCCTCCACGCGGACCCCGGGGAGGCTGTCGAAAAGTTCCCACGCCTGCTGCGGGGTGCAACCCGTGCCGCGCAGTTCGTCCAGCCGCGCCGCGGGTGTACCGATACCGGCCACGCCAGCCTCCTCGATTCGTGCGAAAAAGAATAATCGGTCCTCACAATATCTCGACACGCCGAGACCTCGAACACGTCCGCCCCTACGGCGATCCCGCACGGTCCGCCGATCCATTGCTCCCGCGCCGTGCACCGATCGACTACCCCGGCATCGCGCGGCGTGCACCGATCGGCCGGGTTCGCCGGTCCGGAACGCAGCTCCGCGAATGCTCTTGACCTCGAGCATGCTCGAGGTATGAGGATGGTGGCCGACCCCGGTCCGCGAATCCGCCCGATGCGGTCGCGGAACACCCCGTCGTCCTTTCGTACGCCCGTCGACGGGGTTCCGGGGCACATCATCGCCCCGCGGTTCGCGCCGGATGCGGCAGCGCCCGATCGCTACGCTGGATCGTGTGCAGCCGAGCCTTCTGTCACATATCGCCGCCGCCAACGACCTGACCGGCCGCTGGTGCGAACAGGCGGGAGATAACGACTTCGTCCTGTCGGGCTGCGGAATCTGGCCGCTGCTGGGCATTCTCGCCGATGCCGCCGACGAGCCCGCGCGTTCCGAACTCGCCGCCGCGACATCGCTCGCGCCCGCCGAGTCACGGGCCGCCGCTCTGGCCCTGCTCGCCGAACTCACCGATGCGGCCTCGACCGCCGCCGCGCTCGGCGTCTGGGTCCGCCCGGACCTCCCCCTGCACGAGGCGTGGGTGCGCAGCCTGCCCGCGGGCACCGTCGAGAAACTGACCGGCCGGCCCGCCCTGGACGCCTGGGCCGACGAGCACACTCGCGGGCTCATCGATCGCTTCCCGCTCGAGGTGCAGCCCGACACACTGATGATCCTGGCCACCGCGATCGTCGCGAAAACGGCATGGCGCACGCCATTCCACGACGATGTACTCGAACCCGCGTCGGGCCCGTGGGCGGGCCACCGCGGGCCGGGACTGTCCCGCAATTCCGAAACCCGCACCGACGCCGCCCTTCTCGCCGCACCCGCACCGGTAACCCGGGTTGTCGTGCGCGGCACCGGCGACCTGGACGTTCATCTTCTCCTCGGCGATGCCTGCCCCGCGGAGGTGCTGCGGGCCGGACTCGGCGTCCTCGACGGCTCGATCGAGGCGCACACCGCCCTGCGGGTCGGTGACAGCGGACCCGGGCTGACCGTTCGCCAGACCCGCGCGACGGCCGATACGCTACGAATCCAATTGCCGCCGTTCGAGATCCACTCCTCCCACGATCTGCTCGAACACCGCGATCTGTTCGGCCTACGCACCGCGACCGATCCCCGCACCGGCCACTTCCCGGCGCTGTCGGATACTCCGCTACGCATCGACGGCGCCGCCCAGAACACCCGTGCCCGATTCACCCGGGAGGGCTTCGAGGCCGCCGCGGTCACCGCCACCCGGATGGTCCGCGCCGTCGCCTTCCAGCGGCCCCACAGCACCGTCGAAACGGCCGTCACCTTCGACCGTCCCTTCGGATTCCTCGCCGTCCACCGCCCCACCGGCCTGGTCGTGGTCGCAGGCTGGGTCGCCCGACCTGCGATATAGGCGCACAGGATTCCACCGCCGACCGGTCCGACGGGTGCTACGGGTTCCCGTATTCGTCCCGCGCCGTCAGCGGTTGCCATCGCCTGGACGTCCGCTCAGGTCCGGCCGGAACGTGTCGGCGGGCTCTGGGATGATGGCTGCGATGCCCGAACAGACCGAAGTCGACCAGCGGACCACCACCCCGCGAAAACCGTCGATATCCGCGAGACTGCGCCGAGTAGCTCTGCTGGATTGGATTCGGATCACGCTGCTCATCGTCGGATTGCTCTGTGTGGCAACCGGATTGCTGCCGCGCGCCGAGGCCGCGAGCAATATGCGCCGGATCGCGCCGCTGCTGCTGTTCCTGGGCAGTGTGATCATCCTGGCTCAGTTGGCCCGGCGGGCGCGGGTGTTCGATGTGATCGCGCATCGGGTCGCGATACTCGGGGCAGGAAATTACGCCGCTCTGTTCGTGCTGTGCGTGCTGTTCGCCATGGCGACCACCACGTTGCTCAACCTCGACACGACGGCGGTGCTGCTCACTCCGGTGATGCTCGCGCTGGCCCGGCCCGCCCGCATCGCGCCGTTGCCACTGGCCATGACCACGCTCTGGCTGGCCAACACCGCGAGCCTGCTGTTGCCGGTCTCGAATCTGACCAACCTGCTCGCGGCGAACCGGGTCGGGCTCGACGGCGTCGGATTCGCCGCACGCATGTGGGCGCCGCAACTGGCCTCGATGCTGATGACGATGCTCGCGCTGTGGATCTGGTACTGGCGGCGGGGCCGTCGGGGGGCCGATCGCTACACTCCCCCGCAACCAGTGCGTGCGGCAGATGCCCGTGAACGCGTCCTGATGGGCGTCACCGCGAGCGCATGTCTGCTGTTCGTGGTCGCCATCCCGCTCGTCGGCGACAGCATCGGCCTGGCCGCGGCCGCGGCGGCACTGCTCGCGATCGCGGCGTTCGCCATCCTGGATCGTCGCGTGCTGCGCTGGTCACTGATCCCCTGGCAGCTGTTGATCTTCGTCGTCGGATTGTTCCTGGTGGTGCCCACGCTGAGCCGATTCGGACTCTCCACGCTGATGCACACCCTGATCGGCGACGATCCCGGCGTCTCGGGGGCCCTGCGCGCCGCGGCCGCCGGAACCGGGCTGTCCAATCTCGCCAACAACCTGCCCGCGTACACCGCGGGCGAAGCGGTGATACCTCCCGGCAATCGAAATCAGTTGCTGGCCTTGCTGATCGGCACGAATATCGGATCGGTGGTCACGCCGTGGGCGTCCCTGGCCACCCTGCTGTGCCTGGAATTCTGCCGCGTTCATGGCGTGCGCGTGCCGATGCGCCGATTCCTGGCCACCGGGCTCGCACTGGCCGTCACCGCGACCGTCGCCGCCGTGGGCGCACTGCTGATCACCGGTTGATCGGCGCAGGTAAATCTCCTGGCCGGATGTTTGAGGCCGATGGCATGCTGGTAACCCGAGTTGATGTCCACGATTCATCTGGGGGTTGCGTTGAAAAAAATCGTTCCCGTGATCGGCCTGGCATTCTGCTGTGCCCTGGGCCTTGCGGCACCGGCGGCGAGCGCCGATGCCTGGACCGACGGCCAGGTCCAATGGGCGAACTGCAAACAAGCCGGACACTCGGACGAGTACTGCCGCGCCCTGCTGAACGGCAAGCCGCTGCCCGCACCCGCGCCGGCGCCAAGCGGTTCGGCCGGATAACGGCCGGTCCCCGAGCGGGATCGACATCCCCCGCACCGGTCCGGGGGCCGCTCACCGCGTGGCGAGCACCGAGGCCACGAGTTCCCGCATACTCTGCCGAATCCGTTCTCGCCCCACCGTCTGCACCGCGCGGACGACGATCTCACTGCCCAGCGGCGCCATCAGCAGCGCCGCCATGGCCTGAGCGTCCAGCTCGGGCCGTGCCTCCCGCAACAGTCCGGTGATGTGCGCCGCCCAGAAGGCGTGCAGGTTCTCTCGTTCGGGATGCTCGGGCAACGTCTGATATGCGACGGCCAGGTCGAGGTTGTCCAACGCCAGTTCGGTCATCGCATCGAAATACGCCACGAGCCGCTCCGCGGCGGGCGCACCCGGCCCGAGCGGCGGCGGCCCGTGCACGACCGCCGCGCGCAGTGCGAACGCGCGCTCTCCGACCAATTCTTGCAGCAGGCCCGCACGTGAGCCGAAGCGGTGGAAGATGGTTCCCTTACCCACTCCGGCGGCGGCCGCCACGCGCTCCATCGTGACTCCGGCCGCACCGTGCTCCGCGAACAACGCCGCCGTCGCATCGAGGATGGCGCGTCGATTGCGCGCGGCATCGGCGCGTTCCTTGCGAGGTTCGTCGGCCATGCCGTCCCTTCGTTGACAACTTGACCGGCGGTCCATATCGTCGACACTGCAACTTGACCGCCAGTCCACTTATGGAGTTTCGATGCAGGCCATCGTAATGACCGCCGCCGGCGAGCCCGAGGTACTCCTCGCCCGCGAACTACCCGATCCGCACCCAGGCCCCGGCCAGATCCTCGTGCGGCCCACCGCGATTCCGGTCCTCTACCCCGAAATCGCGCTGCGCCGAGGTCTTTTCCCGATGGCCGCCGAACTTCCCGCGATATTCGGATTCCAGGCGGCCGGATCGGTCACCGAAATCGGCGCCGGTGTGGATTCCGCCCTGCTCGGCGCACGAGTCGTCGCGGCCACCACGGGGTCGGGAGCTTACGCGGAAAGGGTCTGCGTCCCAGTGGAATCCGCGACCTTTATCCCGGCGGGGCTGCCCACCGAGCAGGCGGCCGCCGTACTGATGGGCGGATCGGTCGCGCTGGCCCTGCTGCGGCGGGCCGCACTCACCGGAGCCGAAACGATCCTGGTCCAGGCCGCGGCCACCGGAGTCGGGGGCTACCTCACGCAGTTGGCGAAGGAATACGGCGCGAAGCGCATCATCGCCACCGCCGGCGGGGAGAAAACCGATCGCGCCCGCGCGCTCGGTGCCGACGAGGTCGTCGACCATCGCGACCCACAATGGATTGCGCGACTGCGCGATATCCTCGGAGACAACACGATCGATGTCGCCTTCGAGGCGATCGGCGGGCAGTCCGCCGCCGATCTCCTGGATCTGATGACCCCGCTGCGCGGCCGGATGCTCGGCTACGGCTCCCTGTCGGGACTACCCGCACCCATCACCGCCACGGACCTGCTCGCCCGCGGTCTCACGTATACCGGCTGCGCGGGCCCGGCCTGGCTGCAACTGGTGGCCGCCACTCGCGCGGAGGCGCTCGACCGCACCGCCGCGGGCGGACTCGAGCCACTGATCGACCGGACGCTGCCGCTGGATCGAGCAGCATACGCACATCGGCTGGTCCAAGACCGGCAAACCACCGGAACGATCATCCTGCAACCGAACCACGCTCCCGCATAACGTATCGGGCCGAAGCCCCGACCCAGCGGGATTCGGCCCGATCACGGAACGACGCCGCGCGCCCAGGAAGAGCTACCCCTCGGACCCCGAAACCGGGGTGCTGCGAGTGGCCGCCGCTGCCGCGCGGACCTGGGGGGCCACCCGAACCACCTGCCCCAGTACGCCGTTTATGAAGCTCGGCGAATCGTCGGTGGACAACTCCTTGGCCAGCTCCACCGCCTCGTCCACGGCCACGACCGGGGGAACGTCGTTGGCGTGGAACAACTCCCACACCGCGACCCGCAGGATGGCGCGATCCACGGCGGGCAGCCGCGAGAGCGTCCAGTCCTGCAGGTACGACTCGATGGTGCCGTCCACCCGGTCCAGATCGTCGGCCACGCCCTCGACCAGCGTGCTGGTGTAGGGGTTCACCGGTGCGACCGAATCGTCACCGGTGGACAACTGCACCCGCTCGGTGATCAGCTCGGTCACATCGATGTCGCGCGCCTCGGCCTCGAACAACAGGTCCACCGCGCGCCGACGTGCCTTGTGCCGGGCGCCGAGCTTCTTGTACTGGGACTTCTTGTCCCCGGGCTGATCGGCCACAGTCGCTGGCTTCTTCCTCGAATCAGGAGTTCACGCGGCTGATGTAGGAACCGTCGCGAGTATCGATGCGCAGCTTGTCACCCTGGTTGATGAACAGCGGCACCTGCACCTCGGCGCCGGTCTCCACGGTGGCGGGCTTGGTGCCCGCGCTGGAACGGTCGCCCTGCAGGCCCGGCTCGGTGTGGGTCACCACCACATCGATGGCGACCGGGAGCTCGACGTACAGCGCCTCCCCCTCGTGCATCGCGACCTGGACGCTCATGTTCTCCAGCAGGAAGCCCGCGGACTTGCCCAGCACGGCTTCGCCCAGGTTGATCTGGTCGAAGGTGTCGCCGTCCATGAAGATGTAGTCCGACCCGTCGTGGTACAGATAGGTCATATCGCGCCGGTCGACCGTGGCGGTCTCGACCTTCACTCCGGCGTTGAACGTCTTGTCGACCACCTTGCCGGACAGCACGTTCTTCAGCTTGGTGCGCACGAACGCGGGCCCCTTGCCCGGCTTGACGTGCTGGAACTCGACGATCTGCTGGAGCTGATTGTCGATCTTCAGCACGAGGCCGTTCTTGAAGTCGCTGGTGTCCGCCACTGTCCTCGGATCTCCTGTTCTCGGGCCGCGCGTCAATCGACGACGGTCAGGTCTTTGCTGGTGAGCGTGAGCAGCTCGGGACCCCCCTCGCGTACCACGAGGGTATCCTCGATCCGGACACCGCCGCGGCCCGGGAAGTACACACCTGGTTCGACGGTCACCGCCACGCCATCGAGCAGTGTACCCGTGCCCGTTTTCGCCAGACCGGGCGCTTCGTGGATCTGCAGACCGACACCGTGCCCGAGCCCGTGTACGAACAGCTCGCCGTGCCCGGCCGCCTCGATCACGCCACGCGCGGCCGCGTCCACCTCGGCGCATCCCACCCCCGGCTTCAATGCCTTTCGCCCGGCCCGCTGCGATTCCCGGACCAGGCCGTAAACCTCGCGCTGCCAGTCGTCGGGCTCGCCGAGGACCAGGGTGCGGGTCATATCCGAGTGATAGCCGTCGACGACCGCGCCGAAGTCGAGTTTCACGAAGTCGCCCGCGGCCAGCACCGCATCGGTGGGACGGTGATGCGGCACAGCCGAATTCGCGCCAGCGGCGACGATGGTCTCGAACGCCACCGCCCGGGCGCCGTGTTCGAACATCAGCCACTCCAGGTCCCGCGCCACCTGTCGTTCGGTGCGACCGGGCCGGATACCGCCACGCTCGAGCAGCGCGGCCAGCGCCGCGTCGGCCGCCGCGCAGGCCGCGCGCAGCCGATCCACCTCGTAGTCGTCCTTGACCATGCGCAGCTGTTCCACCAGGCCGGGCACCGCGACCAGTTCCAGGCCGGTGGCCTGTTCGACGAAGCCGCGGTGCTGATCGACCGTGACGACATGGCTCTCGAATCCGACGCGCCCGGTCTGCCATTCCCCGGCCAACTCCACGATTCGCCGCGCGCTGGCCCGCGCGATCTCCGCGCGCAGATCCGGCACCTGCTCACCCACCTGGGTGATGTACCGGCCGTCGGTGCAGATCACGGTCCGCGCCTCGGCGGTATCCCAGGCATACACCAGCAGAGCGGCATTGGATCCGGTGAATCCGGTCAGATACCGGATGTTCACCAGGTCCGTCACCAGCAGGGCATCGACCCCGTTCTCCACCAGTAGGTCCCGCAGCGCGGCCCGGCGGGCCCCGTGGTCGGGGCGCCGGGCACCGTGATCAGCAGACATGGGTTCAACGCTACCGCTGTCCGCGCGGAACATCCTCCTGTCGTATCCCCATACTGCTGCACAGCCCCGCCGGATCGGCTTCCCGCTCGGCGTACTGGGCGAACATCTCCCCCGGGGCGGATTATGAAGCGTTTGTTATTCACAATTTCGGAGTTGTCCACATTTCCTGGTCGAGGCCGTCACGACCCCTTCGGCGCGGGCACGATGAGCTCATGTCCCTCACCACCGTCGCCGCATTTCTCGCACTCACGGGCTGGTGCGTTCTGCTGAGCGTCATCGATCTGCGTGAACGCCGCCTGCCCAATGCGCTCACCGCAGCGGGTGCGGTAACCGTACTGGGTGTCGCGGCGGCCACCGGGCACGGCGCTGCCGCGGTATTCGGCGCACTCCTGCTCGCGGTGCCTTATCTGGTGATTCACCTTGCGTTTCCGGCCGCGTTCGGGGCGGGTGATGTGAAATTGGCACTCGGACTCGGTGCGGCTGCCGCCTGCGGCGGCGCGCAGGTATGGGTGTGGGCAGCGCTCACCGCCCCCGTACTCACTGCGCTGGCCGGCATGGCCGTGCGAGCGCGTGGCCACCCGGCCCGCCCCGCGCACGCGGATCCGGCGCTACCGCACGGACCGGCCATGTGCCTGGCGACGCTCACCGCCCTGCTGCTGGCTCGCTGACCCGGTCGCGGTCCGCGTTCACCCGGATCGGCAACGGTTCGCAGCACGATGCCCGCGTAGCTGCGATTTCGCCGCCCGCTCGACGATCCGTGCGGGCCCGCACCGGACCACGATCGGGCGTACCCTCTCGCACGGCGCCGGGCCAGATGTCCGGGCAGCGGTGTTGACGTGGAAAGATAGGAGACGTGCTGCGCTGGATAACTGCCGGAGAATCCCATGGTCCCGCCCTCGTCGCGATCCTCGAGGGGATGGTGGCCGGGGTCGAGGTGACCTCTGCCGATATCTCGGGACAGTTGGCGCGTCGACGCCTGGGCTACGGCCGCGGTGCCCGGATGAAGTTCGAGGCCGACCAGGTCACCGTCATCGGCGGTGTACGGCACGGGCGCACGATGGGCGGCCCGGTGGCGATCGAGATCGCGAACTCGGAGTGGCCCAAGTGGACCGAGGTGATGGCCGCGGATCCGGTCGACGAGGCCGAACTGGCCGAACTGGCCCGCAATGCGCCACTCACCCGGCCTCGCCCCGGCCACGCGGACTACTCCGGAATGCTCAAATACGGATTCGACGACGCGCGCCCGGTCCTGGAACGGGCCAGTGCCCGCGAGACCGCCGCCCGCGTCGCCGCGGGCACCGTCGCGCGACAGTTCCTGCGCCAGGCCTTCGGCGTGGAAGTCATCTCCCATGTCGTATCCATCGGCACCGCGACCGCGCCCGCCGGTGTCATACCCGCCGCCGCGGATCTGCCCGCCATCGATGACAGCCCGGTCCGCGCGTTCGACAAGAACGCCGAAGCGGCCATGATCGCGGAGATCGAGGCCGCGAAGAAGGACGGCGACACCCTCGGCGGCGTGGTCGAGGTCGTGGTCGAGGGGCTGCCGGTCGGGCTGGGGTCGTTCACCAGCGGCGAGAACCGCCTCGACGCGCGCCTCGCGGCCGCCTTGATGGGTATTCAGGCGATCAAGGGCGTCGAGGTCGGCGACGGTTTCGAAACCGCGCGTCGCCGAGGCAGCGCCGCACACGACGAGATGCGGCCCGGTCCGGACGGTGTGCTGCGCTCGACGAACCGGGCCGGCGGTCTGGAGGGTGGGATGACCAACGGCGAGGCGCTGCGGGTGCGCGCGGCGATGAAGCCGATCTCGACGGTCCCGCGGGCGCTGTCCACGGTCGATATGACCACCGGCGACGAGGCGGTGGCGATCCATCAGCGCTCGGACGTGTGCGCGGTACCCGCCGCCGGTGTGGTCGCCGAATCCATGGTCGCGCTGGTCGTGGCCCAGGCCGCGCTGGAGAAGTTCGGCGGCGACTCGCTACCGGAGACCATCGGCAATATCGACGGTTACCTGAAACGGATCAACGCCCGTCCCCATGTGCCATCGGGCCCCGCGGTCTCATGACCCGCGAGACCGGCCCGCACCGGCCCTGCGTGGTGCTGGTCGGGCCGCCCGGAGCGGGCAAATCCACGATCGGCCGCAAACTGGCCCGGGAACTCGGGGCCGAATTGGTCGACACCGACGCGATGATCGAGGCCGAGGCCGGACGTACCATCGCGGAGATCTTCACCGCCGAGGGCGAACCCGAATTCCGGCGCATCGAGGAGGATATCGTCCGCCGCGCCGTGCAGGCCGATGACGGCATCATCTCACTCGGCGGCGGTGCGATCCTGTCGGCGGCGACCCGGGAACTGCTGCGCGAGCGGACCGTGGTCTATCTGGAAATCAGTGTTGCCGAGGGACTTCGGCGCACCGGGGCCGCCACCCACCGGCCACTGCTGGCCGGCGGCGACCCGTCGGTCAAATATCGCGAACTCATGCGAATTCGCCGCCCGCTCTACCGTGAGGTCGCCTCGGTCCGGGTGCGCACCGACGGCCGCAGCCCCGGCCGGGTGGTGCGCAATATTTTGGCCAGACTCGGTCTCGAACCCGTCGCGCCGGTGGTGACACCGCCACACCCCGCCGGGACCTCCGGCGCCCCGGCCCGGCGATCTCGGCGACGCCGTCGCGGCGGCCGCTCACGCGGCACGAACAAGGCTGCCGCACAAGCGGTCTCGACCACCACAGCACAGCCGGCGACCGCGCCCGCCCGGACAACCGATATCACCGAGCCGAACGCGTCTCCCTCGGACGCCGCGGCCACCGACGGTGTGACGAGCACCCGCCGATCCCGGCGATCCCGGCGCGGTGGCCGGCGCCGGTCGAAGAGCCAGCGCCCCGCGACGACACCGGACTCGCCGACCACCGCCGCCGAAGCGCAATCCGGATCCACTGCCGCACAACCGGTTCCGGACCAGGCCTCCAACCCACGGCGCCGAAGCGCCTCGCGATCGAATTCCGGGGCGGCACAACAATCCCGGTCAGGCTCGTCCCGATCCAGAACGCGCGCCACTGCCCCGCGGCCGCCCACCGAGGCCACTCCCGCACCCGCCCACCAGGACACCGTATCGCCGCGCACGACCGGTGCACGACGTTCCCGCGCTGCCAAACGCCCCGCTGGACCACCGACTCCTCGACCGGCCCCCGACCCGGCCGCCGCCGATGCCGCACGCCGGGTCCCCTCGGGCGATTCACCGGAGCGGACCCCCGCCGCCTCCCCGAACAGTACCGGGACACAACGAGATTCGGATGATGCGACACCGTCGGGCCGATCCCGGTGGGACCGAGCACGCCGCGCACGCACCCTGCGAGCACAACAAGAATCGGAGCAGACCGCATGACCGACCCGATCCGCATCGACGTCCGCACCGCAGCGCCGTATCCGGTGATCATCGGGCGGGGCCTGCTGGAGGATCTCGTCGAGCAGGTGACCGGGCGGCCCGCCGTCCGCACCGTTGCCATCTTCCATCAGCCGCCGCTCACCGAGACCGCCGAGGTGGTACGCAAAGCCCTGGCCGACAAGGGAATCGACGCCCACCGCGTCGAGATCCCGGATGCCGAGGCCGGTAAGGATCTGCCGGTGGCCGGTTTCTGCTGGGAGGTGCTGGGCCGCATCGGGCTCACCCGTCAGGACCTCGTCATCGGCCTCGGCGGCGGCGCGGCCACCGACCTGTCCGGATTCGTGGCCGCCACCTGGATGCGCGGCGTGCAGGTCATCCACGTGCCGACCACACTGCTGGCCATGGTGGACGCGGCGGTCGGCGGTAAGACGGGCATCAATACCGAGGCCGGGAAGAACCTGGTCGGCTCGTTCCACGAACCCGCCGCGGTGCTGGTCGATCTGGCCACCCTGGAGACGGTGCCGCACAACGAGATCGTCGCCGGGATGGCCGAGATCATCAAGACCGGATTCATCGCCGACCCGGTCATCCTGGACCTGATCGAGCGCGACCCGAAGGCCGCCCTGGACCCCACCGGTGATGTACTGCCGGAGCTGGTGCGTCGCGCCATCCAGGTGAAGGCCGATGTGGTGGCGGCCGATCTGAGGGAGTCCAGCCTGCGGGAGATCCTCAACTACGGGCACACCCTGGGCCACGCCATCGAACGTCGTGAGCGGTACCGGTGGCGGCACGGTGCGGCCGTATCGGTGGGCCTGGTCTTCGCCGCGGAACTGGGTCGTCTGGCCGGACGCCTGGATGACGCCACCGCCGACCGGCATCGCGCCGTCCTGGCCAGTGTGGGCCTGCCGACCAGCTATGACGCCGACGCCCTGCCGCAACTGCTGGAGGGGATGCAGACCGACAAGAAGAATCGAGCCGGCATGCTGCGTTTCGTCGTGCTGGACGGCCTGGCCAAACCCGGCCGCCTCGAGGGACCCGACCCCTCGCTGCTGGCCGCCGCCTATGCCACCATCGCCCGCGAGGACACCGCCGAGGGCGGTGCGATCCTGCTGTAGACGTGCCGCACCGAGACGCGAGATGCCGTTCCGGATCGAACCCGGAACGGCATCGTCGTTGTCGAAGGGTCAGGCGGGGCTGGCGGCGTGATCCGTCGAGGGTCGCGAGGTCTCGGCCGCCTTGTTGTTCTCCCGGTTGACCAGGAAGCGCCCGAGCCCGACGCCCACCATGGCGGGGATGAAGATCATCAGCACGATGAACGCGGCGCCCGCGGTGATCTCGAAACCCAGGCCGTTGTCACCGAGATCGAAGGACGGAACGTAATCCAGCGCCCAGGCCACCACGCCCGAGCCCAGACCGCCGACCACACCCGCCTTCAGCCAGCGCATGGTCAGATCCGCGCCGCCACGCTCGGGATCCGGATGAGCCCGACGGTCGCCACGACCGTCGAACAGGCCCCAGGCCACTCCGGCAGCGATCAATACGATCAGGCAGACCAAGCGCATCCAAGCTCCCTGGGTCGGCCAGTTGATCATCCCGAAGCCCAGCAGGGTCCGCAGGACAACCGTCAGCACGCCCAGACCAATGGCGCGTAACACCCACGCATTCATGTCGTCCACCCTAACCTGCCGAAGGATTCGGAAAAATAGTAACCGGTTACAGTTCTGCAACCCGGACCGGGTGAACTAGCCGTCCAGCGCCGCGATCATCGCAGCACGGGGCGCCTGGGCGCCGGTGAACTGCTCAACCTGGCCGTAGGCCTGGTTCAACAGCATCTGCAGCCCGCTGATCACCGTATGACCGGCCCGCAGGACCGCCTCGGCAACCGGGGTCGGCCACGGGTCGTAGATGGCGTCCAGCACCACCGGCGCGGCGGCGATCGAATCCGCTACCACCGCAGCACCGTTCGCGGGCACCGTGCTGACCACCGCGTCGGCGCGGGCGCACGCGGCCCGCAGCCGCTCCGCGTCGAAATCGATCATCGTCGCCGACATCCCCAGGCGCCCGGCCAATTCCAGCGCGCTCGCGGACCGGCCGGCATCGCGCGCGACGACCGTGACCGCATGTGCCCCGAGTTCGGACAGCGCCAACAGCGCGGGCCGTGCGGTACCACCCGCACCGATCACCACCGCCTCGGCGACCTTCTCGACGCCGCCGCCGCGCAGCGCGCCGCGCACCCCGTCCACATCGGTGCAGTCCGCCCGCCATCCGGACGCGGTCCGCACCAGAGTATTCGCCGAACCGACCAGGATCGCCCGCTCGGTGCGCTCGGACGCGAACTCGAGCGCGGCCACCTTATCCGGCATCGTCACCGATAACCCCACCCATTCGGGCCCCAGTCCGGCGACCAAACCGGGCAGCTGTTCGGCGGTGCACTCGATGCGCTCGTAGGTCCAATCCAGGCCGAGGGCGCGATACGCCGCCAGATGCAGCTGAGGTGAGCGGGAATGCGCGATCGGACTGCCCAGCACGCCCGCCCGGCGATGCGTGCGCACCGATGCGGTGCCGTTAGTGTCCACTGTCGAGAATTCCGCTCTGCCTGGCCTTTTCGATATTGCGCTGATGTTCGCTGTAGCTGTCGGTGAACAGGGTCATGCCCTGTTTGTCCACGGTGACGAAGTACAGCCACGGCCCCGGTGTCGGATTCTCCATGGCACGCAACGCACCCAGCGAGGGTGAGGCGATCGGCGTCGCGGGCAAGCCGGACATGGCGTAGGTGTTCCACGGGGTGCGCTTGGCCCGATCGGCGTCGCTGGTGGCGACCGCGAGCTTGTCCAAGGTGTAGTTCACCGTCGAATCGAACTGCAGCGGTTGATCGACTGCGAGCCGGTTCACGATCACTCGGGCCACCTTGGCCATATCGGCGGGCAGAGCCTCGCGCTCGACCAGCGAAGCCGCGGTCAGCGTCTGATACGGGTTCAAGTTGTTGGCGTTGGTCGTCAGCAGTCCGGTCGACTCGTAACTCTGCGCGCTCTGCCTGACCAGCTGGGCCAGAATCTGCGCCGGAGTCCCACTCGGATCGAAATCCCATGTGCCGGCTTCGATCAGGCCCTCGAGCTGGCGAGTGCGGTCGGGCACCTGACGCACCGAGTCCATCGCCCACTGCGGCACTCCGAGCGCGTTCAGGTCGGTACTCGCTCCGGCCGCGTCGAGCTGCTCGTAGGTGACGCACTTCTTCGCGCTGCCCGTGCCGATGCAACTGGCGTCGGCGATCTTGCGGTAGATCCCGTCGCTGCGGGAACCGGTGTTCGCGTCGGTCGAATCGTGCAGCCGCCGCCCCTCGGAGATGACAACATTGCCGACCCGGGCGTTCTTGCTCATCAGCGCGGTCACCGCATCGGCGCCCTTACTGTGCGTCGGCACCGCGTAATAGCCGGGCTGCACCGAGTTCATCCCCGAATCCCGCACGGCCGCTTGATAGAACGCGCCGGTACTCTTCACCACTCCCCGGTCGAGCATCGTCTTGGCGATCTGTTCCGCGGTGTCGCCGGGCGCGACACGTACGACCGTCAGCGGCCCGGAGGCACCGGTGTAATCGTCGGGGCCGCCGAAGCCGCCGATGAACTTGTATCCGGCGTAGACCACCGCGACGGCGAACAACACCACGAAGACCGTGCCGACGTAGATCAGATTGCGGCGGCGACGTTTGCGCTCGGCCGCTTTGCGGGAGGCGACGCGGGATCGACGTCCCCGCCCGGACCGGCCGCGCTGCGCCTCGTCCCGCGAGCCGGGCTTGCGAGTGCGCTGTGTCCCGGCGCCCGATCCACGAGCGCCGGACTTCCGGGTCGCGGATTTGCCACCAGTTTGCTTACGGGTCGTCCTGGCGCCGCCGGATTGGGTACGAGCGGTCTCCTCCCGAGTGCCTCGCTCGCGCTGCCGGGCCCGCTGCGGGGCGCGGCGCGGCGCGGGTTCGGGTTCTGTCGGCGGCTCCTGGTCGTAGTAGTCCTCGGCGTACTCGGCTTCGGCGTACTCCTGCTCGACATAGTCGTCCGGGTCGAGGTATCGATGCCCGCCGGTATAGGCGTTGTCGCCGTACTCGAACTCGCCGCTGGGATAACCGTCCTCGTACTCGTCGCGATAGGCCGGGATGACCGTGGTGTCGTCCTCGCGCTCATCCCACTCGTCCGGGGCCGCATGGCGCGCACGCCGACCGTGCCGGGGCTCGGCACCGCGCGGCGCGCCCAGCTCGGAGCCGCGCACGGCCCGGTTCTGCGCACTGTGCGCGGCACGCTCGTCCGCCTCCGCCCAATTGTCCGAGCGACGGTACCGCCGCTCCTCGGTGCTGCGCCGAAGACGTTCTTCGGCACGGAGCCAGCGGTCATTCATTCGCCCACCCCGCCGCCTGCGTCACCGGCCGACCTTAGCACCGTACTCCGTTCGTCCAACCACCCTTGCAGGATCGATACGGCCGCCGCCTGGTCGATCATCTGCCGCTGCCCACGTGCGCGAACTCCACTGTCTCGCAGTGCACGTGCAGCTGCCACCGTAGTCAAACGTTCGTCGGAAAGTCTTATCGGCACATCGGGAAGCACCAATTGCAAACTCTTCGCAAACCTTTCGGCGAGTGTCGCCGAAGCGCCGTTCTCGCCACGAAGAGTGCGCGGAAGCCCAACGATCACCTCGACGGCCTCATATTCCCGCACAATCTCGGCAATACGGGTCAGATCGGTTGCGGGAGCGCCTTTCCCTCTACCCGCGCCGCCCTTGCCCTTCCCGGCGCGCGGCACCGTCTCGACCGGAGTGGCCAGGATTCCGTCCGGATCGCAGGAGGCGACACCGATGCGGACCGTGCCCACATCGATGCCGATCCGCCTCCCGCGGCCAGGATCGGTCGCGGCGTCCGGCCGATCGGAAACCGGACCGGACGCCGGTGAGGAACCCTCCGAAGTTTCGTCCCCCGGGGAGCTGTGCATCAGGCGGCGAGCTCGGCCACCCGCGCACGCACGGCAGCCAGACCGGGCGCGATCCCGGACGGGTCCGATCCCGCGCCCTGCGCCATCTCCGGCTTGCCGCCACCACGTCCGGCGATGCTCGGTCCGAAGCTGCCGACCAGATCACCGGCCTTGAAGCCGAGGTCCTGCGCGGACTTGTTCACCGCGACCACGAACGGCACCTTGCCGCCGTCATTGCCCAGCAGCACCACCACGGCCGGTTCACTGCCGAAGCGGCCGCGGATATCCCCGGCCAGGGTGCGCAGATCACCCGGACCGACACCCTCCGGCGCGGCCGCGGCCACCAGCAGCACCCGGCCGACTCGCTCGGCCTCGTCGA
The DNA here is from genome assembly GCF_001613305.1 of Nocardia vaccinii NBRC 15922. Lineage (GTDB taxonomy): Bacteria > Actinomycetota > Actinomycetes > Mycobacteriales > Mycobacteriaceae > Nocardia > Nocardia vaccinii. The sequence goes on from NZ_BDCC01000017.1 coordinate 114,849, forward strand.
CGAACTTCCCGGCCTGCGACAGCACGGCCTGCACCTTGGTCCGCTCGAGTTCCCGCTCGGCGACCTTCAGCCGCTCCACCAGCTGCTCCACGCGCGCGGGCACCTCTTCGCTGGGCACCTTCAACGAGGAGGCGACCCCGGCCAGCAGCGCACGCTCCTTGGCCAGGTAGCGGTACGAGTCCAGGCCGACGAACGCCTCCACGCGCCGCACACCCGAACCGACCGAGGATTCACCGAGCACGGTGATCGGGCCGATCTGCGAGGAATGCTCGACATGCGTACCGCCGCACAGCTCCATCGAGAACGGGCCGCCGATTTCCACGACGCGCACCTCGTCGCCGTAGTTCTCGCCGAACAGCGCCATCGCGCCCATCGCCTTGGCCTTGGGCAGATCGGTGACGAAGGTGTTCACCGGGAAGTCCGCGCCCACAGCGTCGTTGGAGACCGCCTCGATATCGGCCTTCTGCGATTCGGACAGCTGGCCCTGCCAGTTGAAGTCGAAGCGCAGATAACCAGGCTTGTTCAGCGAACCGGCCTGCACCGCGTTCGGGCCGAGCACCTGACGCAGCGCGGCATGCACCATGTGCGTGCCCGAGTGGCCCTGGGTCGCGCCCCGCCGCCACGCCGGATCCACCTGCGCCAGAACCGTATCGCCCTCGGTGATCCGGCCCTGTTCGACGGTGGTCTTGTGCACCCACAGCTGCTTGGCGATCTTCTGCACGTCGTTGACGCGTACCTTCAGCCCCGACGCGGTGAGCGAACCCCGGTCGGCGATCTGACCGCCGGATTCCGCGTACAGCGGGCTGCGATCCAGGATCACCTCGACGCTCTGTCCCGCGGACGCCACCGGAACCCGCACGCCGTCGGAGATGAGCGCGAGAACCTTCGCCTCCGAAGTGAGTTCGTCGAATCCGGTGAACTCCGTCGGACCGCGGTCGACCAACTCCTTGTAGATGGTCAGGTCGGCGTGCGCGTGCTTGCGGGACTGGGCGTCCTCCTTGGCGCGCTGACGCTGCTCAGCCATCAGCGAGCGGAAGCCCACCTCGTCGACCTCGAGTCCGGCCTCGGCGGCCATCTCCAGGGTCAGATCGATCGGGAAACCGTAGGTGTCGTGCAGGGTGAACGCATCCGAACCGGCGATCCGCGCCCCACCAACCGAGCGCACCTCGGCCACGGTGTCGTCGAACAGCTTCGAACCGGTGGCCAGCGTCTTGAGGAACGCGGTCTCCTCACCGACCGCGACCGTCTCGATCCGTCCGAGATCACTGGCCAGTTCCGGATACGAGGGAGCCATCAGCCCGCTCACGACCGACATGAACTCGCTCATCACCGGCTTGTCCGCACCCAGCAGCCGGGCCGAGCGCACGATCCGGCGCAGCAGGCGGCGCAGCACGTAACCGCGGCCGTCGTTGCCGGGATTCACGCCGTCGGCGATCAGCATGGCCGCCGTGCGGGCGTGATCGGCGATGACGCGGAAGCGCACGTCGTCGGAGTGTTCGACGCCGTAGGCCCGGCCGGTCAGCTCCTCGGCCCGGGTGATGATGGGGCGCAGCAGATCGGTCTCGTAGACATTGTCGACGCCCTGCAGCAGGAACGCGACGCGCTCGACACCCATACCGGTGTCGATATTCTTCTTCGGCAGCGGGCCGAGGATCTCGAAATCGTCCTTGCCGCGCCCCTCACCACGCTCGTTCTGCATGAACACGAGATTCCAGATCTCGAGGTAGCGATCCTCGTCGGCCTCGGGCCCACCTTCGCGCCCGTACTCCGGGCCGCGGTCGTAGTAGATCTCCGAACAGGGGCCGCACGGACCGGGAATGCCCATGGACCAGTAGTTGTCCGCCATGTCGCGGCGCTGGATCCGCTCCGGCGGCACACCGACCGACAGCCAGATCTTCTCGGCCTCGTCGTCGTCCAGATAGACGGTGGCCCAAAGCTTTTCGGGATCGAAGCCGTAGCCGCCGTCCTCGACCGACCCGGTCAGCAGCGACCAGGCCAGCTCGATCGCCCCGCGCTTGAAGTAGTCGCCGAAGCTGAAGTTGCCGGCCATCTGGAAGAAGGTGTTGTGCCGGGTGGTGATGCCGACGTTCTCGATATCCAGCGTCCGCACGCACTTCTGCACGCTCGTCGCGGTGGCGAATGCCGGGGTTTGCTGACCGAGGAAATACGGCACGAACTGCACCATGCCTGCGTTGACGAACAGCAGGTTGGGGTCGGCCAGGATCAGGGAGGCACTGGGCACCTCGGTGTGGCCGGCATGGACGAAATGGTCCAGGAAGCGCCGTCGAATCTCGTGGGTCTGCACGAATATCCAGCCTACCGGGCGTGGTCCAGCGGATATTACCGGGCCTTTGGCCTCCGTCCCTCTCCTCGTGCCCGGGTTGGCGTTCCCCGGCGGTAGCGGAGCTCAGGCGACCTCAACGGCCTCGGACTATTCGGCGGAGTTTGGTCACCCGGGGGCCGACTTCGCGTTCATAGCCGTGGTCGGTGGGGGCGTAGTAGTCGGTGCCGACGAGTTCGTCGGGAGGGTATTGCTGGGACAACACGCCGTCGGGGTGGTCGTGGGGGTACTTGTAGCCCTGGGCGTTGCCGAGCTTCGCGGCACCGGCGTAGTGGCCGTCGCGCAGGTGCGCGGGTACCGCACCGGCCTTGCCCTGACCGATATCGGATATGGCCGCGCCGATCGCGGCCGCCACGGCACCGGATTTCGGGGCGGTGGCGACGTGGATGGTGGCGTGCGCGAGCGCGAGCTGCGCCTCGGGCATGCCGACCAGCTGCACCACCTGGGCGGCGGCGACGGCGGTCTGCAACGCGGTCGGGTCGGCCATGCCGACGTCCTCGCTGGCCTGGATCATCAGGCGGCGGGCGATGAAGCGCGGATCCTCACCGGCGCTGATCATCCGGGCCAGATAGTGCAGCGCCGCGTCGACGTCCGACCCGCGCAGGGATTTGATGTAGGCGCTGATCACGTCGTAGTGCTGATCTCCGGCGCGGTCGTAGCGCACGGCCGCGCGATCGACGCTCGCCTCCACCAGATCCACGCCGACGCTGCCATCCAGCGAAGATTCCGCCGAGGCCTCCAGCGCGGTCAACGCGCGACGCGCATCTCCACCGGCGATGCGCACGATGTGATCCAGCGCCTCCTCGCTGATCGCGTACTCACCGCCCAGTCCGCGCGGATCGTCCGCGGCTCGGCGCAACACCTGCCGGATATCGTTCTCCGACAACGACTTCAGCTGCAGCACCAGCGACCGTGACAGCAGCGGCGACACCACCGAGAAGGACGGGTTCTCCGTCGTCGCGCCCACCAGCAGCACGATCCGGTTCTCCACCGCGGCCAGCAACGCGTCCTGCTGGGTCTTGGAGAACCGGTGTACCTCGTCGATGAAAAGCACCGTCTGCTCACCGGCCAGCAACCGGCGCCGGGCCACATCGATGACCGCCCGCACCTCCTTGACCCCGGCCGACAACGCCGACAACGCCTCGAACCGGCGACCGGTCGCCTGGGAGATCAACGAGGCCAGCGTCGTCTTACCGGTCCCGGGCGGCCCGTACAGCAGCACCGACGCCGCACCGGACCCCTCGATCAGCCGCCGCAGCGGTGAACCCGCACCCAGGAGATGCTGCTGACCGACCACCTCGTCCAAACTCGCCGGGCGCATCCGCACCGCCAGCGGCGCCAACCGCCCGGCGGCCTGCCCCAGCGAGAACTCCTCCGTACCAGCCGACGGAGCCGGCGCGCCGGGAGCTTCGAACAGCCCCTCATTCATTGCCGAACCTCACCCGATCCCCTTCGCACTGTCTGCGAGCCCACACCTCGGACCAGTGTCCGCACCCGGAGGTGTGCGCCGCGGAACGGCCTGTCGCCGACCACGCGCCCGAATTCACCCACGCTCGACCACACCCGCCGCCGTACGCGGGCGATCGGTTCGTTCATTCACGAATCAACCGTACCGACCTGCACCGACATCCTCGGCCGTCGGCTCATTCGGCGGAGGTGTGCGGATCGGCGCGGCCGGACAGCAGGATGCGCACCGCCTCGGCATCGATATCGCCCTGCAGCTCCGCATCGGTCATGTCCTCCAGCCCTGCCGCACCCCGCAGGAACGACCCGAACAGTTGCCAGCCCAGCGACAACGCCGCCACATGAGCCACGGCCAGCGACGCATCGTGATCCGACCCGTGGAACGGCCGCGCCCGCTCGATCAGTCGCGAGATCACCGGGAAGTCGCGCTGCATACGGGCGACGGGGTAGCCGTCCAGGATGCTGCGGGCCAGCACGGTCAGATGCCGGCGCAGCGCGACATCCAGCGGAGAGCGATCACCGGGACCCGAACGTTCCAGTGCCGCAAGCGATTCAGCGGCCAGCTCGTCCAGCACCCGGGCCACCAGCTGATCCTTGGCCCCGAAGTGCCGGAACACCAGGCCGTGATTGACCCCGGCCCGCTCGGCGATATCGCGGATGGAGGTCGCGGCCGGGCCGCGCTCGGCGAACAGCTCGGCGGCGTGCGTCAGCACCGCGGCCACGACCGCATCCCGCCCGACCGGAGTCTCACCGGGTCCGGGCGTACCGGTTGCGCGATCTGTAGTCATGCGACTACATTAACGCATGGAACGCCTGTAGTCGTACGACTACACTCGACCGGACCCAAGGAGCCGACATGACCGAAGCACCCGCCGTCGCCGAACCCGAACCCACCGTGCGCCCGTTCCCGCTGCCGGGATATCCCCTGCTGGTCGGACCGTTCACCCATCTGACCGCCGAACATCGGCGCCTGTCCGCGCTGCGCTGGCAGCATTTCGACGCCCAACTCGTCGGCACCACGCTCGGCGGCCGGATCAGCGGGATCGATCTGCGCGAACCGCTGGCGGAGGAGGTCGTCGCCGAATTGCGGCAGGCGCTGCACGAGTACAAGGTGCTGTTCTTCCGCGACCAGCCGATCACCCCGGCCCAGCACGTCGCGTTCGCCCGGGGGTTCGGCGAACTCGAGGTGCATCCGGCGCTCGGGTCCAATTCCGACCAGCCCGAACTGGTCCGATTCGCGAAGGGCGCGGACGTCGCGGGACTCGAGAACACCTGGCATCACGATGTGACCTGGCGGCCGCGGCCGTCGATGGGCGCGATCCTGCACGCGATCTCGGTGCCCGAGGTCGGCGGCGACACCCTGTTCTCGGATATGTACGCCGCGTACGCGGCGCTGGACGAGGACACCCGCGCACTCGCCGACGAGCTCACCGCGGTCCACGACTTCACCCGGGCCTTCGGCCGCGCGGCCGCACCCGGGGAACGCGAGCGCATGCGGGCCGAACATCCCAGCGTCGAACACCCCGTGGTGTGCACCCACGCGGCCACCGGCCGCCGCCATCTCTACGTCAACCGGATCTTCGTCGACCACATCGCCGGACGAACCCCCGAGGCGAGCCGCGAACTACTGGACCGGCTGTGCCGGCAGGCCGACTACCCCGAACACCAGGTTCGCCTGCACTGGGAGCCGCACACCGTCGCCTTCTGGGACAACCGGGCGGTACAGCATTACGCCACCAGCGACTACTGGCCGCAGGTCCGGGTCATGGAACGCGCGTCCATCGTCGGACCCCGCCCATCCCGCTGAGCGGGGTCTATTCTTCCCAGAATTCCTCGAGCGTGGCCGAGACGTGCTCGGCGAAATCGCCCAGGATGTCGTCGCCGGTGCACCGGGCGTCCTCGGCCAAGGCGGCCCAGCGATTGATCAGGGCCGCCGAGCGCGGAATCGACAGGCCGTGCTCGCGAGCGGCGGCGATGCGGGCGTGATCGGCGGGCAGGAACCAGTACGTGGTCAGCCACACCCAGATCAGGCGCGCCTCCAGGATCCGCTCGGCGAGTACGGCGTCGTCGGCCAGGGCGGGCCACACGCCCACCACCTCCGAACGCCACGCCTCGACCAGCTGACGGGCGCGTTCGCGGGAGAGTTCGACGTCGCACAAGCAGCCGGGGAAGGAGACCAGCGCATAGGCGATATCCAGCGTGGCGTCGCGGAATCCGCCCCACTCGTAGTCCAGGAACCGGGCACCCTCGGCGTTGAGAATGATATTGTCCGGACACAGGTCCGAGGGGCTGAAGGCACGATGACGGCCCGCGGAGAACAACCGGTTGCCCGCGACGATGCGTTCGGCGATCTCGCCGGGGACCTCGATGTTCAGCTCGCGGTGCAGCATGCGGGGCACCTCGCCGATCGCGGCCTCGGCCTGCTGGGCGATACCGTCCACCCGGTGCGCCACGTCGACGCGCCGCAACAACGCCACGAAGTCGGGCTCGCGACCGACCGTGGCCGCGTGCATGCGGCCCATCGCCTGAGCGAAGGCCATCAGCGCATTGCGGCTGGCCGGCTCGGCGCCCGAACGCAGCACCGTGGTGAGCGAGGCGTTCTCGCCCAGATCGCTCAGGATCAGCAGCCGGGCGGGCAGATCGTGGGCCAGCAGATACGCACCGGGCCGATGCCTGCTGCTGAGGGCGGTGGTGAACTGGTAGGACACCGCCTCACGAAGAAATGCCGCGTCGATGCTCGCCACGCCGGGCACGAGGCCACCGATGCGGCGATCCTGCGCCGCACCGCGGAGCTGTTTGACGATGAGCGTGCGCGGAAGTGAGAAGGCATTCTCCGCGACACGCACACGTAGTACCGTCGTCCGGCCACTGCCGCCGAGCTCTATCGGATCGCTGAGCTTCACCGGAGCACCCATTCGCTTTGTGAGCAAATGCTGTGCCGCGGACACGACTTCGGTGGCGCGTTCGGCCAATAGTGCGGTCATCGCGATCCAAGTTACTCGCTTCAGGTCACTTTCAGCGAGCGGTTCCACAACCTTTCGCGCGTCGCTCGGCGTGTCTCGATGAACTGCGGGCCGTCGGCGCGAGAGGCTGGAGGTCCGCGCACGACGTGCATCACGTACGGGATCATCCTGCCCATCAGGTATTACGACATTTCGGACAGGAATACTCTCGAGGCTGCTTGACACGACGCGGGCGGTTCCGGTTGTGTCATCGCCAACTGCTGTGCGCCACACTGAAACCCAGGCGATTCGAAAGGTCCCCACGATGACCGAGACTCCGCACCCCGCGCCCGGCACATCCGGGGACAGCGCCCGAGAGCAGTCCACACCACAGTCCGGATATCCCCAGGACGCCGGAGCGCGCTCCGGAAGATCCGCACGCCCCGGAACCCCCGCGGCCACGCCTCCGGTGACCGGCGGCCCCCCGCCCCCGCCCCCGGTCTTCGGTGCGACATCCGCGCCCACCCAGCAGCCCGCACCTCCTCCGGTACAGGGTTACGGCCAGTCTCAGCCCGGACACGGCCAGCCGACGACGGCGTCTCAACCCGGCTACTCCCCGGGCTACGACCCGAACGCCGGCCAGGGCTACGCCCCCGGCACAACACCCCATTCCGGCTGGTCGCCGACAACCGGCGCGGTACCTCCCGGAGCACCGCAGGACGCGACGCCGGGCCAGCCGCCCTACGGATTCCCCGCGCCCCCGCCCCTCGGCCTGAGTATCGGCCGCGCACTCGGATACGGCTGGGAACGCTTGCGCGCCAATCCGATTTCCTGGATCGCGATCACCCTCGTCGGCTTCGTCGCCTATCTGGCCGCGACCGTGGTGGTCCGGGTCGCGAACATCAATTCGGTGATCCCGCTGTTGCTGCTGTTCCTGATCGTGGCCGTCGTGGTCTGGCTGCTGCAGGCGGCCATGATCCGGGGCGCGCTCTACGAAACCGACGGCACCCCACCGGATTTCCAAGCGTTCTTCGGATTCGTCAACGCCGGTAACGTCCTGCTCTCGGCGCTGGCGGTATTCGCGAGCAGCCTGCTGGCGATGATCGTGGTGTCCGCGGTGTTCGCCATCGTGTCCGAGACGCTCGCGACCATCCTGGGTGTGCTCGCGGCAATCGTGGTCGGATTCCTGTGCATGTTCGCACTGCACTTCGTGATCGACCGCGACCAGAATCCGATCGCCGCGATCCGATCCAGTGTGCGGCTGGTGCTCTCGGACATCGGCAAGACGCTGCTGCTGGCGTTCGCGGTGCTGTTCCTGACCGTGGCCGCTCTGATGGTCTGCGTGATCGGCATGGTCATCGCCGGTACGGTCGGCATGGTCATCGGCGCGCTGAGCCTGCTGCTGGTCGGCCCGATCTCGGTGATGGCGCTGACCTACTCCTATCGCGCGCTGACCGACGGCCTGACCCTGGGCTGATCTGCCCACGGACACAGCGTTATTCGCCCGAGGCCCAGTAACGCCTGAACCGATCCAGCGGTCCGCGCTCGCTGCCGTGCCGGGGGCGCAACTGCAGCACGAGCCATCCGGCGACCACGATCCCGATCATGTTCACCCCGAGCTGGCCGATCGACGAGAACGCCTTGTCCCACGCGCCCACGGTCGCGGCCACCACCGCGAATCCGGCCGCCGGGATCGTCGTCACCGAGATGAAAACACCAACCAGCGCAGCCGATTTCGAGGTCACCAGCGACAACATCCCGGCCGCGCCCGCCAGTAGCGCGACCACCAGTGAGAACGGCCCCACCTGATAGATGAACTCCACGTTGTGAATTCGGTCGACGCTGTCCAGGGTCAGCCAGCCGAACTGCTCCCACACCAGCGTGGCCGCCCAGGTGATCACCATGGCAACGGAGAATCCGGCGATCAGGGCCAGCGCCGAGCGGCGCGCCAACGCGAAATCCTTGCGCACCAACGACACCGCGAGCGCGGCCAGCGGCCCGAATTCGGGCCCCACCACCATCGCGCCGACGATCGTCACCGGCGAATCGGTGGCGATGCCGACCGCGGCCAGCAGGCATGCGATGGTGATGAACGCCAGGAACGCCGGACTCAGCGCCGACTCGCTCCTGGTCTCGGCCAGCAGCGCCTCCCAGACGACCGCAACCGACGGATCACCCGGCGCCTCGGCGACCGCCCGATCCGCCGAATCCGATCGCGCCGTATCGATCGGCCCGAGCACGATCCCGCCCTCGCGGCCGATGCCCAGCGCCTCGAGGGCCTCGACCACGTCGTCGACCGACTCACGCGCGACATCGGCCTCGAGCACATCCCCGGGCGGCTCGACCGCGGCACCGCGCTGCACCGTGATCAGCGTCGCGCCCGGCTCGGCGCGCAGCGCGGCGAGCGCACTCTCGGTCTTCCCCGACGGGCAGATCACCCGGACGTGCAGCACGTTCTCCTGCCTCCGCTTCGTCTCGCACCGGCAGGGCCCCGAGATGCGTTGCCGGACAACCGAACCCGGACCGATCACGCCGATCCGGGCCCACCGTGAGTTACTTCTTCCCGGCGGCCTTCTCGTCCCGGCCGACGGGGTTGCCGTTCTCGTCGAGGACGACGTCCAACCCCGCCTCCTTGCGCTGCTGCCGGGTGATCGGCGTGGGCGCTTCGGTCAGCGGGTCCACCCCACCGCCGGACTTCGGGAACGCGATGACCTCGCGGATCGAATCCACCCCGGCCAGCAGTGCGGTGATGCGGTCCCAGCCGAAGGCGATGCCGCCGTGCGGCGGAGCCCCGTAGGAGAAGGCGTCCAGCAGAAAGCCGAACTTCTCCTGTGCCTCCTCGTGGCTGATGCCCATCACCTCGAACACTCGCTCCTGCACGTCACGGCGGTGGATGCGGATGGAACCGCCGCCGATCTCGTTGCCGTTGCAGACGATGTCGTAGGCGTAGGCCAGGGCCGCACCCGGATCGGTGTCGAAGGTGTCCAGGGATTCGGGCTTGGGTGAGGTGAACGCGTGATGTACCGCCGTCCACGCCGAATATCCCAGGGCCACATCGCCACTCGCGGCGGCATCGGCGGCCGGTTCGAACAGCGGCGCGTCCACGATCCAGACGAACGCCCAAGCATTCTCGTCGATCAGATCGCACTTGCGCGCGATCTCGGCACGGGCGGCGCCCAGCAGCGCCCGCTGCGCCTTGGTCTCCCCGGCGGCGAAGAACACGCAGTCCCCCGGTTCCGCGCCGACGTGTTTGGCCAGGCCCTCGCGCTCGGAATCGCTGAGGTTCTTGGCCACCGGCCCGCCCAGCGTGCCGTCCTCGTTGACCAGGATGTACGCCAGGCCCTTCGCGCCACGCTGCTTGGCCCACTCCTGCCAGGCGTCCAGCTGACGCCGCGGCTGACTCGCACCGCCGGGCATCACGACCGCGCCGACGTACGGCGCCTGGAACACCCGGAACGGCGTCTGCGCGAAGTATTCGGCGCATTCGGTGATTTCGACGCCGAACCGCAGATCCGGCTTGTCGGTACCGAATCGGCGCATCGCCTCGGCGTAGGTCATGTGCTGGATCGGTGTGGGGATCTCATGGCCCACGAGTTTCCACAGCGCGCTGAGCACATCCTCGGCCAGCAGGATGACATCCTCCTGGCTCACGAAGCTCATCTCGATATCGAGCTGGGTGAATTCGGGCTGCCGGTCGGCGCGGAAGTCCTCGTCGCGATAGCAGCGCGCGATCTGGTAGTACCGCTCGATACCCGATACCATCAGCAACTGCTTGAACAGTTGCGGGCTCTGCGGCAGCGCGTAGAACTTACCGGGCTGCAGCCGCGCCGGGACCAGGAAGTCGCGTGCGCCCTCGGGCGTGGAACGGGTCATGGTCGGGGTTTCGACCTCGACGAACGCATGTTCGGCCAGGACCGCGCGAGCAGCGGCGTTGACCTGGGACCGCAGCCGGATGGCGTGCGCCGGGCCCTCCCGGCGCAGGTCCAGGTAGCGGTACTTCAGCCGTGCCTCTTCGCCGGGTTGCTCGTCGAGCTGGAACGGCAGCGGCGCGGCCTCGTTGAGAACGACGAGTTCGCCGACGTTCACCTCGACCGAACCGGTCGGCAGATTCGGATTCTCACTGCCCTCGGGTCGCGGCTCGACTACGCCGGTCACCTGGACGCAGTACTCCGCACGCAACCGGTGCGCCTGTTCGGCGGGAACACCCTCACGGAACACCACCTGCGACACACCCGACGCATCGCGCAGATCGATGAAGATCACGCCACCGTGGTCTCGACGGCGAGCCACCCAACCGGTGAGGGTCACGGTCAGACCGGCGTGTTCGCTTCGCAGCGAACCTGCCAAGTGGGTGCGCAGCACGGTATTCCTTTCGACGGGTCGGTGCACCGGCTCGGTGAGCTGATGCGCTCCCATCCTAGAGAGAGGCGTTCACCGGTCGGAAACCGATATCCGCCACGCCCGTGTCAAGCTGTAGTCCGCACGCGGCCCGGGCCGACCGGATCGCGTGGCGGCACAGCGAACCAACGGGCGAAGGGGCCACGGATGACCTTCAACGAGGGCATGCAGATCGATCCGGATCGGGTCTCCTCGGGCGGCGGCCCGGGAATGGGCGGCAAGATCGCGCTCGGCGGCGCCGGCGGTCTGATCGTGCTGGTCCTGGCGCTGGTGTTCGGTGGAGATCCGGGATCTCTGCTGCGCGAGGTGACCGGCGGCACAACCGCCCAGTCCGGAACGGCCAAGACACCCGCCCACTGCAAGACCGGCGCGGATGCGAACAAGTACGTCGACTGCCGGGTGGTGCTGACGGCACAGAGCTTGGATTCGGTGTGGGGCGCCGAACTTTCCCGGCAGACTCGTCGCTCGTACACCGCGCCGAAGGTGCGACTGTTCACCGGCGCGGTGTCCACCGGCGGCTGCGGCCGGGCCACCAGCGCGGTCGGGCCGTTCTACTGCCCCGCCGACCGCACCGCGTATTTCGACACCAGTTTCTTCCAGGAACTGGTCGACAAATTCGGTTCCAGCGGCGGACCGCTGGCGCAGGAATACGTCGTCGCGCACGAGGTCGGCCACCACATCCAGAATCTGCTCGGTGATTCCGGCCGCGCCGCGAAGTCCGCACAGGGCGCCACCTCCGGATCGGTGCGGCTCGAATTGCAGGCGGACTGCTATGCCGGGGTCTGGGCCTCCTACGCCGATAAGCTCCCCGCACCCGGCAGTAATCAGCCGTTCCTGAAACCACTGTCGGACAAGGATATTCAGGACGCACTCTCGGCCGCCTCGTCGGTCGGCGACGACCGGATCCAGAAGGCCGCCACCGGCCGGACCAATCCCGAATCCTGGACGCACGGTTCCTCCGCCGAGCGTCAGAAGTGGTTCCTCACCGGATATCGCAACGGCCAGGTGAAGGCGTGCGATACGTTCTCGGCCACCGACCTGGACAATCCTCCCGCGCTGCGTTGACCCGCTAGGGCCCCGCTCACGCGGCCACCGGATACCGGACGAATCGCCGGTTTGTCCGGTTCCGGTCACGTCGTATGCGACGCAGGGCGCGCCGCACACATTTCGCCGCATGCGCGGTCCACAATCGCGGGCGCGGCACCGTGCCGCCCGGGAGAAGGGACGGTCTATGCAGTCGTTCGGGGTGAGGGAACGATTCGGGTCCGTACAGCTCCTCGCGGCAGGATCGGCGCTGGTGCTGACCCTGCGCGGCGGCGTACTCGTGGCAGTGCAGTCGCCGACCTCCGGCACGCCGGATATGAGCCGGGCGCCGACTTCGGCCTCCCCCGGGGATTGGGCCACCCACATACCCGCGTCCACACCGCCGGTCGTGCCGCGGCCGACCAAACCGCAACCACCGTCCCCGGCGCCGACCTCACCTGCGGCCGCGCTCGTCTCGGCCCGGCACTCACATCGGCCATGAGTTCGGGCGGTGAGCGTCGAGGATCACGACGACTCACCACCCGAAACGGATGCGGCGGACTCAGCCGACCGTCCAGGTCTCCTTGCCGGTGAGCAGCCGCTGTAGTGAATCCGCCTGCACCGGTTGACGTTCCCGTGCGATCTCGGTCTGCTCGCGAACGCCGTCGTCGTAGGTGGGCCTGGAGACGCTGCGGAAAATACCGACCGGGACGTGCGAGAGGTCCTGCTCGGACAGGCGCGAGAGCGCGTACGCGTACCCCGGATCGTCGCGGTAGGCGTCGTGCACGACGATCTCGGATTCGGCGACCGTATCCGTGGCCACCACGTCGAGGCCGAAACCGCGCTGCACCACGGCGAATTCGCCTTCGGCGCCGAAGCGCAGCGGCAGGCCGTGACGCAGCCGGATCAAATGGGATTCGGCGTTGTCCTTGCGCAGCACGTCGAACGAGCCGTCGTTGAATATCGGGCAATCCTGCAGGATCTCCACGAAGGAGGTGCCGCGATGCTCCGCGGCCGCGCGCAGCACCTCGGTCAGCCCGGCGCGATCCGAATCCAGCGCCCGCGCGGCGAAAGTGGCCTCCGCGCCCAGCGCCACCGACAGCGTGTTGAACGGGTGGTCCACCGAGCCCATCGGCGTCGACTTGGTGACCTTGCCAGGTTCCGAGGTCGGCGAGTACTGCCCCTTGGTGAGGCCGTAGATCCGGTTGTTGAACAGCAGGATCGTCATGTTCACATTGCGCCGCAGCGCGTGGATGAGGTGATTGCCGCCGATCGAGAGCGCGTCGCCGTCACCGGTCACCACCCACACCGACAGATCCGGACGGGTCACCGCCAGACCGGTCGCGATCGCGGGTGCGCGGCCGTGGATCGAGTGGATCCCGTAGGCGTCCAGGTAGTACGGGAAACGGCTCGAGCAGCCGATACCCGAGACGAACATCATGTTCTCCCGGCGCAGCCCAAGATCGGCCAGAAAGCTGCGCACGGTCGCCAGGATGACGTAGTCACCGCAGCCCGGACACCAGCGCACCTCCTGATCGGAGGTGTAATCCTTGACCTTCTGCGGCCCCGGCGCGCCCGGTACGCCGGACAGACCGGTCAGGCCGAGATCGGCGCCGACGAGCGAGGTCTCCACGATCGTCATCACTTACCCCCTACGGTGCGGTAGGTCGCCCTCGCGCGTGCGGCGAAGACCTTGTCGTTCTCGAGTTCTGCCAGTGAGCCGTCCAGTGCCGCGTCGATCACGCCGACCAGTTCCTGCGCCGAGAACGCGGTACCGGCGACCTTGGTCCAGGGCTGCACGTCCACCAGATACCGGCCGCGCAGCAGCATGGCCAGTTGACCGCCGTTCATCTCCGGCGCCACCACGGTGCGGTAGCGGCGCAATATCTCGCCGGTGTTGGCGGGCAGCGGATTCAGATTTCGCAGATGCGCCTGCGCCACGGGGACCCCGCGCCGCCGCGCCCGGCGGCAGGCCTCACCGATCGGCCCGTAGGAACTGCCCCAGCCGATCATCAGCAGTTCGGCATTACCGCTGGGATCGTCGACCTCCAGGTCCGGCACCTCGATGCCATCGATCTTCGCCTGACGCAGCCGGACCATCAGGTCGTGGTTCGCCGGATCGTAGGAGATGTTGCCGGTGCCGTCGGCCTTCTCCAGCCCGCCGATGCGGTGGGCGCGGCCGAGCGTGCCCGGCACCGCGAGCGACCGGGCCAAAGTCTCCGGATCGCGCGCATAAGGCTGGTACGGATCCGAATCGCCCTCGGCCGCGCCGGGCTCGAAGCCGGGGTCGATCCGTTCCAGCTCCGTGACCTGCGGAATCGCCCAGGGTTCCGAACCGTTGGCGATCGAACCGTCCGAGAGCAGCAGCACCGGCGTGCGATAGGTCAGCGCGATGCGCGCGGCCTCCACCGCGGCCGCGAAGCAGTCGGCCGGCGAGCGCGGGGCGACCACCGCGACCGGCGATTCACCGTTGCGGCCGTACAGCGCCTGCAGCAGGTCGGCCTGTTCGGTCTTGGTCGGCAGGCCGGTCGACGGGCCGCCGCGCTGCACGTCGACGATCAGCAGCGGCAACTCGGTCATCACGGCCAAGCCGATGGTCTCGCTCTTGAGCGCCAGACCCGGACCCGACGTGCTGGTCACGCCGAGCGCTCCGCCCAGCGAGGCGCCCAGTGCCGCACCGATTCCGGCGATCTCGTCCTCCGCCTGGAAGGTGGTGACGCCGAAGTTCTTGTGCTTGCTCAGTTCGTGCAGGATGTCCGAGGCTGGGGTGATCGGATAGGTGCCCAGGAAGACCGGCAGCCCCGAGAGCTGCCCGGCCGCGACGATGCCGTACGCCAGGGCGGTGTTGCCGGTGATCTGCCGATAGGTGCCCGCGGGCAGCACCGCCGGGGCGACCTCGTAGGTGGTGGCGAACGCCTCGGTGGTCTCGCCGTAGTTCCAGCCCGCCCGGAAGGCGAGGATGTTCGCCTCGGCGATATCCGGTTTTGCGGCGAACTTCTCGCGCATGAACTGCTCGGTACCGCCGATCGGCCGCCCGTACATCCAGGACAGCAGGCCCAGGGCGAACATGTTCTTCGCCCGCTGGCCGTCCTTCTTGCCGACGCCGGTCGACTCGGTCGCCCCCAAGGTCAAGGAGGTCATCGGCACCCGGTGCACGACGAAATCGGACAGCGAATCGTCGGTGAGCGGATCGGCCGCATATCCGACCTTGGTCAGCGTGCGCTTGGTGAACTCGTCGGTGTTGACGATGATCGTCGCCCCGCGCGGCAGATCCTCCAGATTCGCCTTCAGCGCCGCCGGATTCATCGCCACCAGCACATCGGGCTGATCACCGGCGGTGAGGATGTCGTAATCGGCGATCTGGATCTGGAACGAGGAGACGCCGGGCAGCGTGCCCTGGGGTGCGCGGATCTCGGCGGGGAAGTTCGGCTGCGTGGCGAGGTCGTTGCCGAATGCGGCGGCCTCGTGCGTGAAACGGTCACCGGTCAGCTGCATACCGTCACCGGAGTCGCCGGCGAATCGGATGACGACCTTTTCCAATTTCTCTGCGACGCCACCGCTTCCGGCCGCGTCCGCGCGACCGGCTTGCGAGGCGGCGCCGCCGGGAGAATCAGAGCCCTGGGCAACCATGCGCGTGTATCACTTCCTCGTCGATGAGTACCACATGCCAAGTTACTCCGCCGCTCTCGGACATGCCCGAGTCGCAAGCGGTTCAACAGATTTCGCGTCGTACCGATTCCGGCAGCGTCGCGGTCGCACCCTCGGCGCCGAGATGTGCCGCGGCACGAAACACCGCCCCGATATTCGCCTCCTCTGCTCACCCGCACCCGCGCCCGTCCTGGCTCCGGGGCGGGCCGTCGCTAGGAGAACAAGGCCAACTGCGCGGCCGGTTGCGCGGCCCGCGGCGACCTGACCTCTGTCTCCGCCGACGCGTCGCGGTCCAAACCGTGCCGCGACAGCAGCGGATCGAGCCGGCCGCGCAGCCACGCGGAGTACTCCGGTGTGACGTACGCCCCACGACCGTACAACTGCCTATATCTCCGCAACAGCGCCGGGTGGTGCTCGGCGAGCCATTGCAGGAACCAGGCGCGGGTGCGACCGCGCAGATGCATCGGAAAGGCGACCGCGCTCGCCGCACCCGCCTCGGCGATCGCGGCGAACAGCTCGTCCAGGTGGGCGGCACTGTCGGTGAGACAGGGAATCACCGGCGCCACCATGACGTTCACCGCGAAACCCGCGTCCGCGAGTGTGCGGACCAGCTCCAGACGCGCCCGCGGGGACGGCGTCCCCGGCTCCAGACCGCGATGCAGTTCCGGGTCCAGGATCGCGATCGACAGAGCCAGCCGCACCGGCACCTCCCGGGCGGCGAGCGTCAGCAGCGGCAGATCGCGCCGCAGCAGGGTGCCCTTGGTGAGGATGGAGAACGGCGTGCCCGAATCGGCCAGTGCACCGATGATGCCCGGCATCAGCCGGTATCTGCCCTCGGCGCGCTGGTACGGATCGGTATTGGTGCCGAGCGCGACCGGTTCGCGCCGCCACGAGCGCCGGTTCACCTCCCGGCGCAGCACCGCGGCGACATTCGTCTTGACCACGATCTGACTGTCGAAATCCCGGCCCGCGTCCAGATCCAGATATTCGTGCGTGCTTCGCGCGAAGCAGTACCGGCACGCGTGCGAGCACCCGCGCATGGGATTGATGGTCCAGCCGAACGGCAGCGAGGAACTTTCCGGAACGCGGTTGAGCGCGCTCTTGCACAGCACCTCGTGGAAGGTCACGCCCTCGAATTCCGGGGTCTGCACCGTGCGTACGAGACCCGCCCGGTCGAGTCCCGGGAGGGCGCCGTCCTCGGCATCCAGGGTCTGGCTTCGCCACCGCACCCTCCCAGTCGAACATCAGTTCTAATATCTGTCAAGCAACGCAGCGCGACCGCGACTCGAGCGGCTCCCCCTTGTAGAAGGCAACCAGATCGCGCACGGTGTCCTCGGTCGGCCGGGGCCGGTAGCCGAGCTCGTCCTCGGCCTTCGAACCGTCCACGACCGGCGCGGAGATGAGCGCGCCCATGGCGGCCTTGGACACCCGGTCGCTGCCGAACAACTTCGCGATCGGTTCCAGCACGGGCAGGGCGGCCGAGATGACCTTGGTCGGGATCGCGAACCGCGGGCCGCGCTTGCCGTTCACCGCCGCGGCGAGTCGGGTCACCTCGAGCATCGAGCACATCGCACCGGCGAGCAGGTAGTTCTCCCCGGTGCACCCCTTCTCCCCCGCGAGGATCAGGCCGAGCGCGACGTCGCGCACGTCGACCAGGTCGAAGCCGCCGGCGATCATGACCGGCACCCGGCCGCGCGCGGCGTCCCACAGCGTGGTGTTGATCCGCGAGTCCGAATGATCGATCGGCCCGTACACGCCGGTCGGGTTGCAGATCACCGCGTCCAGCCCCTGATCGATGACCTTGCGCAACTCGACCTCGCCCTGGAATTTGGACCGGTCGTAGACGGGTAGGCTGGGATCGGTCGAGCGCGGCGCGCGCTCATCGATCCGGCCACCGCAGTTGTACTGGTTGAACGCGTGGATGGAACTCGTGTGCACCATGCGCCGCACACCCGCCGCGAGCGCGGCCTCGGCGACCACGCGCACACCCTCGGTATTGATCCGCCAGGCCAGATCGTGGCGGTGTTCGAGGGTGATCATGGCAACCAAGTGGTAGACGACCTCCGCACCCTCGAGCGCGGTGCGCATCGACTCCGGATCCAGCACATCGCCGCTGACCCAGGTCACCTCGGGGCCGGACGCGACGGCGGGCCCGACCCGATCGATGGCGGTCACGTCGTGACCGCGCTCCACCAGTGCGTGGAGCAGGTTGGTGCCAAGGAACCCGGCTGCGCCGGTGACTGCGACCTTCATGAGAACGAGAATATAGAACCCGTTCTAATTTGCAACAAGTTCTAGTTTCGTCCTATTCCGTTTCGTCCGAATCGTCGGCGGATCGGACGAAATCCGCCTGCACCGAGCCGCTCGGAGTCGAAACGTGTCGGGCAGGTCCGCTATATTGAGGCCCTGTACCGTCACCGGTCGCGCCGGTGACGGCGCACGGGATCGGACACCCGCGCGGTGTCCGGGCAAGTCCACGAGACCGATGGCATGAGGATTGGGGGGCAGACTCGATGAGTTTCTCGGTGGAAACCGACGCCGTTCGCGCGTTCGCGGCGACACACAAGGGCGTAGCGGCGCAGATCTCCGGGGCGGGCGATATGGACACGGTCGGTCACGTGGCCGCGATGACGCCGGTCTTCGGCCTCATCGGCGCCGACTATCTGGCGATGTTCGCCGCCGCGCAGGTCCTGCACTGCCAGGACATCAACGATCTGTCCAGCAAGGTCGACAAGATCGGGCAGTCCGCATTCGGCACCGCCGCTTCGTTCGACGATTCGGATTCGACCTTCTCGAACGCACTGAAATCCGTCACCAACGAGATCGGGGGCTGACGTGCAGGCACTCGACTCCGGAACCGGCGGCGTCATCGGCGCGCAGACCGCCGACCCGATCGCCGCGGTGTCCGAGGCCGCGTCCCAGACCGCGCAGAACATCGCGTCCGCCGTGCAGAACGGCCCGTTCGTACACGTCTCACTGCCGCAACTGCCCACCGAGGCCACCGAGGCGTCCTCGCCCGAACTTCATCTGGCACAGAAGGAATACGAGGACGATCACGGCGCCTCGCTCGGCGGCGGCCACATCCCCGGACTCGGCAACACCTCCACACACGCGTCCGCCCTGGGTGATGCCACCAGTCCGCTGCTCGGCTCGGCGAACGACGCGCTCGACCACGCCCAGACCAGTCTCGCGGCGATTCCGGGCGCACAGAACGTGCTGGACACCGCACACACGGCCGTGAACAGCGCCCCGGCCGCACTGAACAATGCCGCCTCCTCGATCCAACAGGCCGCCGCGCCGATCTCCGCGGGCCTGCCGACGACCGATACGATCAACACCCTGCTGAGCAAGGGCATCACCCTGCCCGCCATCCCGGGTATCGAACAGCTCTTCCAGCCCTTCGCGAGCCTGTTGCAGAGCTTCGGCACCGGCGTGATGGGCGCGCTCAATCCCAGCACCCTGCTGAGCCAGTCCTCGCAGATCATCCAGGCGGCCATGTCGGTGGGCGAAAGCGCGCTCAAATCGGTCGACCAGGTCTGGCAGGGCAAATCCGCCGACAGCGCGCAGACCGCCGGTCAGCAGACCCAGTCCCAGGGACAGGACACCAGCCAGCGCGGTTTCGACATCTCCAAGCTCACCGACGAGGCGGCGGCCGTGGTGCAGAAGGGCAATGTGCAGCTCACCGCGGTGGCCCAGTCCTTCGCCGCCCAGGCCACCGCACTGGCCCCGGTGATCGTCACACCGCCCGCCCAGGCCACGCTGATCGCCACGGCCACAGAGCATCTCGGCACCGCGGTCGGAATCGTGAACGCCACCCGCGGCGAGCTGGCCGGGTATACCGGTCAGCTCAGCGGCGTGGTCAACCAATTGCTCGGCCAGAGCGGGGCCGGACAGCAGGCGGCCCAGGCGGCGGCGTCCGTCGCGCAGAACATCGCCCAGCCGGTGATGGAACAGGCCCAATCTCTGCTGTCCAACAACAGCGACAGCAGCACCAGCACCGACGACCTCACCTCGAAGCTGGGCAACACCTCGACGGCCGGGTACAACAGCGCCTTCAGCGGCGGCGGGGGCGGTTCCTTCAGCGGCGGTGGCGGCGGCCTGAGCACCGACGGCGTCGGCACCAATTCCGGTGGTGGCGCGGGTACGTCCGTGCCGGGGGCCATCGCAAACGCCCAGAACGCGATCGCCGCCGAGGTCAGCGCGGCGAGCCGGGCGGCCGGTCTGACGAGCCCGAGCAGTTTCATGGGCGGTGGCGGTGCGGCCAACGCGCGCAATACCGAAGACGAAGAGCATCAGAGCACGGTCCAGCCGTACCAGAGCATCACCGGCGATACCGAGCTCGCGGGCGTGCTCGGTGAGATCGCGCCGGATGTCATCGGTCAGATCCATTCCGACGAAGAGATCAACGGCTACTCCTCCGATACCAGCCTCTGATCGACCGACCTGTCGATCGCGTACGTCGAGGGCCCGGGCCGGCACGGTCCGGGCCTTCCGCGTTCGCGGGCAAAGACGTTCTGCCGGTAGGCAACCCGCTGATTCGGAATCCGAACCCGGTGGCAGAACGCGCAGCGGCGCTGGATCGGCAGATCGGCTGACAGTTCATGATCGCTGCGATTACGATCGCGAAAGAAACTAGAATCTGTTCTAATTCAGCCGTCCGGAGGCCGCAGGATCCGTGCCCGAGCCGCCCGGACCGGGCGAGTGCACACACCCGCCGACCGAGAGGATGCTCCGATGCGTTTCACCTATGCGGAGGCGATGACCGATCCGGCCTACTACGTGCCGCTGGCACAGGCCGCCGAGGCCGCCGGGTTCCACAGCATGTCGATCGCCGACAGCATCGCCTACCCGGAGGAATCGGATTCGACGTATCCGTACACGCCCGACGGCTCGCGGGAGTTTCTGGACGGCAAGCCGTTCATCGAGACGTTCGTACTGTCCGCGGCACTCGCCGCCGCGACGACCACCCTGCGTTTCACGCCGTTCGTGATCAAACTGCCGATCCGCCCGCCGGTCCTGGTCGCCAAGCAGGCGGGTTCACTGGCCGCACTGAGCGGCAACAGGTTCGCCCTCGGCGTCGGAATCAGCCCCTGGCCCGAGGATTTCGAGATCATGGGCGTGCCGTTCGAGCGGCGCGGGCGGCGCATGGACGAATGCATCGAGATCGTGCGCGGCCTGTGCACCGGCGAGTACTTCGAATACCACGGCGAGTTCTACGACATTCCACGGATCAAGCTGACCCCCGCGCCGACCGAGCCGCTGCCGATTCTGGTCGGCGGACACAGCGATCCGGCGCTGCGCCGCGCGGTGCGGCTGTGCGACGGCTGGATGCACGCCGGAGGCCAACCGGAGGAGTTGGACCGCATGCTGGCCCGCCTGGACGAATTGCTCCCCGAACGCGACAGCTCCATCCCGTTCGAGATTCACGTCGCTTCCCTGGACGCCTACACCCCCGATGGCATCAAGCGACTCGAGGACCGCGGCATCACCGATGTCATCGTGGGCTTCCGCTACCACTACACGCCCGGACCGGACACCGAACCGCTGGCCAGGAAGATCGCGGCGATCGAGCGCTACGCCGAATCCGTCATCGCCAAATGCTGAGTCGCCGCACGCGGTCCGATCGATGCACGCGCGACGATCGGACCGCCCGGAGCACCGATCAGACCCGCTTCGCGTAACCCAACTCGATCACGGCGTCCCGCTCGGCTTCCAGCTCCGCGACACTGGCATCGATTCGGGCGCGGGAGAATTCATCGATCTCGATCCCGGACACGATCCGGTACTCCCCCTCGGCGCAGGTGACCGGGAACGAGCTGATCAGCCCCGCGGGCACACCGTACGAACCGTCGGACGGCACAGCCATCGACACCCAGTCGCCGTCCGGAGTGCCCTGCACCCAGTCCCGGATGTGATCCAGGGCCGCACCCGCCGCACTCGCCGCCGACGACGCCCCGCGCGCTTTGATGATCGCGGTACCGCGCTGCTGCACGGTGGGAATGAAATCCTCGGTGACCCAAGCGGATTCACCGATCGCCCGCAGCGCCGGACGACCGCCGACGGTGGCATGGTTCAAGTCCGGATACTGGGTGGCCGAATGGTTGCCCCAGATGATCATTTTCGCGATCGACGCGGCCGGCGCCCCCGCCCGGCGCGCGAGCTGGGCGATGGCGCGATTGTGGTCGAGCCGGGTCAGCGCGGTGAAGCGCGAATCGGGCACATCGGGGGCGTTGCTCATCGCGATGAGCGCGTTCGTATTCGCCGGATTGCCGACCACCAGCACCTTCACATCCGGTGCGGCACTGGCATTGATGGCCGCACCCTGATCTGCGAAGATGGCGCCATTGGCGGCGAGCAGATCCGAACGCTCCATCCCGGCGGTCCGTGGGCGCGCGCCCACCAGCACCGCGATATTCGCCCCCTCGAATCCGATCCACGGATCGTCCGCGATATCGACCGACTCGAGCAGTCCGAACGCGCCGTCCTCGAGTTCCATCGCCACCCCCTCGAGGGCGCCGACCGCGGCCGAGGTTTCCAATAGTCGCAATCGAACCGGCGTCCGCGGCCCGAGCATCGCCCCCGCGGCGATCCGGAACAGCAATCCGTAGGCGATCTGTCCGGCCGCACCGGTGACGGTGACGGTCACGGGCGGACGGGCGGTGCTGGTCACATCAACTCCTCGATGATCGACTGTATGTGCCGAGCCTATCGAGCCGCACATCGCCGGACGGCCCACTGTGAGCAATCTCCACATCCGCCGGAACTCCCGGCGAATGCCCAGCGCAGGATCGATACGCTGCGCCACAACGTTTTTCACACCGCGGTGCGAATCGCTCAGCCCAGTGCGGCGATCTCCGCGTCGCTCAGCGCGACGGGCTGGACCACATCCTTGACCCGCACCAGATGTACGGCCCGGTACAGCGGCCGTTCCTCGAGGCCCGCGTCACGAGCCTCCGCACGCAGCTGGCCGATCAGCATGCTGGACACAGCCAACGCGGCCGCGAGACGACTCGAGGCCAGCGCGTCGGCGAGCGTGCGCAGCCCCAGGATGTGCAGCTCTCGGCCGCCACCGGCGGCGGTGTACATGGCCAGCGGAATCACCTGCCGGCCGCGACCGGCGGTGATCCGCAGGACGATCCGACTCAGCCGCCCGGGGTACACCAGGATCTCCACACCGGTGGCCTGCGCGATATCCACCCGGCGCAGCCCGGTGAGGGTGCGGGCCTCGACGACCGTGCCCGCCAGCCAGATTCGACGCCGCCGCACCGATACCGCATACACCGCGGCGGGCGCCACCAGCAGCACCCCGGCGAGCACCGCGAGCTGCCAGTTCACCAGCAGCGCCAACAGCAGCGCAACCAGCGCGGCCGCGCCGAAGGCGAACAGGGTGAATCGGCGCAGCATCGGCGCGTACACCTCGGGTGCGATCAGATCCAGGCCGACCCGTTGCGGCCCTGACGAATTCGGTTGCTGCTGCATCTGTATCCATGGCCTCCGCTGCGCTCCGGCGGGTTCGGGCCAGGGCCCGGGTGATCCCGGCCCCGTGACCGTACTACCGATCGTGCGCGAGAGCCTCGGAGACCGCGCCGACCGCGTCGTCGAGCGCGATCTGCCGCTGATCGCCGGTGGCCAGATCCTTCAACCCGATCTCGTTCTCGGCGATATCCCGATCACCCAGTACCAGAGCGTATTTCGCGCCGGAGCGATCGGCGGCCTTCATCGCGCCCTTGACCCCGCGCCCGCCATAGGCCAGATCGACCCGCACGCCCGCGGCCCGAAGCCGCGCCGCCAGCACCACCAGCCGCTGCGTGGCCGCCTCGCCGAGCGGTACGCCGAAGACGTCCACGCGCGCCGGGTCCGCCGCCGTCTTGCCCTCGGCCTGCAAAGCCAGCATGGTCCGGTCCACACCGAGCCCGAAACCGATGCCCGAGAGCGGCTGCCCGCCCAACTGTGCCATCAGTCCGTCGTACCGGCCACCACCGCCGATGCCCGACTGAGCGCCGAGCCCGTCGTGCACGAATTCGAAGGTGGTCTTGGTGTAGTAGTCCAGACCGCGCACCATGCGCGGATTGATCGTGTAGACCACCCCGATCGCGTCCAAATATCCCAGGACCTGGTCGAAGTGGACCTTCGCCGACTCCGACAGGTGATCGAGCATCAGCGGCGCCGCGGCGGTCATCTCGCGCATCTCCGGACGCTTGTCGTCCAGCACGCGCAATGGGTTCAGCTCCGCGCGCCGCCGGGTCTCCTCGTCCAGCGGGAGCCGGAACAAGAACTCCTGCAACAGTTCCCGATACTGCGGACGGCACGAGTCGTCACCCAGCGAGGTGATCTCGAGCCGGTAGCCGTCCAGCCCCAGCGCGCGGAATCCGGCGTCGGCGATCGCGATCACCTCGGCGTCCAGCGCCGGATCGTCCATGCCGATGGCCTCGACACCGACCTGCTGCAGCTGCCGGTACCGCCCGGCCTGTGGCCGTTCGTAGCGGAAGAACGGGCCCGCGTAACACAGTTTGACCGGCAGCTGCCCCCGGTCCAGACCGTGTTCGATCACCGCGCGCATCACCCCGGCGGTGCCCTCCGGGCGCAGCGTGACGCTCCGGTCGCCGCGATCCGCGAAGGTGTACATTTCCTTGCTGACCACATCGGTCGACTCACCGACTCCGCGGGCGAACAGCCCGGTGTCCTCGAAGATCGGCAGCTCCACATGCCCGTATCCGGCCGATCGCGCGGCGCGCACGAGAGTGTCGCGCACCGCGACGAACTCGGCGGAGCCGGGCGGAACGTAATCCGGTATCCCCTTCGGGGCGTTGAAGCTGCTGGTCTTGGTCACGATCCCCCAGTCTCCCCTACCGCATATCCTCGAGTCCAACCGGTTCTACACCGCACCAGCCGGCTTGTACAGCGCCTACCCGGTTCACTCACCGCGGGACCCCGGCAAAGGCCGGGCCGCTCCGGTCCGGGACCGACCGGAGCGGAGGAGCGGGAGGAAGGACCGGGGTTGATAGCGCCCCGACCCACCACAGCAAAGCAATAACACACGGTTGCCCAAGTTCGGCCCACCCCGAACAACGCCAACCCCAAGGCCGGGGCCCGCCCCGGTCCTGGACTGACGGAGCGAAGGAGCGCAGCGACTGAGCGTAGGAGGGAAGGAGCGGGGTTAATAGGGCCTCGGCCCGCCGGAGCGGAGCGGAGGCCGAGGACACAGCATGGCAGACTCTTGGCCGGAGAAACGCAGACCTACACGGGAGGAACTGGGAGTGCCGAGCAACGAACAGCGACGAGCCGCGGCGAAGCGGAAGTTGGAGCGACAACTCGCCCGGCGTGCCGAGCGGGCCCGGCGGCGCAAGCAGCTCACCATCGCCGGATCCGTGCTCGGTGTGGTCGTCGTGGTGGCGGCCGGTGTCGGTATCTACTACCTCACTCGCGGTGACGACCACAGCGCGAATTCGGCCGCCTCGTCCACCACCAGCGCCGACGCCTCACTGTCCAATACGCCCAAGACCGCACCGCCCCCGCCGGCCAAGGCGAAGGCCGCGACCGTGAGCTGCGCGTACCGTGACGGCGGCCAGGCGGCCAAGTCGGTGCACAAACCGGACAAGACCCAAGTGTCCACCTCCGGTAGCCCGAAGGTCAGCATCGATTCCACCCAGGGCCCGATCGGGATCACCCTGAACTCGGCCGCATCTCCGTGCACGGTCAACAGTTTCGTGAACCTGGCCGGTCAGCACTTCTACGACAACACGCCCTGCCACCGGCTCAGCACCGAGGGGCTGCAGATGCTCCAGTGCGGCGATCCGACCGGCACCGGTCAGGGTGGGCCGGGCTACGAGTACGACAACGAGTACCCGACCGATCAGTACGCCAAGAACGATCCAGCCGCCCAGAACGCGGTGCTGTACAAGCGCGGGGTGGTCGCGATGGCGAACGCGGGCGCCGATCCGACGACCGGCGAGGGCACCAACGGCAGCCAGTTCTTCCTGATCTTCGGCGATTCGCCGCTGCCGCCGCAGTACACCATCTTCGGCACGGTCGACCAGGCCGGTCTGGCGACACTGGACAAGGTCGCCAAGGCCGGCGACGACCACTCGATGGACTCCTCGGCAGGTGGCGGCAAACCGAATCTGCCGATCACCTTCAAATCGGTCACCGTGAGCTGAGATCGGTGGCCGCCGAATCGAATCCGGCGGCCACCACGTTCCGAGGGTGCACCCGCGCACCCGGACAAGCTACGGCGCGGATCCCGATCCGACCGAAAGACATCCGAAGGTTCCACAGGCGGGCCGGAAATGTGCGTTATATGCTGTGACGGGGCATGCCCGGTAAGGCAACCCTGCATATTTATTGGTAACCTCGTATAACGGAGTACGAAGTGTTGTCAACGCCCCACCGGGCAGTACCGCTCACCCAGTGCTCCCGGTGTCCACAATGCAGGCGGGACGTATCACTCGAACCACCGTTCCGGTGACCGCGTCCATGACGATGCACCACACATCATCCATAGTGATCCCACTGCAGCATCGGGGAGCAGGCCATGCCGGAAATGGACGAGATCGGCGCTGAGACGTCGGCGATCATGAAGCAAATGTTGCAGCTCGCGACGTTGGTCGCGCTGCGCACCCGGGAACGCGGGCAGAAGGAAGCCGAAGCCCGCGTCAAGGTCACCGAATCGCGCATCAAAGAGGCCCGCGAACTTCAGCTTCGGGAAGCGCGCGAGGCGAAGGCCAAGGATCCGCGCAACCTCGAACTTGCCCGGATGTTCGAGAAGGCCCCGCTCGAGCGGGGCGTATCCCTGGAGCGGGACCGCATTTCCGACCGTTCCGCCACCGCGCCCACCGGCGGCCAGACCACGACGCCCGCGCGTCCCTCGGCCCGGTACGACTCGGCCGAGCGCCGCAATGCGCTGGCTCAGCATCTCAATCGGATCGGCGTCGCACCCGAACTCGCCCAGGTGCGCATGCTGATGGAGGTCGGCCAGGCGCAACCCGCATCCGAGGCGGTGCGGATCAAGCCCGATACCAGCAAGCGCCTCGGGCAGGCTCGGGAGTTGGAGGGTCGCGGACTCGAGCGCACCCGCGGTTGATCCTGCCGGCTCACCGCGGGCCCGCGTCGGGTCCGTTTCCCGAGGGGCGAGCAATTCACCGGAACCGGCTGTCGCACAGCCAGTTCCGGATCAGACCCGGTATTCCTGGGCGTTCTCCAGATCGCTGAACATCCCCGCGCCTGGCTCCGAGGTCGGCAGCGGACCGAGCAAATCCTTGTGACCGTGTCGGGCGCTGCAGTAGCGGAACGAGCCACGCGGATCGAACAACTGCTTCATCTGCGGATCGGCATGCTCCAGGAACCACTCGCTCAGACCGGTCGCACCCTCGATCCGCATTGTCTCCCATGAGCGCCACAGCGAATCCAGCCGCACCACCGCCTCGGGGTGCTGCCACCACTCCGGGCACCACACCGTATCGGTGGTATCGGTGACCTGCCGCTGAAAGGTATGGCTCAGGTAGCTTTCGACGAACTCGACCACCGATCTGTACACGGTGCCGGATGCCTCGGTGAACATCTCGGCCTGCGGGGTGCGCAAGGGCAGCGGGCTCAGCAGCTCGCGATGCCCGTGCCTGGAACTGCAGTATTTGAACGTCCCCACCGGATCCAGCAGCTTGGCCATATGCCGATCCGCGTGGTCGACGAGCCACACGCTCAGCCCTTTACCGGGGTCGAGCCGGTAATGCTCCCATGCCCGCCACATCGCCTCCAGCCGGATCACGGCCTCGGGATGCCTCCACCATTCCGGGCACCACACCGCGTCGGTGGTATCGGTGACCTGCCGTCGGTACACGTAGCGCAGATACTGGTCCACGAAGGCGACGACATCCGCATAGTGGGTCGGGGATTGCTCCGCCGATTCGGTCATTTCGTCACCTCGACGGTCAATTCTGTGGTGGCGGCCGCCATCACGTCGAAGGGTCGCTCACCGCGCACACTCACAGCGGCTGCACCTCCTCGGGCTGACCGTACTGCTCCGAGGGCGCCTCCCGGACCAGGCCGCGCTCCTCGATCAGATCGCTGATCTGCGTTGTGCGAGCGCCGGGTTCGTATCGGGCGATGGAATCGCGCACCGCGTCGGCGTATTCGCCCTCCCACCACGGAACGGTCCGCACCAGAATCGCGGGCGCGCCGGAGGTGAACACGACAGCGCGGCCGCGAGGCATTGTCACCAGGGCGTTCACATTCAAGGTGCGCGAGGAACCCAGCGAACGCGAATAACTCTTGCCGCCCTTGGATTCGGACATCGACTGGGAGATCGAGTCGTAATCGCCGATCGCCTCCGAGCGTTCGGCCAGGAACTTCGTATCGTCGATACCACTGCCGAGGACCTTGATGTTGGCGGCGGACCACAGCGCCTCCATACCGTCCTCACCCCAGCACCGCGCACCCTGCGCCCACGACTGCAGCACTGTCATCACCACGATGCCGCGCGAGCCGAAATGACTGTACTGCTTGGGCAGATCCTTCCAGCGCACCACGTTGGCCGCCTCGTCCAGCACCGCCAGCAGCGGCACCCGCAGCCGCCCGTGCGGCGAACGCGCCGCCTCGCGCATCGCGACATCGACCACCGCCGCGGTCAAGGCGCTGACCAGCGGAGCGGCCGAACCACGCCCCTCCAGCGAGAGGCAGTACAGGGTGCCGTTGCGCTCCAGGAATTCCAGTTCGTCGAACTCCCGGCGATCGCCGCCGGGGGTGATCCACTGGTGCACATTGGACATCTTCAGGCAGCCGATCATCTTCTTCGCGGTGCCGAAAATGCCGCTCTTGGTGCGCGGATCGGTGTTGTACTGCGCGGACAGGCTCGATGCGGACAGGTTCAGATCCGCCACGTTCGCCCAGTACGGCGTGGCCTGCCGCAACATCTCGATGGGTTCGGGGTTGTTCGGGTTGGTGACCCACTCCCACACCTGCACGATCGGCCGTTGCGCGACCGCGGCCGCCAGGAACAGGTTCGCCAGCAGATCCTCCGCTTCGGCGTCGAAGTACTTGTCCCCCTTGGCATCCTGACCGGAGTCCGCGTCGGCGAAATGCCCCGCCAACTGTGCGGCGCGCATCTCACAACCACGGCGGCGCGCATCGACCCACCGCAGCGGGTCCCAATACCAGTTGCTCGGCAGATCCACGTCCAGGGCCACGCCCTGCGGGTCGAAGACGTACACGTGGCGCGGATCGCCCTGCCGTTCGCGCACACCGCGGGTCGCGTCGACCACGTCACGCTTGTTCGAGGTGACCAGCACCGGGCCGATGGCGGACAGGATCGCCGGGATCACCCGGGAGGTCGACTTGCCCTGCCGCGGCCCCCAGATGTCCAGATGCAGATCCTCGTACGAGCCGTACAGCGGCACGCCCTCGGCGACCGAGATCCCGATCGGAACACCCGGCGAATCGTTGTAGCCCAGGCCCTGATTGCGCGACAGATCCGAACCCGGTCCACCCGACCCGCGTCCCGAGCCGACGCCGAGCTGCTCGGCCTTCTCCCGCACACCCTGTTCGGTCAGTGCGGCGATGGCGCCGCCCATGCCCATGTACTGAGCCTTGTCGTCGACCGGGAGTCTGCCCTTGCCGGCCCGCTTGCGCATCTCCTTGCGCACCACGACGAATGCGATCACGGCCACGATGACAAGGAGCACGATCACCGTCGCGGGAAACGGCCAGCTGAGCTTGCCCCGCGCCAGCGCTGCCGCGATCGCGATCGGATTGATCGGAACGTTCTGCTTGGTCGAGGACAGCGCATTGCCCAATTGCAACGCCACCCAGAGGGTTCCGACGACCGCGAATCCGATGTAGATCAGAATCAGGGCGGCATCGGGACCCGGATCGGCCGGGTCCTTCACCTTCTTTGCCATCTCCGCCTCCTGGGGTGACCGTATATGTTGTTGCCGCTCAACGGAATCCGTCGAGTCGCCAGACTCCGCCGGTATACACGACGGTGGCGATGACCGTCGTCGACGGCAGCGATTCGCTCCGCCCGTCCGGGTAGCGGACGGTCTGCTCGATTCCGATCTTGTACTGCTGGTGATCCGGATCGCCGGTGGACGGCGCCTTCTCCCCCGACGCGAACGTGAACGCCTCGATCTTCGCACCGGCCGCGGCCCAATCCGCCCACTGTAGTGAGGGTTTCGGGGTCCCGGCGACACTCGGCGGGGAATCCAGCGTGCGCAGCAGGGTCGGGCCGAGGTACCGG
Organism: Nocardia vaccinii NBRC 15922; assembly: GCF_001613305.1. GTDB lineage: Bacteria > Actinomycetota > Actinomycetes > Mycobacteriales > Mycobacteriaceae > Nocardia > Nocardia vaccinii. Next base: position 144,892 of record NZ_BDCC01000017.1, read on the forward strand.
CGAGCCCGCGCCATCGACGCGCCCTCGGACTCGGTCGCCGGATACCAGGTGTAGATCTCCTTCAGCGCCGCCACCGCGACCCCGTCGGGTGTGCTCGGATCCGGCGGCGGCACCGCCTCCAACTGCCGGACCGTGGTCGTGGACGGCTGGGCGGAATCGGTTCCGGTGCCGCCGCCGGCGCATGCGGATGCGGATGCCAATACTGCGACGCCCACCACCAGCATCACCACCACTATCGCGTACCGCCGGGTCACCGAGGCCCTCCCGCCCGGCGGGCGGCGGCCGACCATGCCTGCACTCCAGGCTATCGGGCGCACGGAACTCTCGACAGCTCTCGGCAATTCGGTGATCTCGGCGTGTCCCGCGTGTGCGCGGTCGTGCGCTGATGTCCGGCTCACATCACCCTCCGTAACCGTCCGTCGCCGGGGACCGGCGCCTTGCCGACGCCGGACGGGTCGGCCGAGCGCAGCATCGTGCCGCCGCCGAGATAGATGCCGACGTCCGACGGCCCGCGGCGACCGAAATCGAAGAACACCAGATCGCCCGGACGCGCCGCACTCAGCGAAACCTCCGAGCCCTTCTCCCACTGCTGTTCAGCGGTGCGCGGCAGGATCACCCGGCCGGAGGAGGCCGCGAACACCGACGCCGAGGTCAGGCCCGGGCCGTCCAGGCCACCTCCGGTCGGCCCGGACGGCCCGCCACCGCCCCATACGTACGGGGTGCCGAGCCACTGCTCACCGGCCTGCACGATCTGATCGCCACCGGACCCGCCGTCCGGCTGGAAGCGCCCCATCGAGCCCGGCGCCCGGAACTGCGCCTCCATCGTCAGGATGTTCCGCACGTACGGCTGGGTCTCGGAGAAGTGCGCGGGCACCTGATCGGGCATACCGCCCGAGGCCAGCACCGCGCCCTCACCGGCGTTGTACGCCGCCAGCGCGAGCGGTACGACATCGCCGTGCACCTTGCCCTGGCCGATCCAGCCCTCGATCCGATGGGCCAGCGAGCACATGTATCGGCCCTGCGCGATGATCGCGTCACCGTCGTCCCACAGACTCGGCGTGCCGTTGCCGTCGGCATCGAGAAGGAACGGCTTGCCGTCGTCCGGATCGATGGATCGCGCTGTGCCGGGCAGGAATTGCGCCAACCCCTCGGCACCGGCCGGTGAGGTCAGCCCGCGTCGGAAACCGGACTCCTGCTTGCCCTGGGCGGCCAGGATCGACGAGCTGATCTCCGGGCAGATCGAACCCGCACGGCGATACCAGAGTTCGAGTTCGGCGGGCACCTTGCCGTCGGCGAGCGCACCGCCCGCGGACCCGAATCCGCGACTGCACAACGGATTCACCGAATTCGGCACCGCACCGCCGGCCCGCGGGGTCGGCGCGCCGTCCAACCAGGGCAGCGGATCGATCTGATGCCCGCCGGTCAGGCGACCGCCGGGAACGATCTCGAAATGCAGGTGTGGCCCGGTGGCCTGCCCGGCCGAGCCCACCCGGCCGATCGGCTGGCCGGCACGCACGATCTGTCCCACCCGCACACCGACGCCACTGGCCCATTCGTGCCCGTACACCGCCGAGAACGGGCGGCCGTTGACGTCCGTCGAGTCGATCACGATCCAATTGCCGAATCCGGAGGCCGGTCCGGCCGCGACGACGGTGCCGTCGGCCACCGAATAGATGGTCGTACCGTCCGGTGCGGCCAGGTCGACCCCGAGATGGGCCCCGCCGCGTGAACCGAAGGTATCGGAGATCTGGAACGATCCGGAGGTCAACGGCCAGGTCCGCCGAATCGGGGCCAGGCTCCCACCCGCCCGGTCGTCGCCCGTACTCGGATTCACCGCTGCCGCGGGCACATCCGGCACCGTCGAACGCGACGCCGCCGCAGGCGCGTTCGGCGCGGATGTCGCGGATCCGGGCGATTTGGACGCCCCCGAGGTCGGCGAGGGCTGGGCCTGCGCCGCGGCGCTCGGGACCGGCGCGGTGACCGAGACGGTCGGCTGATCCGCACAGTCGTCCTCGGCGGAGGGCAGCACGATCACCACGATCAGTGCGATCAGCCCGATCACACTGCCGAATCCCACCCACAGCAGAGATTTCCCGTTCACCGCGGCACGCCCATTCGTCGCTGGGCAGCGATCATGTGCTGCGCTGGGTGTCGTTGAGGGTTTCCACCAGGGTGCGGTTCATCTCGGCGGCGGCGGCCAGTTGCTGTTGCAGCAGCGCGACCTTGCGTCGCAGCGCGCCCGCGTCCATCCGATCCAGGCCCGGCCCCTCGGCAGCGCGCACCCAGTTCCGGACCGAATTGGCGTGCACGCCGATCTGCTCGGCCACCACCCGGCACGCCTCGGATTCACTGCGCAGCTTGCCCGTCAGGGCGATCACCTGTTCCACCGCTGCCTGCCGCACCTGTGGTGACACCCTGCGATAGGACCTGTGTGGCATCATCGCGCCACCCTCCCTGACCGCCGAATCCGCGAAGGCGCCTGCGCCACCGCCCGGTTCGCTCTCACGCAGCACTCCCCTCGTCACCGCTCGGCGCGGCGTCGTCACCGCGGCGCGCGGTGGATTCGGTGAATTCGCTGAAACGCTGGTTGGTTTCGTGGATTCCGCTTTCCCTCTCCGAGATCGTGAATTCCATGTGGAACGGTATGCCGGGACGGCGATCCTCGCCGATTTTCAGCAGGAATTTACCGGTACCGGGTGCGGGCGGGCGGGCCTGTCCGGGCTTGAGCGCCTCGCCGGTCAACGCCTGCGGCGCAGACCATCCGGTCACCATCTCCTCCTCGGCCGAGGTGAACGGAATCGTGGAATCCAGACGTTTGATCTCCTCCGGCGGCAGCGCACCGAAGATCTTCGCGCGGGCGCGCTCGAGGAAGCCGATCGCCTTGGCGATCGCGGCCTCCGAACCGAGCGACTGCAGATCCTTGATGGTGTGGCTGATCATGATCAACGAGGTAGCCAGGCCACGTTGCAGACGGGTCAGTTCGTCGACGCGATCGACCATGAAGTCGCCCAGGCCGAGTACCTGCCACAGCTCGTCCATGACCACCTGGAAATAGCGCTGTGCGCCCAGTTCCGCGTCGGCTAGTACGTGAGCGGCCTCCACCGAGGCGAATCCGTCGGCCCAGCAGGCCAGCATGACCGCGGCCTTGAGTTTCTTGTCGCCGGTGGGGATGTGCGAGACATCGATGCAGACCGCGACCGAGGTGGTATCGATCGGGGTGGTGGTCTGCCCGTTGAACACCGCGCCGAACGGCCCCTGGGTCAGGGCGCGCAGCGACCGGCGCAGGCCCTTGATGGATTCGTGGTACTCCTCGGGGCTGTCCGCACCGGCGTCGAGCATCAGCTGATCGCCGCCCGCGACGATGACCTCGAGCAGATTCTCCATGATCGGCGGCTTCTCCGGGGCGAAGCCGCTGCCCTCGCGGTACAGGATGCTCAACCCGGTCGAGATGAGCGTCTCCTCGTAGTCGCGCACCCGCGCACCGCGCACGAGTTCGACCAGACCGGCGATCAGGGTGACCTGGCGGGCCCGCAACTCCTGCGTCACCTGCACCTGTAGCGCGGGCAGATCGTTCAGCAGCGGCACGACCGAGCCGAGGACGCCACCGGCCAGTGGATTGAGCTTGCCGTGGCCGTAACCCAGGTCGATGACCTGCCCGCCGACCATCTCCACCAGTTTGCGGTAGTCGGGTTTGACGTCGGCCAGGATCAGCGGGGTGATGCCCTGTGCGACACCGCCCAGCACGATCCGGCGCACCAGCGAGGATTTACCGAAGCCGTTGAGCCCCAGCACGAACAGGCTGGGCGCGGTGATGAAACTGCCGCGCATGAACCAGTTCATCGGGTCGAAGCAGACCGGGGCGCCGGTGTGCAGGTGCGAGCCGAGCGGGGTGCCGATCAGCGGTGCGCCCGCGCCGACCGACCACGGCCACAGGCCCGCGACCTGTGCTGTGGTGGCGCGATATTCGACCGGACGGCCGACCACGTTCATTCGGCCGCCACCCGCGCCCAGATAACCGCGATCGGTCAATTGCGCTGTGGTGCGGTCGAATTGATCTTCCTGCGCGGTATCGAGGCGGGCCGCGGCGTTCATCCGGCGCAGGTCGTCGGTGCGGATGCGAAACGCGGCCCAGGCCGCGCGCAGGCCCGCGCCCTCGCGGGCGGTCAGCTCCAGCCGGGCGCGGGTGAGCTCGTCCAGCAGCGGCGGACCCTGTTTGGCCTGCTTGCCGCCTTTCCCATTGCCGCCCTTGCCTCTTCGGGCCGAGGCCGCCGACCTGGCCGCAGCCGACGCCGAACGCTTGGACGTGGTCCGAGCAGCCTCACCGCCGTTGCGATCGGTCACCCGGCGGCGGTTGCGCTCGGACATCGGGGCTCGGCTGCGGGTCAGATGTCCCGGGTCGGCACGTTGGTGATCCGGATGAGAACCGTTGCCGGACAACGTGTCCGACCCTGAACGTGACCGCGCGGCGCGGGGATCGGGCGGCCTGGCCTGCTCGGATAAGTCCTGCGGCGGGCGCTGACGCCGACCGCCCTGCCCGTCTCGCATATCCTCACGACCTCTCGTGCGCTGTTCGGTCCCCCGGGCCGCACCGCCCGACCGGTCGGCTGTCTGCTGCTCGCCACGCTGCCGGGCCGCCGTGGGGCGAGAGGTGGTGTTCCGCGTGCTCGCCTCGGCCGCGCGATCGGCCGGATTACGCTTGCGCGCACTCGATTCAGCCCGGGTGTCAGCCGGGCTGCGGCCGGTGTCGGCCGGGCCCGAAGCATCCGCGACGGACGGGGATCGGTTCGACGCGGTCGTGCCGTTCGCAGCTGTCGTACCGTTCGCACCGCTCACCGCCGGTGTGCCGGGATCCGGGTCGAGCGCGGCGGGTGCGTCCAGTGCGGGGATCGCACCGGCCCGCGAGGTGGACTGCTCACGGACGGATTGCTCACGGGCGGTGGAGGATTCGATCGCCAGCTGATCGGAGGAGGCGTCCTCGCGCACCGGCCGGCGATCGCGCGGCGGTACCGGCTCCCGGGAACGCGAGCGCGCCTCGGCGTCGGCCGCGCGTCCGGCCGCGCCGCGATCCTCCTCGGTACGACGCGGGCGGCGTTCCGGCGGCGTGCTCGAACGACCACGGCCGGAACCGAGTCCGGGCGCGCCCCGCCGGGCGGGACGAACGGGTGCGTCGTCCCAGTCCGCAGGCATGGCGGTACGCGGCTGGCCGGGCGTGTACGCCTCGACGTCCCAATCGTCCTCCCGGCGCAGACCTCGTCGACCGCCCGGCAGTGGATCGCTCGTGTCCACCACGCGCTCGCGGTAGCGCGGCGGTTCGCCGCGGTAGCGGATCGGCGCCTCGCCGTCATCACCTGCCATGCAAGCTCACCCCGCCAATGCTTTCGGAATGGTCGCGTGCTCCGGCAGAATCACCCCGCACCCGAGCGAGGCCGCGAAGGCCGCCGCCTGATAGCGGTAGGACCGCCGGATCTTCAAGCGCGCCTGTGTGGACAGATCACGCGTGATGGCTTCGATACGCGGCAGATCGCCGCGCAGCGGCTCCGTGATCGTCACCAACGCACCGAACCGGGTCACACCGTGCCCGCGCGCCTGTTCCTCGCGGGCCTGCTGCGTCGCGCCCACCCGCAGGGTGGCCGCCGCCGAGACGACTCCGCGCTCGCTCTGCTGTGCCACCAGCGCGTTCTTGTAGTCGTCGTCGACGATCTCGGCGGCGTCGGCCGCCGAGTGCGGACGGTACACGATGGCGACGCGTTTGCGCGGTACCTCGGGATTGGGTGCGAGCAGGCGTTGCAGCACCCGCTCGTCCACCGCGCCCTCCGGAGCGGTGTCCATCTCCCAGGTCACCGAGCGACCGCCGTCGTGCAGGAAGTGGTCCCAGCGTTCCTCGTGCGAGACCGGACCGGCATCGGCCCAGTCCAGTCCGTGGCCGCCGGGTTCGCCGACGGCGACCTCGAGATCGGCCTGCGCGGCCGGATCGTAACTGCGCCGGATGAACGCGATCACCTCGTCCGCGGACATCGGCTGGGCGCGCACACCCGCCTCAGCCAGCGCCGCACAGATCCCCGGCAGCCGACGGCCGATCTCCACCGCCTCCTCCGCGGGGTTCTTGCGGCGCTCGGCGGTGGTGGCCTTGAACGTGATCGCCACGCGCGGCAGCAATTGCACACGCTCCTGGGGCAATTCGGTGGCCAGCTCGTACATCACCTGCTGCGCCAGATCCGGCGCCTGCGGATGGGTGATCGTGGACACCTCGGTCAGCAACCGGTTACCGGTCTCCGGGACGGTATCGATGACCGGCACCACCGCGATGATGTCGGACGTCTGACCCAGCGAGGCCAGGAAGGTGCCCCAGGCCGCGACCCAGCGATCGATCACCGGCTGATCCACCGCCTCGTGACCCTGCGGCCAGGCCCGCAGCACGACGGTGTACTGGCCGAACTGCGGCAGATGGATCATGCCGAAGCTGTAGCCGCCGGCATCGATCCCCTCGTACAACTTGGACGGCGCCATCAGCCCCGGCAGCCGGGCGACCCCGCCGGGGATCCGGGAGAACCGGCCGCCCCGGTAGACGTGCTCGCCCCGATTGCGACCGCGAATCCAATGGAACATCATCAATCCCGTCTCGTAGCCGGAGCGGCCCCCCGACCGCCACACCAGTGGAACCATCACCACGACGCCGATCCCGGCGACGAAGAACGCCGGTTTCGGTCCGGCCACCAACGCTGTCAGCAGCGCACTGATAACCACGACGAAGCCGAGCACCGTCTCGCCCCAGCGCAGGCCGAAAAGACCTGCGCTGCGTGGCTTCTGCCAGAGCCCGTACGAGCGCCGCTCATAGGTTTCGGTCGTCATCGTGGAATGGTGCTCCTGCCGAGGTCGGGTGAACGGTTGCCCCAGCCGTCACCGGCGATGTCACCCATCGCCGATTCACCGCGGTTGAGGCTGGCCGCGGCCGCGCGGGCATTGGCGATCCGGTTCATCGCACGGGCGGGCCCGGACGGCGTGGTCCCGGCTCCGCTGGCCGTCGGCGGACTCGCCGCGGCAGCCGCGCCGTTACCGCCGCCACCACCGCGCGGCGGGGGCACCGGACGGTTACCGCCGCCGCGACCACCGGCGCCTCCCGGCGGACGCGGCCCACGACCGCCGACATATCCGGGCGCGCCCGAGGCGGCGGTACCGCGCATGGCGACGGCCTTGGTGCCGACCGCGCCCAGGGCCATCGCACCCAGCACCACGCCGCCGGTGGCGGCCAGGCCCGAACCACCGTTGCCGACCATGCCGACCGCCGGAGCGACCAGGCGCATCAGCACCGGCAGGACGAAGGCGACGCTGCCGAGCAGCACGATCGCGACCAGCATCCGCTGTGCCTGATCCGCATCGGGAAGTCCTGCGGTGGAGGTGGTTTCGTCGGTGTTCCCGGCGGCCAGGAAGGCGATCATGTAGACAATCGCCGCCACCGGTTTCCACAGCATGAACGCGATGATCCAGCTCAGCAGCTTGGAGTAGGACTGTTTACCGATACTCGTGCCCGATGCTGCGGCGGCCAGCGGCAGCACACCCGCGGCGACGACCAGCATGCCCTGACGCACGATCGCGAGGACGATCTGCGCCAGCGCGCCGAGCAGACCCACGATCGCGATGATCAGCACCAGGCCCGGCGAGAATGCTTGCAGCTTACTGGTTTTCACCATCAACTCGGCGATGTTCTTCGCCTGGCCGTTGGTGGCATCCTGAATCACCCATGCGGAGAAGCGATCCGAGGCCTGCGTGCCCGCCACGATCACCGCGCCCAGCATCCAGGAGCTGAACACCACCCGGGCGAACATCCGGAACGATTCGGCCGCTTCGGATATCAACGCACCACGTCTGGCCTCGGCGAGTCTGACCCCGGACAGGATGATCGAGACGATCAGCAGCAGGATCTGCGCCTGATAGGTGTAATCGTTGATCTTCTGGAACAGCTGGCCGCCGTTGCTGAGCCGCTCGTTGGGCACCTTCATCCAGAAGGTGAGCGCCATGATCAGCGCTTGGCCCAGGCCGCTCATCAGCGAGTCGACCACCTTGCCGAAGGTGGAATCCCAAGCCTTGTCGCGCACGGCGGTGGACGCGTCGCCGGGATGGGTCGCGGCGTTGGCGCCCTTACAGGCCGCCGAGGCGGCATCACCCAGCGAGACTCCGGGAAGCCCCATGTTGTCCAGGTCGTCGTGAATCTGGTTGCAGGTCTGATCGAATCCGTAGGTCTGCCCGTATGCCACGGTGGGCGTGGCGATCACGACAGTGAAGACGACCGCGAGAATCGTGATCAAACGCCTGATCAAATGGCTCACCTTTCCATCCCATCCCCTGCTCGCCGCTGTGCTCACCATTTCGTCCACCCATCCAGCGAGTCCACGTACTCCGTCTGCGACCCCGAGGCATCGGTCGGCTTCAGCCGCCAATCCCCGTTGTCCCACACCATGACCAGGCGGACCGCCGCCCACAGTTGTTTGCCGTCGTTGACCGGGCCGCGTGCGGCCAGCCGCACGATGGCCATGTCATCGGCATAGTTCTCGATCTGAAACGCGTCCGGCGCCACCAGATATCGCGTCACCTGCTCGGGCTGCTGCTGCGGCAGCCGTCCAGCCGAACGCGCCTTGTCGTAGGCGGCGAGCTGCTGGGCGCTGGCCTTGACCTGGTGCACGTACAGATCCCGGTCGGCCGGACGTGCGTTGAGCCGGTAAGTGATCTGCGCCGCCGCCAGCACCGCGCCCTGTGGAGTGTGTGAATACCCCGTGGCCAGGCCGTCCGCGATCCGGGTCGGACCGTCGCTGCTGGAGAACGGCACCGAGGCGCCGAACACCCGCTGCCAGCCGTATGGTGCGGTGATACCGGTCGGGGCGGCAGTCAGCCAGTCCTGGTCGCTCGGCTTGTGTTCCTTGCCCGGATCCTGCGGAAGTACTTGTCCGGCAGGGTTGTTCGGTACATCCACCCGGCGGCCGAACACGTCCACCGCGGGCGCGGCGAAACCGGTCGCGTCCGAGCCCGCCGCCGGGGACGGCGCCCCCGGAGCCGCGGCCTGACCGCCACCACTGTGCGAACCACCGTGATTGACGTACATGAACACCCCGACGACCACGATCAGCGCCAGCACCGCCGCGGAGGCGATGCCGCCGAAGGAGATTCCGCGGTCCGAGTCCGCATCCTTGTCCTTCATGTCGGCAGGAAGGTCAGGGCGATCGCGCTTGCGGATGAGGCCACGATCGCGCCGACCAGGCTCATCACGATGCCGTGCGACGCGTCGTTGATCGCCATGTCGTCGCGCATCGCCGACCACAGACGCCCGGCCGAGATGATCAGCCAGGCAAGGCAGAACAACAGCACCACCCAGAGCAGCCAATCGATCAGCTGCATCAACGGCGCGACGACGTCGGCCGGCATCTGTTTGTAGGCAAGCACTCCGCGCCTCGCCTCTATGATCCGATGGCGGCGTTCATGATGGTCCCGGCGCTGGTGGCGATGATTCCGCCGATCATGGCGCCGGCCACCATCTTCGGCGACTCGAGGCCCCCGCCGGTCCACTTCTCCCAAGCGAAGCGGCCACCCGCGTAGGTGATGCCCAGGATGCCCGACAGCAGCACGAACCAAGTGAAGTAACGGACCAATTTGAGCAATTTGTCGGAGGCGGGCGGCGCCTCCGGGGTCGGGTTTCCGACCTGGGCGAGAACAACGCTGTACGTCTCGTGTACAGCGAGCAGGATGGTACTCATCGAGCGTCCTTCTCAATAGGTGAACCGAAAACAAAGCCGTGTACCGGGAGTACACCGTCAGTTACGCCATGTCGCCGCCCGCCCAGCGGCGGCCGAGAGTGCACGGTCATCGCCTGCCCTCTTCCTCGAAATGTGAAGCGGTGCTTACCTTTTCACGAATCAGAGCCACTATACCCGTACCGATCTGGTCTACGTCGTGCGGAACTTCGTGCAGCGGATCGAGTTTGCGTTTGCTCTGCTGCGGCGGCGGATCGCTGGGCGACCAGACCGGCAGTTGCTCGGGTTCGACCAGCGTCCACTCCTCGTACCACGGGACCTGCCAGACCGGTCCGGCCAGCGAGCCCACCACATCTCGGTAGCGGCGGATCTCCGCCGGGATACGGCCGGGCCGCGCGGCCACCGTGATCAGTCCGAGGACCTCACACGATCCGGCCAGGCCCGCATGGTGCTGACGGAGCAGATCGTGCGCCCGGGTCAGGCCCGAAATCGTCTCGCGCGCAACAAGAACCACGAAAGGAGATTCGCGCTCGAAGACACCCGGCCACCGGCGATGGGAGTCCGCCGCGGGTGCGAGCACATGCGCGAGAGTGCTGGCGCCGGCGCCGCCGTGCACACCTAGCAACCACACCAGCGGCGCGCGTCCGGCGCCGGGCACGGGCCGGTCCCAGATGGGCGCGCGACGATTCTCCGGCGGTGCGACGACGCCCGCCGCCCCCGTCGGCCGGTCGGCCTGCTCGGGGGTTTCCGATGGTTTGCGACTTTCCTTCATGGCCGCGGTCATGATGCCACCCCGGCCAGCAGGGTGCGATACGCCCTGCGTGTCTCGGCGGTAAGTGCGTTGTGTCGCACCAGTTCTCCACGCGCCAGATGCTGATCGTAGGGAATCTCGCGGATATCCCGGACCCATCCGTTGAGATGTTCGCGCAGATGTTTCGCCACCGGGGCGCTGTCGCCGGGCAGTTGATGGGACACCACGATCGTGGTGTCCCCGACGATCCCGCCGCCCTGCCCCTCGGTCTGCCCGCCGAACTCGTCGTCCAGCCATTCCAGGGTCACCCGCAGCCGGTTGGCCGCGTCGGCGCGCGCCGGAATCGCCAGTACCAGCGCGATATCGGCATCCTCGAGCAGAGGCCGCAGGTGCCGCGCGGCGATCGGGCTGCCGCCGTCGTAGACCGGAGTGTGACCGGCGTCGGCGAGCGCCCGCGCGACGGTCAGGTAGGTCGCGCGGCGACGCAACGGCGCGGCATCGCGCCAGAGCAGGCCGATGCCCGAACTCGCTTGGGACAGGCACTCCTTCAGCGGTGCGGGCTCGTCGTCGCCGCGGCCGTACAGCCAGGATTGCAGGCTGATCGGGCTCAGATGTTCGTCCGCGCCGCGCAGGGCCAGATCGCTGCCCGAGGCCGTCGCGTCCACCGCGACCGTCGCCAGGCCGCCGGCCCCGAGTTCCGCGGCCAGCCCCAAGGCCGTCGTCGTGGTACCCGCTCCGCCGCAGCCGCCGACCACCAGAATCGGCCGCGGCAGTAGATCACCCGCGCCGTCCTCGCGCCTGCTCCGACGTAACCGCACCACCGGAGCCCTGTCGCGCGTGCGCGAACCCGCCGGGTCGCCCGCCTCGGGCGTCTCGTCGAGCCACTGGCTCCAGTCCTGTCCCATCGTCTCAGCTCTCCTCTTAACCGGCCGTGATACCCGTGATCAGGGTGCGGCCGCCGACTACCTCGGTGGTCACCGTCTGCCGGTCGTAGGTCGCGGGCGCGCCGCCGGGCCGTTGTTCGGTGACCTCCACCGAATACCTGGAATCCCCGGACGGCGCCACCCGCACGCAGTACGCGGTCCCCGCGGGGACCGAGTCGATGCCGCGCTGGATCACCTCTGCCGGAGGCAGACTCGCCTCGGGTGCGACGACCTCGCGGGCGCGTTCGGCGGAACGGTCGACGTAGTAGGCGTGCTGGAACCACATGATCGCGTCGGGCCCGGAACCGGTGCCGCCCGGCTCCGCCCCGCGCACCACCGCACCGATGTGCTCGGTCGGACAGGTCAGGGCCGTGCCGGTGGTCGCGCCGGTGAGCCGAATCTCCGAAATAACCGGATGCGCGGAATGCGCGGCGCCGCTACGAGTCTGAAGCAAATACACAGCGAACATCGCCGCGGCGGCCAGCAGGAGAACCGCGACCCCCAGGACGATCGCGACGCGCAGACCGCCGGCCCCGGTCTGCCGGCGCAGGCTGCGCGGCGCGGTCGCCGCACCGGGACCACCCCGGGGCAGACCGCCGCGGCGGCGCGGAATCCAGCTCCGGCGCGCCGCTTTCTTCCGGCCGCCGCCGGTCGATTCGGGCCAGTCGTCGAGCCAGTCGGCCGAATTGCCCGGCCAGTCATCCTCGTCCAGCGGCCCGGGGTGACGCGAGGAGGATTGCGCCGCACGGGAATCCCCGCTCTCCCGCTCGGATTCCCCGATGCCGGATTCGTCCCGAGAACGCCGCTCACGCGCTCGGATCGTCTCGTCCGCGGCATTGTGGCCGGGATGGGACCGCCGAGGGCGGCGGGCCGGTGCGCGCGCCTGTTCGTCCCACGGAAACTGGACCAGCTCGGCGTCGCCCACGGGGTAGTCGTCGTCCGGGCCGGGGGCGTGATCGCCCGCGACCCAATCCGACCAGCCGCCGACGAATTCGGCGCGACGCGTGCCGGTCTCCCCGGCGAACGGGAGGTCGAACGGTTCGGGCTCGGTCTCCCGGATGTAGTGCGGGTACTGCCCCGCACCCCCTTCGCTCAGCGCCTGCTCGAGCCCGGGATCGGCGGCCTCGCGCGATGCCGCGGCACCCTGCGGCTCGAGGGCCGGGAACCAGTGCTGCACATCTTTGTACGAGTTCAACATTCCCCCGTCCCCGCAGAGCCAGGCACCTCGTGCGTCATCGTCGGACCCTCTCGGCGATCAGTTCGTGGTGAACGGGTACGGAAATTCTCCCGTACCCGACGAATTCGGCGAACTCGACGCGCCGGATGCGACGGCCGAGATTCCGCCTACCAGGCTTTTCACATTCTCACACCGACCCCGGGCACTGCGACTTCCGCTGGTCGCGACGGTGCAGCGGAATGCGGCTTCGCCTGACGGCCAGGCGCGATGGCGTAGCTCACGCCGGAACACACGAAAGTGAAACGATGTCGACCCAGCTTCCGCGCCAGCGGCGCCACATCGATCCGGTCGAATGCCCGAGGCGGCCAACGCCGCAGCGATACCGTTGCCGAAGGGGTGCGGGAGGACTGCCACGAGCTGTGGATACGCGGCGGCTCGCGGGGCCTTCGCCGAGGCGTCACCCGTGACCAGCCCGTTCCAGGTTGTCCGCGCGGTCAGCATCGTCCGACCCCCTTAACCAGCTGTGTGCAAGGCGTTCGGAGGGCCGAGAGCCGCGGCGAGCGAGACATTCGGTGATCAGTTCGAGTTGCCGCCGTTGCCGTGTGAGCCCCGAAACGCAATAGACCGTAACAGAATCCGGCGAACTCCGCAGTGCATCCCTCGAGATGCGACCCCGGGACGGGAAGGATCCGCGCCCGGACTCGGCCACACCGGAAGAATTTTCGCGGATCGCCGCGCGAGATCAGACCATCGGCAACAGTACAGCAATCAAACTCGAGCGCGAAGGAGAAGATCTCGCGTGAACGATGCCGTGCCACAACCGAATTGAACGCCATGGAATTGCCGCGATTCGAACATTTCAGCCGAAGAGCTCGAATTGCCGCGTAGATGCACATAATTCGCATTCGCCGCGGTTTCGCTGATCATGATCCCGGCGTCCGGATCGACGAGTACTCGCAAGATCGCACCCGGTCCGCCCGCAAACCTGGACAGCAGACCAACAAAGTCGCCGGCTCGCGCCACCCTCGCCGATCGCGCCCGCCGGGGGGCCTCGAGCGAGTTCCCAGGTCGGTCCGGGCAGACTGTCCGAGTGGCTCAACTACCCCTGGCAGCCGTGGGCTGCGCATTCATCGGCGCGGTGATGTTCGCCGTGTCCGCCGTGGCGCAGCAGCGAGCGGCGGCGGATGTACCCGAGGGCGATGCGCTCCTGGCCCGGTTGATCCGCAATCCGCGCTGGTGGGCGGGCATCGTCGGCGATGCGGGCGGATTCGGCTTCCAGGTGGCGGCCCTGGCCATGGGTTCGGTTCTGGTCGTCCAGCCGATCCTGGTGACCTCGCTGGTCTTCGCGCTGCCACTGGCCGCACACTACAGCGGCCGGCGAGTCACACCGGTGATGTGGGCACAGGCCGCGGCACTGTCGGTGGCGCTGGCGGTGTTCCTGGTCATCGGGGATCCGACCGAGGGGCACACCGACGCACCCTGGCATCGCTGGATCGGTTCCCTGGGGCTGCTGGGCGGGCTGATCGTGGTGGACATCGTGATCGCCGGCACCGTCCGCATACCCGCCCTGCAGGCCCTGCTGCTGGGCACCGCCGCCGGTCTACTGTTCGGCATCTCCGCCGCCCTCACCGAACATGTCACCGAGCTGTTCGGCGATGGGCTGGGCGCGGTGCTGACCAGCTGGGAGCCCTACACCCTGGCAGCCACCGGAATAGCCGGACTCTATCTACAACAACGCGGATACCAAGTGGGCCCGCTGTCCGCCTCGCTCCCCGCGTTCACCGTCGCCGAACCGCTCGGAGCGGCGTTCATCGGCCTCACCGTCCTGGACGAGCGCCTGCGCAGCGGTCCGGTCGGCACCGCCGCGGTCATGCTCGCGGTAGTGGTGATGTGCATCGCGGCGGTACTGCTCTCGCGCGCTCAGGCGGCGGGGTTGCCGGACGGCAGTGTGGCGAGCTGACCGTCGAGACGCCGGTACACGGTCGACCGGCGCGCATCCGCTATGCCGCCGACGTCACCCGGTACACGTCGTACACGCCCTCGACATTGCGCACCACATTCAGCAGGTGGCCGAGGTGCTTGGGATCGCCCATCTCGAAGGTGAACTTGCTGATCGCCACGCGGTCACCGGAGGTCATCACCGAGGCCGAGAGGATGTTCACCTTCTCGTCGGCGAGCACCTTGGTCACATCAGAGAGCAGGCGGGTGCGGTCCAGCGCCTCGATCTGGATGGCGACCAGGAATACCGATGACGGCGACGGCGCCCAGGTGACCTCGATGATCCGTTCCTGTTGCGCCTGAAGGGAATCGGCATTCGTGCAGTCGGTGCGGTGCACGCTCACCGCGCCGCCGCGGGTGACGAAACCCATGATCTCGTCGCCCGGCACCGGCGTACAGCACTTCGCCAGTTTCGCGACAGTGCCTGGCGCGCCGGGGATTTCGACCCCGGCATCGCCACCGGATCGCTGACGCAGCGGCAGCGTGGAGGGTGTACTGCGTTCGGCCAGTTCGTTTTCCACGTCACCGACGCCGCCGAGCTGAGCCATCAGCCGCTGCACGACGTGATGCGCGGACACCTGGTTCTCGCCCACCGCCGCGTACAGCGCGGAGATGTCCGAGTAGTGCAGTTCATGGGCCAGCGCGGTCATCGCGTCGACGCTCATCAGCCGCTGCAGCGGCAGGCCGGAGCGGCGGACCTCCTTGGAGATCTGCTCCTTGCCCGCCTCGAGCGCCTCCTCGCGGCGCTCCTTGGCGAACCATTGCCGGATCTTGGCCTTCGCCCGCGGGGAGACCACGAAGTTCTGCCAGTCGCGGCTCGGCCCGGCGTTCTGCGCCTTGGAGGTGAAGATCTCGACGACCTCGCCGTTCTCCAGCTGCCGCTCCAACGCGACCAGCCGACCGTTCACCCGCGCGCCGATGCACTTGTGCCCGACCTCGGTGTGCACCGCGTACGCGAAATCGACCGGAGTCGACTTCTGCGGCAACGTGATAACATCACCCTTCGGCGTGAACACGAAGATCTCCGGCGACTTCAGGTCGAAGCGGAGCGATTCCAGGAACTCCGCCGGGTCCGCGGCCTCACGCTGCCAGTCCAGCAGCTGACGCATCCAGGCCATATCGTCGACCTCGGCGATATCACCGGAGTGCCGGCCCTTGGTCTCCTTGTACCGCCAGTGCGCGGCGATGCCGAATTCGGCGGTGCGGTGCATGTCCCGGGTGCGGATCTGCACCTCGAGCGGCTTGCCGTCCGGACCGACGACGGTGGTGTGCAGCGACTGGTACACCCCATAGCGCGGCTGGGCGATGTAATCCTTGAACCGGCCCGCCATCGGCTGCCACAGCGAGTGCACCACGCCGACCGCGGCATAGCAGTCGCGCACCTCCTCACACAGGATGCGGATGCCGACCAGGTCGTGGATGTCGTCGAAGTCCTTACCCTTGACGATCATCTTCTGGTAGATCGACCAGTAGTGCTTCGGACGCCCCTCGACGCTGGCATTGATCCGGCTGGCGGCCAGGGTGTTCACGATCTCGGCGCGGACCTTGGCCAGATAGGTGTCCCGCGAAGGCGCGCGGTCGGCCACCAGACGTACGATCTCGTCGTATTTCTTGGGGTGCAGGATCGCGAACGCGAGATCCTCCAGCTCCCATTTGACCGTGGCCATACCCAGCCGATGTGCCAGCGGCGCAATGACTTCCAGCGTCTCGCGCGCCTTCTTCGCCTGCTTCTCCGGCGGCAGGAAGCGCATGGTGCGCATATTGTGCAGGCGGTCGGCGACCTTGATGACCAGCACGCGCGGATCGCGCGCCATCGCGATGATCATCTTGCGGATGGTTTCGGCCTCCGCGGCCGCGCCCAGATTGACCTTGTCGAGTTTGGTGACGCCGTCGACCAGGTGGGCGACCTCCTGACCGAATTCCTGGGTCAGCTCGTCCAGGGAATAGCCGGTGTCCTCGACCGTGTCGTGCAGCAGCGCGGCGACCAGGGTGGTGGTGTCCATCCCGAGTTCGGCCAGGATATTGGCCACAGCCAGCGGATGGGTGATGTACGGATCGCCGGACTTGCGGAATTGGTGCGCGTGCTTCTCGTCGGCCACGTCGAACGCGCGCTGCAGCAGTTGCAGATTGGCCTTCGGATACAGCTCGCGATGCACCGTCGCCAACGGCTCGAGGACCGGTTTGACCGCCGCGATACCGCGCTGGCCGGTCATCCGGCGGGCCAGCCTGGCACGCACCCGCCGCGATGCCGAGGTCGATACGACCGCCGGGCTGCCCGGCTGACGCGGCGGCATGGACCGCGGAGTCGGGGCCGATGCGGACTTGGCGGGGGCCGCGGAAGGCGCGGGCGCAGCACGATCGCCAGCCATCGTTTGCTCGGCATTCGCCTTTTCCAGATGCTGAGTCATGCCACCACCTCTCCCGCCTCGACCGCAACACCCTATCCGATGCGCCGGTGCGGCTCAGACCACCAACTTTAATCCCCAGCACCGACGACCGCCGCTTCCTGGGAAATGCGCCCGATTCCGGGGCGCACACGGTATCCGCGGACCGTCCGGCGGCCGGGCGATACCGGCGTCTATACAGAACGCGGGCCGGGCCCGGACAGTTCCCACCGCGATGCCACGAATTCGCGGACGCCGGGTCGGCGGCCGCACCGGCACGATCGAACCGCCCGTCACGGATCCTCGAGCAGGCCGTCCTCGGTGAGTTCCAGCCACCGGGTGACCCCGATCTCCTCGAGGAATCGCCGATCGTGACTGACCACGATCAGCGCGCCCTCGAATCCCGTCAAGGCCTCCGTGAGATGGGCCAAGCTGGGCAGATCGAGGTTGTTGGTCGGCTCGTCCAGGAGCAGCAGCCGCGGCGCGGGATCGGCCAGCAGCAACATCGCCAGCGCCGCCCGCAAACGTTCCCCGCCGGACAACGCACCCGCCGCCACGTCGGCGTCCGCACTGCGGAACAGGAAGCGGGCCAACTGGGCGCGGACCCGTTCGGCGGTGGCGTGTGGCGTTGCCGCCGAGACGTTCTCGAAGACCGACCGCTGCTCGTCGAAAACGTCCAGACGCTGCGGCAGCATCCGCCACGGCACCTTCGGCGGTTCGGCGGCGATCCGGCGCAACAGCGTGGATTTGCCCGCCCCGTTGCGTCCGGTCAGCGCGATCCGCTCCGGGCCGTTCACCCGCAGCGTGACCACCGGACCGTTCGCCAGCCGCACCTCGTCCAGCGCGATGACGTCCTGCCCCGGATACAGCCGAGTCCCGGGCAGATCCACCCGGATCTCCCGATCATCGCGCAACTGCTCCTGCGCCCGGTCCAGGGTCCGGCGCGCCTGCTCCACTTTCGCCAGGTGGTTGTTCCGCAACTTGCCCGCGGACACCTGCGCCTGCCGTTTGCGTTCGCCCATAACGATTTTCGGCTCGCGCTTCTGCTCGAACATCTTCTGCCCGTACCGCTGGCGCCGATCCAGTTTGATCCGGGCCTCCACCAACTCGCGCGACTGTTTGCGCACATCGCTGCGCGCATCGCGAATCGCCGCGCGCGCGGCTTCCTGCTCGGCTTCGATGATCTCCTCGTACGCGGTGAAATTCCCGCCGAACAAACGGATCTCACCGCGTCGCAGCTCAGCGATCGCATCCACGCGATCGAGTAGTTCGCGATCATGGCTGACCATCAGCACGGTGCCGGAGAACTGGTCGATGACCTCGTAGAGCCGTTGGCGCGCATGCAGATCCAGATTGTTGGTGGGTTCGTCGAGCAGCAGAACGCCGGGTTCGCGCAGCAGTTCGGCGACCAGGCCGAGCAGCACCGTCTCCCCGCCCGACAGGGTGTCCAGGCGGCGATCCAGCTGGGAGACGTCCCCGGCCAGATAGTCCAGGCCCAGGCGGCCCAGCAGCGCGACCGCGGACTCCTCGACGTCCCAGCGGTTGCCGACGGCGTCGAAATCGGTTTCGGTCCCCTCCCCCGATTCGATCCGGTGCAGCGCTCGCCGCACGCCGTCGATACCGAGTACCTCGTCTACACGCTGACCTGCGGCGAGCCCGATATCCTGGCGCAGATATCCGAGGCTGCCGCCGACGGTGATCGAACCTCGCACCGGCCGCAGTTCGCCGGCGATCAACCGGAGCAGCGTGGATTTCCCGACGCCGTTGCTGCCGACCAAGCCGATATGACCCGGCCCGAGACCGCTGTCCAGGCCGTCGAAGACGGGAGTGCCGTCGGACCAGGCGAAGGTGAGATCGGACAGCGAAACAGAGGTAGACATGTGCACGCTCCTGAGAGGTCGCGAGAATGCGGCGCGCGGGATGGCGGGCCACTCGACGGCTACCTCAGAAGAGCAACGGCACGGCTCCGATCAACGGAAATAAGACTGAGCCAGACTAACCAACCGGGTGCTTCCGCGCAAGGAATTCTCCGCGCGACCCATCTGCACGCAGTGGAACACCCCGGCCCGCCGGAATCGATGTAAACTGGATTACCAAGTGGCCTAACGTTTTTAGCGATCGGCGATGGGATCCGCTCAGCATGGACGTTTATCGCAGGTCCTACCGACGCGGTCCGGTGGGCACACTCATCAGCGCAGTCGGCAGCATCTTCGCCCTCATCGAAATCGTGCACATGCTGATGCTGCTGTTCGACCTGAATCCGGTGAACAGATTCTTCTCCGCCCTCAGGTCCCTGGCCGAGGCGCTGGCACTGTTCTTCCCCGGGCTGTTCGACACCGGCAATCACGAGCTGAACATAGTCGTGGGGTACGGCCTGGCCGCGGCGTTCTGGCTGCTCGTGGCCGGAATCCTCGCCCGCGTACTGGGTCGCTTCTAGATCCCGGCGGCGATCGGCGCGGCCTCGATCAGTGGTCGTGCGGGGTCAGGAATTCGAGCCGGTGATGCTGGAGGAATTCGAAGGCCGGCGCCCACTGCCCGGTGAACACGTCCTGCTCGTGCCCGATCGTATGCGCCGAGGCCGCACCGACCCGCGGATTCTCGCAGACCACCCGTGCATCGTGTCGTCCGTGCCGCACCGGTCCGCTGTCCAGGCTCACCGTGCCGTCACCACCGACGGCACGCCAGGGCATATCGATGCCCGTGGCGGCGATCCGACAGGATTGCCCGGGCTTCTCGCCCGAGACCCGCGCGGTGATGGTATTCCCGCCGTGTACGTCCACCGACGGCGCGGCCGAGGCGGTCGCCGCACCGACGGCGAGGACGACTCCCACCGCGCCAACGGCGGCGACGCTGATTCTGGTGTGTTGCGCTCGGCTCATGAGTCTGATTGTGGATCCGAATCCCTGTGCCTCGATGGAGTCCGGCCGGTATGACCGGAAGCACGGCTCCGCTACCTCCGCGCCGCCGCGGGCACGAGCATAGCGACCCGCCCGCAATCTCACAACCGATACCGGAAGCTACAGGCGCACAATCGAAGTCAGCGGATAGTCGCCCTGGCGCGTCCGGCCGGCCAGGAAGCCGAGCTCGAGTACCACCGCGGCGGCCGTGACCTCCGCACCCGCGGCCGTGAACAGGCCCGCCGCCGCGGCGAGGGTGCCGCCGGTGGCCAGTACGTCGTCCAGTAGCAGGACCTTGCGGCCCCGCAGATCGATGCCGTCGGCGGGGATCTCCAGTGCGGCCGAACCGTATTCGAGGGTGTACTCACGCGAGAGCACCGGCGGCGGGAGCTTACCGGCCTTGCGCACCGCGACGACGCCCGTGCCCAGTGCGGCGGCGACACCCGCGCCGAGCAGGAAGCCACGCGCGTCCACCCCGGCCACCAGATCCACGTCCGGCGCACACGAACCCAGGTAATCGATCACCGCGTGGAACCCCTCGGCGTCGGCGAACACCGGTGTCAGGTCGGCGAAACGCACACCGGGAGCAGGGAAGTCGTCGTGCCAGCGGGTCAGCCGCTGGACCGCCTCGGCGGCCCGCACGACGCGCTCCCCCACCGCCTCGGCCGACTCGGTCAAACCGTGTTTACTCATCCGCACCCACTCCACTCATCCAGCGCCTTGCATCCGGGGCCGCGCCCACACTCGCGACGCTCACCGCCGCAACACCCAGCGATCCATATTCCACCCCGCACCGGCCTCGGTGGGGTTCACGATTCCACTCTGCATCCCGTTGCCGAACGCGATCGTCCGCGGTGTGTCGAACAGCGGAATCGTCGGCATCTCGTTCCACAGCAGATTCTCGGCCTCGGCGTCCAGATTGAGCACGTCGATCGAATTGTCCTCCGCCGCAAGCTGTTCGGCGATCGTGTCATAACGACCGTTGCCGTAGTGACCGAAATTCAGCCCCTGCCCGGTGTGCAGCGCCGCCGCGGCGGCCACACCGGACAGCGACCCGGCCGGACCCGGCGCACCCGCGGTACTGCCCAGCACCGCATCCACGCCGGTGCCGAGCTGAGTCGGCACGAAGGTCGGCGAGCCCGCGTCGACCACGGTGATCCCGGCCGCTCGACACGCGTCGGTGATCATCGCGACGGTCTGCGCGCGCCGATCGTCCGGCGCGCGATATCCGATCCGCACCGTCGGATTGTTCGCCCCCGCCGAGGTCAGGACCTGCTGCGCTCCGGCGGCGTCACCTCCGGTGTACTTGCCCGCCGCACCGGTACTCGACTGGTAGTACACCGAATCCGCCTGTGTCGTACGCGAATTCAACGACCCCGAACCCAGACCTGATTTCCGGTCGAATCCGGGATGCCCGAGCTTGTCGAACAGCGCCTTACGCGGAACGCACAGCGCGAAGGCGCGGCGCGCGTCGGCGGAGGCGAAGACGCCCGCCGTGGACAGCACCAACTGCTCCGCACCCCGGCTGGGCACCTGATTCACCGAAAATCCGCTGAGATCCAGATCCTTCACCGAACCCGCGCCGATGTCGACGACGCCGACCGCCTTGTCGGACACCTTCTTCTTCAGATCGGTGTTCTTGGGCCACACCACGATTCGCGGCGTCCGTGGCGCCAGGCCCCACCACTTCTCGTTCTTGACCAGAACCAGACCGTCACTGTCACTGTAGGAATCGATCCGGTACGGCCCCGAGGACGGGAAGAGTTTGGTGTCGACCTTGCCGGGCGTGAGATTCCAGCCGGTATTCCAGAACTGGGCCAATTTGTCCATCACGGCGGGTTCGGCGGTCTGCACCGCCAACACCACATTCGGCACCCCCGCGGCCTGCGCGACGATGTGCGCGGGCATCAGATCCGCGGCGTCGAACAGGGTCTGCCAGGGCAGGAAGTGCCGCCCCGGGCGGAAGACCACCGTCGCATCCTTCGAACCGGGCTGGCACTCGACCTTCTCGATATCGCGGTAGCCCGCGGTGGAGGCCGCGTCGAACATCGGGACCTGACCGCCGCCGGGCCCGGCCTTGGTGAAACGGCCGCTGCGCGCGGCCCACTCCAGCACCAGATCGTCACAGGAGGTGGGCACCCCGTCGGAGTACACGCCCTCCGGGTCGAGCCGGTACTGAATGGTCTGCACGTCGCCCGGCACCTGTTTGGCGGTGCCGTAGTCGGTGTCCGCGACCGGCTGGCCGTCCGGGCCGGTGTAGAAGAATCCGGTCATAACCCGCGCGAACACCGCTGCCGCGCCGCCGTTCGCACCCAGCGTGCTGCCGCCGTTGTAGCTCAGCGGCACCGCGTCGACCGCGTATCCGATGGACGGCACCTGATTCTTCGCCGAACATCCGGCCAGCACGCCACCGACGAGCGCACTCGTCGTCAGCACGCCGAACGTCCGCAACATCCACCGGCGGCCCGCGCGGCCCCCTTCGTGGTTACGCACGCTGCCCTCCGTCGTTTCGCAAGCTTCCTCCGCTGAATTCGCCGCGACTGCGCGAGGGCAGCGCCCGCATGGTCAGTGCCTGTTCTTGTGCCGCTTTCCGGTCGGCCGCGCACCGGGCCTCGGCGCCGCAGACCGGGGACCCTCATTCACCGGTTCACGACGACGGGGCGTAGCACCCGAGGCCGCCGCGCGACGCGGAGCGTCGCCGTCATCGGCCCGCGCCGCCCTACCGGATCGCTTGTTCAGCACCTTCCGGGTGTGCACGGCCACCGGGCCCCATCGCTCCTTGATCGAGACCAGCAGCGGCACGGCGAAGAAGATCGAGGAGTACGCGCCGACGACCATACCGATGAGCTGTACCAGCGCGAGATCCTTCAGCGTGCCGACGCCCAGCAGCCATACCGCGATGACCAGCATGCCGATGATCGGCAGGATGCCGATAACGGTGGTGTTGATCGAACGCATCAGCGTCTGGTTGGCCGCGAGGTTCGCGAATTCGGCATAGGTGCGGTTGGTGCGATGCAGCACTCCCCGGGTGTTCTCCTCGACCTTGTCGAAGACGACGACGTTGTCGTAGAGCACGTATCCCAGAATGGTCAGCAGGCCGATCACCGCGGCCGGGGTCACCTCGAACCCGACGATCGAGTAGAGGCCCGCGGTCACGATCAGGTTGAAGAACAGCGAGGCGATCGCGGCGATGGACATATCGCGTTCGAAGCGGATCGCGATATAGATCATCGTCAGCAGGACGAACACGCCCAGGGCGATGAGCGCCTTGCGGGTGACCTGGCCACCCCAGGTCGAACTGATCTCCGCGATGCTGATCGCGTTGCGACTGACCGTGCCGGTCGAATCCTTCGGATGGAAGGCATCGAACAGCGCGGTCTGCACCTTGTCCTGCTGCGTGGCATCCAGTGTGTCCGAACGGATCTCGTACGAGGCCGCGGCGCCCGAGCCGACCTTCTGCACGGTGACCGGATCGTGCCCGAGCGCCTTGGCGTAGGCGTCGGTGACCTGCGAGGTACTGGTCCCGGCGACAGCGGGCAGCTGGATCCGGGTACCACCGGCGAAGTCGATGCCGAGGGTGAATCCGCGCAGTCCGATACTCGACAGCGCGATCACGATCAGCGCCGCGGCCACGAGGTAGTACACGCGACGGCGCCCGACGATCCGGAAGCCGCCGGTGCCGGTGTAGAGCCGCTCGAAGAACCCGTGCCTGGGCGCGGCGGTCACGGCCTGATCGTTCACGGTATCGGTCTCCATGACGGAACTGGGGTTGCTCATCACGCCTCCTTACCGGCCGGAATGCCGGCGGCGGCCTTGCGTTCGCGCGCGTACTGCGCCACCGCGCCCAGTCCGTTGACCGAGGGCTTGGCCCAGAACGGCGAGCGCGAGGCCAGCATCATCAGCGGCGAGGTGACCAGGTACAGCACGATGACGTCGAGCACGGTGGTCAGGCCGAGGGTGAAGGCGAAGCCCTTCACCTGACCGGCGGCCAGGATGTACAGCACCGCCGAGGCGATCAGGCTGACCGTCTTACCGGACAGGTTGGTGCGCTGGGCGCGCGACCAGCCGCGTGGCACCGCCGAACGGAAACTTCGGCCCTCACGCATCTCGTCCTTGATGCGTTCGAAGAACACCACGAACGAGTCCGCGGTCATACCGATACCGATGATCAGACCGGCGATACCGGCCAGATCCAGGGTGAAATTGATCCACCGGCCCAGCAGCACGATGATCCCGTACACCGCGAAACCCGAAGCGACGAGCGAGAATCCGGCGAGGAAGCCGAGCATCCGGTAGTAGAGCAGGCAGTACAGCAGCACCGCGATCAGGCCGACCGCACCGGCGATCAGACCCGCGTGCAGCGAGGACAGGCCCAGCGTGGCGGAAACCGTCTCGGCCTCGGAGGTAGCGAAGGACAGCGGCAGCGAACCGTATTTGAGCTGGTTGGCCAGATCCTTGGCGGTCTGGGCGTTGAAATGCCCGGTGATCGAGGTGGTGCCGCCCTCCTGCGGGCCCTGCTGCACCACCGGCGCGCTGACGACCTTCGAGTCCAGGACGAAGGCGACCTGCTGGTTCACGTAGTCACCGGTGAGCTTTGCCCACGGATCGGAGTGCTTGAAGGTCAGATCCACCGACCACTGCGACTGCTGCTGGTTGAACGATGCGCTGGCGTCCTTGATGTCCTGCCCGTCGATGCGGCTCTTGTCCAGCAGATAGGTGCCGGTGCCGTCGGTTGCGCAGGTGACCAGCGGCAGATTCGGGTCGTCGTTACCGGCCAGCGGATCGGGTTTACTGCAATCCAGGGTCGCCAGGGCGAGCTGCTGGACCTGCTGATTGGTGCTCTGGCGCAGGGCCTTGGCCTTGGCGATGGCCTGTTTGGTCTGCTCGGCCGGGCTGAGCGTATTCGCCGGAGCCGGAGCCGAGGTGGACGGCGCCGGGGTGGCCGGTTTCGGCGTCGTCGAGGGCGTCGGCTTCTTCGGCGTGGCGGGTGGCGTGGTCGGGGCCTGCTCGTGGTAGTCCGCTGGGAACACGCGGTTCTGCGTGGCGTGGTTGGCGGTGCCGGGCTTCTGCGCACCCGGCGCCGGCGCGGGCGTCGCGTTGCCCGGCTGCTGAGTTCCGGGCGGCGTCATGCCCGGCAACGGCAGCCCGGGAGTGATATTGCCGGTGGGCCCGCCGGGCAGACCGCCCGCGGCGTTCTGCTGACCGGACTGCAGGACCGGGCGAATGTAGAGCTTGGCGGTGGTGGCCAGCGACTTGGCCTGCTGACCGTTCTGTCCGGGCACCGTGATGACCAGGTTGTCGCCGTCGATGACGACCTCCGACCCGGCGACGCCGAGGCCGTTGACCCGGGATTCGATGATCTGCTGGGCCTGCTTGAGGCTGTCCTGACTCGGCTTGCTGCCGTCCGGCGTGCGCGCACTGAGCGTCACGCGGGTGCCGCCCTGCAGGTCGATGCCGAGTTTGGCCGCCGCGGTCTTCGCATCGGTGAAGAACACCAGGCCGTAGATCACGATCAGCAGCAGCGCATAGACGCCGAGCAGCCGCAGCGGATGCCCCGTTCCCTTGGAAGGTGGCACAGTTCTTATCTCCTGGACAGTGTTGGGCCGGGCAGTGGACAGGGTGGGCAGGCGGATGCCGGTCGAGCGGTCGACTGCGGACATGCCGCAGCGCCATCGCACGCGGCCGGTGCGGCCGGGCGACGACGCGGGTTGGTCATTCCTTGGTCAGGCGGGCGTTGGTGTCCTCGACGGACTCCTCTGCCGGAGCCCCGTTGACCGCCTCCGCTGTGGCGCCGTTGACAGCGCTGTGCGGCGGCTGCGGCTCGGCGGCGGGCGCGTCCGGCTCGAGCTCGGAGTCGTGCGACTCGAGCTCGGCCGACTCCGCGGCGTCCTCGGTACGCACCTCGCGCACCGCGGCGCGCAGCCAGGTGGTCACGACGTCCTCGGCGATCTCCAGATCGATGGTCGTCTCGTCGAGATCGACCACGGTGCCGTACAGGCCCGAGGTGGTGGTTACCCGATCGCCGACCTTCAGGTTCTCCTGCATGGAGGTAGTGTTGGCGGCCTCGCGCTTCTGACGGCGGACACCGAGGAACATCGGCACCAGCAGGGCTACCAGCAGCAGGGGAAACAGCAGTTGAGCCATCGTTGTCGTCGGTCCTAGGTTCTGTCGGTTGGAAGCGGTCCGGCGGACGCCGAACTGCCAGCGTAGTACCCCAGTCTGCCATCAGCTCGCCGTTACCGCCCACGACGGTCGCCACGAGCACCCGTACCGACGCCGACTCCTCGCGACCGGGCGGTCGTCCCCGGGGTCGGGCGAACACTACCCCACCGGGCGAGTACCCGGCCGCGCGGCCACCACCCGACCGCGCCGAAGGCGGCGAAGCGGACTCAGGCGTGTTCGTAGACGTAATCGTCCAGCGGGAAGCTGACCGCCTCGCGATGGGCGTTCAGGGTACTGGTCGGGCGCAACAGCGCCGCCTCGCCGTGCTGGTTGAAATAATAGCTGCGCGCGGTCGAGCAGTGCCCGTCGTAGAACACCGAGGACTCCAGCTTCTCGGTCACCCGGTCCAGGAATTCGGTGTTGGCCCGCCCGGTCACCTCGAACACCCGGGCGTCTCGCCGGAACATCTCTCCGAACAACCGGCCCATATGTTTCATCTGCGCCTCGATGGTGGTGAAGTACGACAGGCCGCTGTAGGAGTACGGGCTGTTCAGGCTCAGGAAGTTCGGGAACTTCGGCACCGTGATGCCCTCGTAGGCCTGGAATCGATTGTCCCGCCAGAACTTTCCGAGATCCACTCCGTCCCGGCCGATGATCTCGATGGCCGGGAAGTTCACGTCCCACAGATTGAAGCCGGTGGCCAGTATCAACGTGTCGATCTCGGTCGTGCGGCCGTCGGTAGTGACGATGCCGCCGGGTTCGACCCGTTCGATCGAATGCGTCTCCAGATGCACGTGCGGTTCGTTGAACGTCTTGAAATAGGTGTTCGAGAATGTCGGCCGTTTACAGCCGAAGTCGTAGTGCGGGGTGAGTTCGCGCCGGGTCCGCGCATCGCGCACCTGGGTCCGCAGATGGGCCTTCGCCAGCAGGCCGGCGCCCCGGTTCAGCAGTTTGGCCTGCCGGAAGTGCAGGACGCCGATCACCATCAGGGCCTCGAGCGCGGTGGTGTTGGCCAGGCGGGCGGCCTGCTGGGTGAGCGGCACCCGATCGAAGATGTTCTGCACCACGGGTGGGATCGGCATGTCGATTTTGGGCACCACCCAGATCGGGGTGCGCTGGAATACCGTCAGCTCGTTCACCACCCGCGCGACTTCGGGTACGAGTTGCACGGCGGTCGCGCCGGTGCCGATGATCGCCGCCCGGCGGCCGGTGAGGTCGTAGTCCTGATCCCAGGCGGTGGTGTGGATGATCTTGCCCGTGAAGGTTTCGATACCCGGGAACGGCGGGGTGTACGGCTGGGACAGGAAACCGGTCGCGGTGAGCAGATAGCGGGCGGTCAGCGGTTCGCCGCCCTCGATGCTCACGACCCACTGACTCTCTTCGGCGTCCCAGCGGGCGCCGGAGACGACGGTGTCGAAGCGCATCCGCCGGCGCAGATCGTATTTGTCCGCCACGTGTTCGGCGTACCGCTTCAGCTCCGCGCCCGGCGCGAACAGGCGCGACCAGTGCGGGTTGGGTTCGAAGGAGTACGAGTAGGTGACCGAGGCGATATCCACGGCGAGTCCGGGGTACCGGTTCACGTGCCAAGTCCCGCCCAGATCGCTCTCCCGTTCCAGGATCACGAAATCGCCGAGTCCGAGCCGGTCGAGCTCGATGCCCGCACCCATGCCACCGAACCCGGCTCCGACCACGATCGCATCGAATCGAGGCGCCACAACGAACCTCCGTTACGCAAAGTATCTGATACAGAATGACACATCATTCGCCTCCGGCACAGCCCCGCAGCGCCGTCGACGAACCGGCGCACATCGAGATCCGACCGAATAATTGTGACCCGCACTACATTCCGCCCCGGCCCGTAGTAAGAATGTTCGATGTGACGACCCAGGACGCGCGGATCACCCGCTTCGCCAGGACCACCGCCGGAGACCGCGGCTACGACGCGGCCGAGGTGGACGCCTTCTGCGAGCGGATCGCCGCGGCGTTCGGTGGCCGGGCGATGCTCACCGCCGCGCAGATCCGCGAGCACGAATTCTCCTCCGCCGCATTCGGACACCACGGCTACGACCGCGATCAGGTCGACGACTACCTGGACCGCGCCTGTGTGGATCTCGAATACGCGCGCCGCGGTGACACGCCGCATCCCGGCCCGGCGCGGCTGAGCCCGCGCGATGTTCAGCGGCTCCGGTTCTCCGCTCCCCCGGCCGGACGCGACGGCTATGCGGCCGCGCAGGTCGACACCTTCCTCGACGTCGTCGCCACCACCCTCGCGCACGCCGGGCCAACCGGATTGAGCAGCCAGGAGGCACGCGCGGTCGACTTCGGCCCGGCCGAACCCGGCGACGCGGCTTATCACGCCGACGAAGTGGACGCCTTCCTGGACGTCGTCGTGCGGACGCTCGCCGAGCAGGAGCGGACGCACATCGCATCGTGAGTAGTGTGGGCACCCGATCCGGCCTGCCGAGCGGAAAGGTGATGCATGCACTGGGATCAGATGACGGCCACACCGGACGACCTGCGCAAGCGGGCAACCCGCCTGCGACGGGGCGTCGGGCAGCTCGGCATCATCGAGGCGATCCTCGACGCCGCGTACGGGCCGTGGCTGGGTGTGATGGACGCAGACGGCCGCGGCACCGCCGAACTGCGCATGCACCTGGCGGGCCGCTACCGCCTGACCGCGGTGGTGACGAGCGCCGGGAAGCTCAGCCTGGTGCAGATGCACGCCCCCACCGTCGGCGAACGGGTGATCTCGGGTAAACCCGCACTGCGGCAGGGCTGGGACGAGACCGTGACCATGCCCAAACAACCCGATTGGCTGGACTACGTCATCGATTGGGTCGGCGCGGCGAGCGCCGACGTGGACCGCCGCACCGTCATCGCCTGGCAGCTCGAGGGCGCGGACCGCCGCCTGGCCGCGATGGACGACACCCTCGAGGGGATGCGGGCCAGCCTGGCCGAACGGGAACAGATCCGCCACGAACTCGCGACCGAGATCGACCGTCTGCGAACCGAATTCGACTCACTGCCCGAACGTTCCGCCGACACGAACGATCTCCCCACCGAATCGGGAAAGGTCACGGCCGAATTCTCTGGCGACCACGGCCCCACCGAATCCCACACGGCCGTAGCCGAATTCCCCACAGTCGAGGGCCTCGCGGAACCCGGCACGGACGAGCCCGAAATCCATGGCGCCCCCAGGATTTCCAACCCCGGCAGTCCCCCCGAGGATCACGTCCCCCGCCTTGGAGTGCTTCCGCAGCAGAATCCGGGCGCCATGTCCGCCACCGACATCTCATGAATCGACGCGAATACGCGGATCCGAGGTTCGGTATGAGTCAGGCGGATTCGAACGCGCGCCGATACATCCGCATGATGCACGCATCGGCGCGTTACGGACGGAGCCGTACACGACGCAGCGCCGTCCGGTTGAGGCCCGAACGGCGCTGCGCGAGGAAAGATCTCGTCCGGTGAATACCGGCCGAGTGGTTCCGGATTACGGGGTGGAATAACCGATCAGCGCGCCGATGCCCGCGCCGAGCGGAATTGTCACCAGAGCGCCGACGCCGCCGAGGAAGAAGCCGATCACCGCGCCGATGCCGGCACCGATCAATGCGCCCACACCCGCGTTGTACTGCTTGCGCGCGGTGGTGTCGGCGTCGTCGATCGACTTCACGATGTTCGACGACGCGGATTGCGGTGTGAGGGTGAGGGTTCGGCCGTCGTTCCCGATACGCGGGGTGAGACCGACGATCCCGGCGGCGGACCGCAGACCGAGCGGAACCGTGGCCACGACGGCGCCCGCGGCGTCGGTGAGCGTGACCGACCGGGCGTCGGGCGCGAGCGCGAACCGACCCGCCGCGACGGTCGCGGCCACACCGGTGTGGTCCGCGGTCGGCGCGACCGAATACTGCACGCCGTGATCGGCTCCCTGGATGCCGGTGGCGGCAGGAGTGACAGGCTGTGCTTGCACGACCCCCGCGGTGACGCCGGTGGCGCCGATCGCGAGCAGCGCGGTAGCAGCGAACTTCTTGGCTCTCATATGCATTCCCCTCAAATCCGTCGGTGATCTACCGACACGTCCGACCCCCGACGCTTCGACCGCATCCATTCTGGCGGAAGCCCCGCGGGGGCGGTCGTTTTTGGATCACATTGCCCGACAAGGTTTCCCTGGATGAGAGTGCCCGGAACCGCTGCCGCACGCCACCCGAACCGGGCGGGCGCTGTCGTTACCGCGGTGAACCAGCAGGTAGGCGCACATCGGTGATCTGGATCACAATGACGCGGCGAGTGTGGGGAAACCGTTGCGCGCCAGGCGGATAGCTCGCCCGACGGCCGAACCGATCACCTCCGGTGATACTGTCGCGGTCCGCCGGAGTACCGGCGCGCCCAGCCCCGGCGGCCACGGATGAATACGAAGAACAGCACCGGGAAAACGAAGAACGGAACGAAATGGGTCGTCACGGCAAGTACGACGGCGAGTGTCAGCACGGCAACCACCGCCACCGGAATCAGTGACCGGGGCGGCCGAGCCGGGCGCGGTGACTGCGGACTCACCGGACGCGGCAGGTCGCTGAACAGGACCGCGAGGTCCGCGTTCGTTTTCGCGGCGTAGGCACGGGCCACCCGATCATCGTATTCGTCGACCGCGAGCCGGCCCGCGGCGAAATGCTCACCGAGCGCCGCGGCGGCCTGTTCACGTTCGGCCGTGCCGATCCGCACGGCCCCCGAGCCCGCGAACGCTCCGAAGTCCGTGGAGTCTGAATCGGCCATCGCTACCGCCTCACCGGAAAGTGCCGACAATCGAGCTGCCACCAGGGTAGATCGTCCGCGGACCGGCGCGCCTGCGCCGCGATGCGTATTCACGGCTACGCTCGGCGGCGCAGCCCGGTCGCATTCGGCGCGGATATCCCGGATCCCTCGAATGCCCGTGCCCGCCCGCAATTTCCGGATATCCGGCGGCATTGTGCGTCGCATTCGGCCGAGAAGGTGTTCGCGCAGAGCCGAATCGGCTCGCGACAGGATATGGAAACCAGCACTGGCCAGGTATTTTCCCACAGACCGCGTTGTCGCGGTGTCATACGTTATCCGGCGATGCATACCCGTCAACCTGTTTTCCGGCAGCTGACGCGGTTCGGTTGCGTCGACGGGACCGCAAGATCGTCGTAGCGTCGATATGGTGACCGCACCGGAGAACCTCCCCACCACCGCGGGCGAGCTGCGTGCCGCCGGATATCTGCCGCGCAGCGTGAAGTCCGAGATCCGCGAGAACCTGCTGGCCCTGCTCAGCTCCGGCGGCGACCCCTGGCCCGGAATCGTCGGCTTCGACCGGACCGTCCTGCCGCAACTCGAGCGGGCCCTGCTGGCCGGACACGACGTCGTCCTGCTCGGCGAGCGCGGCCAGGGCAAGACCCGGTTGCTGCGCACGCTCATCGGGCTGCTCGACGAGTGGACGCCCGTCATCGCGGGCGCTGAGCTGGGCGAACATCCGCTCGACCCGATCAGTCCGGCCGGACGACGCCTGGCTGCCGAACTCGGCGACGATCTGCCGGTCGCCTGGCGGCACCGCTCCGAGCGGTACGCCGAGAAACTGGCCACCCCGGATACCTCGGTCGGTGATCTGATCGGCGATGTCGATCCGGTCAAGGTCGCCGAGGGCCGCAGCCTGGGCGATCCGGAAACCATTCACTTCGGACTCGTTCCGCGCGCGCACCGGGGCGTCGTCGCGGTGAACGAGCTGCCCGATCTGGCCGAGCGCATCCAGGTCGCGCTGCTGAACGTCATGGAGGAGCGCGATATCCAGGTCCGCGGCTATACGCTGCGCCTGCCGCTGGACGTGCTGCTCGTCGCCACGGCCAACCCGGAGGACTACACCAACCGCGGCCGCATCATCACCCCGCTCAAGGACCGCTTCGGCGCCGAGATCCGCACCCACTACCCGCTCGATGTGGAGTCCGAGGTGGATCTGGTCCGCCAAGAGGCCGAACTGGTCGCCGAGGTGGGCGATCCGCTGATCGAGGTACTGGCCCGATTCGTGCGTCAATTGCGTGAATCGCCCGCGATCGACCAGCGTTCGGGCGTATCGGCGCGTTTCGCGGTCGCAGCGGCCGAAACCGTGGCCGCGGCCGCCCTGCGCCGGTCCGCGATCACCGGGGAGAGCCCCGCGGTCGCACGGCCCGTCGACCTGGAGTCGGTGCCCTCGGTATTGCGCGGGAAGCTGGAGTTCGAATCCGGCGAGGAGGGCCGCGAACAGGAACATCTCACCCACCTGATGCGCCGCGCGTTCTCCGAGACGGCCCGCTCCCGCCTCGGCGGGGTGAATCTGCGCCCGCTGGCCACCGCGGTCGGCGACGGCAATCTGGTCACCACCGGCGAACGCGTCCCCGGCAAGGATGTGCTGTCCGCACTGCCCGAGCTCCCGGTTCTGCACGAGGTCGCCGAACGCCTCGGCGTCGACCCCACCGAACCGCCGACCCGGATCGCGGCCGCCGTGGAATTCGCGCTCGAGGCGCTGTTCCTGGCCCGGCAGGTCGCCAAGGACACCGATGACGGCATGGCGGTCTACGGTTCGTGACCGCCGTCGAATCCCCTTGTGAGAGATCATGACTGCCCCTGATCGCTACTCCTACGGCCCCTATCACGACGGCCCCGATCCGCTCGCGCCACCACTGGATCTGCGCGATGCCCTGGATCAGATCGGGCGCGAGGTGATGGAGGGCAGCTCGCCGCGGCGGGCGATGGAGGAGTTGCTGCGCCGCGGCATGCGCGATATGCGCGGCCTGGACGAGTTGACCCGGCAGGTCTGGCAGCGTCGCGCCGACATCACCCGGCACAACCGGCTCGACGGCACCCTGCAGGAGGTGCGTCGACTGCTGGACGAGGCCCTGGACGCCGAACGCCGCGCACTGTTCCCCGATCCGTCCGACGACGCCCGCTTCGCCGAGGCCCAGCTCGACGCGTTGCCGCCGAGCACCGCGGCCGCGGTGGGCGAACTGTCCGAATACGACTGGCGTTCGGAGACCGGCCGGGAGAACTACCGCAAGATCCGCGACATGCTCGGTCAGGAACTGCTCGAATCGCGTTTCCAGGGGATGAAGCAGGCGCTGCAAAGCACCACGCCCCAGGATGTCGAACGCATCAAGCGGATGATGTCCGATCTCAACGATCTACTCGCCGCGCATGCCCGCGGCGAGGACACCGAACAGCAGTTCGCCGAATTCATGGCCGAACACGGCGAATTCTTCCCGGAGAATCCGCGCGATACCGATGAGCTGATCGATGCGCTGGCCGCGCGGTCGGCCGCCGCGCAGCGCATGCTCAACTCGATGTCCGAACAGCAGCGCGCCGAACTGTCCGAACTGATCGGTCAGGCGTTCGGCGATCCGGACGTCGCCGCGCAGGTCGCCGCGCTGGACGCGAATCTGCGTGCGCTGCGTCCGGGTGAAGACTGGGAGTCCGCGCAGCGATTCCGCGGGCAGGATCCGCTCGGGATGGGCGAGGGCGCCCAGGCGATGCAGGATCTGGCCGAACTCGACGCCCTTGCCGAACAACTCGGCCAGTCGTATCCCGGTGCGCGGCTCGAGGATATCGACCTCGACGCGCTGACTCGCCAGCTCGGTGACGAGGCTCGCGTCGACGCTCGGCGTCTGGCCGAACTCGAGCGTGAGCTGCGTCGCCAGGGTCTGTTCGAACGGGCGCCGGACGGGTCGTTGCGTTTGACGCCCAAGGCATTGCGCCGCTTGGGCGAGACCGCGCTGCGTGCGGTCGTCGGGCAGTTGCGATCGCGGCGTGGCGAACGCGACACCGCTCTGGCGGGTGCGGCGGGCGAGCCGACCGGCGCGTCGCGGGCGTGGCGATTCGGCGATACCGAACCCTGGGACGTCTCGCGGACCGTGCGCAACGCGGTGCTGCGCTCCGCCTCGGCGGGCAGCCGTAGCGTGCGGCTGGACGTCTCCGATGTCGAGATCGTCGAGACCGAACAGCGCTCTCGGGCGGCCGTGGCGCTGTGCGTGGACACCTCCTGGTCGATGGTGCAGGAGGGCCGATGGGTGCCGATGAAGCGCACCGCGCTGGCCCTGCATCAGCTGATCAGCACCCGATTCCGTTCCGACGCACTGGAAGTGATCACCTTCGGCCGCCACGCGGGATCGGTTGACGTTTCCGAATTGACTGCGCTGGAAGGAGTTTGGGAGCAGGGCACGAACCTGCACCACGCCCTCCTGCTGGCCGGCCGGCACCTGCGACGGCACCCCGACGCGGTGCCGGTGGTCCTGGTCGTCACCGACGGCGAACCCACCGCCCACCTGGAATCCGACGGCGAGGCCTACTTCAGCTGGCCACCCCAGCCCCGAACCCTGGCCGTCACCATGACCCAGGTCGACGCCCTGGCCAAACTGGGCGCATCCATCACGGTATTCATGCTCGGTGACGAACCGCGCCTGGCCGCCTTCGTGGACCTGGTGGCCCGCCGCACCGGCGGCCGCGTCATCGCCCCCGACCTCGACGGCCTCGGCGCGGCCGTGGTCAGCGACTACCTGCACGGCCGCCGCCGACGCTGACCGTCGCCATGCCCCGGCTCGAGTTCTCCAGCTCCGCAGCGTGGGCGCGGCCCGGCCGGTTTCGATGCTCGGGTATTGCTGGTGGTCGTGATTCGCACATCGTAGCGGGGTGCTGGTTGCGGTGACCGGGCGGTCTACCCAGGCCGATTCGTGAGGGTTTCGGTGCAGCGGCGCCGCAAGCGATGTTCGCTGCGGATGTGCCAGGCCCATCGCCGGACGCGGCTAGCGTGAGGTTGCCCGTGCAATCGCCTGGATCGCTCGCAGGCGTCCGTCAGCGAGGGCTTCGACGAGGTTGTCGATCCGTGTGCCGAAGTCGGGGACGAACGCGTGGAGTCCGAGCGGACCGGGAGGCAGCGCGCGCACCATTCGCATCGTGGCCACGGCCGTTTCGGTGAGGTCTGCCCAGTGCTCGATGGTGAATCCGGCGCCCTCGACGGTAGCGCTCAGCGCGGCCGGAGTCATCAGGTGGCTGTGTTCGGGCAGATCGGCCCAGGGCACCGGGTAATCCGGTTCGCCCTTTTCGCTGGAGGTGATGTCCCACATGGCAAGTCGGCCACCGCGGGTCAGGACGCGGCGCGCCTCCCGATAGAGGAGATTCTTATCGGCCACGTTCATTTGGACGTGCTGACTGAAGACCACGTCGAAGGACGAGTCGATGAACGGGAGATCCGTGACATCTGCTTGCCTGACGACGATTCTGTCGTCCAGGCCGACCAGACGGTTGAGCCATCGAGCCGTGTCGCAATAGCTTTCGGCCAGATCGATCGCCGTCGTCCTGCAGCCGAAGCGCGCGGTGAGGTACCGCGCGGTGCCGCCGATGCAGGTACCGGCATCGAGCACGTTGCTGCCGGGTTCGATGTCGAGCAGATCCGCGAGTTGCTCGGTCGCGATACGTCCGCTGGTGTGGAAGTCCTCGAGCATTCCGAGGTCGGCAGCCTGGAGGTGGTCGAGGTCCTTTCCCGCGGCGATGAGGGCTCGTTCGATGTCCGACCGGGATGAGCCGGTCTCGTAGGGAGAGGGGATACGCGCGCGCGTCATGTCTTTTTCCTTCATTCGTCAGCGCCGCCGACGGGCTGGTGCCCGATCGATGTCGGCTCAGGGGGTGGTCCGGGTTCGGTGACAGGTCGCAGTCGATCGAGAACCTCGCGCCTCCCGAGCGCGGTGAGCCCGAGAGCGGTGGCACCGTCGAGATTTATCAACCCGGTGAGCAGCCCGAGGACGGCGCGGGGTGGACCCTCGATGGTCAGGTCCGGGTCGGCGACGCGGCCGACTCTGGCGTGGACCCGGCCGTCGCCGAACTCGACGACCGCGTGTTCGCCGGAGGCGATCAGTTGGATGGTCAGCGGTGGGCCGTCGGGATCGGCGTCGGTGGTGAACCACGCCGGCACATAGGCGAGCCACTGGGCTCGGAACGCGTCGCCGGGCCGCTCGGTAACCATGAATCGCATGCCCCACAGGCCGAGCGTCCGCAGGGTAGGTTCCAACGCCCGTCCGGTCTCGGTGAGTTCGTAGAGGGTGGTCGCGACAGGAGGCGGTGCGGAAGTGCTGTCGATCAACCCGCTCTCCTTGAGCTCGCCCAGTCGGGTCGACAAAAGGTTGGCGGCGATGGTGGGGAGTCCGTTTTTCAGGTCCGTGAATCGGCACGGCCCCTGTACGAGCAACTCGCGAACGATCAGCAGTGTCCAGCGGTCGCCGACGAGGTCCAGAGCTCGGGCGATCGAGCAGTATTCACCATAGCTTCGCATGCAACGAGCATAACCTCGGGAGTTGAGTTTTTCAACTTATAGGTTGTTTTTTTCTATCAACGATGGTTATGGTTCCACCATGACTCGTCTTCGATCCAAACCGCTTGTACTTCTGGCCCTGCTGGTGGCCGCCTTCGTGATCAACGTCGACACCACCCTGGTCAACGTCGCGCTACCGACGTTGACCACGGAAATCGGTGCGACTACGACGCAATTGCAGTGGGTGGTGGATGCCTACAACCTGGTATTCGCGGCGCTCCTGCTCACCTGCGGCAGCGTCTCGGACCGCCTGGGACGCAAGGGCATGCTGCTGGCGGGCCTGCTGGTGTTCGGTGTCGCGAGCTTCGTCGGCGGCTTTGCGACAACCCCCGGCGGGCTCATCGCCGCACGCGGCGTGATGGGCTTGGGAGCCGCGATGACGTTTCCCGCCACACTGTCGCTGCTGACCGGCGTGTTCGTCAGCCGCAACGAGCGCGCGCTGGCGATCGGGCTATGGGGCGCCACCGGCGGAGTGGCCATCGCGCTCGGGCCGATCGTCGGCGGCTTGCTGCTCGAGCACTTCAGCTGGTCGAGCATCTTCTACGCACTGGGGCCGGTCTCATCGGCCGCCATCATCCTGGCCGCATTGTGCGTGCCACGGGAGAGGATCCCGGCATCGCCCGGGATGGACTTTTTCGGCCTCGCCTTCTCGGGCGGATTCATGGCCGTGCTCGTCTACACCGTCATCGAGGCACCGAACCGAGGCTGGACCGCATCGGCCACCCTGCTGGGTTTTGCCGCTGCGACGGTCTTGCTGATCGCGTTCGTTGCGGCCGAAAGGCGAACCGACCGCCCCATGCTCGACGTGCGACTGTTCGCGAACATGCGTTTCAGTGCGGCCAGCGGGGCGGTCACGGTGTGCTTTTTCACGCTGTTCGGCTTCATCTTCTTGATGACGCAGTACTTCCAGTTCATCCGCACTTACGGCGCTCTGTCCACCGGCGTTCACCTGCTCCCGGTCGCGGTCTCGGTCGCGATCGGCTCCGCTGTTGGCACGCGGCTCGCGGTCGAGGTCGGCACCAAGGCGATCGTCACACTTGGGCTGGTGCTGCAGGCAGGCTTCTACTTCTGGGTCGCCGCAGGCATAACGCCTACCTCCAGGTACGAGATCATCGCAATCCAGATGGTCGTCTACGGCTTGGGCATGGGCCTGACCTCGGCACCCGCGACCGAATCAATCATGGGGGCCGTCCCAGCTCGTCAGGCCGGCATCGGGTCCGCCGTCAACGATTCCACCCGACTGCTGGGCGGCACGCTCGGCGTCGCTGTCATCGGCAGCGTCTACGCCTCCCTTTACAGCGCTCGACTCGACACCGACCTACCCGAACATCTTCCGTCCGCGCTGACCCGCGTCGCCCATCAGTCGGTCGGCGGCGCGTACAGCGTTGCCGGACAGCTGTCCGCGGACGGTCGCAGCGTCATCGGGAACGCGGTACACGCCGCGGCCACGAACGCCTTCGATCACGGACTCGCTATCGGCTGCCTCGTGGCCGGAGCCATCGCCGCCGGAGGCGCACTGCTCGCGGCCGTGTTTCTGCCCGCCCAACCTCCTCGAGAGTCCGAAACACCGCACGGCCCAACCGAACCGATCATCGCCCGGGACCGGGCGTGAGTCCGAGAACAAGAGCCCGAATTTCCGAAGTCGCGGTCGGCGCCCGATGCGTCGGCCATGGAGAATGGAGTCGCCATGTCATCTGTCCCCTGGTACTTGTGGGCGCTGGTAATCGTCGCCATCGGACTGATATTGCTCATGACAGCGAGACAGTTATGGATGTCGGCCAAGGCCGTGGGAGTGGACAACAGAGCGGCATTGCGTCTGTCGGCGTTGTTCGTCGCCGGATACGTCGGATGGATCCTGGTGACGGCGGTGTTGGCCGCCGGCCACGTGTACCGGCTGGATGACGCCACCACCAAGCCGTGGGTAGCGTTGGGATTCGCGATACCGGTGATCGGGCTACTCGTTTCGACCCGACTGCCGATCGCCCGGAGTGTCCTGTCCGATCCACAGATCTTGTCGCGACTTGCCCGACCGCATGAGGCACGCGTGGCCGGTGTGATCTTCCTGATCGTCCTGGCGCTGGGCGGGTTGCCGCCGGCCTTCGCGCTTCCAGCCGGTCTCGGCGACATCGCGATCGGCCTGGCCGCGCCCAGGGTGATCCGCAAGTTGCGTAACGGCGACGGGACTCGCCGGTTCATCTTGTTCAACATCCTGGGGCTGCTGGACATCAGCGTTGCCTTCGCGGTCGGATTCCTCGGCGGACCGGGCAATACACGGCTGCTCCACCTGACCCCCACGACACAGCTGATCTCCACGCTGCCACTGGTCCTGATCCCCACGGCGGGTGTGCCCCTGCTGTTCACGCTGCACCTCATCTCGCTGGCGAAACTGCGGACCCGGATCTCCGCCACCGCCACCCAGGCCCAGCCCACGCTCGTCGTCGGCTGATCGAAACTCGCACCCCACAAGGAGAATCCGATGACCCTGTCCGCCGACACCGCGCGCGTCCGTCGCATCACTCACTCTGTCAACCGGTTCGTTATCGAGGCAGATGACACGTTCGACAACGTGTGCCGCCGCTTCGAGGAGTTGGTACCCGACATCGACTTCACCGCGCTCACCGAGATGGTCAACGCCGGTGACCTGGAGGCCGTGACGAGATATACCGCGGAACGCACGCCCAACTCGTTCGCGAACTTCTGGACGTTGGACCCGACCGCGATGATGAAGCTGCGGGGCAACGACACTCGTGCGGTCACGTACATGATCGGCAACAACGTGATCGCCGAGACCATGTTTCGACACGATGCGGGAATCATGCTGTACGCACCCATACGCGTTGCCATCTATACCGACGGCGACGACCGCACCTTCCTCGGCATCGACCAGCCGTCCACGCGCTTCGACAGTTTCGGCAATCCCGACATCGCCGGCGTCGGAAAGTTGCTCGACCGGAAGCTCGCTGTCGTGCTGGGCCTGCTCGGTGTGACCGTGCCAACCGAACTCACGCCGAGTGCGCTGTGACGCACGGGCAACCGGACGATGCCTCCGACCCGAGGCATGCCTCGACATTATCGAATGAATGCTGTGAACCCAGGTCAAGGCGAGTTGTAGTCGATCTCGCCCGCCATGTCGGACTCCAGGAAGCTGCTTACTCGAACAGGTCGAGCGTGGGGTGGGATTCACGGCCGCGGACCTCGATGGAGCCGAAGACGAGGTCGGGGGGTGGGACCAGGCCCAGATGTTCCCAGGCGGCCGCAGTGGCAACCCGGCCGCGGGGGGTGCGGGCGACCATTCCGGCGCGGACCAGGAATGGTTCGCACACCTCCTCCACCGTGGCGGCCTCCTCGCCCACGGCGACGGCCAAGGTCGAAACACCCACGGGGCCACCGCCGAAGCTGCGGACCAGCGCGCCGAGCACCGCGCGGTCGAGGCGGTCCAGGCCCAGGCCGTCGACGTCGTACACGGCCAGGGCGGCCTGGGCGATATCGACCGTGATCAGGCCGTCGGCGCGAACCTCGGCGTAGTCGCGCACCCGGCGCAGCAGGCGGTTCGCGATCCGGGGGGTGCCGCGTGACCGACCGGCGATCTCGGCCGCGGCATCGGATTCCAGGCGCACTCCCAGAATGTGCGCCGAACGCTCCAGAATGCGTTGCAGCTCATCGGCTTCGTAGAAATCCATATGTCCGGTGAATCCGAAGCGGTCACGCAGCGGACCGGTCAACGCACCCGAGCGCGTGGTCGCGCCGACGAGGGTGAACGGCGCGATATCCAACGGGATCGAGGTCGCCCCGGGCCCCTTGCCGACCACCACGTCCACCCGGAAATCCTCCATCGCCAGATAGAGCATCTCTTCGGCCGGGCGAGCCATGCGGTGGATCTCATCGATGAACAGCACGTCGCCCTCGACCAGATTGCTCAGCATCGCGGCCAGATCACCGGCACGCTCGAGCGCCGGACCGGACGTGATGCGCAACGCCGAGCCCAGCTCCCCGGCGATGATCATCGCCATACTGGTCTTCCCCAGTCCGGGCGGCCCCGACAGCAGCACGTGGTCGGGAATGCCACCGCGCAGTTTCGCCCCGCGCAACACCAGCGCCAACTGTTCCCGCACCCGCGGCTGACCGATGAAATCGTCCAGGGATTTCGGCCGCAGACTCGCCTCGACCTCACCGTCCGAGTTGAGATAGCTTGCGGTGACCGGGGATTGCTCCTCCTCGAACTCCTCACCCATCCGCCGCTACCGGTTCTTCCCGAGCATGCCCAGTGCCGCGCGCAACGTCTTGGCGGTGTCGAGTCCCGGATCCTCGGCCAGGACAGTGTCCACCGCCGGTTCGGCCTGTTTGGCTCCGAATCCGAGTCCGACGAGTGCCTCGATCACCTGCTCGCGCACCGGCGTGACCACCGGAGCGGGTGCGACGCCCGGCGGACCGGATTGCACCGGAACAAGATTCACCTTGTCGCGCAGTTCGACCACCATCCGCTCGGCCCCGCGCTTGCCGATGCCGGGTACGCGGGTCAGCGCGGCCACATTGCTCTCGGCCAGGGCCTTGCGCAACGCCTCGGGTTCGAGCACCGCCAGGACCGCCATCGCCAGCCGGGGCCCCACGCCGGAGACGGTCTGCAACAGACCGAACAGATCCCGCGCCTCGGTATCGGCGAAGCCGAACAGGGTCATCGAATCCTCGCGGACGATCATCGCGGTGAACAGTCGCGATTCCTCACCGCGAGTGAGGGTGCTCAGCGTCGCGGGTGTCGCGTTGAGCCGGTAGCCGACCCCGGCGGCCTCGATCACCGCATGGTCGAGGCCGATCTCGAGCACCTCACCGCGTACCGACGCGATCACCGGTTCACCGCCTTCCGTTGCCGGGCAAGTCGTTCCGCATATCTGCGCCGCTGTTCTTCGGCCATGGCCTCCGCCTTGGCCATGCGCTCCTGCATCGGCGCCCGCCAACAATGACAGATCGCCAAGGCGAGCGCATCGGCGGCATCGGCCGGTTTCGGCGCGGTCGCCAGGCCCAGGATCCGGGTCACCATCGCGGTCACCTGCGCCTTGTCCGCGGACCCGTTACCGGTGACCGCCGCCTTCACCTGACTCGGCGTGTGGAACGCCACCGGGATACCGCGCCGCGCCGCGGCCAGCGCGATCACGCCGCCCGCCTGCGCGGTACCCATCGCGGTGCGCACGTTGTGCTGGGAGAACACCCGCTCGATCGCGACCGCCTCGGGCCGGTGGGTATCCATCCACTGCTCGGCCGCATCGGAAACCGCCAGCAACCGATGTGCGAGATCCATCTCCGGCGGCGTGCGCACGACATCCACGCCCACCGCGCTCACCCGTCGCCCCAGCCCACCCTGCACAACGCTCAGACCACACCGGGTGAGCCCGGGATCCACACCCATCACCCGCACGTAAGCACCCCTACCTGATTCGCGAACAGTTGTTCGAAGTCTAGAGGACGACCATCGACCCGCCCGATACCGACACGGAGCGCCCTACCGCGCCGATGCACCCGCCCGCATGTGCGCGGGCAGGCACAGCAGGGCCGGATCGTTCGCGCGAGCTGACCACTGCCGCATGGGATCGCCGACCAACCGTCTTTCCCCAGGTCCAGCAATCCGCTGAGCCGACCGACGGTGGCCGACAATTCTGCCCAGCTATATCAGAGACCACCGACATCTTTCCCGCGAGAACGCTCGGATCGCCTCGTTCTCGAATACGCCTGTCACGTCAGCGCGTTCTCGAATGCCCGGTACCCGTCGGCACCGAACAGTACGAAACTGATCCGCCGCACGTCCGTACGCGCTCCCCGCACCGTCTCGATCGCGATTCGAGCACCGTCGTCCATGGGCCAGCCGAAGACTCCGGTGGATATCGCCGGAAAAGCGACCGTCTCGGCGCCCAGCTCGTCGGCGATGGCCAGGGACTCGCGATAGCAGGAGGCCAACAGCTCCGAGCGATCGTCGCGGGCCGACCACACCGGGCCGACCGTGTGAATCACCCAGCGCGCGGGCAGATTTCCGGCGGTGGTGGCCACCGCGGCGCCGGTCGGCAGCCCCTTGCCGTAGCGGGATGCGCGCAGATCCCGGCACTCCGCGAGAATGGCCGGGCCACCCTTCCGGTGAATCGCGCCGTCCACTCCCCCGCCACCCAGCAGAGTGGAGTTCGCCGCGTTCACCACCGCGTCGACGGCTTGCTCGGTGATATCGCCACGCACCAAAACGAGTTCGGCCATGTCAACATTGTGCCCGGTCGGCACGCCCGGCAGCCGAACCGCCATAGCGCGGGACGCGGTCGTATTCTTCTCGCCCTCGCATGGGAGCCGCGCCGTAGCCGCGTGCACGGGCGAAGTCGTCCCATGTGACCGGACAGCGAGAGCATCCTGCCCGGCACGAGTCGACCGAGTTTCTCCGCGCTCGGACTTTCCGCAGTCTCGAAGATGCCGCCGGCCGGAACGATGCCGGCCGGAACCTGACGGTCGCATACCGTACGAGCATGGCCTGGCTATTGTTGATCGTCTCGGGATTGATGGAGACCGCGTGGGCGATCTCGTTGGAGAAGTCCGAGGGATTCAGCAAGCTGTGGCCCAGTGTGGGCTTTGTGGCGGCGCTGGCGCTGAGCATGGCCGGACTCGGGTACGCGTTGCGCACGATTCCCGTCGGCACCGGCTACGCGGTCTGGGTCGGCATCGGCGCGGTCGGCACAGCTCTGGTCGGGATGTTGTGGCTGGGTGAATCCGCCGCCGTGGGCCGCGTCGTATGTCTGCTGCTGATCGTGGCGGGAGTGATGGGGCTCAGGACATTTCACTGACCGCCGCGGGCATGGCTGTACAGCGGTCCGCACCGACCGCCGGCGCGGACCGCGAAATGCTCAGCAGTACTGGCAGACTCCGGTGGCAGGCAGCTGAATGAAGCACTGCGCGCACACCGCCGGAGCCGCGACCGGATCGGGCTCCGGCTCGGCCGGACGCGCGGTGACCGCTCCGCGGCGGGCCGCGACCTTCGGCGTCAGCGGCGGCACGCCACCGTCGGCCGGAACGTCCGCACCGTAGGTCTGGTAGCACTGCCAACGCGCGTACGCCGCATGCAGTTCCAGATCCTCCGGCCGCGGCAGCCCGGCGAGTTCGAGAACGTATTTGTAGCTGTCCCCGACGGTGTGGTTGGCCCGGACGCACAATGCGGTCAGCGGGGGCTCTCCCGCGCTGTGGCAGCGGCGCGCGACCTTGCGCAGGATCGCGTCCATCCAGGTTCGGGTCGGGGCGTTGGTACGCACGCCCGACATCTCCTGCACCCGCTCGGCCAACTCTTCGACGGTAACGAAATGTCCATAGCCGGTGGCGGTTTCGGCGAGGACCCCATGGGCGGCCAGCGCCCATGCGACGGCGGCGTCACGGAACGACACTGCCGTGTCGTCGCCCGCGCGCCATGCTCCTGAAATTGTGGTGGCGGCAGTTTTCATAGCCCTTCAAAAGTAACCCTCGAGCCTCGCTCGCCGAGCACCGACCCACCCCTTTCGGCCATTTCGTCGTCGATTTTCACTCCGGTCCGGCAAGTTCGCTCAGTGTGGCCCGCGCTCCCTTCGTGTGCAGCGATTCCAGAGCGGCCAGATAGGGACGCAGGAATCGCGGCTCATCGATCAGATCACCGAATACCGAACGGTCGCACAGGAATGCGGTCGGATCGGTGCGCTGCCGCTGCGCCAGCGGCAGCAGCCGATCTCGCAACCGGTCGACCACCTCGATCGGCTCGCCCCGTTCGTCGACTCCCTCGGCGTAGCGCGCCCAACTCGCCACGATAGCCGCGGCACAGTCGATTTCACCGCCCGCGGCCAGCCGCTCCCGGATGACCGGCAGCACCCACTTCGGAATCCGGTCCGAGGATTCGGCGCACAGCCGGGCAATGGTGTCACCGATCGCGGGATTCCCGAAACGTTCGATCAACGTGCGTTTGTAGCGGTCCAGATCGACGCCCGGGACCGGGCGCAACGTCGGGGTGGCCTCGAAATCCATGTACCGCATCAGGAATCGGTCGAACAGCGGATCCCGCGCGGCCTCGTCGACCATCCGGTAACCGCACAGGTGTCCGAAGTAGGCGATCCCCTGGTGACTGGCATTGAGCAGACGCAACTTCATCAACTCGTAAGGGGTGACATCCTCGACCACCTGCACTCCGACCTCTTCGTAGGCCGGTCGGCCGAGAGTGAAGGAATCCTCGAGCACCCACTGTGTGAACGGTTCGGTGATCACCGGCCACCGGTCGGTGATTCCGCTGCGGCGCAATACTTCCGCCGCCGCCTCCGGTGGGGTGACCGGGGTGATCCGGTCCACCATCGAATTGGGGAAGCTCACCTCCCGATCGATCCAGTCGCCCAGGTCCGGATCACGCAATCGGGCGAAGGCGCCGAACACTCGCCGGGCGACATGGCCGTTGCCCTGGATGTTGTCGCACGACATGACCGTGAACGGCGCGATGCCCACCGACCGCCGCCGCGCGAGCGCCTCGACCACGAGACCGAATACCGTGCGCGGCACCGCGCCCGGCTCCAGATCCGCGGCCAC
Organism: Nocardia vaccinii NBRC 15922; assembly: GCF_001613305.1. GTDB lineage: Bacteria > Actinomycetota > Actinomycetes > Mycobacteriales > Mycobacteriaceae > Nocardia > Nocardia vaccinii. Next base: position 189,819 of record NZ_BDCC01000017.1, read on the forward strand.
GGACGGCTCGGCGGCGTCGAATTCGCCGGTTGTCGCGTCGATTCCGTAGCCGCCCTCGGTGATCGTCAGCGAGACGATGCGCGTGGCCGGATCGGCCAGTTTCGCCAGCACCGCCTCCGGGTCGTCGGGCGCGTAGAGATATTCGATGATCGAGCCGATCACCCGGGTGTCCCAGGCGCCGTCGGGACCCACCACCGAGAGGGTGTACTGCCCGTCCTGCGCGGTGAGCACATCGCGCATGCGGCGATCACCGGGCAGGACGCCGACGCCGCAGATGGCCCACTCCTTCGATCCGCCCCGCCCGAGTAGCCGGTCGACGTACATCGCCTGATGCGCACGGTGGAATCCGCCGACTCCGAAGTGCACGATTCCGGCCGTCAATCCGTCCCGGTCATAGGTCGATGGCGAAAGTGTTGTGTGCGTCACATGCCCGATGGTACCGTGTTGCGAGCAATAGATCACCCCGTGAGCAGATGATCATTCGATGAGGAGCATCGTGGCCCCTGAACCCCGGCCCAGCAATCCGGAGGACGTCCGGATGGCGCTGCGTGCCGCGCGGCTCTACCACTTCGAGGGCGCCACCCAGGCCGAAATCGCTGCCGTACTGGGCGTTTCGCGCCCGACCGCCGGACGGCTCATCGCCCGCGCCCGAGCACAGGGCCTGGTGCGCATCGAGATCGTCGTCCCCGAAGAACTGCGCGCGCAGCTGCACACCGATCTGGAACGCGAGCTCGAGGCGGCCTACGGGCTGACCGAGGCGGTGGTGCTCGGCGAGGCGCCCGACGACTCACCCGCGAGCCTGGCCCCGCTGGCCCGCGCCGCGGTCGCGGTGCTCGGGCGCCGGCTGCGCCCGGAGGCCACCCTCGGATTCACCTGGGGTCCGGAAACGATCGCCGTGGCCACCGAATTGGGGCCGCACTCGGCGCGCTGCGCCACCGTCGTCCAGCTCGACGGCTCACTGACCTCCTCGGACTACCAGACCGGCGTCGAATTCACCCTCGGCCGCTGCGCCACCCAACTGCAAGCCACCCCGGTCCGCCTGCACGCACCGCTGTACGCCGACGCGGCGACGGTCACCGCGCTGGAGCAGGATTCGGTCCTCGGTCGCGCCATCGCGCTGGGCCGCGCGGCCGAGGTGATGATGTTCGGCGTCGGCACGGTCTCCACCGCGACCACCCTGTTCGAGGGCAGCTATCTGGACACCGCCCTGCTCGACGAGCTGCGCGGCCTCGGCGCGGTCGGCGAGATCGGCGGCCGCTTCTTCCGCGCCGACGGCACCGAAATCGCCGGATCCCTTGCCGCACGCACGGTCTCGGTCGGCCTCGACGCGATCCGCGCCTGCGGCTGCACGGTGCTGATCTCCGGTGGCGAGCCCAAACACCAGGCCGTTCTCGGCGCGTTGCGCGGCGGGCTGGCCACGATCCTGGTCACCGACATCGAGTGCGCGCGGTGGCTGCTGGAAAAGAAGGAGGGCGCAGGCCCATGACAACGCCCAAGAACAAGAACGGCCCCGGCCGCATCAGGCGGCACGCGAAAGGTCTAGCGGCACTGGCACTCTCGTCAGTGCTAGCGCTCAGTGGCTGTGCGGGTGCGGGTTCGTTCACCTCCGGCGGCGGCCGCACGGTCACCATCGCGATGGTCTCCAATTCACAGATGCAGGACGCGATCAAACTCTCCAGCGAATTCGAGCGCGCCAATCCCGGTATCAAGCTCAAATTCGTCTCGCTGTCGGAGAACGAGGCGCGCGCCAAGATCACCTCCTCGGTCGCCACCGGCGGCGGCGAATTCGACGTGGTGATGATCAGCAACTACGAGACGCCGCAGTGGGCCGCGGACGGCTGGCTGACCAACCTGGCTCCCTATCAGGCGAAAACCCCGGGCTACGACGCGGCCGACTTCATCTCCTCGCTGCGCAAGTCGTTGTCCTACAAGGGCGATATGTATTCGGTGCCGTTCTACGGCGAGTCCTCGTTCTTGATGTACCGCAAGGATCTGTTCCAGCAGGCCGGTCTGACCATGCCCGATCAGCCGACCTGGGATCAGGTGGCCCAGTTCGCCGCCAAACTGGACGATCCGGCGCACGGGCATTCCGGGATCTGCCTGCGCGGCGATCCGGGCTGGGGCGAGACCCTGGCCCCGCTGGACACGGTGATCAACACCTTCGGCGGTCGCTGGTTCGACGAGAACTGGCATGCCCAGCTCACCAGCCCGGAGGTGGAGAAGGCGGTGAACTTCTATGTCGACCTGGTCCGCAAGCACGGCGAACCCGGCGCGGCGACAGCCGGTTTCAGCGAGTGCGCCACGCAGTTGTCCCAGGGCGACACGGCCATGTGGTACGACGCCACCTCAGCGGTCGGCGTGCTCGAGGATCCCTCGGCGAGCAAGGTGGTCGGCAAGATCGGCTACGTCCTCGCTCCGATCGCGCAGAAGCCGAATTCCGGCTGGCTGTACACCTGGTCGCTGGGCATCCCGAAGACCAGCCACAATCCGGACGCCGCATGGAAATTCATCTCCTGGATGACCAGCAAGGAGTACATCCAGCACGTCGGCGCCGAGCTCGGCTGGTCGCATGTGCCGCCGGGCAGCCGCAACTCCACCTACCAGATCCCGGAGTACGCCGAGGCCGCCAAGGCGTACGGACCGGTCACCCTGCAGGCGATGTCCACCGTGGATCCGGAACATCCCACGGTGCAACCGGTTCCGTACACCGGCATCCAGTTCCTGGCCATTCCGGAGTTCCAGGATCTGGGCACCCGGGTGAGCCAGCAGATCAGCGCGGCGATCGCCGGGCGGGAGAGCGTGCGGACCGCACTCGAGCAATCCCAGGAATATGCCGAGACCGTCGGCAGGTCGTATCGAGGGAATCAGTAGCCATGTCCACGTCCATGCATACCCCCACCCCACCACCCCGGTCGGCCACCACGGCCCCCGCGGCCACCCCGCCGTCGGACATCATCCGACGCGCCCAGAGCGTTTCTCGAGCCGAGGGCTGGCGCAAGCGCGGCCCCCTGCTGCCCGCGCTGATCTTCATGATCGTGGTCACCCAGATCCCGTTCGTGTTCACCCTGTACTACTCGACGCAGTCCTGGAACCTGGTCCGGCCGGGTTCGCGCCACTTCGTCGGGCTGGGCAACTACGCGGATGTGTTCCGGGACAACCAGTTCTGGTCGGTCACGCTCAATACGGTCATCCTGATCGTCGGCACCGTGATCGTCTCGGTGGTCCTCGGACTACTGCTGGCGCTGCTGCTCGATCGCACCTTCCTCGGGCGCGGCGTGGTTCGCACCCTGCTGATCACCCCATTCCTGGTCACGCCGGTCGCCGCGGCGCTGATCTGGAAGACCACGATGCTCGATCCGGTGTTCGGCCTGGTCAACTTCGTGCTGAAACCGTTCGGAGCCGGCCAGACCGATTGGGTGAGCAAATTCCCGCTGCCCGCGGTGATGGCCGACATGGTCTGGCAGTGGACGCCGTTCATGATGCTGCTGATCCTCGCCGGCCTGCAGTCCATGCCCCGCGACATCACCGAGGCCGCCCGGGTGGACGGGGCGAATTCGCTCCAGGTGTTCCGCGAACTCACCCTGCCGCATCTGCGGCGCTTCATCGAACTGGGGACCGTGCTCGGCGCGATCTATCTGGTCAACACGTTCGACTCGGTGTACATGATGACCCAGGGCGGGCCCGGTATCGCCAGCTCCAACCTGCCCTTCTACATCTATCAGCGCGCCTTCCTCGGCTTCGACATCGGCCAGGCCGCGGCCATGGGCGTGGTCACCGTCATCGGCACGACGGTCGTCGCGACGTTCGCATTACGACTGCTGTTCACCTCGTTCACCGGCAAGGAGGAAGCAGCTTAACGGTTCTTCCGCCTGAAGGCGGGAGATATCCAGCTCAAATCGCAACCGAACCAACCACCCGGAGGAGGTGATCCGCTTGTCTTACATCTTCGACACTGACGTGGCCCCGTTCTGCCACGGCCAGAACCACTCTGGCAGCATTCCGATCACGACTGTCGGCGAAACCGCAGTCCTCGCACCGGAAATCCCTCTCGTGCAGCTCCAGTCGTTGTTTGGCTCTCGCAAAGCAGGAACTACACGTCATCGTTGTGTACGCGGGCCGGACCATCACCACCTTTCGCCCGGCCCGCACGGCACGCTCGACAAGTTCACGCTTCACCACGCCGATCGCCGCGTCAGCAGCCTTGCGCGCCATCGTCGACTTGGCCAGGAACACCGGCTTGAAGTCCTCAACCGCGATCAGGTCATGGGTATGGACAACACGCTTGGCCCACACTCGGGAGTCGTGCGTGGTTTGCCGAGCAGCTTTCTTCGCCAGCCGGGCGGCACGGCGCTTGGCATCGGCATAACCCCGCGACTGTGGTCGGCCCTTCCGATGACGCCGGGCCATAGTGCGTTGGGCCCTCGTCAACTCGGCCGCACATCGCTTGCGGTACCCCCGATGCGGCAGATCGAACGCCTCGTTAGTGGTGGTCGCTGTGGTGGACACACCCCAGTCGATACCGATTGCACCTTCACCGTACGAAGGGGGCTGGATCTCTCGGCGCACCACGAAGGAGGCATACCAGCATCCCAGACTGTCACGGTAGACACGCACCGACGTGGACGGCGAGGGCAGTTCTCGCGACCACACGACCGGAATCGTGATGCCCTTGGGCAGGCACAACCGGCGGTCGCGGATGGAGAACCCGCGTGTGGTGTACTCCAGCGAGGGCAGGGAAGCCTTGCGGGACTTGACCTTCGGTCGGCCACGCCCTTTCACCGTAAACGAATGGTCCAGCGCCTGCGCGTAATCGCGAAGCGTCTGCTGCTGGGCGACCTGCGACCCCTCACGCAACCACTGGAAGTTCGCCCGCGCCTCGGTCAGCATTTTGCCCAGCCGTGCGAACGTCGGCTTCCGTCCGGATTTCTGCTGATGCACCGCTTCGTTCCACAACCAGCGACAGCGGCCCCACTCGGCCAGCAACGAAGTCTCGGCGGTGCGTCCAGGCCGCAACCGGTACGTGTATCGCACCACCTCATCCATTCGAACATACTATCGAAAGACGTTGTCATGCACCACAACCAGGACAGCTACCCAGTCCTCCCCGCGGTGCGTCGCGGCGCATACAAGACGGAATCCCGATGACGACTATTACCACCGCATCCACAACATCCGCGGCGCAACAGGTTCCGGTGCGCCGCCGCCGTAACCGGGCCGGTATCGGCTGGGGCATTCTGGCCTGGGTCGTCGGCATCGGGATGTTCTTCCCGGTGCTGTGGATGGTGCTCACGGCGTTCAAACAGGAGGGCGACGCCTACACCAACACCCCGAAGCTGTTCTTCGTGCCCACGCTGGACCAGTTCTCGGCGGTGTTCTCCAGCGGTGTCGGCACGCCGCTGCTCAACTCCGCCTTCGCCACCATCGTCTCCGCGATTCTGGTTCTGGTACTGGGCGTTCCGGCGGCGTTCGCACTGTCGCTGCGCCCGATCACGCGCACTCGCGACGCGCTGATGTTCTTCATCGGCACCAAGATGCTGCCCATCGTGGCCGCGATCATCCCGCTGTACGTGATCGTGGGCGATCTCGGCATGCTGGACAACATCTGGACGCTGGTCATCCTCTACACCGCGATGAATCTGCCGATCGCGGTCTGGATGATGCGCTCGTTCTTCCTGGAGGTGCCGGGCGAACTGCTCGAGGCGGCCAGCATGGACGGCGCGAGCCTGTGGACCGCGATGCGCGAGGTGATCCTGCCGCTGGTCTCCCCCGGCATCGCCGCCACCGCGCTGATCTGCGTGATCTTCTCCTGGAACGAATTCTTCTTCGCGGTCAACCTGACCGCCGTGCAGGCCCAGACCATGCCGGTGTTCCTGGTCGGCTTCATCACCGGCGAGGGCCTGTACTGGGCCCGGCTGTCCGCCGCGGCCACCCTGGCCGCCCTGCCCGTCGTCCTGGCCGGTTGGTTCGCACAGAACAAGCTGGTGCGTGGGCTGTCCTTCGGCGCCATCAAATAAGAGCTCGAGTGAGGTAAACGACAATGGCCACCATTCAATACGACAAGGCCTCATGCGTGTACGCGGGCGCCGAGACGCTCGCGGTCGACTCGCTCGACCTGGACATCGCCGACGGCGAATTCATCGTCCTGGTCGGGCCCTCGGGCTCGGGCAAGTCGACCGCGCTGCGCATGCTCGCCGGACTCGAGGAGATCGACGGCGGCAGCATCCGCATCGACGGTCACGACATGGTCGGTGTCCCGTCCAAGGACCGCGATATCGCCATGGTCTTCCAGAACTACGCGCTGTACCCGAACAAGACCGTCGGTGAGAACATGGGTTTCGCGCTCAAGATGATGAAGGTCCCGCTGGCCGAGCGCAAGCGCCGGGTCGCCGAGGCCGCCGAATTGCTCGGGCTCACACCGTATCTGGATCGCAAACCCGCCAAACTCTCCGGCGGCCAACGCCAGCGCGTCGCGATGGGCCGAGCCATCGTGCGCGAGCCGCGGGTGTTCTGCATGGACGAGCCCCTCAGCAATCTGGACGCCAAACTGCGCGTGCAGACCCGCACCCAGATCGCGGCACTGCAACGTCGCCTGGGCACCACCACGGTCTACGTCACCCACGATCAGGTGGAGGCCATGACGATGGGCGACCGGGTCGCGGTGCTGCGCGACGGCCAACTGCAGCAGTTCAGCACCCCCGCCACGCTCTACGACCACCCCGCCAACGCTTTCGTCGCCGGATTCATCGGCTCACCATCGATGAATCTGTGCACCGTACCGCTGGCCGCGGGCGGCGTCGACATCGCCGGGACGACGGTGGAACTGCCGCGCGAACGGATGACCCGTCTCGCCGAGGCCGGGCTGGATTCGGTCACCCTCGGCATCCGCCCCGAGCACCTCGAATTGCGCCGCGACGGAACGGGTTTCACCGCTACGGTCGAACTCGTCGAGGAGCTGGGCAGCGAGTCGTATGTGTACACTCGCATCCCCGGCGACCCGATCTCCGGACTCGAGGGCACTCCCGTCACCTTCGTGGCCCGCTCGCCGCAGCGCGCCCCGGCCCGTCTCGCCGAATCGATCGCCCTGCACATCACCGATCCGGGCGCGGTCCACCTGTTCCATCCCGAAACCGGCGACCGCATCGGCGACTGACCACATCAGCCCGATCAATTTCCGCCCCGCGTCGTGTCGCCGACGAATGTCGGTCCGGCGCGGGGCGCAGCGCTCCGTTCACGCCACTCGTAGCCCGCTCACAGCAAACCTCGAGGTGGACCACCGAGAATTACCGCCGTGTTTCCTGTGCAGACGGACGTCACGACAACGCCCACCCCGACACCGGCCGGAGTGGCCCCGCCTCCGGCTCCCGCGATGCCGTCGGCGAAGCTCAATCCCAGCGAGATGAATTTCCACCACGGGGTGTCACTGCTGCACGGGTGGTTGCCGCTGACCATCGAGATCATCGCGATCGTCTTGCTGCTCATCGCGATTGTCCGGCTCACCCGGCGCTGGTGGCTGATCCGGATCCCGATCGCGGTGGCACTCGGCGTCGCGGGTGCGCTGGGCGCGTGGGCGTATACGAACGATCAGGGGCTCGCCTCGGATCCCGCCCCGGTTCTGCTGTGGATCTGCGTGGGCGCGATGGTCGCGGCGCTGGTGGTCGTGGTCGTCGGCTGGCCGGGTGCGCGCTGGTGGCAGCGGGTGGCGGCCATCCTCGCGCTGCCGTTCGCGATCGCCAGCACCGGGGTGGTGCTCAATCAGTGGGTCGGCTACTACCCGACCGCGCAATCGGCGTGGAGCGCGCTCACCGCCGGACCGCTACCGCACCAGACCAGTATGGACGCGCTCGCGGGCATGCGCGGCACCGATCCGAAGACCGGCGTCGTCGTGCCGGTGGACATCCCGGGCAACGCCAGCGGCTTCAAGCACCGCACCGAATACGTCTACCTGCCCCCGGCCTGGTTCGCCGGGAAAACCCCGCCGTCCCTGCCCGTGGTGATGATGATCGGCGGCGAGTTCAACACCCCGGGTGACTGGCTGCGCAGCGGGCAGATCATGCCGGATATCGACAAGTTCACCGCGGCGAACAGCGGCCGGGCGCCGATCCTGGTCTTCGTCGACTCGAGCGGCAGTTTCAACAACGACACCGAATGCGTCAACGGGCCGCGCGGCAATGCGGCCGACCATCTGACCAGGGACGTCATCCCGTACGTGGAATCGAAGTTCGACGCGTCCGCCGATCCGGCGCGCTGGGCGGTGGTCGGCTGGTCCATGGGCGGCACCTGCGCGGTGGATCTGACGGTCATGCATCCGGAGCTGTTCCACACTTTCGTCGATATCGCCGGTGACGCCGGACCCGATTCGGGCACCAAGGCGCAGACCGTCCAACGTCTCTACGGCGGCAGCACCGCGCAGTGGGAACACTTCGATCCGGTCACGGTGATGGACAAGCACGGCCCTTACACCGGGGTCGCGGGTCTGTTCGACGATCTGACCGCTCCGCAGCACAACGGCAGGGGCGGCATGCCCAAGGGCTTCAAGATGCCGAAGGTGCGCGAGGATCAGATCGGCAAGGGCGGACAGGACGCGTTCGAGGGGTCGAGTGAGGTAGGCGCGGCCGAGAAGTTGTGTGCCACAGGTAAGAAGGTCGGCATCGACTGCACCATTCACACCACTCGGGGCGGGCACACCTGGCAGTTCGCCTCTGCCGCGTTCAGCTCCTCACTGGCCTGGGTGAGCGCGCGGGTCGGCCTGCCGGTACCGGCGAGCACCTGAGTATCGAGAGATGCCCCCGGGGTGAGCGTACCTTGCTCACCCGGAATTTCTGTCGCTCAACCGAGTTCGCGATACTCCGCGGGCGGCTCGGCCAGTTCCGGATGCTCGTGTGCGTACCGCTCACCGTGAATCCGCGCCATCGCCCAATGCCATGCCTCGTCGTGGAAGATCAGCCCTCGATACGGTGCGTCGGGCTGCTCGTACGGATACCGTCGCACCGCACTCGATTCCGCCTCCACTGCGCCATTCCCCCGTACCGCCGCATCACCCAGGCGAAACGATGACGCTCACCCCACAGATTTTCGAGGTACTCGTCTTCGCGCCAATCCCGATCCACTCGCGCAGGGTAAACCCGATCTGATCACACGACCACTCGAACGGACCGGCATCCGGACACATTTCATTACTTGACGCCCGGTAAGTAATGCTCTTAGCCTTCGATAGCGAGGGGACCGTGCGAACCGCCCGGCTCACCGATATCGCACGTGGGGAGGCGAAGTGCAGGAGTTCAGCATCGTCCGGCCGGATCCGGCCGTGGTCGAGGTCGATCGCACGGCGCGCGCCGATCTCAATATCGACCAGGTGCTGGCCACCGTGCTGCGCGGTGATACCGAATACGACCTCGGCCCGTTGTATCTGCGGCCGGTTCGCGATCCGGATACGGTCGCCTATCGACGCGAGGTGTTCGCCGACCTCGACGACCTGCCGTTGCGCGCGGCCTTCCACGAATTCGCGTCCGGTATGCGGGCGATTCGCCGCGCACTCGCGCAAAGTGCTCGCCTGGAGCAGCCGCACCAACTCCGGCGTTGGCATCTCGATGCCGCCGAGAACTACTTGCTGATTCTCACGCGGCTGTCCGAGGAAGTCTCCGGCCTGCCGATTCGCTCCCGCGGGCTGCGCGAATGGCGCGAACTGCTCGGCCGACACCTTCGCGAACCACGGATCACCGCGCTCGCCGAGGCGATACGACAGGTCCGCGCGGAATTGGACACGGTCCGTTACAGCCTTCGGATCGTGGGCCGGACCATCGAGGTCGGATTCGACGAGGGCGCAGCGGATTACAGCACCTCGATCGCGAAACTTTTCGCGCGCTTCGGATGCGCCGCGCCTGCCACATCGCCGCCTCGAGCGCAGTGGGCCGATATGAATCAGACCGAGGAGCAGATCCTGCGGGAGGTCGCACAGCTGCATCCCGGACCGTTCGCGCGACTCGAGCAATTCTGCATCGACCATCCGGACTTCCTCGATCCGGTGGTGATGCGGTTCGATCGCGAAATCCAGTTCTATCTGGTCTATCTCGCATTCGGCCGCAACCTCGCCGCCCAGGGACATCCGCTGTGCCTGGCCGAGACGGCGGCGCCCGGCGAGGAAGTGTATGCCCGCGGCACCTTCGATCTCGCACTCGCCACCCGGCCACGTCGCGCGAACAGTCTGGTGTGCAACGACTTCCGGCTGTGCAGCCCGGAACGAGTGCTGGTCGTGACCGGCCCGAACCAGGGCGGGAAGACCACCTTCGCCCGAATGTTCGGGCAGCTGCTGTATTTCGCCGCACTCGGCTGCCCGGTTCCGGCCCGCGCCGCACGCCTGCCCCTGCCGGACGCGATCTTCACCCACTTCGAACATGCCGAGGATCCCGGCGATCCGGACGGCCGGCTACTCGGCGAACTCACCCGGATGCGTGAGACGCTCGACCGCGTCACCGCCGACAGCGTGATCGTGATGAACGAAAGTTTCAGTTCCACAAGCACATCCGATGCGGTCCGGATCGGCGGCGATATCCTCGGGCGGATCATCGGCCGGGGCGCGCTCGCGCTGTGGGTCACCTTCTTCGAGGAATTGTCCCGCGCCTCATCGCCGGTGGTGAGTATGGTCGCGGTCACCGAATCGGACGACGACACCGCCCGGCGCACTTTCCGCATCGAGCGAAGACCGCCCGACGGACAACTCCATGCGGTCGAGCTCGCCGGCCGCCACGGGCTGACCTACGACCGAGTGACCGCGAGGATCCGACGATGAGGCTCGCTCTACTGCAACCGGCCGACGTCACGGTCCGGACCATCACCATCGAACAGCGCACCCTCGCGGATCTCGGCCTGAACGCGCTCTGCGCCATCACGGCCCACGACGACGAGCACGGCGAGGACCCCGCCATCGCCGAGGCGGTGCGGGCGGTGCTGTCCGCGAGCATCACCGATCCCGAGGTGATCCGTTACCGCCATGCCGTGCTCGCCGACTGCTGCGCCCACCCCTCGGCGGTTCGCGAGCTCTACCGGACCGCCACGGAGGCGACTCGAGTCAGACGATGGAAGGTCGGACCGCGACATCGCCCGAACGGCAAGCTGCTGCTCGCCCTGGAGCCGCTGCGAGAACTGCTCGGCTGCCTGCGCGAACTGCGGGCGGCGTGCGCGCGTCATGCGGCGTCATTCGAGTCCGCCGGGTTCGCCGATCTGGCCGCGACGGTCGCCACGGAACTCGACGAGCGGTATCTCGCGTCGGTCGAACAGGAGCTCGCCGCACTGGATTTCGAGAACGGTCTGCACTTCACCGCAGGCCTGGGCCCCGGCAACAAGACCGCCGGGATTCGCCTGCACCCGCCCATCCGCCGACGCCGCTTCGGTCTCGACCGCCGCACCGGACGCGCGTTCGAAGCCATCGATGATCCGGAAACCGAATCCGATCCCGTTGTCCAGCTACAGAATCCGGCATTGCAGATCATCGCCGACGTGGTCGGCGACGCCGCCGACCAGGTGCAGGATTTCTTCGCCCGGCTGCGCACCCAACTGGCGTTCTACCTGGGCTGCGTGAACCTGCGTCGCAGACTGATCCGGGATCGCGTGCCCATCTGCCTGCCGACCGTCCACCCCGCCGGCGCACCGCGCCTGCGCGGCACCGGATTACGCGATATCGGGATGTGCCTGGCCGGCGGGCGTGCGGTCGTGGGCAACGATCTCGACGCCGACGGCCGCTCGCTCATCATCGTCACCGGAGCCAACAACGGCGGCAAGTCCACGCTCCTGCGCGCGGTCGGGGCAGCCCAGTTGATGGCGCACGCCGGGATGTTCGTCGCCGCGGAGAGTTTCGAAACCGGCCTGCACGGCGGAATATTCACCCATTTCGCCGCCGACGAGGATCGCACCATGTCGCACGGCAAACTGGTCGAGGAACTGGTCCGGATGAGCGAACTCGTCGACCGCATGTCCCCCGATTCACTCCTGCTGTGCAACGAATCCTTCGCCTCCACCGGCGCCCGCGATGCCGAACAGATAGCCGAACCACTCCTGAACGCCCTCCTGGACACCGGCGTCCGCATCGTCTTCGTCACCCATCTCACCGAATTCGCCTGCCGCCGAGCCGCATCGGCCCATCCCACCGACCTGTTCCTGCGCGCCGAACGCCTCCCCGACGGCACCCGCACCTACCACCTCGTCCCCGGCTCCCCCGAATCCGGCAGCCACGCCGACGACATCTTCCACAAGGTCTTCGGTCGCATGCCACTACCCCTGCCACCCAGCCCCGTCACCTCGACCGAGTAGCTCAACGCCGGACGACGTCCGGTCCACACAACGCCGCGAAGACCGGTATCGGCGGTGAACCGAAGAAGTACCGATCTCAGAACTGCGGCGTACTCCCCTGTGCCGCAATATCTGTCGCGGGCGGTGCACTGAACTGCTGCCCGGCGTGCGGGTATCCACGATCGGAGGCCACGGGCTCACCGCCGCCCGGCGACATCCCCGGTTGCGGCATTGCTTGCTGAGCCATCGACGCGGGCGGCGGCGCTTGCGGCGGCATTCCCGGCTGCGCAAGCGCACCTGGCGGACCTGGCTGCTGCACAATAGTTTCCGGGGCGATCCCCTGCTGTGGCAGACCGGGCTGCGGCATCCCCGGATATTGCATGGGAACATGCGCAGCGCCCTGGTACGGCACAGCGCCCTGCACCATAGCCGGTTGTGGCATGCCGAAATGCGGCACCAGTTGCGGCGCTGGCCCTTGCGGCGCGAACGGCCGGCCGCGCCTTGCGGCCGACGGCGCGGCGAGCCCGGCGGACCGGTTCCCGATCACTATCGCGACAAGCGCGACCAGCGCTGCCACGAAATCGGGGATGAGCATCCAGTTCAGTCGGATCGAGTACACCTGGGCCGCCGCGAGCACCGCGATGGATTGGAAGCAGAACATTCCCCCGATACCGAGCGTTGCCACCGTCCGCGCCGTTGGCGAGCGATGCCCCGAGGTCATCAGCAAGATCGCACCGACGATGGTCGCCAGCTGACAGATCAACAGCGCATAGTCGCCGCTGCCGAGAAACAGGTGGGTCCTGGGGATGTAGAACCAGATCAGATTGCCCTCCAGGCAGGACAGCAGGATCTGAACCGCCACCGTGAGGATCGCCGCGATGCCGGCCACCAGATCGATCGGCGACCGCCGAGGCCCCTGCGCCGGAACCACCCCGGGAGGTACTTGCGCCCACCCCGCACCCGGCTGTCCGGGCCAACCCGGACCACCCGGAGTCGGATACCGAACCGGCGGAACCCCCGCCGGATACTGATTCACCATCTGCAACTCCCCTGAACAGAATTCGAACCGGAATAGCATACCCGTCCAACCGATTCCCGCGTGCCGCCCCACCAGCGGACGCGTCCCGCACCGCACCGCCGCGACACTCGAGCACGGTACGACGTCGAAGTTCTTGTCCGACAACGTCTATACGCTGGTCACGGCGGCGGTGACTTTCGCGGTGATCGGGGTGTTCTGGCGCGAGCACCACCAACTGTTCGAGCGCGCGACCGGGTACACCCCGCGGCTGGTGCGGGCGAATCTGTTCTGGCTGCTCGGGATCGCGGCGCTGCCACTGGCGACGGTCCTCGACGAGTTCACCCATCGGGACCGGCTGGCGATCGGAATCTACCTGGGCGTAATCACATACACGATGGTGATGCAGCGGATCGAGGAGTCGCTGCTGCTACTGGCGGTCACGGGGCCGCTCGAGGCGTTCGCGCAGGAGCGCCTGCGCTCGGGTCGCGCTGCCTGATCGAAAACCGAAGGCCGTCCACAGCATTCGCTGCGGGCGGCCTTCGGTCGAGACAGGATTACGCGTCGAGTTCGGCGAGCACCTCGTCGCTCACGTCCACATTGGTGTAGACGTTCTGCACATCGTCACTGTCCTCGAGGGCATCGACGAGTTTGAACACCTTGCGGGCCGCCTCGGCGTCGACTGCGACCGAAACCGACGGCTGGAAACCCGATTCGGCCGAATCGTATTCGATCTCCGCTTCCTGCAACGCGGTACGCACCGCGACCAGATCACCGGGCTCGCTGATCACCTCGAAGGAATCGCCCAGGTCGTTGACCTCCTCGGCGCCGGCGTCGAGCACGGCCATCAGGACGTCGTCCTCGCTCAGGCCGTTCTTCTCCAGCGTGATCACACCCTTGCGGTGGAACAGATACGCCACCGAACCGGGATCGGCCATATTGCCGCCGTTGCGGGTCATCGCCACGCGCACCTCACCGGCGGCGCGGTTGCGGTTGTCGGTGAGGCACTCGATCAGCACGGCGACGCCGTTCGGGCCGTAACCCTCGTACGTGATGGTCTGCCAATCCGCGCCGCCGGCCTCTTCACCGCTGCCGCGCTTGCGGGCGCGCTCGATGTTGTCGTTCGGGACCGAGGACTTCTTCGCCTTCTGGATGGCGTCGTACAGAGTCGGGTTTCCTCCAGGGTCCCCACCACCCGTACGCGCCGCGACCTCGATGTTCTTGATCAGCTTGGCGAACATCTTGCCGCGCTTGGCATCGATCACGGCCTTCTTGTGCTTGGTGGTGGCCCATTTGGAGTGGCCGCTCATTCCCCTACTTCCTTCACGTCGGTGTGCTCGAGATTCGCGCAGATAACTGTGTCAGTCTACTGCGCGGTGTCTCAGGTCATACCGGACGCCCGCTCTCGCCCCGCGGGGGCGTGCGCGGCGCCCGGACGGGCGGTTCAACCGAGCCGGGCGGCCGTCCGTTCGCGGACCATATCCACGAACATGCCGTGCACCCGCAGATCGCCGGTCACCTCCGGATGGAACGAGGTCGCCAGCACACTGCCCTGGCGCACCGCGACGATCCGGCCGGCCGCGGGACCGGACGGTACCGTCGCCAGCACCCGCACCCCGGCACCGACACGCTCGACCCACGGCGCGCGGATGAACACCGCGCGCACCGGGTCTCCCCCGATGCCCTCGAAATCCAGATCGGTCTCGAACGAATCCACCTGACGACCGAATGCGTTGCGCCGCACGGTCATATCGATCCCGGACAGCGACCGCGCATCGGGCCGGGTGTCCAGAATCGTATCGGCGAGCAGGATCATGCCCGCACATGAGCCGTATGCGGGCAGGCCGTCGCGCAACCGCTGCCGCAACGGTTCCAGCAGCCCGAACACCTCGAGCAATTTGCTGATCGCGGTGGATTCGCCGCCGGGTAGTACCAGGCCGTCGACGGTGTCGAGTTCGGACTCGCGCCGCACGTTCACCGGTTCGGCGCCGCAGGCGGCGAGGGCGTGGAAATGCTCGCGCACGTCACCCTGCAACGCCAGCACTCCGATGATCGGTTTCACGATTCGAGCATACGAGCAGGCGGGCGAGCGCCCCGAGCAGCCGGGCGCGGATGTGGTTCTGATCACCTGCCCGTCGAGACTTCGCAAGTACGAGGTGTCGAACGCTGTGCGCGGGCGAGCACTCGCGCGGGTGACCGACGTATCGGCCGGTACCGTGCCCACGTCCGGCCACCTCGTCGGTCCGACCGCGGCGACCGGGCTGGGGCCGTGCACTGCCCAACCACCGCAGCGACGAGCTGTAACGCCGGCTGCGCCGCATCCCGACACGGTGCGCGTCCAACCCGCCTGAGCGAAACCGGGCGCAGGTCAGATCGTGCGAAGCGTGCGAATGAGTCCCTCCTGGACGACCGCAGCCACCAATTCGCCCTGCCGCGTGAAGATCCGGCCGCCGGTGAGCGCGCGACCGAATCCGGCCGACGGCGAATTCTGGTCGTAGAGCAGCCAGTCATCGGCGCGGAACGGCCGCAGGAACCACATGGCGTGATCGAGCGACGCGTTCTGGGTCGGCTCGTCCGGATGGGTGACCTTGGAGGAGCCGAGCAATGTCATATCGCTCATGTAGGCGAGCGTGCAGACGTGGAACAGCGGATCGTCCGGCAGCGGGTGGCGGTAGCGGAACCACACCTGCTGCTGGGAGATCAGCCCGTCGCGCGGGGTGATCTGGTCGGTCGGGATGGGGCGGATGTCCCAGTGCTCCCACTCCCGCATGGCCCACAGGCGTTCCGGATTCATCGAGGTCTTCGCGTCCGGCAGGCGATCCGGGAGCGGCACCTGCGGCATCAGGTCCTGATGCTCGGGCCCCTCGTCGCCGATGTGGAACGAGGCCGACATGGTGAAGATCGCCTGACCGTCCTGGATTCCGGTCACCCGGCGCGTGCAGAACGACCGGCCGTCCCGGATCCGCTCGACCTCGTAGACCGTCGGCTCGGTCGGCTTGCCGGGGCGCAGGAAATACCCGTGCAGCGAATGCACCTGGAATTTGGCCTCCACCGTGCGCACCGCCGAGACCAGCGCCTGTCCGGCAACCTGCCCGCCGAAGGTACGAGGCAGCTGGGTCTTGAGCGATGCGCCACGGAAAATGTCCCGCTCGAGCCGCTCCAGCTCCAGTGCCTCTTCGATCGTCGCCATGATCCGTCCTTCCGGAAGTCGCCGTGCCCAGGCTAAGCGATGGCGAACCGGCGGCGGCGGCCGACTCTCGGCGAAACCCGCCGCCCGGCATGATGGTCCGGTGCCGAGCTTCTCCCCTGTCACCGTGGACGCGCTGGTCGAGGTCGTCCTCGACCGTGTCCTGGAACTGCCGGGTCGCGCGGTCGTCGCCGTGGATGGGGCCGATGCGGCGGATCCGCTCGGCTTCGCGGAAACCGTCGCCGAGCGGGTCCGCACTCGCGGACGAGCCTGTGCGACGGTGTCACTGCACGATTATGTGCGTCCGGCGTCCCTGCGGCTGGAGTTCGGCCGCGACGAGATGTCTTACCGCACAGCCTGGTTCGACTATGCGGGCCTGAACCGCGAAGTGCTGCAGGCTTTGCGCGAGCACGGGCGGTGGCTGCCTGCCCTCTGGAACGAGCGCATCGACCGATCCGCCCGCGCCGCAACGATTCCCGCGGCTCCGGAGACGATCGTTCTGGTCGCGGGACCGATGCTGCTCGATCGCGGGCTGAGGTTCGATCTGAGCGTGGAACTCCGCCTGTCCGAGGGTGCGCTGCGCCGCGCCGAGGCCGAACCGTTCATCGTCGCGGCTCTGCTGCGGCACCGCCACGACACACATCAGGAGCCGGACATCCTGGTCGCCTGGGACCACCGCGACCGTCCGGCACTGCGCGTCCGAGACGCACACCCCGAATGAAACCTGTCCCAGTACAGCGGATCTCGGATTCACGCACTCGCCGGCGCGGTCGCCTCGGCCCGCGCGCCGATGATCTCGTCGGCGATCCAGCGGGCGACTCCGGCGGGACAGGGATCCGACAGCCCCAGGATGATGTGCGCGAAGCCCGCCTCGAGCGCCGCATCGATCCCGGCCCGGGTCAGCTCGGGATTTTCGTAGGACACCGACACCATGGTCGAGCGGGTGATCGCGGCCGGATCCCGGCCGATCTCCGTGCAGTAGCGGTCCAGTAGCGCACTGCGCTGAACCGCGTCGGCGAGATCGACACCGGCGATGTTCCACAGATCGGCGTGCTCGGCGGCAACCCGCAGCGTCGAGGCCGCGCGGCCACCGATCATGATCGGCGGATGCGGGCGCTGCACAGGCTTGGGATTGCCCAACGCCCCGCTCAGTTGGATGTATCGGCCGTCGAAGTCGAACGGCTCCTGCTCGGTCCACAACCGCCGGATGACGGTGCACGCCTCCGCGAAACTCGCGACGGCGTGCGCGGTGTCGTGATACGGCAGGCCGTGCCCGTCGTATTCGCGTCGGGCCCAAGGGATATCGGGTCGCGACCCGACGCCGATACCGAACTCCAGGCGACCGCCCGAGACGATATCCACCGTCGTGGCGATCTTGGCCAGTACGGCCGGGGGCCGGAATCGGTTGCTGGTCACCAGCAGTCCCAGACGCAGCCGGGAGGTCTGCGCGGCCAGTGCGGACAGCAGCGTCCAGCCCTCGAATATCGGGCCGTCCGGATCGCCGCCGATGGGCATGAGATGGTCGAACAACCAGGCGTGCTCGATCTGCTCGACGCCGTCCGCCTCCTGCCACACTCGCTGAACGTCCTGATAGTCCACCTGCTGGGGGGCGGTGATGATCCCGAAGCTCGGGCGGGGTGTCTGCGGCATCGCGCATCGGTCCTTTCGGCATCGAGCGATAAAGCGGAACCTTGCTCCGGTAACGATACGGATCAATGTTCCGCTTGACAAGCGGACCTCTCGAATACCTGCCGAGCAGGTCGTCCGACGACGAAAAAGCCCCGGCCCGCAGGGGCCGGGGCGCAGGGCAGAACCTGGTCGGATCGGAATTACCAGCCGCGCTCGGCGAGGCGGTGCGGCTCGGGGATCTCTTCGACGTTGATACCGACCATGGCCTCGCCCAGACCGCGCGAGATCTTGGCCAGCACATCCGGATCGTCGTGGAAGGTGGTGGCCTTGACGATGGCCGCCGCGCGCTGGGCCGGATCACCCGACTTGAAGATGCCCGAGCCGACGAACACGCCCTCGGCGCCGAGCTGCATCATCATCGCGGCGTCGGCGGGCGTGGCGATACCGCCCGCGGTGAACAGCACCACCGGCAGCTTGCCGGTCTCGGCGATCTCGCGAACCAGCTCATAGGGGGCCTGCAACTCCTTGGCCGCCACGTACAGCTCGTCCTCGGGCAGCGCGCTCAGCCGCCGGATCTCGCCGCGGATCTTGCGCATATGGGTGGTGGCATTGGACACATCGCCCGTCCCGGCCTCGCCCTTGGAGCGAATCATGGCCGCGCCCTCGGTAATTCGCCGCAGCGCCTCGCCGAGGTTGGTCGCGCCGCATACGAACGGGACGGTGAAGTTCCACTTGTCGATGTGGTGCGAGTAGTCCGCGGGAGTCAGCACCTCGGACTCGTCGACGTAGTCCACTCCGAGGCTCTGCAGGATCTGCGCCTCCACGAAATGACCGATTCGCGCCTTGGCCATCACCGGGATCGAGACCGCGTTGATGATGCCGTCGATCATGTCCGGATCGCTCATCCGGGACACCCCGCCCTGAGCGCGGATATCGGCGGGAACCCGCTCGAGCGCCATCACGGCCACCGCACCGGCGTCCTCGGCGATCTTGGCCTGCTCGGGCGTGACCACGTCCATGATCACCCCGCCCTTGAGCATCTCGGCCATACCGCGCTTCACGCGGGCGGTACCGGTCGTCGGGGCGGTTTCGGGCGTCGTCACGGCTAACTCCTGTGTGATGGGCGAACTCGGATCGTTCATGATCGAACGACACGATTCTAGGCGGCCCGATCAGGCCACTTCATAGCCAGTCGGAGACCACTGGACTGCCAACCCGATCTCCGGACGCCGGATACCGCTACCGCGCCGCTATGCGATCACCCCGCCGGATCGATCACCAGCAGCGTCGCCCAGTAGGTCGCGGCCTCCTCGCCGATGTACGGCACCAGGAAATCATGCAGCAGATAGGACATGGTCACGGTATTCACCTCCACACATCCGATTCACCGTGTGTGCCGACGGCAAACCGCGCCTCGACCCTATCTGAAGATGAGACATCTCACAGTGATTCACTCTGGCACGCCCGGCCAGTCCACCACCAGGGTTTTTGCGCTCCAGTCACCTATGATCCGTGCTGATAGCAGCACCTCGCTCTCCGAAAGTTCGTAGCTCTGCACGTCCGCTTCGAGAACAGGATCCCGCTATGCGACGCTCGTTCACCCTGGCCGCGGCAAGTGTGCTGGCGATCGACCTGTGGGCCAGTGCCGCCTGGCTCGGAAACGCGCAGCCCACCAGCACCGACGCCAATGGATCGGGTGTACATCTGCATGCCTCCGTCGATCACATCGGGGTGAACGCGCCGGGCAATCGGACCCCGACGTACCTCATGGCGTTCTCGCACGCCAGCCAGGTGAACGGTAACTACTCGGTGGCGATCACCGGTGTGCCGATCATCTCCGGCACTGCGGTCGCGGGATTTCTGCTGGGGTGCGGTATCAGCACGGCCGGCGGCGTCACGGTGGGCATCGAGCCGCAGCAGGCCGTGACCGGCGGCATCTCCCCGAGCCTCACGATCAACACCCCCTCCTCCGTGAGTCCTGTAAGCGCCCCGGGCGTCGGGAACGGCCCAGTCGGCACCAGCGCACCACTCGCCACCGGCGCACCACTCGCCACCAGCCCAGCACCCACAACGAGCCCGGCGCCCACCACGAGCCCAGCACCCACCACGAGCCCGGCGCCCACTACCGGCTCCGCACCCACCACCAGCCCGGCCACCAGCAACGTCGCACCAGCGGCCACCAGTACACCAGCCGGCACACCAGCGGCCACCAGCACACCAGCCGGCACACCTGCGGCCACGACGGCACCACCCACCACGACCACGACACCACCCACCACCACGACACCACCGCCGACCACCACGACATCACCACCCACCACCACGACGACAACACCCACCACCACGACACCCAGCCAAAGCTCCTCGGGCAGTGTGGGCATCTCGCCGAACGTCGGCGGCGCGCTCGGCGTGCAAGAGGTCTTGTCCGCGACCATCGGACCCGGCCAGGTCACCACGGTGACCACGGCGACCGCCACCCTGGACGACAAGACCCGGTTCCCCTACCACCTGACCTTCGCCAACGCCGCCCTCAACGTCTCGCAATGCGCCTCACCCGTCGAAGCGGTCCCGTTCGTCACCACCGCGGTCGCCACGCCACAGGGCACCGTGCAGACCACCGCCTACGGCAACAAGTTCACCTTCTGAAGACCCGATTCGAGGGCGTCCAGGCCGTCCGCGGCGATGTGCAGGTCCTTGTCACCGCGGCCGGACAGGCACACCAGGACCACCGAATCCGGCGGCAGCTCGCCGCGCTCGGCCACGTCCAGCAGATAGCCGAGGGCGTGCGCGGATTCCAGGGCGGGCAGGATCCCCTCGGTACGGCTCAGCGTGCGCAGAGCGACCAGGGCCTGCGCGTCGGTGGCCGTACCGAACACGGCCCGGCCGGCATCCTCGAGGTGGCTCAGCTCGGGGCCGACGCCGGGATAGTCCAAACCCGCGGCGATGCTGTGGGTGCGGCTGATCTGGCCGTCCTCGTCCTGCAGCAGATAGCTGTACGAGCCGTCGACCTCGCCGGGACGGCCGAAATTCAACGTCGCCGCATGCTCGTTCCCGCCGCGTCCGGCGGCCTCGACTCCGATCAGCCGCACACCCGGATCGTCCACGAACGGATGGAACATCCCGACCGCGTTACTTCCGCCGCCGACGCAGGCCAGCACGTAATCCGGCAGTCGCCCTTCGGATTCCAGGATCTGCGCACGCGATTCCCGGCCGATCACCGTCTGGAATTCGCGCACGATCCACGGATAGGGCGCGGGCCCGGCCGCGGTGCCGAACACGTAGTGACTGGTGTCCAGATTCGCCACCCAGTCACGCACCGATTCGCTGACCGCGTCCTTGAGCCCCCGGCCGCCGACGCACACCGCGCGAACCTCGGCGCCGAGCAATCGCATGCGCACGACGTTCGACTCCTGTCGTGCCATATCGTCAGCGCCCATGTAGACCACGCAGCTCAGACCCAGCATCGCGGACACGGTTGCCACCGCGACGCCGTGCTGCCCGGCCCCGGTCTCGGCAATGATCCGGCGTTTGCCCATCCGCCGGGCCAGCAGCGCCTGCCCGATCGCGTTGTTGATCTTGTGCGCGCCGGTGTGCGCCATATCCTCACGCTTGAGGTAGACCCGCGCACCGGACGCCCGCAACGCCCCGGCGAACCGCGGAACCCGGTGCAGCAGAGTCGGTCTCCCCACCCGATCGCGCAGCAACTCGTCGAGTTCGCCGATGAAGCCCTGATCGTTTCTCGCGGCCAGATAGGTGCGTTCCAGCTCGAGCAAGGCGGCCATCAGACCTTCGGGAACATACCGCCCGCCGTACCGCCCGAACCGGCCGTGCTCGTCCGGCAACACTCCACTCGCCCGACGGCCCCGTGCAATATCGTGGTCAATCACCATGTCCACCGAGAACTCTCACTACCCACACGATCCGACTGCCACACAGTCTCCTGCGGACGTGAGCGCGAACATAATGTGTATCACCACGGCTGGTTAACACTCCGTGAGCAGTTGCCTACGGTCAGTGGGCGAATGCCGGCCGCCGACGGCTAGCGGATGGAGCGGACCTCGGGATCGGTGATGGCCGAGCAGGCGGCGACCGCTTCGGGCAGCAGCTGATCCAGGTGATAGGGGTACACCGCCTCGCCTTGCCGATCCAGTTCGGCGATGTCCTCGGGCGTGCACCACTTGTCGTCGGTCACGCAGTGTCGTTCCCAGGTCGTGGGATCGGCCGCCATGGGGGCGAAATTCTTGGCGCGAGCGACGAAGAACAACTCCTCGGAGCGGATCAACTCACCGTCGAACGGAAACACCGCCACCCGCCGCCACAGCGGACCGCGCAGCAGCGAGGAGTCCAGCGCGAATCCGGTCTCCTCCCACAGCTCCCGCACCGCCGCGGTGCGCAGGGTCTCCCCCGGCTCGATTCCGCCGCCGACGGTGAACCAGAACGGCATATCCGGCGTTCTCGGGTCGTGGCCGCGCAGCAGCAGCACCCGATCCTGTTCGTCCAGCAGGATCACCCGCGCGGAGGTGCGCACGGTGTCCACGTCCAGGCCGGTGGTCGCCGCGGGCGTGACGCGCTCGGCGATCTCGAAATAGGTCGGCAGCGGCGCGGTACCGCCCAGATGCAGCAGCCGCACCGGACGGCGGGTGCGCAGGGCCAGGGTGTCGCGTACCGCGTCGTTGTGGAAACGTCGCGCGATCAGTACCCGCGCCTCGGCATCGGCCAGTTCGGCCACCAGTTGCGGGCGTAGCTGGGTGATGTCCAGCGCCGACAGTGCCGCGGCGAGCTGATTCTCCGTGGTCTCGCGGCTGCGCCAGTCGGCGCGCTCCGCTCGATCCGCCAGGGCGACAAGGCGTTTGGACCGTTCGGCCACCGCCGGATCCGCCACGGGTCCGGCCATCGAAATCGCCACGGTCCGGGCCACCACCGCGCGCCGGGACAGCGCCGCCTCGAGCGCGTCACGCGCCTGATCGCTTCGCACGTGTAGCCGGTCCAGGCGATTGGCCGTGGAGTACGCCCACACACCCGCCGCGACGATCAACGCCGCGATCAGCGCGAGGACGAGAATCGTGGTGGCGGAGAAAGTGATCATCCGGCGGTCCTGACTCGGGCGTCACCGACCGTGACCGTTTCGTACACCCGTAGAATCTGTTCGGCCACGACCGGCCAATCATATTCCCCCACGACCTGATTCGCCGCCCGGATCAGCTCCTGCCGACGCGCCCGATCACCGAGCAGCTCGTTCAGCGCGTCCGCCAGGGCCGCCGAATCACCAACCGGGACCAGCCTTCCCGCGACACCGTCGCGCAGCACCCGCCGGAAGGCGTCCAATTCGCTTGCCACGACGGCGGTTCCAGCTGCCATCGCCTCCACCAGCACGATGCCGAAGCTCTCACCACCGAGATTCGGCGCGCAGTACACGTCCGCACTGCGCATCGCCGAGGCCTTGTCCTCGTCGGAGACCTGACCGAGGAACCGCAGATGTGACGCATGTGCACCGGCCTCGCGCCGAAGTCTCTCCTCGTCGCCGCGACCGACGATCAGGATCTGTACCCCCGGATGCCGCCGCACCAACGCGGGCAGCGCACCCAGCAGTACCGCCATCCCCTTGCGCGGTTCGTCGTAGCGGCCCAGGAACAGTACGGTCCCACCCTCGCGCGGATAACCGCCGAGCAGCGGCGCGTGCGCGAACGCGGGCACGTCCACCCCGTTGGGGATCTCCACCGCGTCCCCGCCCAGCGCCTCCACCTGCCAGCGGCGGGCGAGCTCCGACACCGCGATCCGACCGCTGATCTTCTCGTGATACGGCCGCAGCACGCCCTGAAAAGTGCTCAGCACAAGGGATTTCGTGGTCGACGTGTGGAAGGTCGCCACGATCGGGCCCTCGGCGACCTTCAACGCCAACATCGACAGACTCGGCGCATTGGGCTCATGGATGTGCAGCACGTCGAAATCGCCCTCGGCGATCCAGCGGCGCAACCGGCTGTATGCGGTCGGCCCGAAGGACAGCCGCGCCACCGAACCGTTGTAGGGAATCGCCACCGCCTTACCGGCCGAGACCACGAAATCGGGCAGCGCGGTGTCCTCGGAGGCCGGGGCGAGCACACTGACCCGGTGCCCGCGTTCGATCAGCACCTGCGCCAACTCCACGACATGCGACTGCACCCCGCCCGGTACGTCGAACGAGTACGGGCAGACCATGCCGATCCTCATGACCCACCGTCGCTGGGCACCGCGTCCTCCGCCGCACGATCCTGCCTGTGCCGCACCGGATTCACGGTACGTCCGGCCTGCGCCGCGACGATGCGGGACAACCGGGCCTCGGAAAGGTCGGCCTCCCACAGCGGCTGGAGCATATGCCAGTCGGCGGGATGCTCGGCGATATTGGCCGCGAACCGATCCGCCAGTGCCTGGGTGGCCACCGCGACGCCGCCCGAGGTGTCCAGTGCCGTTTCGGTTTTCATGCCCCACGACTCGCGGCCGGACTCGTCGGTGGTGAACCAGCAGTGCACCGGGATCAGGGCCGCCCCCGTCTCGATGGCGAGCTTGGCCGCGCCCGCGGGCAGCCAGGTGCGTTCGCCGAACATGGTCACCGGAACCCCCTTGCCGGTAAGGTCGCGCTCGCCCATCAGGCACACCACCCCGTTGTGCCGCAGGCGATCCGCGAGCTGCGCGAACGGCGGCTGCTCACCTCCGGTGAGCGGGAACACCTCGAACCCGAGGCTCTCCCGGTACGCCATGAAACGCTCGAACAGGGCCTCCGGTTCGAGCCGCTCGGCCACCGTGGCGAAGGTGCCGTTGTTCTGCACCAGCCACACCCCGGCCATATCCCAGTTACCCGAATGCGGGAGCGCGAGCACCACACCGCGACCGCGGGCCAGCGCCTCGTGCAGATTCTCCACCTGCTCGACAGCCAGCGACCCCAGAGCCGCATGATCCATGCTCGGCAAGCGGAACGCCTCGCGCCAGTACCGGGCGTACGAACGCATGCTCGCGCGGATCAACTCGTCGGGGACCGCGGCCGGGGCCACGCCGAGAACCCGGGCCAGGTTGCGGCGCAACTGGTCCGGGTCGCCGGTGCGGTGTGCGGCCCGGTTCGCGCGGTTGCCCGCCCAGTTGCCGCCGCGGTCGAACCACCGCCGCGCCGCGCCCTCGGGAAGGGCCCGCACCAGTCGCCATCCGGCCGCGTACGCCTTGTCGGTGAGTGCGGACTTCAGATCCGTCATGCCGACCCCCTATTTCGCCGGGCCGGGCTCGGCCCCGCCCGGCTGCGATTCACCGGCGCTTCCGGGCGCGAGCAGATCGCGCGCACCCGCGGAATTGCGCACCGCCAGCACCCGCTGGAACACCGTGACCACGCTCAGCACCGCCAAAACGTACATCGCGAGGTACACCGCGTAGACCAGCCAGCCGATGCCGAAATACTGCCCGATTCCGGTGAATCCGGCCCCGACCAGCACGATCACCAGCCGGTCCGGCCGCTCGATGAGGCCGCCGTCGGCAGTGAGCCCACTGGCCTCGGCCCGGGCCTTGACGTAGGAGATGACCTGTGAGGTGACCAGCACCACGAGCGTCGCCGCGAACAGCTGCTTGCTGTGCTGGTTGTACACCGACCACCAGGCCAGCGCGCCGAAGATCGCCCCGTCTGCCACCCGGTCACACGAGGCATCCAGGACCGCGCCGTATTTCGTGCCGCCGCCCCGGGCGCGGGCCATCGCCCCGTCGAGCATGTCGAACATGACGAACAGCCAGATCACCATCGTGCCCCAGAACAGGTGATCCAGCGGGAAGAGCGTCACCGCGGCGATGATCGATGCCGCGGTGCCGATCAACGTCATGGCATCGGGCGTGAGCCCGGTACTCACCAGCGCTTTGCCCAGCGGCGCAGTCGCTTTGGCGAACGTCTCACGACCGAAGAAGCTCAGCACGCTACGAGTCTTCCTTCCATGCGCCCGCCAGCAGGGCCCGGGTCTCCCGCAACAACTGCGGCATCACCTTCACCCCGCCGACAACGGTGATGAAATTGGCGTCCCCACCCCAGCGGGGCACGATGTGCTGATGCAGGTGGTCCGCGAGCGACCCGCCCGCGACACCACCCAGATTCAGCCCGACGTTGAAGCCCTCGGGCCGGGACACTTTCTTCATCACCCGGATCGCCTGCTGTGTGAAGGCCATCAGCTCGGTGCTCTCCTCCAGGGTAAGCGCCTCGAGATCGGCCACCCGCCGGTACGGCACGACCATCATGTGGCCGGGATTGTAGGGATACAGGTTCAACACCGCGTAAACCCATTCACCACGGGCGATGACCAAACCGTCCTCATCGGACATCTTGGGGATCTCGATGAACGGATGCCCGGGCGCGGGCCGCTCGCCCGGCGCTTCGGTCTCGCGCTCACGCGCCTCGCGATCCCCGACCGCGCCGGTGATGTAGGACATCCGATAGGGCGTCCACAGCCGCTGCAGGCGGTCGGGGTCGCCCGCGCCCGTATCCACGATCTGTTCCGAATCCATGTTGAGGCCTCGTCACGCCTCGCCGGTTCGGATCTCGAAACCGTCCGCGGTGGGTGAGGCGTTCTCCCGGCGTTCGATCCAGTCGACGACGGTGGCCACCGCATCGGCCACCGGTACGCCGTTCACCTGGGTTCCGTCGCGGAATCGGAAGCTCACCGCGCCGGCGGCGACATCCCGCTCACCTGCCAACAGCATGAACGGCACCTTCTGCGCGGTGTTGTTGAAGATCTTCTTCTGCATCCGGTCGTCACTGCGGTCGACCTGAGCGCGCACGCCGTGGTCGTGCAACAGCTCGATCACCCGATCCAGGTGCGGCGCAAAGGTTTCCGCCACCGGAATGCCGACGGCCTGCACGGGTGAGAGCCATGCGGGGAACGCGCCGGCGTAGTGCTCGGTCAGCACGCCGAAGAAGCGCTCGATGGAGCCGAACAGCGCGCGGTGGATCATGACCGGGCGCTGCTTGCTGCCGTCGGAGGCGGTGTACTCCAGGTTGAACCGCTCGGGCAGGTTGAAATCGAGCTGGATGGTCGACATCTGCCAGGTGCGGCCCAGCGCGTCCTTGGTCTGCACCGAGATCTTCGGACCGTAGAACGCCGCGCCGCCCGGATCGGGCACCAACTCCAAGCCCGAGGCCCCGGCGACCTTCTCCAGAGTTTCGGTGGCCTCCTCCCAGATTTCGTCGGAGCCGACGAACTTCTGCGGGTCCTTGGTGGACAACTCCAGGTAGAAGTCGTCCAGGCCGTAGTCCTTCAGCAGGGAGAGCACGAAGTTCAGCGTGCTGGTCAGCTCCGCGTGCATCTGCTCCTTCGTGCAGTAGATGTGCGCGTCGTCCTGGGTCATACCGCGAACCCGGGTCAGGCCGTGGACCACACCGGACTTCTCGTACCGGTACACCGAGCCGAATTCGAACAGCCGCAGCGGCAGCTCGCGATAGGACCTGCCGCGCGCCCGGAAGATCAGATTGTGCATCGGGCAGTTCATCGGCTTGACGTAGTAGTCCTGGCCCGGCTTGCGGACGCTGCCGTCCTCGTTGTATTCCGCGTCCAGATGCATGGCCGGGAACATGCCGTCCCGGTACCAGTCCAGGTGGCCGGAGACCTCGAACAGATGTCCCTTGGTGATGTGCGGGGTGTTCACGAACTCGTAGCCCGCGGCGATGTGCCGCTGGCGCGAGTACTCCTCGAGCTCCTTGCGGATGATGCCGCCCTTGGGGTGGAACACCGGCAGGCCCGACCCCAGTTCGTCCGGGAACGAGAACAGGTCCAGTTCCAGGCCGAGTTTGCGGTGGTCGCGCTTCTCCGCCTCCGCGAGCAGCGCGAGGTGGGCGTCCAGTGCCTCCTGCGATTCCCATGCGGTGCCGTAGACGCGCTGGAGATCCTCGCGGGATTGATCACCCCGCCAGTAGGCCGCCGAGGAACGGGTCAGCTTGAACGCGGGAATGAATTTGGTGGTCGGGATGTGCGGGCCCCGGCACAGATCTCCCCAGACCTTCTCGCCGGTGCGCGGGTCCAGGTTGTCGTAGATGGTCAGCTCGTTCTTTCCCAGACCACTGCCGCCGACCTCCATAATTTCCGGATCGTCGATCCCGGACTTGTCGCTGATCAACTCCAGCTTGAACGGCTCGGCGGCGAGTTCGACGCGGGCGTCCTCGACCTCCACCACGCGCCGCGAAAACCGCTGCGCGCCTTTGACGATCTTCTTCATCCGCGATTCCAGCTTGGCCAGATCCTCGGGGGTGAAGGGGCGATCGACCTGGAAGTCGTAGTAGAAGCCGTCCTTGATCGGCGGGCCGATGCCGAGCTTGGCCTCCGGGAACTCCTGTTGCACGGCCTGGGCCAGCACGTGCGCGGCCGAATGCCGGATGACGCTGCGGCCGTCCTCGGTATCGGCGGCGACAGGCCGCACCTCGACGTCCTCGTCCGGAGTCCAGGACAGATCCTTGAGGTTGCCCTCTGGGTCGCGCACGACCACGATCGTGTCGGGCCCCTTCGTCGGCAGACCCGCCTCGCGCACCGCGGCGCCCGCCGTCGTCCCGGCCGGCACCCGAACGAGGGCGGCTGGGGTTATGCGGGCTGAGATGGTCACGGCTGCGCTCTCCTTGGCGTCGTCGTCGCGGGCGGTCGCCCGCGCAGTGTCGGTTGCGGGGAATTCCCGCGAGTGGACCCGAGTCCAGCCGGTACGCGGTTGCGGCCCGGCGCGACCATGCTATCGGGAGCCCGCGGTGCACGCGCCGATGGACCGGCCCTCTCGTCCCGGATCGCGCGCGGGCGCGCCCCCAGCCGCGTGCGGGCAGTGTGCCGAGCCGGGTGCGGCAGGTGCGCTCAGCCGCGTGCGGCAAGTGCGCTCAGCCGCCTGCGGCAAGTGCGCTCAGCAGTTCGTGTCGTTCGTCGGCGGGCCGCTTGGGACAGCTGGTGCACATCTGGCAGTTGGGCACCTCGAATACCAGGCAGCACGAAATTCGCCGGACGAACGTCCGCTCGCCGATGTCGGTGAAACGCGGAACGGGCAGGCGCCCCGCGACCTGGCGAGCCAGCCTGGCCCCGGCCTCGGCATCGCCCGCGTCGATGGCCCGATTGCCGATGGCGTCGGCGACGATCGCCCACAGCGAGGCCACGCCGGCGCCGGATACCTCGGCAACCACCGGGATGATGCGCGCCAACGTCTCCCGCAGGTTCCGCCCCGGATCCTCGGCAGGCACGGAAGCGACCGCCTCGCTCGCCGCCGGACCCGCCGGCAGCGCGGCCCGGAACACCCGCTCGATCCCGCCGTCCGGACGGACCTCACACAGCAGATGTTCCAGCACCGTATCCGGCACGGGCAGCCCGGACGCATACGCGGCCACGACCGGATCGATCAGCGAGGATGCGGCCATACACCACCACAGCGTGCCGGAGACCCGCGTATCGCCGGTGCCCCATGAGATCCCCATATCGGAGATCCGCTCGGCCAGCCATTCCGCGCGCGTCAGCACGATGCCGGGCACCACTGTCCCCGCCGAAACCGCAACCATGTCCGTTCGACTCCGATCCACCGAATATTCCACTTACCACTCTGGCACGCACGCGAACCCGGGGCGACGAGAGATCGGGCCGGGCGCGGGACCATCGATCCGGCCGCTCGCCGCATCCGGCCGACGCCGCACGCTGCACTGCGTCGCAGAACCGCGCCAAGCCTAGGCCCCGCGACACGCGCTGCCCCGCAGGCACGCTCGAAGCGCGTGCCTGCGGTCCGGCACGGCCGGTTCCGCCGGGCCATGACCGGCACCAGTCCATCTCCGGGCGACCACCGGCACCACACGGTGACGAGACCAACGCTCGAGAAATGATCGACACGAACGCCCGATGTGGACGGCGACTCATACCAGGAGACGGGCCTCGGGGCCGGATCGCGCGACGACGCGACGGTGGGCCCCGCACTCGCGAGCGCGGGCGATCACCGCTCGGCAACTACCGGAACAGATCACCAGCGCGCCACACATCCTCGAATCCGTCTGCGGCGCAGAGTCGTCCAACACGCCGGACATTCGGGCACCGCCCGGCAACCGCGGGAACCGAGCGGATCAACGGCGCGCCACGACGTTTTCGAACCCGTCTGCGGCGCAGGGTGTCCCACGCACCAGACCTTCGATCGCCGCCCGGTGGACACCGCATCGGCAGCGTGACCGGCGGGTGCGTCGTCTTCGAATCCGCTTGGGACACACGATGTCCGGCGTGCCGAACGTTCAGTCCCGTCCGGCGATTCCGACGCGATCGGCATCGGTGATCTCCGCGATTCCGGTCGTCGTGACCGACAGGACCCGGGCGGTGGCGATGTCGAAGTACAGACCCGACACCAGCAGGTCACGGTCTCGCACGGCACGGCTCACCAGCGGATGAGCGGCCAGGGTTTCCAGCTGCACCGCGACGTTCACCATGCTCAACTGTGCCGTCTCGTCATATCCGGCCGCGGCCGCCGCGGCGGCGACCGGATGTCCGGCCCGGTAGCGGTCCAGGCTCGGATCGGCGTGGGCGAGCCAGTCGCTCAGGCCGCCGCCGCGGACCGCATCGTCGCGCAGGAGGGCCTGCATCGCACCGCAGCCGGAATGTCCGCACACCACGACGGCCCGCACCCCCAGGTTGTCCACCGCGAACTCCAGCGCGGCCTCGACGGATGTGTCCGCGCCGTCGGCGGGGACCAGATTCCCGACATTGCGCACGGTGAACAGGTCCCCAGGACCGCTGTGCGTGATCACGTTCGGCACGATGCGCGAATCGGAGCAGGTCAGGAACAGCGAATCGGGGTCCTGCCCGTCGCGCAGCTCGTCCAGATGCGGACGCACCACGTGGGCGTGGGCACGGTGGTAGGCCGCCACCCCGGCCATGATGGCGTGCGCACCGCGATCGCGCCAGGGTGCGAGCACCTCCTCCAGTGGTCCGCGGGCCTTGCCCCGGCGCGGCGGGCCGTCCAGTACCCGGTCCATTCGCGCGGTGCCGATTTCCGCGAATTCGACCGTGCCGCCGTTGCTTTCGTGCTGGCGAGCCCAGTCCTGCAGCGCCTCGCAGGCGGCGTGGTCCAGGAAATCCACACTCAGCTCGACGATGACCTCCGCGCCCGCGGGCACCTTCGCCAGTGTCGAGGACAGTTTCGGCAGAGCCAGGAATGTGCAGGTGCCGTCGACGCCGACCAGCCACCGGCCGCTGTCGCCGAGCGGCGCGGCGTGCGCGCTCACCCGCACCACGCGCCACAGCAGCAGCACGAACGCCAGCGCGAGACCGATCAGCACACCCTCGAGCAGGTTGGCGAATACGACCGCCAGCATCGTCACCGCGTACACGGCCAGATCACCGGTGCGCCGGGCGAGCCGGATATGACCCACTTTGACCAATTGCACACCCACCACGATCAGCAGCCCGGCAAGCGCCGATTTCGGGATCTGCTCGACCACGCCGACCAGCGCGACCGAGAAGATCAGCAGCCACACGCCGTGCATGATCGACGAGGCCCGGGAGCGGGCTCCGGACCGCACATTCGTCGCGCTGCGCACGATCACGCCGGTGACCGGGAGGCCGCCCAGCAGGCCCGAGAGCAGATTCGCCGACCCCTGCCCGATCAGCTCGCGATCGTAGTCCGTCCGCGGGCCCGTATGCATCTTGTCCGTGGCCACCGCCGACAGCAGGCTCTCGACGCTGGCGATCAGCGCGATCGTCAGCACCATCATCGCCACGGCCGCCCAGTCACCGTGCGGGAGGTCCGGCAGGCCGATGGCGTCGAACAAGGAGCCGTCGATGGCCAGGCGCGCGGGATCGCCCGGAATCACCAGGGACAGCAGGGTTCCCACGACGACCGCGACCAGCGGGCCCGGAATCATCCGGAGACGCTGGGGCACCCAGCGCCAGGCGAGCATGATCGCGATGACGACGAGGCCGACCGCGAAGTCGTCGCCTTGCAGATTCAGCAGCTGTGCGGGCAGTTCGCGGATGTTCTCCGCGGCCGCGCTGTGCGAGGCGCCGCCGAGCAGCACGTGTACCTGTTGCAGAGCGATCGTGACGCCGATCCCGGCCAGCATCGCGTGCACGACGACGGGCGCGATGGCCAGCGCCGCGCGAGCGATCCGGCTCAGGCCGAAGACGATCTGCAGCAGGCCGGCCGCCATGCCCATGAAACAGGTTGTCTTCCAGCCGAATTGGGTGATGCTCTCGGCCACGACCACGGTCAGTCCGGCGGCCGGTCCGCTGACCTGCAACGGCGCTCCGCCCAGCACACCGACCACGATGCCGCCGACCACCGCGGCGATCAGGCCGGCGGCGATCGGGGCCCCGGAGGCGACGGCGATGCCGAGCGAAAGCGGCAGGGCGACAAGGAATACCACGATCGAGGAAGGCAGATCGTGACGGATCAGGGCAGCGAGGCGCTCCGACCGGAAGGGGCCGGGTGGCGCGGAAGATCGTTGGGGCACTTCGATGGTGGTGGACATCATTCTCCTTCACCAGGCGTGTTCTCCGGGCATCCCAGTGCGCGCTGCGGACGCCGTTGTCGACAGGTCGCCGGAAGTGAAGTCAGACTAAGATTAAAGTCTTAGTAAAGACTGAGAAAAGCAATTCCACCGTGTTAACTCTTGCGCACACACCGCCCCGGATGCCCCACTCCGGGGCGGCGCCCGATCCGCCACCCGACGTCGCCCTACGGCCGGGCGCCCCTGTCAGACCCGCACGCTGACCGGCTCACGGACGTCGAGGTCGATATGCGTTGCGGCATCGCCGAATTCGGCGATGCCCTCGGCGGTGACCTCGATGACGCGGGCGGTGGGGATATCGAAGAACAGCCCGGACAGCACCACTCCCCGCTCGGCGATCGCGCGGGACACCCGCGCGTGCCGGGCCAGGATTTCCAGTTGCACCGCGACGTTCACCATGCCGAGCTGATCGATCTCGCCGAAGCCCGCAGCCGCGGCGGCCGCGGCCACCGGGTGGCCCAGCCGGAACTGTTCGAGGGCGCCGCGGCCGTGGTCCAGCCAGTCGTCGAGCCCGGACCCGGTGACGCTCTCGCGGTACAGCGCGTCCATCGCGCCGCAGCCCGAATGCCCGCACACCACCACCGACCGGACGCGGAGTTTGTCCAGCGCGTAGACGATGGCGGCCTCGACCGAGCTGTCGCGCCCACCCTCGGGGATCAGATTGCCGATATTGCGAACGGTGAACAGGTCACCGGGCCCGCTGCTGGTGAACACATTCGGGACCAGCCGGGAATCCGAGCACGTCACGAACAGCGAATCCGGGTCCTGCACATCGCGCAACGCGCCCAGGTGCGACCGCAGCACGTGCGCGTGGCCGCGGTGGTAGGCGGTGATACCGGCGGCGATCGGATCGACCAGCGGCGTGCGCCGCCACGG
Organism: Nocardia vaccinii NBRC 15922; assembly: GCF_001613305.1. Lineage (GTDB taxonomy): Bacteria > Actinomycetota > Actinomycetes > Mycobacteriales > Mycobacteriaceae > Nocardia > Nocardia vaccinii. The sequence goes on from NZ_BDCC01000017.1 coordinate 223,305, forward strand.
GCCCAGCATCTCGCTCAGCAGTCGGCGGGCATGCCCGCGAGCGGGCGGGCCGGATGCCAGATCGGCGATGCGGGTCGTCCCCATTTCCACGAATTCCACTGTTCCGCCGGTCATTTCGTGGTCGCGCGCCCATTCGTGCAAGGCATCGGAGGCGGCGTGGTCGAGAAAGTCGACGGTCATCTCCACGGTGACCGGCACGCCCGCGGGCACCCGCGCGAGTTCGCTGGTCAAGCGCGGCAGCGCCAGGAAGGTGCAGGTGCCGTCGATGGTGACCAGCCAGCGATCGGCTTCGGCGGCCGGCTCGGCCGCGACGACCACCCGCACCACCCGCCACAGCAGCAGCGCGAAGGCCAGCACGAGCCCGGTCAGCATGCCCAGCAACAGGTTCCAGAACACCACGACCAGTACGGTCACCGCGTAGACGATCAGATCGCCGCTGCGCCGGGCCAGCCGGATGTGAGCCAGTTTCACCAGTCCCATGCCGATGACGATCAGTAGCCCGGCCAGCGCGGCCTTCGGAATCTGTTGCACCACATCGACGAACGCCACCGCGAATATCAACACCCATACGCCGCTGAGCATCGTCGAGGCCCGGGTCCGCGCACCCGCGTTGACATTCGTGATGCTGCGCACGATCACCGCCGCGACCGGCAGCCCGCCCACGAGGCCCGAGACCATGTTGGCCACGCCCTGGCCGAGAAGTTCCCGGTCGAGATCGCAGCGCCGCCCCGGTCGCAACCGGGTCACCGCGACCGCGGACAGCAGTGTCTCGACGCTCGCGATCAGCGCGATCGTGATCATCGTCAGCCCCACCGCGCCCCAGCCGCCGGACGGCAGCGCGGGCAGCGAGATATCTTCGAACAGCGGGCCGCGCAACGAGATTCGCGCGATGCTGGTCGGCACGAATCGCGCCACGACGGTCGCGGCCACCACCGCGACCAGGGGCGCGGGCACCCGCCGGATCGCGGCCGGTAGATAACGCCACCCCAGCAGAATGGCGATCACCAGCACGCCGACCAGCGCATCGCCGCCGTGCACCGAACCCAGCTGGTGCGGCAACTGCACGATGCTGTCCCACGATGAGCTCAGCGACTGCCCGCCGAGCAGCACGTGCACCTGTTGCAGCGTGATGACGATGCCGATGCCGGCGAGCATGGCGTGCACCACGACCGGCGCGATCGCCAGCGCGCCGCGCCCGATCCGGCTGAGCCCGAACAGGATCTGCAGCACCCCGGCTCCGGCGGTGATGAAACAGGTTACCGCCCAACCGAATTGGTGGATGCTCTCGGCGACCACTACGGTGAGACTGGCCGTCGGTCCGCTGACCTGCAGCGTCGATCCGCCGCACAATCCGGCGACGAGGCCGCCGATCACGGCGGCGAGCAGCCCGGCGGCCACGGGCGCCCCCGTGGCCACGGCGACGCCGATCGATAGCGGTAAGGCGACGAGGAACACCACGATCGAGGCGGGTAAGTCGTGGCGGAACACATCGGACAGGCCTGGGAACGGTATCCGTCGGGCCGGATCGGTGTCGGTGGACATATTTCTCCTTCGCCGAACCGGGGCAACCGGATCGGTTCATCGGCCGAACATGTACTGGCATCGAGAGCAGGGCGGAACTGAAGCGGCCCGGACACCATGGTGTCGCGTAGCCACCGCGCGAAACCCCCGCAACAGCGGGGCACCATGATCGTAAAGAGTCAGCAAAGGATACGCAAAATAATTTGTACCCGAGTCTCACTCGTCCACGTGCACCGGCAGGTCATCGGCCCAGGGCTGGCGGGTCACCATATCGGCGACCCGGACGTGGCCGCGCTCGAATTCGCCTGTGGCGGCGTCGACGAGGCGGTACCGCTGGGTCTGGCGGTGGATGGGCTGGCCGTCGAGCAGTACGACGCGCACCTCGCCCGGTTCGAACTCGCAGCGTTCCTGTAGGGCGGCGATGAGCTGCTCGTTGTGCATATGGCCGTCACCGAAGTTCCACCCGACCGCGGTGCTGCAGATGCGCTCACCGTCGGTGATCGTGTAGTCGTCCTCGTTCGCCCCGGCCATCGCCCGATGCGCGAGGGTGAACAGCGCCCGTCCGTGCGTGTTCATGGCACGGAACGCGTAACCGAGATACAGCGGGATCTGTGCGCGATCCTTCCCGTAGAACCGCTCCAACTGAGCCTGCGGCATACTCGCGATGGCGACGATGTTCGCGCCGATCTTGGCCGAAGCGGACGGTTTCACGCACCACAGGGTGGTGTCCCAGTTCCCCGCGTAATACCGCATGCCGGACAGGAAGGAAATGTAGCGCGGGAACAGATTTCCGGCCACGACGACGCCCGCCACCACGACGAAAAGCAGTGCGACCAGTACGGGATGACGCAGACCGGCCGGCCTGCTGCCGGCGTGTCCCACGAACAGCGTGAGCATGCCGAAGATCATGAAGACGTTCCATTCCAACGGAACACCCATCGGGATCGCGGTCAGGATGCCGAGGTGGAAGCACACCATCACGGTGGCCGCGATCGCGGTCGGCAGTCCCCCGTGCGCGAAGAACAGCACCAGCGGAACGCACAGTTCCACGACGGTGGCGCCGTGCGCGACGATCCGCGAGACACGTCCCGGCCGCAGATCGTCCGGGAACTTCTCGAAGAACATCCGCTTGAGCGACCGGTGCCGGATCAGCGGATTGTTGGACATCATCGTCGAGATCACGAACGGGAAGTGCCGGTTCAGTTTCGACACCGCGGCGCCCATCCAGATCACCATGAAGATCAGTTTCGCCGCGACCAGCGAATCCGCGCCCAGCAGGAAGGCCAGGGTCAGCGACCCGTACACCTCCCCGCGCGCGGCCAGGAAGATCACCTTGTCCCGCAGGCCCAGCACGGCCAGCAGCGCCAGGATCAGCACGATCTCCCAGACCGGCAGCAGCCCGACGGAGCTGTCCAGGCCGGGCACCGGTCCGGTTCCGTCGGAGAACAGCGCCACCACCGTGACCACCAGCAGCGCCGCGTACAGCAGGATGTCCACCGGGGTGCGCGTCGTCCCGGCGGTGAGCGGAATGCGCGGCCACGGGGGCAGCCGGATGGTCCGGGGCCGCAACCAGTACAGGACCGATCCCATCGGCGGGAAGTAACGGTTGTTCAGCGGCCCGAATCCGCAGCCGAGACCGATCACCTCGAACAGCATCGTGTAGAGCACGACCTTCTGGAACACGATCGGTTCCGACCACCATCGGCCGACGTCGAGAAATCCGTCGATGCCCTTGGTGGACAACACGATCAGCCAGCCGAGCAGGATGTACAGCAGAATTTTGCCGACATAGGCCAGATGCAGCGCGACCGGCGTCCCGAACCCGACCTCGGCCCAGTGCCGCGCCATGGGCCGGATCCGCTCGCTGCGCGTGCCCTTGCTCCACTCCGCCACATCGATGACCGGCAGCTCCGGTTCGCGAAACCCCATCACACACTCCCATCCGAGATCACCCGGATCGTCCTCGAGCCCCGATCCGGGCCCCGCCACGGTGGCATGCCCGCGGTGTGCTGTCAATCATGTCCGGACATGTGTCCCGATGCGCGTGCCATCATCCCGCGCGATGCGCGGCGGCGGCCGGAGCGGGCTCGGGATTCGAGGGCAGGAAGATCGGCCGGTCCGATTCGGGAATCCAGCAGTCCGCGCCGATATCGTCGTTGTAGTTCTCCCGGACGTGCGCGATCAGCGGTGGCATACCCGGATGCGCACCGGCGCTCGACCACAGCAGCGCGTGCGGATAGGCGGGAGTGGGACCGAAGATCGGCAGGCGGCGGATGTGCGGATGCCACGGGAAGCGGTAACCGTCTCCGGCGAAGCTCGCCAATGTGTCCGAGGCGGCGAGACGATCCAGGACGGCCTCGAGCCCGAACGGGCCGCGCCCCTTCTCGCGATCGTCCTCGCGTTCGGGCGAACCGCCCGGCACCCGGCCGGTGACGATCTCGATGCCACTGAATGCACTCCACTCCCGGTAGTAATCGGCCCATTCGGACGGCACCGACGCGCCGGGAACCCACACCGGATAGGGCACGATCTGCGTCGGCGTGACCGCCGAATGCGCGGCCAGCGGATGATTGCGGCCGACCAGCAGGTGCAGGGGTTCCAGGTGGGCCGGGACGATGCCGATGCCCGGCGGCAGCGCCCGGGGACCCCCGTACGGACGCGCGAACGTCGCGTCGACGCGACCGTTCAGCAGCGCGTCCCGACCGGATCGGAACGCGGTGGCCATGACGATCTCGACGTCCGCCTCCGGGTTGCGGTCCAGGTAGTACCGCATGGACACCGAGGCCACATGTCGTTCGCCCTGGACGGCGACCCGCAGCGGTCGCACCTGAGCCCGCGCGGCGGCCACGGTGTCCTGGGCCACCGCGAGCAGCGCGCGCGCATGCGGCAGCACCTTCGCGCCCGCGGCCGTCAACGCACTGCCCGAAGCCAGCCGATCGAACAGGCTCACCCCGAGCCGACTCTCCAGTTTCGCGACGCGCTTGGACACGCCCTGCTGCGTGATGCCAAGAACCCGCGCCGCATGGCCGAACTGTCCCTCGTCCACCACGGTCACGAACGCCCGCACCGCCGCCAGATCGAGATCGGTCACCACACCTCCCGTTACGCTGGGTTGTGCATCCTAACCAGCGTGGCGCGGGTTCCGCACCCATGGGAACAACCGATGGTTGTCACGCCCGGCGCAGCAGTCGCCACCGGCTCCGGCGTCGCCCCTCGGCGCGGGCGTCCCGCACGGGAGCCGATACGGGCTGCTCACCGCGCCAGGCCCGCAGGCGTTCCAGGGCCACGGCCAGGGTGCCGTCATCGAGCAGATGGGCGATGGTTCCGGTGATGAATCGCTCCGAGTTGATCATCATGCTCAGGACGCGAACCGATTCCGCGACCGGCGCGTCCGCCAGACCCCGCCCGGCCTCGTACCGGCTCAGGCCATCCCATTGCCGCCAACGGAATTCGACGACCATACCCGCGCCGTCCAGCGCGGTTAATAAAACGTTCACCTCGTCGCTGTAGCGGATGTACGGCTGCTGCCCGGAATTGAAGATCCATTCCGAATGAGGGCCCTGTGCGGCCAGCAATTTGTCCGTCGCCGACCACAGGGTGCCCCAGCAATCGGAAGACGTCGCACGCAGGCGAGTTTCGATCGCCGCGTCATCGAGAACATCCACCAGGCCACCGTACCGCGCACCCGCACAGGCGATTCCCGGCCGCGGCGAGCACTCCGGCGGCTAATTCGGATACCGTGTGGCACGAGGGTCGGCAACCCCGGGCCGACGCCGGTCAGCAACGGTCCGCTTCCCGAACCGGTTGCGCCGAGCGGTAATTCGGTGACCATACGCAAACCGAACGGTCTCGATTCGGCGCTCAGTTTTCGCGACCGAGGGCGGTGGTCAGCATCCAATGACTGAACGCCGCGTACCGCTGCGCGAATTCTTCAGCGTCGGCGGCGAATTCGACTTCCGTCGAGAATGCGCGCACCCGGTCGAACCTTTCCCGGCGACGGCGCTCGTACTCGCTCAGGGCGTTCGCGAGATCCGCGTCGGCGCACAGGCAGGCGCACAGCACACCGACGTCCTCGACACCCAGGGCGCCCCCGGCGGAGATGTGCGGCGAAAGTCCGTGCGCCGCATCGCCGATCAGCACCACGTGCGGACCGGTCCAGCAGGACAGCTCCGGGACGAGCAGGATCGGGTTCTCCAGGATCGCCTCCTCGGGAGTGGCCTCGATCATCCCCAACAAATCGTCGTGCCAGCCGCCCGCGGCGAGGTTGTGCGCCCGGGCCAGGGCCCGCTCCCGGCCGCACCGATGCCGATCCGATCGAATTCACGAAGCGCGTTGTCCCACAGCCCGATTCCCGCGCCTGCTGCCCGGATCTCCGGCGCCTGTTCGAGGACGGTCACCTCGTGCCCCACCTGCCCGAGCGCGGCCGCCGCTGTCAGTCCGACCAGTCCGCCGCCCGCCACGACTACTCGCATGATCTGTTCCCGTCGCCGATATCCGTTGGTACCGAGATCAATTCAATGATCGACGAGATATGATTGCAAATGCATACTTATTATCCTTACCATGCGTCGCATGCATGTGGATCTGAATCTGCTGACCGCCCTGGACGTCCTACTGGCCGAGCGCAGCGTCGGCGCGGCGGCGGATCGAATGCATCTGTCCCAACCGGCGATGAGCCGCACACTCGCCCGGCTGCGCCGCGTCACCGGCGATCCGATCCTGGTCCGCTCGGGCCGGTCCATGCTGCCGACGCCCTATGCCGAGCAGATCCGCGACGAGTTGCGCGCCTTGGTCGAGCAGGCACATGCGATCCTGACTCCGCCAACGGATTTCGATCCCGCGACCGTGCAGCGCAGCTTCACCGTCCAGTGCAACGACGTCCTGGCCAATGCGATGGTCGCGGACCTGCTCGACCGTATCCGCCGCGACGCGCCCGGCGTCCGGCTGCGGATCCTCGGTGAATCCGGCGCCAACTCGGATGAGTTGCGGGCGGGGCGAATCGACGTACGCCTCACCGCCGACGAACCCGACGAGCCCGATCTGCGCGCCCGGGTCGTCGCGACCGACCGCCTCGCCCTGGTCCGCACCGGCCCCGGCACACCCGCAACCCTCGCGGAATTCGCGGCGATCGACCATGTCGTGGTGTCCCGGCGCGGACGATTGCGCGACCCGATCGACGACATCCTCGAAACCCATCGATTGTCCAGGCGCGTAGTACTTTCGGTGCCGACGATCGATGTCGCGCTACGCGCGGTCGCCTCCGGCGGTCTCGCCACGGTCGCTCCCGCCTCGTTCGCCCGCCGCGCCGTGCCTGCGGGCCTGACGGTCCACCCGCTTCCCTTCCCGCTGCCGCCGATCCGCGCCGTGATGTCCTGGCACGCACGGGTCGACACCGACCCGGCCCACCGCTGGCTGCGCGATCTCATCGCGGCTTCCGCGGCCGCCGCGATCGGCGTGGAAGTACCCGGCGATCAATGAACGCCGCTGCCGCGCAGGCTGAATCGAACAAGACCGCGGGAGCACCGCCCAGTGCGTCCCGGTCACAATCGATCCCACGCGGCCGCGAGCCGGTCTTCGCGGTGCGGACCGCGAAGACCGGCTCCGCGTGCCCGGCCCCGGCACGCGGAGCCGGGCACCGGTCAATAAGCCCGGCCGAAGATGACCCGTTTCCCGTATGCCGATGGCGCGTCGCACCGAACACAGTTCCCGGTGGCGGGTTCGCCGTCGACGGGGATGCAGCGCGGGGTGGCGGCGGTGACGGATTTGATCCGCTCCTCGCATTCACGGCTGCCGCAATGCAGCGCGACGGCCCAGCCGGTCGACACCGCGTCGACGAAATCCGCCCAGGTGTCGACGAGGCGGGTATTTTCGTCGCGGAATGCGGTGGCGCGGGCCAGCAGATAGGACTGGAATTCCGCCAGGATCGCGGGCAACTCCCGCGGCAGGGACTCCAGCGGGACCGCCTGTTTGCCTTCTCCGCCCAGGCGTTTCACCATCATCGCGGTGCCGTTCGCCAGATCGCGCGGGCCGAGCTCGAGGCGGATCGGCACACCGCGCATCTCCCACTCGTTGTACTTGAACCCCGGGGTCAGCTGCGGGCGAGCGTCGACGTGGACGCGCACACCCGCCTCGCGCAACGCACCCGCCAGTCGTTCCGCCGCCTCGCCCACCTCGGTGTCCTCGCCCCGAACGATCGGCACGATCACCACCTGGTACGGCGCGAGACGGGGCGGGAACACCAGCCCCTTGTCGTCACCGTGGGTCATCACGATGCCACCGACCATCCGGGTGCTCATCCCCCAGGATGTGGTGTGGCAGAACTCTTCCCGCCCCTGCTCGCCGGTGTAGCGGATCCCGAAGGCCGTGGCGAAGTTCGTGCCCATGTAGTGCGAGGTCCCCGCCTGCAGGGCGCGGCCGTCGCGCATCATCCCCTCGATCGTGTAGGTCGCGACCGCGCCGGCGAATCGCTCCCCCGGCGTCTTCTCCCCCGGCACCACCGGCATCGCGGCCAGATCGCGGGCGACCTCGTGGTAGATGTCCAGCGCGAGCATGGTCTCGCGCAGCGCGTCGGCGCGATCCAGATGTGCGGTGTGGCCCTCCTGCCACAGGAATTCGGTGGTACGCAAGAACATTCGCGGCCGCATCTCCCAGCGGACCACATTCGACCACTGATTCAGCAACAGCGGCAGATCCCGGTGCGAGCTGATCCACTTGGCCATCATCTCGCCGATGATCGTCTCCGAGGTCGGCCGCACCACCAGCGGTTCCTCGAGTTCCTTACCGCCGGCGTGCGTGACGATCGCCAACTCCGGGGAGAACCCCTCGACGTGTTCGGCCTCGCGACTGAGGTAACTCTGCGGAATCAGCAGGGGGAAATAGGCATTCTCGTGACCGGTGTCCTTGATCCGCCGGTCCAGCTCGCCCTGTAGTTGCTCCCACAGCCGGTACCCATACGGTCGGATGATCATGGTGCCCTTGGCCGGGCCTCGATCCACGAGACCTGCCTTGAAGACCACCTCGTTGTACCAGGCGGCGAAGTCCTCACTCTGTGCGGTCACACCACGTTCATCCCGTGCCATGGTCGCCCAGGCTACCGGCCGTGATCGCGATTCCCGCCATCAGCGTGTCCTCGGACGTGACGAGTCCGCGCGGCAGTTCCGCCACGCGATCTGTGCGGCATCACCATTCCCGCCGCCGCGATCGGTCATCCCCGACATACGCTCTTGCAGCAATGAGAAGTCGACCCTATCTTCGACTCGTAAGCGGAGCAGGCGTCGCGGTGATCGTCTGGCCGTTCACGTCTTTCGCACCTGGAGGTCGCAGATGGACAACACCCACCGATACGTCGTCGTCGGTGGCGGGCTGGCCGGGCTGGCCTCCGCGGTGTGGCTCGCCGAGGCCGGACATCGGGTCACGTTGCTCGAGCGGCGCGCCCGGCTGGGCGGGCGCACCCAGGCGTTGCAGGTTCCGGAGGTCGGCGATCTGCCCGACAACGGCCAGCACGTCATCGCCTCCGGATACGAGCACCTGTTCCGCTATCTGCGCAGCGTGGGCACCGACGAACTGGTGGAGTTCCCGCACACCGGCGCGCTGCGCTGGCCGGGTGGCCGATCGGTTCTCATGCATACCAAGGGAATTCGCGCGCTGCCCACGCTGCTGGGCGCACACCCCGATGCGAGCCCGCTCGAGCGCCTGCGCGCCTTGCGGGCGACCCTGCGGCTGGGCCGCCAAGCCCTGTTCCAGCCCGCGGACCTGGCCGACATCACCACCGCCCGATGGTTCGAGCGAATCGGCATGCCGGCCAAGGCCCGGGAGGCACTGTGGGATTGGCTCGCCCTCGGGATCGCGGCCGAGCGGGTGGACCGCGAATCGGCGAAGGTGTTCGCCGATGTGCTGGCGACCGGTATCCGCCAAGGGATTCGGCAGCGTCGCGCGGTGGGGATCGGCTATCCGGTGGTCGATCTGGACACACTGTTCATCACCGGGGCCCTGCGGGTGTTCGAGCGGTACGGGGTCGAGGTCCGGTACCGGGCGGTGGTCGACCGGGTCGTCATCGAGAACGGCAAGGCGACCGGTGTGCGACTGGCGGGCGGCACCGTGGTTCCGGCCGACGGCGTCGTCGTCGCGGTGCCCAACTCGCGCATCCGCGGCCTGCTCGACCCGCTGCCCGAAAGTGACGAGTTGTACGCCGCGGCAGACAAATTGGGTTATACGCCGATCGTCAGCACCAACCTCTATCTGGACCGGCCGCTGGGTACCGAGGCCGCGATGGAGGCGATCATCGGCGGGACGGGCGTCATCGACGAGGTCTTCGACCGGCAGCGAATGCATCGACGCGTACCCGAGGACACCTGGCTGTACTGCCTGACCACCAGCGCGGCCTACGAGCAGATCCACAAGAGCAACGAGGAGATCATCACCGAGCAGATGGCACTGCTTCGCAAACACTATCCGGCCGCCGCCACGGCGCGCGTAGTGCATGCGCAAGTGGTCAAGATGCCGAGGGCGACCTTCTCCCAGACCGTCGGGACCGACGGACTGCGCCCCGACCAGCGCACGTCGGTCCCGAACCTGATGATCGCCGGAGACTGGACCCGCACCGACTGGTCCGCGACGATGGAGAGCGCGGCCCAGAGCGCGGCGAAAGCTGTTGCCGCGCTGCTGAAATAGGCCCGGCGTTCAGGCGATCGGCGTCGGCATCTCCGCACCCGCGCTGCGCGCGTCCTCCTGCGCGGGCGCGCTCGCGATGCTGACCCAGGTGTTGTTCACCGCCGCGGTGCCGGAGATCGGATCGACCAGCGCCGGATCGTGCAGCAGATTCACATTCGCGCCGGGTAGCGAGGCCGCCAACTGCCAACCTACGCCGGGTTCGCGGTGACCCCAACCGTGCGGAATGGCAACGGTCCCCCGGCGGATCTCATCGCTGACCTCGAGTGTCACCACGATCGAGCCCGTCCGCGAGGTGACGGACACCTGTTCGCCGTCGGTCAGCCCCCGTTCGACCGCGTCCGTGGGATGCATCAGCGCGGTGCAGCGGTCGCGGCCCTTCACCATCGCCGGGACGTTGTGCAGCCAGGAGTTGTTGCTGCGCAGGTGACGTCGGCCGATCAGGCGCAGATCATAGCCGTCCGCTCCGGCCTCGCGATCACGTTCGAGCAGGGCACGCGTCGCGGCCAGGAAATCCGGCGGCGCGAGATGCACTCGCCGGTCCCGCGTGGCGATGATGGACGCCAGACGCGGACGCAGCGGCCCGAGATCCGCACCGCCGGGCATGGCGCGCAACTTGGCGACGGTGAGCCCCTTGCGCCCCCGCCGCAGCACGCCGTACGGGCCCGCGGCGATCGCGGCCCCGGCCAAGCGAATCGGATCGAGCCGGGCGAATATTCGGTCCAGGGCGGGCGCGGTGAACCGGCGCGCGGGCAGCGGCAGCACCTCGGTGATCATCCGCGCCATGATCTGCCAGTCCTCCAGCCCCTCGGCCGGGGGTTCGAACACAGCGGCGTCGTAGCGCAGGTTGTTGCGCACGCTGAACACCGGGAACAGCAGGTTCACATCCGCGCGCTCGAGCGGTGAGACCGGCGGCAGGATGATGTCCGCGTGCCTGGTGGTCTCGGTGACGTACATATCCACGGCCACATAGAAATCCAGCGAATCCAGTGCCGCGCCGAGCATTCCGCGCTGCGGTGTGGACAGCACCGGGTTCCCGGCGTAGGTGATCATCGCCCGGATCTGCCCATCGCCCTCGGTGAGGATCTCCTCGGCCAGCGCCGCCACCGGCAGTTCCGTGCGGAACGACTTGTACCGGCCCGAACGATCGGTCCACGCACCGTGTTTCACCCGCAGGTATTTCGCATACGGCGCCGCATCGGCAGGCGGGGTCGCGAACATCTGCCCGCCGGGGCGGTCCAGATTCCCGGTCACCGCGTTGATGGTGTTCACCAGCCAGTGCGTGAGCGTGCCGGTGACCTGCTGGCACACCCCGATTCGCGCGTAGATCAGCGCCGACGGCGCGGCGGCGTGCTCGCGGGCCAAGCGACGAATGGTGTCCGCGTCGACGCCCGCACGCGGCGCTGCCGATTCCGGATCACACTGTGCCGCAAGGGCACTCAGCTCGTCCCAGCCGGTACACCGAGCGCGCACCGCGCCGGTGTCGCACAGATTCTCCTCGATCAGCACGTGCAACATCGCCAGCAGCAGGTACACATCGCCGCCCGGAACCACCGCCACGTGCTCATCGGCCAGACGCGCGGTCTCGGTGCGCCGCGGATCGATCACCACGACCTTGCCGCCCCGCTGCCGCACATCCTTGATGCGCTGGCGGGCGTTGGGCATGGTGGTGACCGATCCGTTGGACACCGCCGGATTCGCGCCCAGGATGACCAGCCGGTCGGTGCGGTCGATATCGGCGACCGGCATGAGCACATTGGAGCCGAACATCTGCCAGGCCGCGAACTCCTGCGGGAACTGATCGATCGACGACGCGGAATAGAAGTTCCGCGTCATCAGCGCGACTCGAAGCAGAATCCCGTACAGCCCCGAAGTGCTGTGTGCCGCAGGGTTTCCCAGATACATTCCGATCGCGCTCGCGCCGTGCTCGCGGCGGATCGAGCGCAGCCGCCGGCCGATCTCCGCGAATGCCTCGTCCCAGCCGATCGGCTCGAACCGATCGCCGACCCGCCGCACCGGCGTGCGCAGGCGGTCCGGATCATGGTGCAGCCCGCCCATGGCGGTGGCTTTGGGACAGATGTAACCGCGGGAGAGCACGTCGTCCGGATTGCCCTCGATCCGGGCGACGCGATCCCCCTCCACGGTGACCAGAATCCCGCAGTGCGCCTCACAGAGACTGCACTGCCGTGCGACGGTGCGAGTATTCATGTCTATTCCTCTCGAGCCGGACACGCCCCGAGCCTACCGGCCTCATCGCCCGCCGTACACGGTCATTCGGCCGGTTCGGTGACGGCGGCCGGCGTCGTGCGGTAGTCGTTCGGATCCAGTCGCCTGGTCCGCTGCCGGTAACCGCGCATCGATCCGGGCCAGTTGTTGGTATTGACCGGACCGGTCGCGGTATCGGCCACGTACCAGCTGTGGCAGCCGCCGGTATTCCACACCGTGGTAGCCAGACGCTCCTGCGCCCGCTCGTCGAAACGGTCCAGCGATTCCGCACGTACCTCGAGATACCGGATGCGCGAAAGGTGTTCCGCCGCATGCACGATGTGGTTCATCTGACTCTCCAGCATGTGCACGATCGAACCCGAACCCACGTTGGTATTGGGACCGTACATCAGGAAGAAGTTCGGGAATCCGGGCACGGACAGCCCCAGGAACGCCCGTGGCCGCTGCTGCCACACAGCGTCCAGATCCCGGCCGTGCAGCCCCGTGATCCGCATCGGCGCGACGAAATCGTGGGAGCGGAAACCTGTTGCGAGAATGATGGTGTCGGCGTGATGCTCCCACCCGTCGGCGTCGACCACCGCCCGCGGGCCGATGTGGTCGATGGGACTGGTGACGACGTGGGTGTTCGGCCGATTGAGCGTGTCGTAGTAATCGTTGGAGGTCAGGATGCGGTTGCAGCCGACTTCGTAGCCGGGCGTCAGCGCGGTCCGCAGCGCCGGATCGGACACCCGGCGCAGATTCCAGCGGCACCAGGCCCGGATCGGCGCGGACAGGACGCGCCGCCCGCGCGGGGAGATCAGCATCGGATTCAGGACCGCCTCGAACCAGAGGAATATGCCGAGCCGGGATGCCCTCTGTAGCAATGGAAACCACCGATTGAGCAGTTTCCGAAACGGCGGATACTTCCGATCCGGCTTGGGACTGATCCAGTACGGCTGACGCTGGAAGATCGTCACCGTCCGCGCTTGCTCTGCGATGTGCGGTACGAACTGCAGTGCGCTGGCGCCGTTTCCGACCACCGCGACGTCGCGTCCGGCGAGGTCATGGTCGTGATCCCAACGCGCCGAATGGAATACCCGTCCGGTGAACTCGTCCAGCCCGGCGATGACCGGATAGGACGGCCGGCTCAACTGCCCCACAGGCCGCGACGAGCAGATCCGCGATGATCTCTTCGCCGTCCGCGGCGGTGAGTACCCAGTGCACCGCGTCCGGATCGAAGCGGGCCGCGACGATCTCGGTGCGGAAGCGGATGTGCGGCAGCAGCGCGTTGTCCTCGGCGCAGTTCTCCAGATACTCCAGGATCTCGGGTTGTTCGGCGAAACGGCGCGACCAGGCCGGATTCGGCTGGAACGAATAGGAATACAGATGTGAAGGCGCATCGCAAGCCGCGCCCGGATAGCTGTTGTCACGCCAGACCCCGCCCACCCCGCCGGCCTTCTCGTAGATGGTGAAATCGGTACAGCCCGCGCGCTCGAGCCGGATCGCGAGGCCGAGGCCGCTGAAACCGCTGCCCACGATGGCGATCGATGGCCGGGGCCTGCCGGTTGTCCTCACATTCGCTCCTGGTTGGCTGTGCGTGCGCGGGGTTGCGACGGCAGGTCCGCGCAGTGGTAGGCGTGGACGATGAGCGCGGACTGCAGGTACCACAGCCCGCTGGGCCAGTTCGGATCCAGACCGGTCAACTCCCGGATCCGGCGTAACCGGTAATCGACTGTGTTGCAATGGATCTTCAGCAGCCGTGCGGTGGTCTGGCGCTGGAACCCGTTGTCGATGTGCAAGCGCAGCGTCTCGAGCAGATCCGGATGCGCCGCGACCCGCTCGATCACGGTCCGCAGATATTCCGTCGCGGGCCCCGGCCGGGTGAGCTGATACTCCAGCGACAACTCGCGGAACCCATACAATCGCGGCGGATAGTGCAGCCGGTGGATGATCTCCAGCAGTTCGTGCGCGACGACGGTCGCCCGCGGAATTCCCGGCGCCTCCGATGGCACCGCGACCGCGACGACCGGAACGTGGGCGGCGTGCGACAGGTGCGGCGCCAGCTCGGACGGCAGATCGCCGTGGTCGCCCACCGGCACCAGCACTGTGCCGCCGTGCACGCCCAACAGCGGTAGCGCCTGCTCACCGCAGACCGAGTACACCGCCTCCTGGATACGCGCCAACCGCGCCGCGCCGACATCCGGATCGGACGGCGCCGGGATTCGGCGCAGCGATTCACCGGCGAAGCCCAGGGCGATCACGGTGTAGGCCTCGGCGACGGGAATCCCGGCGGCGCGGGCGACCGCACCGACGCTCTCCCCGCTCATCAACGCCGCGCTCATCGTCGCCACGGCTCCGACCCGGTCACCGGCCGCGGCACGCAGCCGTTGCAGGTGGGTCAGCACCGCGACCATGGATTGCGGAACACCGTCTTGATCCGAATTGTCCCGAGATAGCCTCTGCCACACGTAGTTCGCCCACCGCGCACCTCTCCGACGGCTTCGGCATGGGATGTGTTGCGTAGCACTGACGGCCCCCGTCCTCTGGTTGGCCCTGTGTCGGATGCGGAACAGATTAACGCCGATGCAACAAAGCATCAATAGTTGATTCAACGTCTAAATACTTTTGACACAATGCAACAGTATTAGTATCGTTGGTTCATACGCTCCTCCAGCGTGCCCAGCGGGCCGGCCGCGCCGCCCGATACGACACCGACTCGATCGCGGAAATGTCTGCTCGCCTGGCTGCGAGATAGCCACGAGCTCGAAGGAGAGCACCAGATGAACCTGACCGTTCCACTCCGACACCCGGTCGGCCCTCGCCCCGTCCCGGGCCTCCGGCCCTTCGCCGTGATGTTGGGCCTGACCAAGCCCTCGCCCGCACGCTGGAACGAACTCGGCGAGGGTCTGACCGTCGGCGATCAGCGGATGGACGAACTCGTCGACTGGATGTACCAGGAGGGGATGGACCGCACCCGGCCGCTGTTCGAGCGCGCGCTGCGCGAGGGTGTCGACGCGATACCGAATGCGCCGGAACCGTTGCGCGCGTTCTTCGTTCATATCGAGACGCCGCCGCCGTGGCTGGATCGGGAGAAGGTGGCCCGCGGCGAGCTGGTCTTCCGCCTCGGCGGCGCCGACGGGCTGTACATCGCCCGGGACGTATCGTTCCTCGGCGGATATCTGGCCTCGGGATTCAACAAGACGCTGCTGCGCACCGGCGCGCTGGAGAAGGGCCCCGCCAAGCGATTCGCCGAAACCCTGCAGTGGGCACTGGATGTGACCCGCGAGGGCGGGATGGGACCGCTGGGCCCCGGGTATCGCTCCACGGTCCACGTGCGGTTCATCCACGCACTGGTGCGGCGGCACGTCGCGGCCATGCCGGACTGGCGCGACCAGGAGTGGGGACTGCCGATCAATCAGACCGATATGGCCGCAACGCTCGTCGGCGCGCTGATCGCGCCGTTCGTCGGCGCCATGGCCATGGGGTTACTGGCCCCGCCGCGCGATCTCGAGGCGGCCGCGCATCTGACCCGATACGTCGGCTGGTTGATCGGCGTGGATGATCATCTGCTGCCCAACAGTTTTCGCGATTCGGTCCGGGTTCTCTACCACTGCCTCACCGCCATCACCAATCCGGACGAGACCTCGCCGCAGTTGGCGGTTCCGATGGCCGACGACCCGCTGAGCTGGCACTATCCCAATTTGCCGGGCCTGCGCGGGCGCATCGCCCGGCTACAGCACCTGTCGGTGTCGAGCCTGTTCCTGGGCCCTTCGGCCATGCGCAAGCTGGGCCTGCCCGGATATGTTCTGCCGTGGTATCCGCTGCTGCGGATACCGATCAATCTGATCCGCTCGGTCACCGCGCGCATCGTGCCGGGCGGCGTGGAGCGCGCGGCGATTCGCGGGCGGCGGAGTCAGGAGAGATTCCTGCGCACCCTCATCGGCGCGGACTCCGCGATCATCGGCGATTCGGCGCACCATATCGGTCGCACCGCCTGAGGACCGTTTCGAAGCGGGTGATGTGGTGACACCGCCGCACCGCGCGGCAATATCGGCGTTCTCACCGAAAGTTGTTGGCTACGTCGATGTATGGGCAAGGTCTCTCCGGTGAGGTGCAGCGACCGAGCTGAATCGGAGACCGCGCGACCAGCGTGGCGGTGATCAGGCGCGCGGATTCGACCGACGCCCGGTCAGCCCCGATTCCCCGTGGCGGTAAGGACTGCCATGGATCGAATGGGCGAGGGTGTGTGTGCAAACGGGCGATCCGATCGATGTAGTGACGGTGCACGACACTGTGCCACGCGGCACTGGTGAGCTCTCCAGTTAGCCTGTGAGCAGCGGAGATTCGCAGGTGACGGCGTTATGTTCGGGTCATCGCCGGGCAGTGGCGCCGGGCCGATGGGAGTGCGCGCGGATGGTTACCGAAATCGTCGAAACGACCATGGATATGCCGGTGCCGCTCGATCGCGTCTGGGCGGCGCTCACCGATCCGGCCACCTATGCGCGGATGTTCCGGGGGATCGGGTACTGCCGACCGGTCGTCAGCGCGAATGAGTGGCGGGAGCTGGAATTCCGCGTCGGCACGCTGGACACCGGCGTGCGCCGGCTGGACGTGCGGTTGATCCTCGGCCGGCCCTACTGGGATTTCGAGCTGTACTGTCCCGCACTGGGCAGTCTGGCTTCTGTGCGCCTGGGTGCGCGGCCGGACCACACCCATGTGATGGTGACCGTCTTCGCTCCGGGGCGCGTGCATCCCGCGGTGCCGGATCTGCCGAATTCGGCTGTGTCGGAATGGATTCTGGCGGGACTGCGCCGGGTAGCCGAGTGCTGCGCGGGCGCGCGGACCGCCGTGGTGAAGGACGGAACCGGCGCTCCGGTGCGTCGGCAGGTGGTCGTGGCCCGGCAGATGCTGGCCTCGGGCGTGGTGCGCGCTCATCGGCTCGATCACGGCCTGCGGCAGCTGGCCGGTCTGGCCAAATGGGGGCTGAGCCTGGCCGGGGGCTATGCCACGGCGGCGGGCTGCACCCCGGGGCAGGACTGCCTGATCGACGATCGCACCCATCGCACCTTCGCCGAGGTGCATCGGCGCACCAGTGCGCAGGCTCGCGCACTGCTCGCGCTGGGCGTCGATCACCACCACACCGTAGGACTGCTGAGCCGCAACCACATCGCGACCGTGGAGGCCATGGTCGCGGCGGGTAAGGCGGGCGTGGATCTGATCCTGCTGAATGCCGGTCTGTCCGGACGCCAGGTCGAGGAGATCGCCCAGCGCGATCGGATCTCGGTGCTGCTGCTGGACGCCGAGCTCGAACACCTTGTGCGATATCTGCATCCGGGAATCCAGCGGTTCACCATCGACGGCGATCCGCCCACCCCGGAACGCACCACACTCGAGGAACTGGCGGCACACTCGCCCGGCGGCTGCCGGCGTCCCGCCCGCCCGGGCCGGCTCATTGTGCTGACCTCCGGGACGAGCGGGACGCCGAAGGGCGCCCGCCGGCCGCACCCGGCCGGGCTGGATCCCGTGGCGGCCGTGCTGTCCCGGATTCCGCTGCGGATGCAGGAGACGATGCTGATCGCCTCGCCGCTGTTCCACACCTGGGGGCTGGGCATCCTGCAACTGAGTACGGCGTTGCGGGCCACGGTCGTGCTGCAGCGGCGTTTCGACGCCGAGGCATGCCTGCGCGCGGTGGCCGAGCATCGGGTGCGCACGCTCGTCCTGGTTCCGACTCTGCTGCAACGGATTCTGGAACTTCCACCGCATGTGCGGGCCCGGTACGACACCTCCGCGCTGGAGATCGTCGCCTGCGGCGGCGCGCCGCTGCCCGGTGGGATGGCACTGCATTTCATGGATGTGTTCGGCGAGGTCCTCTACAACGTCTACGGATCCACCGAGGTCTCCTGGGCGACCATCGCCACCCCGCGGGATCTGCGCGAATCGCCCGAGACCGTCGGCCGCCCGCCGGCCGGGACGACCGTGGCCGTGCTGGGGCCGAACATGTTGCCGGTGCCGGTCGGGGTGGTCGGCCGGATCTTCGTGGGCAATCCGATGCTGTTCGACGGATACGTCAACGCCGCGCCGCCGGACGAGGTCGGCGGTCTCCTGGACACCGGCGATCTGGGCTATCTGGACGTCTCGCACCGGTTGTTCGTGGCCGGGCGGGGCGATGAGATGGTCATCTCGGGTGGGGAGAAATTCTTCCCGCGCCCGGTCGAGGAGGCGCTGGAGTATCTGCCGCAGGTGCGTGAGGCGGCGGTGGTCGGCGTGCCGGACGCCGATTTCGGTCAGCGGATGGCGGCATTCGTGGTCAAGACCGAGGGGAGCGGATTGGATGCGCAGATGGTGCGCGATTACATCCGCAACCGGCTGGGCCGTTTCGCGGTGCCGCGCGACGTGTCGTTCATTCCGGCATTGCCGCGCGGTGAGACCGGAAAGATACTCAAGCGCCTGCTGGTCATGCCGAATTCCGGAGCTTCACAGATTATCTGACGGGGCGATCCGATCGGGCCGACGGCATCACCGTCACCGGCACCGAAGCACTGGCGCACACGAACAGTCTGCGACCGGCGGATACGGCATCCACCGCGACCTCCGCCATTCTGGCCGAAACATCGATCTCGGTGATTCGCCCGCGGAATTCGATATCGGCGACTTTCGCCGGGCCGCGCACACGATAATGACTGAATTCCGCTCGATAGAATGTGACCGCCGCGGGATGTCCGAACCGCGAGCCGAGGTATCGCGCCATCCAGCCGAATCTGAGCAGACCCGGGGCCGCTCCGGCGCTGGAAATCCGGTATGGCAGCCCGTCCTGCACGAGTCAGCGAAATCCGGCGACATCGCTGTTCCGTGGCCGAATGATGCTGCGGGGCAACTCGTCTCCGGGCGCGAGCCGATCGAGGTCGAGGCGTCCGCGTCGGTCGTGCGGTGTGTGTGCCGCCCGATGCAGCCGAGCCCGCGCGGTCTCCAGCGCCGGGGCGGTGGCGATCCGGTGCCGCAGGCGAGTCTTGCAGGACAGCAGGGTGCTGGTGCCGATTTGCACCACGACTCCCGAGTTGTCGGTGAGAACAGTTGTGACACAGAACTTCTCGTAATCACTGAACTGGTCCGCCGATTCGATGTACACGTCCGTGGCGATCACGTCCCCGGCGACCAGCAACCGGCCGATCCGCAAGGTCTGCTCGGTGTGCAGTAGCCGCACCGATCCCACATCGTCCAGAATCGTCGGCAGGATCCGGCGCTCGGCCCGCAGCATCAACATCGAAGCGAAGGTGGGCGGTGCGGCCAGTTCCGCGAATCCCAGTGCCGCGGCCGCGGCCGGATCGGTATGCGCTGGATGGTCGTCGCCGATCAACTGCGCGAAGCGGCGGATGTGCTCGGGCCGCACCAGGCAGTGCTCCCCCAACGGCCACCGATGGCCCTCGGGAAGATCAAGCTGGACAACAGGATTCGTCGTGCCAGACTGCATGGCATCTCCTCGGTGCGCGGCGGTGCCGGTTCGTCCGCCGGTCCGCTCGGGCGATATCGGCGAACCGCAGCGGGCCGGGGGACTCACCGCTGTGTGCGATGCATCGACCGCGCGGAAGGTCGCGAACGGTCGTAACGCTCGGCCGTGCCCACCGGACGGAGTTGGTCCGTCCGGTGGGCCGGGCGCCACCTATCAGCGCGCGCCCATCGCCGACCCGACATCGGTGAGCGCCGCTAACGCCGGATAGGTGGCATTGCGCGACGCCGTTCGAGTTTCGGGAATGGTGGGCAACTCGCCGGTGTCGCGTATCCGGGTGGTCGAGCACATTCCCGACGATAACGGCCGGAGATCGAAATGACGTCACCATTGTGGAAATGTCCATGCAAATCCGGCGATCACCTCGGCATCGGCACGAATGTCATCGAATCGGATAACGACGGGAAATGTCGTCCGATGGAGTTCATGCCGGAGATTCCGGCATTCGAAGTGGATTCGGAAAGGATATCCAGATGATCAGTGTGCTCCTGGACATCGTGCACGTGATATTGGGGACCGGCAGCGCGGCTGTCACCGGCAGCGCGAATACCGGCAGCGCTTTCCTGTTCGGCTGACCGGTCGTTCGGCGATATCGCGCCTGCCGGGTCGTCCCTGGGACGACCCGGCAGGGTCCGGACATCGCGAACCGCCCGCATCGGTAACCGATGCGGGCGGGACAATCGACGTAACAGCCGCTTTCCGATGATCCGCCGTTCGCGGTGGGCAGTGCGCGAGCCGGTCTCCCGTGGGGTGCCAACGTCCGCGGTCGGCGCACCCCCGGTCGAACTCGCCCGGCGGCCCCGACCGTGGGCCTGCTGCTGAATTGGTGGGGTACCGCCGGGCGAGGGTGTGGCACCGGCCGCGCAGTGCGGTGCCACACCCATAAGCTACGTCGGGCGAGTCCTGCGGCCCAACACCGTCGCCGGAACACTGGACTTGTTACGACAATTTCCGGGATCGTCTCGGCATAATCGATATTCCCACGTGCACAACGACATTCGAACCGGCTCGGCGACGCCGGACCGCCGGCGAAATGCGCCGCATGGTACACACAGCCGATATCACAGGTCAACGAAACGGCCGCGATTGGTTCATCGTGACAACGGGAACTGTGACCGCATCCAACTGTTCGGCGCCGCACTCGAGGCGAATCATTCGAATCTCTCGTCATTCGAAGATCGATGCATCAGGTATTGATGCATTGTTTCATTCGGGGCTATTCTGTCCTTCACTCCGAGAAAGCAACCGGGACTACCGACCGGCCCCGGCCCTCGCGGCCGAACCGAGCATCGAATGGAGTACACATGTTCGTCACAGCTGACGTCCGCTATCCGCTCCCATCCATCGGTGATCAGCGCCAGCCGCGCCGTGATCACCTCGTTCCCGCCGAACAGGCGGAGATCCTCCGGATCTGCCGGACGGCGCTGACCGATCTGCTCCGTGCGCCGGACGAGCCCGAGCGGGTCGCGGACATTCTCGATCGGCTGCGTGATGCAGTCGAAGCGGCTGCGTCACAAGGGCTTTCCACCGAGCACTGTACGGCGGCCATGCAACGGGCGGCTCGCGAGAGCTTCGAGCAGATCTCCCGGACCACCGCGGCAGACGACGACCAGCTCGTCGCGACGACCAAGCGGTTCATCGAGATTCGCGAAATGGTCACCGCGACGATCGCCGAGACCAGTGTCACCGAGCTGCGCCCGGCCGCGCTGACACCGGCCGTCCCTTTCCAAGTCATCGCGGCCACCCTGGGGGATCTGCCGGCCGAATCGGTGCAGCATGCCGAGGAGATCTACGCGGTCCTCGCGATAACCATTGTCTCCCAGTACAATTCCGAACTCCCCGGCAATCGGTCGCACATGCGTCAGCGCGCCATGTGGGGCATCCGAACGGCCCTGGCCAACCGGTGCGAACTGCCGGTGCTCTCGACTCTCGGGGATTGCGGCGGGACCATCCTCGTACCGTCCCGCGAGGCGGACGACGCCGCCCTGGAGGAGCTGATCGCGCAACTGTCGGTCGCGGCACGCACGCCGGTGACCGCGACGGTGTCCTTCGCGCCGCGCACCGCCCTGGCAGACTTCGCCGACCACTCACACGATCTGCTGGATCTCGTTGAACGCCTCGGCTATCCGGCCGGCCTCTACCGCTTCGCCGATGTGGCGCTGGAGTACCAGATCACCCGGCCCGGCCCGGCACGCGACCGGCTCGCCACCATCCTGGACCCGCTGGACGACCACCCGCAGCTGTTGCAGACTCTGCTCACCCATCTGCAGACCAATCTCAACCGGCGCGATACCGCCCGATTGATGAATCTGCACCGCAATACGATCGATTACCGGCTGCGCCGCATCGAGGAATTCACCGGATACGATCCGCTCACCCAGCCTGGTCTGTGGAATCTACAGGCGGCGCTGATCGTTCGCGCCTACTGCCGGGCCACGACGTCAGCGGATCCGGCGATCACAGCCTCCGCCGCCCACGGCATGACCGCGCGGGTGACGCACGACGCTCAATAGCCTTTCAGCCCCATCCCCCGGGCGAGCAGCGGCCATGAATTGTGCAGGGCCTCTTCCCAATACGGCCAGTAGTGGGTGCCGGTCGGGGTGAATTGGAAGGTTGCCGGGATATGCAGCGCGTCGAGCCGGGTCTGCAGATTGTGTGTGCACTGATCGGCCGCTGCCTCGATGAGCATACCGAGACCGAGGTTGACGTCGCCGGCAGGTCCGCCACGAGCCTGGTTCTGATAGTTCTGAACGTCGCGGGGCGTGGGAAGCCCGTTCCCGCTGGAGATGTAGAGCAGAGTGCCGCGCAGCTTCTCCGCGTTGATGAGCGGGTCGTTCTGCGCCCACAGCGGACTGTCGGCTGGGCCGTACATGTTCAGCGTGTTGCCGCCCGCCCACAGGCCGATGACCAGGTTGACGAACAACCGCCCCATCGGATCGGAGATCTGCGCGCATCCGCTATAGGCGGCAACGGATTTCCACAAACCGGGCTCGGCCTCGGCCAGCTGCAGTACCGACGTCCCTGACATCGACAGGCCGGTCAGGGCGTTCAACCCCGTGGAATGCAGTGTCCCGTCCAGGAGCGGCGGCAGTTCCTCGGTGAGGAATGTCTTCCATTTGTTCACTCCCAGACGGGGATCCGGCTTCTCCCAGTCGGTGTAGTAACTGCCGCGGCCACCGATCGGCTGGATGACGTTGACCGGCTTGTCGCCGAGCCACTGTATTGCCGCGGTCTGCTTCTGCCAATTCATCGGACCCTCACCGGCGTCCAGGCCGTTGAGCATGTAGAGATTCGGCGCGGGCCGCGAGGTGTCGGCCGGACGTAGCACGTCGACAGCGATCTGTTTGCCCATCGCCGCCGAGTACACCTTCAGATGCCAGGTACGCCCGTTCTCGGTGATCGAGGTGACCGCCGGCGGTTTCGGCGGTGAGGCGGCGCCGGGGGTCGGCACCATGCAGAACATCACGAACAGCGCTATCGCGACGGCCCGCCGGGGGGCAGCCTTGAACAGGTCGAAAACCATTGCATCCCTTGAAATTCGAATAGCCGGGGCGTTGGCGTCGGCCGCGCGGTGCCGCGACGGCGGGCACGAACGCCCCGGCCGGAAGTCGTTCTCTCGGCCGACGGATCGAGAGATCACTTCTCGGACAGAATTTTTCCTGACTCCTGCGCCACCGGATGCGGTACCGGTTGCGCCGATTCGCCGCTGTCCGACTGCATCTCGCGCACCTCGCTTTTGAAGATGCGCAGCGAACGTCCCGCACCGCGGGCCGCC
The DNA here is from genome assembly GCF_001613305.1 of Nocardia vaccinii NBRC 15922. Classification (GTDB taxonomy): domain Bacteria; phylum Actinomycetota; class Actinomycetes; order Mycobacteriales; family Mycobacteriaceae; genus Nocardia; species Nocardia vaccinii. The sequence continues at coordinate 246,977 of NZ_BDCC01000017.1, forward strand.
TCGGGCAACCGCTTCGCCCCGAACAGAACGACGAGTGCGCCCACGATGATCAATAAATGTGTGGGACTCAGTGCACCCATGATCAACCTCCTCCACCGAAGTTCGAGCGGCCCGGTGCACCACACCGGGCCGCTCGGTTCCTCAGTTGTCGAAATTGTTGGAACGAGGCTGCTAGCAGCCCGGAAGGGTGGTACCCGAGGAACCGGCGGAACCGGCCGCGGAGCCGGTGAGGGAGCACAACATACCGATTCCGGAGTCGATCAACGCCGAGCCGGTGCTGAAAGCTACGGGATTCGCCGACGTTGCGGGAGTCGCGGGCGCAGTCGTGGACGGCGACGGGGTCGTCGTGGACGGCGAAGGGGTCGTCGTCCCGCCCAGCCCCGGAAGCATGGACGAGGATCCACCGCCGAGTCCGGGAATCATGGACGACGATCCGGAGCTGTCGTCCACGGGGGTCACGGTCAGCGCGGCGGCGGCGGGCCCGGCCGACAGCGCCACCCCGCCGGCGAACGCTGCCGCAGCCATCAACTTTCCGAATTTATTCATAGCTCATTCAACCCTCTGCGCGGCTGATTTACATTGCACCGAACACATTATCCGGGATTTCGTCCGGGGCAATACCGCTCGTGACAATGCACAAGAATATCGGTTATCCGATACATTTCCGAGCCGGGCAATTCCGAAGAATCTCGAATATTCACAGTGCATGGTCACAACATCTACCGCATGTCCTGAATTCATCATTACAGTCGTCGGCGCCGGTGATTCTCGCCCCGCTACGGCGTCATCCCGATCCGCGAAAAAGTGGACTCCGCCGACTGCGGCCTGGTAAAGCCGAGTGAAGCGGCGGGTTCGGCGGTGGTACAGGGTGCGCATCTACAGCCAGGCGACCAGGCCGGGCGCGAGAAGCGACGAAATGATGCGGATTCGCACAGGATAGATGACAACGGGACGCGGCGGTTATGTGGCTTCCACGTCGAATCGGGGTTGCTCGTCCGCGCCGGGGGCGGGCGCGACCGGATAGGCCCAGTCGGCGGCGTCGACGACACCGCCGTTGGCGGGATCGATCCGCTCCTTGAACTCGATGGTCTCACCCGGCGGTTCGGCAGCGATCTGTCCGGCCTGCTCTTCGGTTGCCTGCTCGAATTCGCCGGTCAGAATCGAATCATCGCCGTCCAACAGGTATTTGACGGCGATATCGCGCGGGGACATTCCGCGTAGTTCCCGCAGCTGCGCCAGGGGGTCGCGATACTGATCCACCTCGGAACCGATTTCCGAGCGCAGCTGTTCCGCGGTGTCCCCCACGTAATCGCGAGCCTGCCGGAAGGCGTTCATGGTCCACTGGATGGCGCCCGGAAGCCGCTCCGGACCAAGAATAACCAGCGCCGCGACGAGTAGAATCATGAATTCAGGCCAGCCGATGCCACCGAACATGACTCGAGGATAACGGTCCACCGCAGAATCCTGAGTCGCGGTCGGGGAGACTGTGCGGATGCACAGGGTTTTTCTCGAATCTGTTGTATACGTGGTCAACCGTATTTTTCTATTGGTAACCGGTCAGCTGGAACGATGCGGGTGCGAGCGCGTCGGCTTTTGTGCATCGTCACGATAATATTGCGATGCAGCGGAACTTGGATAGTCTTTCTCTCGACCATTCAAGTCCGCCGCGCAGAGAGATGTCAGGTTATGAGTGCAATGAAGAAGACATGTGCCGTGGTCGCCATCGCCGGCGGGTTGGTACTGGCCGCCGGACCCGCGAGCGCCGCCCCTCTCGGCGGTTCGTCGTTGCCGTCCACCGGCTCGGCCGTGGTCGACAATGGGGTGCAGTTGGTTTGCGCCCTCGTAACCGGTATCACCGGGTCGGGGGCCTCGGTGATCGGGTCCTCGGTTCCGGCCATCCCCGGCTGCAGCTAGTCGGATCGAACGCGAGCGCCGGATCACCGAGGGCCTCGAGCGGCCCGGCGTTCATTCTCATCAATTCAGCCGCGCAGAAGGTTGAAGTTCATCATGCGTGTCATTGAAAAGCTTTGCGTAGCAGCGGTCGTCGCAGGCGGCCTGTCCATGGGTGCGGGCGCCGCGAGTGCCGCGGTGCCGGCCCCCTCGGGCCCGTCGTTCGTGGACGACGGCAGCGAACTGTACAACTCCACCGCGGGCGTGCCCAATTTCCTCAGTTCCGGCCTCCCGGATCTGGGCTCGAGCGCCGGGTCGGTCGGCTCGCTCCCGGCCTTGGGCGGTTTCGCCCTCAATGCCGGATCGTGTGGTTTGACTACGCTTTCCAGCATTCCGCTCTGCGTCCCGGGATAATTCGAGCTGCCGCGGTCCGGCGGCCGCGGTTGTATGCCTGAAATGTGGTGCCCATCCTCGCTCGATAAGAGGATGGGCACCACAGCTGTTTCCGGGTACAAAAGGCCGAACCCGACCACCACATCAGTTGTAACAATGAACCAAATTGAGACACATTGTTGACCTTCCGGATTACTCGTGCATATAGTTGGCAGGACTCGACCGCTGGCCTGCTGTCGATGAGGACGGAATTCAATGGCCGACTCCGAAGTAAACCGCCGAAAGGTATTGAAGGGCGCAGCTGCCGGCTCGCTGGCCGTGGCTGCCGCCGCGACGGCGGGAATTGCGCAAGCGCAGCCCACGACCACGACGACCCCGTCAGGTACCCCGACGCCCACCACGACTGCGTCCGGAACCACTACGCCGTCGCGGACGCCGACCTCCGCGCCGTCAGCGGCGATGAACACCACCGCGGCAGCGCCCGGCAGCAACCGGGTCGTCGTTCTGGGCGGCGGGGTGGCCGGTATGACCGCTGCCCACGAACTGGCCGAGCGTGGATTCCACGTCACCATCTACGAGCCGCGAGCCTGGGGTGGTAAGGCACGGAGTATGGACAGTGCGATGCCGGTTTCCGGTGGCCGCAAGCCCGTGCCCGGTGAGCACGGGTACCGCTTCTTCCCCGGTTATTACCAAGTCACCTGGGACACCATGGCCCGAATTCCGTTCCCGGGCAACAAGAACGGTGTCATGGACAATCTCGTCACCGTCCCGAGCGTAGGTATCGAGGAGAGGGGAGGCAACCTCACCATCCCCGGCGGATTCTGGACCGGCGACGTGCTGGAGGCAGCGAATATCAACTGGATTCTCGATACGCTGCTGGGCGGGATGACCTGGATTCCCAGAATCCCCTACGGCGAGATGTACAACATCGTGCGGAAGTGGGTGGTGTATCTCGGCAGTTCCGACGAACGCCGTATCGGGGAGTGGGAGAAGGTGCCGTTCGATAAATTCTGTGGCATCGGCCCGGGCTCCAATCCGACCGCGAAACTCATTGTCTCGAGTATCTGCCGAGACTTTGTCGCGGCGAAGGAGAACCTCGCGAGCGCGAAGACGATCTGCGGCGAGATCGAGTGCATCCTGATGTCCTTCCTGGGCCGCGACGAACACGTCAAGGGCAAGACTTTCGACAACTGCCTGTGCGGTCCGACCAACGAGGTGTGGATCGATCCGTGGGTCGATCTGCTGAAGAAGCTCAATGTCGATATGCAACTGGGCTCCGGTTGCCAATCACTCAACGTGCAGAACGGGAAGATCACCTCGGCCGTCATCAAGGACGCCTCGGGAGCGACCAAGAACGTGGAGGCGGACTGGTTCGTCGTCGCGTTGCCACCCGACAAGGTCAGCACGCTGTTCAGCCCGGACATCCTCGCCATCGATCCTTCGCTCGGCCGGATCAAGGAGCTGTTCTGCGACTGGATGACCGGCATCCAGTTCTACCTCGACACGGACACCATCGAGTCGCCGGGGCATATGCTCTTCATCGAGTCGCCGTGGCGGATGTCGGGCATCCAGCAGACCTACCATTGGAAGAAGCTGCACCCGGACTTCTCCAAGGACTACGGCGACGGAACCGTCAAAAGCATTCTGTCGGTCGATATCTCCGACTGGCGCACACCGGGCGTCCAGAACAAGAAGCGGGCGGACCAGTGCAGCTCGCAGGAGGTCGCCAAGGAGGCCTGGTACCAGATCACCTCGGTGGCCGACAAGATCCACTCCAACAATCTGGTGGGCTGGAACCTGGATCCCGGAATGAAGTGGGACGGTTCGAAATACACGAACGAGGACCCGCTGCTGATCAATACCGCCGGGTCCTGGGAAATTCGTCCTACCGGGCCGACCAAGATCCCCAACATGTTCCTGGCGGGCGACTACAACCAGACTCAGATCGACCTCGCCACCATGGAGGGCGCCAACGAGGGCGGCCGGATGGCAGCCAACGCCATCCTCGCCGCTTCCGGGTCGACCTCGAAGAAGGCCATGATCTGGCCGCACAAGACCATCAAGGAGTTCGACGGCATCCGGCAGCAGGACGCGGGCCTCTACCGGCAGGGGAAGAAGCAGATCTGGGACTCCTAGTCCCGAGCACGCAACCTGACCGAGCGGCCCGGACTGCATTCTCCGGGCCACTCGGTCGACGCAAGGACGTGTACATCCCCATCGGACACCGCGATATGGCAGGCCACAGGGCCGCTCAGTCGTGACATCACCGTTACGCAGCGAAGAAACCAATTATGTACCTTTGATGCATGGCAGCAGCACGGGACGATATGGACGAACGAATTCTCGACGCGGCATTGACCCGGGTGCTGCAGGTCGGCATCCGACGCGCGAGCCTCGACGACATCGCGCGACGCGCGGGGGTCAACCGGGTGACGATCTACCGGCGGTTCACCACCAAGGAGAACCTGATCGACGCCATGCTCTCCCGCGAGATCCAGCGCACGCTGGCCGAGGTCACCACGATCGCCACCGCCACCAAGGGCGTGGACAACCAGATCGAGGAGACCATCGTCTACGTGCTGACCCAGACCCACGCCCATCCCCTGGTCACCCAGCTGCTGGATGTGGCGCCCGAGGAAATCCTCGACTTCTACACCGTGCGGGGCCAGGAGTCGGTCAAGATCGGCATCCGCTACATCGTGCATGTCCTGGAGGCCACTCAGAAGAGCGGCGCGATCGACGATTACGACCCTCGTCCGGTCGCGGAACTACTTGCCCGCCTGGCACATTCGGTGCTGCTGACCCCGGTGGGCGAGATCGATTTCCGGGACGAGGAGCAGGTGCGGGCATTCGTGGCCACCAGCATCGTGCCATTGGTCAAACACGGGCTACCCACCCGCGCCACGACCGATGGTCGGACCAAATCGCGCACCAAACCCGCCGCCCGCAGCCGCTGAGTGTCCGGTGCTCGAATCCGGTCGCCGGCTATTCCACACGATCGACCGCGCGATCCATCGCCGGCGTCGGCAGACCGTGTTTGATCAGCGGCACGATGGTATCCAGTACGAAGGCGTGCACACGCTCGGCGTCGCGGAAGTCGGTCCCGCCCTCCGGGACCAGCAGCAGCGAATGCGCCAGGCGGGCAAGCATTTCCGCGGCCGGTTGCGGATCGTATCGATCGATCAGCCCGGCGCCCTGCGCGTATTCGAGGATGGTCACGATGTAGTGGCTGCCCAGGGAGACGAGTTTGCCGCCGCGCACGGTGTAGAAACCCAGACTCTCGCCCGGTGTCACCTCCAGCAATCGGGTCACCAGCGGATGCGCGCGGATGCGCGCGAGAATGTACAGCGAGACCGATTCGATTTGGGCGTCGATCCCGTCCGTGGTCACACTCACCGCGGTGAGCTCGGCCAGCATGCGCAACACCTCGCGAACCAGGACCGCGTCCACCAGATCCTCCGAGGTGGGGAAGCGGGCGAGCACATCCGGTTCGGGGAGTCCGGCACAGCGCGCGACCTCCTCGATGCCGGCTTCCCCGATGCCGGAGCACAACATCCGGTCCAGTGCCGCGTCCAGTATCCGCTCGCCGACTGCATCGAGTTCTCCCACCATGTATCAATGATACGGAACCAATCACATCGACTCCCCGCGTTGCGCCGGAATCGTCGACGAGCCGGGTGGGACGGACGTGCACCCGCAACCACTAGCCTGATGTTCGGATCGTCGGTTCTCGCACATCATCCGGACAAAGGAGGGCACATCGATGAAGGTGTTCCAGATCGGCGCGGCAGGGGGCGTCGGGCGACCGCTGGCCGCGCTGTTGCACGCGCGCGGCGACGAGGTGACCGGTATGCACCGCCGCCCCGAACAGGCCGCCGTGATCGCCGGAACCGGTGCGACCCCGCTCGCCGGTGATCTGATCGCCGACAGCGTCGACGAACTCGCCGAGAAGTTCCGCGGGCACGATGCGGTGGTGTTCTCGGCGGGCGCGCACGGCACCGGGCAGGACCAGACCAGCGCGATCGACGGCGCCGGACTGGAGAAGGCGGCGCAGGCCGCCCGCCTCGCCGGGGTGTCGCGATTCGTCCTGGTCTCGGTCTTCCCCGACGCCGGGCGCGGCAGGCAGATCAGCGAGGGCTTCGAGCACTACATGCGGGTGAAGAAGACCGCCGACGTGTACCTGACCCACACCGATCTGGATTGGCTCATCGTACGTCCGGGCACGCTGCGTGACGAACCCGGAAATGGTTGTGTCACAGCGGGTCTCGCGATCGAATACGGCGACGTCCACCGCGACGGCGTGGCCGCGTTCATCGATGCGGCCCTGCACCGCCCCGATCTGAACCGCGTCATCGTCGAACTCACCGACGGCCCCACCCCGGCCGCCGATGCCGTGGACGCTCTGGTCGCCGCGACCGGACCCCGCCGGGCATCTTGAATCGACCGATCGCCCGAAAGCGCTCGCACCGCTGGGATCCCGCGCGTACGCGACCGGCGGCCCACGCCCGCGAGCGCCGCCCGGATCACCTCGGCGTCTCACCTTCACCTGTGGGCAGCTTCCGCAGATGGGTCGCCATGAGATCGCCGCGACACCGCACCCGGCCTCGGCCGGTCAGCGCACCCTCAAACACCGACGTCCGCTGCGGCGATCTCCGAAAACTGTTCGCGTAGTTGGCGTTTGAGGAGTTTCCCGCTCGGGTTCTTGGGCAGTTCCTCGACGATCACCACATATTTCGGTGCCTTGTAACCCGCCAGTTGTCTCCGGCAGTGCGCGATCACGGCCCCGGCGTCCAGGGTGGCGTTCACGCGCGGGACGACCGCGGCGACGACGGCCTCGATCCACTTGGGATGCGGGACGCCGAACACCGCGACCTCGGCGATATCGGCGTGGGTGTAGAGCGCCTCCTCGACCTCGCGGCTGGCGACATTCTCGCCCCCGGTCTTGATCATGTCCTTCTTGCGGTCGACCACGTACAGATAGCCGTCCTCGTCCAGATAGCCGAGGTCACCGGAGTGAAACCAGCCACCCGAGAACGCCGCCGCGGTGCGTTCGGGATCGTTCAGATATCCCGACATGGCATGCGGGCTGCGGTGCACGATCTCGCCGATGGTTCCCGCCGGCACCGGGCGGTCCTGATCGTCGACCACTTCGGTTTCGGTGTTGAGCGAGGCGCGTCCGGCCGAACCGGCGTGTGTCAGTTGATCTTCCGGTTGCAGGACGGTGGCCATCGGCGCCATCTCCGTCTGGCCGTAGAAATTCCACAGCCGTACGCCGGGTAGGCGCTGCTGCAACTCGAGCAGTACCTCCCGGGGCATGGCCGACGCCCCGTAGTACCCCTTGCGCAGGGTGCTCAGATCGGTGGTGTCGAAGCGGGGTGAGCGCAGCAGCGCGATCCAGACCGTCGGCGGGGCGAAGAGTTTCGTGACTCGCTCGCGCTCTATGGTGGCCAGCAGTTCGTCCGGGTCGGGCCGGGAGGCGATGATGCTGGTCGAGCCCAGGTAGATGTCCGGGATCAAGAAGCAGTCCAGTTGCGCACAGTGGTACAGCGGCAGCGCGTGCAGCTCGATGTCGTGGCCGTCCATGCCGCCGTCGGCGAGGATGCTCACGTACTGCCACATCAGGCTGCGGCTGGACAGCATCGCGCCCTTGGGCCGTGATTCGGTGCCGCTGGTGTACATCAGCCGCAGCACCTCGTCGTCCTCGATCACCAGATCCGGCAGCTCCGCGCGCTCGTGGCCGGTCCATTCGGCGATATCGGTCCAACCCTCGTGCGGCGCGCCGATCACCGCGCGGACCCGGACCGCGGTCCGAGCCTCGCCGATAGCCTGTTCGGCCGGTGCGACCAGAGCGTCCTCGGCAACGAGTGCGGCGGCACGGCTGTGCTCGAGAATGTAGGCGATCTCCCCCGCGCCCAGCATGAAGTTGATCGGCACCACCACGATGCCCAGCCGCGCGGCCGCGAACACCAGCACCGGATACTGCCAGCAGTTGTGCGACAGGATCGCCAGCCGCTCACCGCGGGTGAGGCCCGCGGCGACCAGGGCCGCTGCCGCGCGATCGATGTGATCGTCCAGCTCGGCGAAGGTCAGTCGCACCTCGCCGTCGACGAGGGCGAGTTTGTCCGGGACGCGGCGTGCGGTGCGCCGGGGAATGTCGCCGAGCGCATGCGCTCGGGCCCGCCGGACCTCGGCGTTATCGGACTCGGTGTCGGTCATCGGCTCGTCCTGCGGGTCGGGGGTACGGTTCGCCCTCGATCATGTCCCGGGACGGACCATTAGTCCCGGTTTTCGCGGGACCGGCCACTCAGCGGAAGCCGATCGGCGCGGGGACGGCGGCGCGGCTAGCGTGAGGGTATGAGCCTCATCGAACTGCAGGGTACGGTCAACGTCCGGGATCTCGGCGGATTCGTCACCGCCGAGGGCCGGAGGCTGGCCACGGGACGCCTGTTCCGCGCCGACGCGCTACACAAACTCACCGATGGCGACGTGGACGTCCTGGCCGGGTTCGGCCTTCGCACCGTTATCGATTTCCGCAGTCAGCGGGAGATCACGAGCCACGGGCCGGATCGCCTGCCGCCCGATGTCGAACGCTTCGAACTGCCCATCGCCGGCGGGAACATCACCGCCACCCTGAGCCCGGTCGTCGACGAGTTCTCCAGTGGCAAGCCGGATCTCGGCAACGGCCGGGCCGCCGAGGTGATGCGCTCGATCAATCGGCAGTTCGTCACCGAGCCGGAGTACCGGGCGATCTTCGCCCGCGCCCTGCGCCTGATCGCCGATCCCGAGCGCGACCCACTGCTGTTCCACTGCACCGCGGGCAAAGACCGCACCGGCTGGATGGCCGCGATCGTCCTGACCGCCCTCGGCGTCCCCCACGACGAGGTCCTGGCCGATTATCTGGCCACCAACGACTACGTCTGGCCCAGCTACCAGGCCTGGCTCACCCGCGCCGCTGAATCCGGAGCGGTCGAGGACCCCGCCGCCATGCGCGAACTCCTCTACCAGGACCCGTCCTATATCGGCTCGGCCTTCGCCGCCATCGAGTCGAGCTACGGCACCTTCGACCGATTCCTCACCGACGGACTGGATTTCGGCCACGCCGAGCTCGAGCGTCTGCGCGACGCCCTGCTCGAGTAGCGCACCGGACCTCGAACAGTCCTGCGCCCGGCGCATACGGCCGACCAGGGCCACGACTCCCCCGTCGCGCCGGCATTCGAGACCGCGACCTGCAACCCCGTATGCCCCCTCGCCGAGGACAATCCGGCGGCCCGGCCGAGCCGCTGGACAAATCGGCGTCACATCTCACGTCGTGGTCAGGATGCGGGTGCACTGGTCGATACCGGTGATCCGCGCGTCTTGCGCGAGCCTGCCGACCAGGTAGATCTCGGTGGCGATGACGTGTGCGGTACGCATCGTCGCGGTCAGGGTGTAATGGGCGGCGATTCCGTTGCCCGACAGCATCATCGAGTGCACCTCGACGTGAATCGCCCGAGCGTTGCGACGTGCCGGGCGGGCGTGATCGATCAGGCGTTGCCGATCCAGCGCCATACCGTCGTTACGGAATACGAATCCGGGAGCGAACCAGCGATCCAGGATGCGGCCGGGGTCCTGATCACCGAACGCCATTTCTTCGGGATAGCGGATCAGGAAATCGGTCAGATCGTCTTGATCGTGTATGCCGACCGCGACATCGGGAGGCGTCATCGCGGCACCCCTGCCGTGCGAGCGGCATGGGCCAGCAGCTCGTCCACCGACCACTGGTCGTCGACGTGGACGCCCCGCTTCGCCGCGAGCACCATGCCGTCGGGTGCGATCAGGAAATCGGCGGGCAGACCGAGGCGGCCGCCCTCGGGACGCGACGGTGGCGGCGGCTTCTCGCGCCGGCGGATCGCTCGCAGCTCACGAACGACACCACGCGCGATCGCGGGCCAGCCGCGCGGGTCGAGCAGGGCCCGCGGACCGGACTCCACGCCGAACTCGCGGTACAGCGCACGGGCGGGATCCGCGATCAGATCCAGCGGCACCGCGGCGGTTTGCGCGCGCAATTCCGCTGCGCTGGAATGAAATACCACCACCTCGTGAATTCCGGCGGCGGCGATCTCGTCGCGGCGCAGCACGATCGAGCGCAGATGCAGACTGCACACCGGACATCCGGCGAACCTGCGGAACTGGAGATGGACCAGGCGATCCGGATCCGGGACGCGGACCTCGGCTCCGGCAATGGTTGTCAGCGTGCGGGCGGGCACCGATGACGACAGCGACATGGGGAAACTCCCTTCATAAGCGTACGGGATACGCCTACGTCCAGTATGCGCGTATCGCGTACGCTGTCAATCCGTGCCCCGTCCCCGCTCACTGACGACCGATGACCTCGCCACCGCCGCGCTGGCGGTGATCGATCGCGATGGTCTGTCGGCGCTGACCATGCGAGCGGTGGCCAACGAGTTGCGGATGGCGACGATGGCCCTGTATCGCTACGTCACGGACCGCGACCAGCTCGAAATCCTGGTCGCGAACCGCATCCTGGAGCCGATCGACGTATCGCTGCCTGCGGACACCGACTGGCGCGATCGTGCCACCCTCCTGCTCGACCGGATCCGCATCGCAGTCTCGGCGCATCCCGCTGCCATCCCGCTCACCTTGCGACACCGGCAGTCCTCGACCGCGACCATGCGCTGGATCGAGGCCATGCTGCGGGTGCTGACCGACGCCGGATTCACCGGCGCAGACCGCGTCATCGCCCAGCGCACCGTCGTGGACTTCCTGCTCGGCTACCTCCAGAACGCGCACTACGCCTCGCTCAGCGGTCCCGGAACCAACACCCTGGCCGCGGGCTCCGCCGACGAATTCCCCCTGCTCACCGAGACCGCAGCCCACGCCCGCACCATGTCCCCCGCCGACGAATTCGACGGCGGCACAGCGATAATTCTCCAGGGGCTGGCGGCGCGCCTGCGGAAGACCTAGCCGATATCTGCCGGATCCTCCTGCATATCGCATCCGCGGCAGGGTGCATCGCGTTATCGTGGCACGAATTCCAGAGCGCACGAGAACGGCCGATCGGGCAACGACATCGCCGCTGCCCGATCGGCCGATTCGAAAGAGACTACAGGCTCAGCACCGTCGCGGCGGCCGTGCCGGGAGCGCCGTAGACCTGGGCATAGCCGACTCGGGGGTTGCCCGGAACCTGGCGGTCGCCCGCGGTGCCGCGCAACTGCTGAACCAGTTCGTAGACCTGCCGGATGCCCGAAGCGCCGATCGGCTCGCCGTTGGCGATGAGGCCGCCGTCGGTGTTCACCGGGAGGCGGCCGCCGATCTCGGTGGCCCCCTCGGCGAGTAGCTTCTCCTGCTCGCCGTCGGCGCAGAATCCGTTCTCCGCCATATGAATCAGCTCCGCGCCGGCGTCGGTGTCCTGCAATTGGATGACGTCGACGTCCTCGGGGCCGATTCCGGCGGCCTCGAAGGCCGCCCGCGAGGCGTACACCGTGGGCGAGACGTCCTCGTCGATGGCCGCCCAGGTGCTGTGCACCTCGTACGCGCCGTAGCGTCGCGTGCGAATCGCGGTGGAGCGCAGGTAGATCGGGTTCGAGGTGTACTTCTGCGCGAGATCGCCCCGGCACATGATCACCGCCGCCGCGCCCTCGTCGGGCGAGCAGAACATGTACTGCGTGAGCGGATAGTTCAGCATTGTCGAGTTGAGAATCTCGTCTTCCGGAATCGGCTTGCGCCGGAAGGCATTCGGATTCAACGCGCCGTTACGGAAGTTCTTCGCGGCGATCTTCGCCAGGGTGCGCTGGGAGATGCCGTGATCCTGGAGATAGCGATTGGCCTTGATACCGAAGAACTTCGTGGTGACGAACTGCCCGTTCTCCGCGTACCAGCCCGGCAGCCCGAGCTTGGCCGGATCGTCGGTGAACGCACCGCGCGGATGTTTGTCCATGCCGACCGCGATGCCGATGTCGTAGCGTCCCGAGCGGATCGCCTCGGCGGTTTGCTCGATCGAACTGGCCGCTGTGGCACAGGCATTGAACACATTGGTGAACGGAATACCGGTCAGCCCGACCAACCGGGTGACCGCGTCCGGATTGCTCACCTCGTAGCTTCCGCCGAAGCCGAACTGGATGTCCTTCCATTCCGCGCCCGCGTCGGTGAGAGCGAGTTGGATTGCGTCCGCGCCCATTTCGATGGCCGTCTTGCTGAATCGGCCGAACGGGTGCAGGCCGACGCCGATGATGGCAACGTCGTTCATGTCAGGCTCCTTCAGGCCGGCTGGAATGCGATGGTCACGACCTCTTCGCCGCTGTCGTCGACGTAGAGCGGGACGAAGGTCAGCTCGAGCTGCATCCCGGGTTTCAATGCGTCCGGGTCGGCCGTGGTCAGCCGGGTTTCCACGCGCACCTGATCACCCAACTGGACCAGGCCGACGCCGAACGGCTCGAAGGTGTCGGCGGTCTCCTTGCCCGCATAGGGCAGTTTCGGAACGAAACCCTGTGTCGTCCAAGCGATCAGCGTGCCGCGGGTGGGCAGCAGCACTTCGGACATGTCCGGGCCGCTGCAGCGCGGGCAGCGGGACTGCCGCGGCCACGTCACCGCACTGCACGAACCGCACCGGGTGCCGACGAGCTGTGGATTGTCCGCGGGCCATGTGGATGCTTCGGGCGCGAGCGCCTTGGCCATGTGCCGTCCTCCGTCTGTCGTTCAGCCACGTTGCCGTGGCGGCCTCTGGGATCAGCCGCCCAGCCTCGCGGATGGAAATCTAATTCTCATTTAATGTATACGTCATTTCCGTTCGTGTGAACATCCGGGCGGTCACGGGGAGAAAGGAGGCGGTCCGCCGCGGCGTACACATCGCACGTGCCGGCGGCGACCTCGGCCGCGAGGCGGTCCAGCGCGGCGTCCCCGCGCAACCGGCTCTGCGCCAGCGACAGGATCTGCGCCCGCGCCCGAGCACTGCGACGTTCGCCGGTATCCGCGCGATGATGTGCGTCGATCGCCGCGGCCAATTCCGCGATTCCGGTGTTCCGCGCCGCGACCGCGGTGAGAATCGGCACCGAGACCTCTTGGCGCAGATCGCGCACGGTCTGCGTCGCGCCGTCCCGATCGGCCTTGTTCACCACGAGGATGTCCGCGACCTCCAGCAGACCCGCCTTGGCCGCCTGAACCGCGTCTCCCGCACCGGGATTCAAGATCACCAGGGTCGGGTCGGCGACCGCGGCGATCTCGATCTCGGACTGCCCGACTCCGACCGTCTCCAGCAGGATCAGCCCGTATCCCAGCGCGCCGAGCAAGGCGACGGCCGCGGGCACCGCCGCGGCCAGCCCGCCCAGATGACCGCGGGTGGCCACCGAGCGGATCAGTACGCCCGGATCGTCGATGTGTTGCGCCATCCGGATCCGGTCCCCCAGCAGCGCGCCGCCGCTGTACGGCGAGGAGGGATCCACCGCCAGCACCGCCACCCGCAGCCCACGTTCGCGATAGGCCGCGACCAGCGCGGCGATCGTGGTCGACTTACCCGCGCCGGGCGGCCCGGTCACCCCGACCACCCGCACCGGAGCGCGCTCCCCCAGGTGCGCGAGAACCTCTGCCCGCCGGTCGCTTTCGACCAGACTCAACAACCGCCCCGCGGCCCGCACCGATCCCGTGCGGGCCGCTTCGATCAATTCGGCAACCGTCTGCATGTACTACCGACACCGCCTCACGGCGCGGGCACCTCGATCACCGTGGCCGAGCCCATGCCACCGCCGGCGCACATCGCGGCGATGCCGAACCCGCCACCGCGACGGCGCAATTCGTGTACCAGGGTGACGATCATCCGCGCACCGGAGGCGGCCACCGGATGCCCGAGCGAGCAGCCGCTGCCACTGAAGTTCACCGCGTCCGGGTCCAGATCCAGCGCCCGGATCGCCGCGACCGGCACCGACGCGAACGCCTCGTTGATCTCGAACAACTTCACCTCCGACAGCGAGATACGAGCCTTGGCAACGGCTTTGGTGATCGCCTCGATCGGAGCCAGACCCGTGACGGCCGGATCCACACCGACCGATGCCCAGGACCGGATGATCCCCAGCGCGGGCAGCCCGAGGCTGTCACTGGCCACCGCCAGGGCCGCGGCGCCGTCGTTGGAGCCCGAGGCGTTGCCCGCGGTGATGCTGAATCCCTCGATCTCCGGGTGCAGCACCTTCAGACCGGCGAGCTTCTCCAGGCTGGTCTCCCGGCGCGGATGCTCGTCCACCTCGAACAGACCGTGCGGGGTCTGGATGGGAACGATCTCCTCCTTGAACCGTCCCTGATCGATCGCTCCGATCGCATTGCGATGCGACCGCAACGCCCATTCGTCCATATCCGCACGGGTCAGCCCCGCCTTGACCGCGGTGTTCCAGCCGACCGTGATCGACATGTCCAGCGTCGGCGCGTCGGGGCGTTCGGGATGCGAGGGCGAGACCCACGGATCGATCCACTCGTCCTCGCCGACCTTCCACCGGGCCCGCGGCGCGGTCGACTCGGAGTTCACCCCACCGGCGATGACCAGGTCGTTCATCCCGGCCCGGATGCCCGCCGCGGCGGTCTGCACCGCGGACATCCCGGCCGCGCAGTGCCGATTCAGCGCCATACCCGAGGCCGGGGTCAGCCCGGCGGTGATCGCCGCGTGCCGGGCGACGACGCCGCCGCCGTAGCGGCCCTCGCCGAGGATCACGTCCTCGACGCGGCCCGCCTCGACCTCCCCGGCGACGGCGGACACCACATGATTGGCGAGGTCGAACGCATTGGTGTCGCGCAGGGTGCCTTTGCGGGCAGTCCCGATCGGGGCGCGCAGCGCGGACACGATGACGGCTTCAGGCATGAGTGTTCTCCAATTCGGCGACCAGGGTGCGGCGCACCAGTTTTCCGGTTTCTGTCTTGGGCAGTTCGGCCCGGAACACGATGGTGTCCGGGGTTTTGGACGAGCGCAGCCGCGAGCGCACCCATCCCTTGATCTCCTCGGGGTCGCCCTCGCCGACCAGCACGGCCACCAGGCGCTGCCCCCATTCCGGATCGGGCACGCCGATCACCGCGGCCTCGCGGATGCCCGGATGATCCAGCAGGACGTCCTCGATCTCGGCGGGCGCGATGTTCTCCCCACCGCGGATGATGGTGTCATCCGCGCGGCCCTCGATGAACAGGTAACCGTCGGCGTCCAGGCGGCCCAGATCGCGGGTCGGGAACCAGCCCTCGGCATCGAGCGCGCTGCGTCCGCCGTACTCCCCGGAGATCTGCTCACCCCGCACGAAGACCAGGCCCGATTCGCCCGCCGGCACGGAATCTCCTGTCTCGCTGCGGATCTCGACCTCGATACCGGGAAGCGCGCGCCCGACCGAGCCGAGCCGGTCCCGCACGACCGGATCCTGCGAGGCGAATGCCTCGCGGTGATCCTCCGGACCGAGAACCGCCACCGAGGAAGCGGTTTCGGTGAGCCCGTAGGCATTGACGAATCCGGTGTCGGGAAACACCCTCAGGGCACGTTCGAGCACGGGGCGCGGTGTACGCGAACCGCCGTAGGCCAGGCTGGCAAGTCCGGGCGTGGCCGCATCGTCTCCGTCGACCGCCGCGACGATGCGGGCGAGCATGGTGGGCACGAGCATCGCGTGGGTGATCTTCTCCTCGCGCACCGTGGCCAGCCAGCGCTCGGCGTCGAAGGCTGGCAAGTAGACCACCCGGCGGCCGGAGTACAGATTCGACAGCAGGTTCGTCAGCCCCGCGATGTGATAGGGCGGCACCGACACCAGCGAGGCGTGCCCGGGTTCGGAACCGCCGAATTCCATGGTGTTGAACAGATATGCCATCAGGTGCCGATGCCGCAGCAGCGCGGCCTTGGGTTCGGAGGTGGTGCCGCTGGTGTAGATGATGGCGGCCACGGCGTTCTCGTCCCAGGGCGGGTCGACCTCGGACTCCTGTACCGGGAGTTCGCCCTCGACCAGTGCGTCCAGATCCTCCTGGCGCAGGATCAGCGCACCCGGATGTTTATCCAGCAATGCCGAGAGCTGTTGTTCGCCGAGGCGGTAGTTGAGCGGGACGAACGGCACCCCGGCCAGGGCCGCGCCGAACAGCGCGACCGGATAGGCCAGATGACTCGAGCCCAGGTAGAGCACCGCGGGGCGGTCCCGGACCCGGTCGGCGAGCCGCCGGGCGTAGGCGCGCAGTTCTTGCGCGCTCATGGACCGGTCCCCGACCGTGATCACCGGCCGGGGCCCCGGTTCCGTTGCTTCCGTCTCCGCGGAGACGGCCATGTCTAGGATCATGCTGATGTTCATGAGAACATTATTCTCGCAGTCAGAGAGTAGTGATTACAAGAGAGGGTAACGACATGCAGATCAGTGGAAGCTCGGCGATCGTGGTCGGCGGCACCGGTGGCCTGGGCGAGGCGACGGTGCGGCGGTTACACGCGGCCGGAGCAAAAGTCGTTGTCGCCGACGTCGCCGACGACAAGGGCAAGGAGCTGGCCACCGAGCTCGGCATCCGTTACGTGCACACCGACGCCACCGACGAGGATTCGGTGCTGGCGGCCATCGCGGAAGCGGAATCGCTGGGACCGCTTCGGATTTCGGTCGACACCCATGGCGGCCCGGCCAGCGGCGGACGGCTGGTCGGCAAGGACGGCTCGCCGCTGGCGCTGGACGGATTCCGCACCACCATCGAGTTCTATCTGACCGCGGTGTTCAACGTGCTGCGGCTGTCCGCGGCGGCGATCGCCCGGACCGAACCGCTCGAGGAGGGCGGGCGCGGCGTGATCGTGAACACCGCCTCGATCGCCGGTTACGAGGGTCAGATCGGGCAGTTGCCATACTCCGCGGCCAAGGGCGGCGTACTGGGCATGACGCTGGTCGCCGCGCGCGATCTGTCACCGCTGGGCATCCGGGTGGTGACCATCGCACCGGGCACGGTCAACACGCCCGCCTACGGCAAGTCCGCCGACAAGCTCGAGCAGTACTGGGGCCCGCAGGTGCCCTTCCCCAAGCGCATGGGCCGTTCCACCGAATACGCCCAGCTCGCGCAGTCGATCATCGAGAACGACTACCTCAACGGGGAGACCATCCGGCTCGACGGCGCACTGCGCTTCCCGCCGAAGTGAGCGTCGTCCGATCCGGCACCCGAGGCCCCGGCGGAGGCCGGGGCCCGGGCGGGTCGCTCGCGGGCAAGGTGGCCTTCGTCGCGGGCGCGAGCAGGGGGATCGGCGCGGCCATCGCCGAGGGCCTCGCGGCGGCCGGAGCGTCCGTGGCCGTCGCTGCGCGCTCGGAGACCGAGGGGCGGCTGCCCGGCACGATCGGCGCGGTCGCGGAACGGATCGAGGCCGCGGGCGGGCGGGCACTGCCGGTCCCGTGCGACGTATCCAGCGAGGAGTCTGTCGAAAATGCCGTCAGTGCAACGGTTTCCGCGTTCGGCGGAATAGACGTCCTGATCGCCAACGCCGGTGTGCTGTGGATGGGACCGATCGAGACGACGCCGTTACAGCGCTGGCAGCGCTGTCTGGAGGTCAACCTGACCGGGGTGTTCCTGGTGACCAAGGCCGTCATCCCGCATCTGCGGGCACGCGGAGGCGGATCACTGGTGGCGATCACCACCACCGGTGTGGACATGACCGATCGCGGCGCGAACGCCTACTGGGTGTCCAAGGCCGCGGCCGAACGCCTCTACCTGGGCCTGGCATCGGATCTTCGGGGCGACAACATCGCCGTGAACTGCCTGAGCCCGTCCCGGGTCGTGCTGACCGAGGGGTGGCAGGCCGCGGGCGGTGGCCGGGAGATCCCCGAGGAGATGATCGAACCTCCGGAGACGATCGCACGGGCGGCGGTTCTGCTCGCGGGGCAGGATGCCGCCGGGATCACCGGGACCGTTCAGCGTTCGGAAACACTTGTCCCGCAGAGCTGATGGTCGTAGCGGCCGCAACTCATCGAGGTCGAGCGGCGGCCGCGGGGCGAGCGCTTCACCTGAATTCTCCCGGCAATGACCCGATCAGCCATTGCACGCCGATTCCTGGGCGGCCCAGGCAGTTCCGACGATCCCCTCGCGAGATCATGCACAGAGGTCTCATGCATAGGGATCTCATGCACAGAGGTCTCAGGCATAGAGGTCGCGCACCGCGGACTTCAGCACCTTCCCGGAACCGCCCTTCGGTAGTTCATCCGCGAAGCGGACCGAGCGGGGCACCTTGTACCCGGCGAGCCGCTCGCGGGCGAAGGCGAGCAGCGTCCGCGGCTCGGCGGCCTGTCCGTCCGCGAGCACGACGACGGCCCGGCCGACCTCGCCCCAGCGCTCGTCCGGAACGCCGATCACCGCGCACGCCGCCACGGCCGGATGCGCGGTCAGCACGTTCTCCACCTCGGCGGGATAGACGTTCTCCCCGCCGGAGATGATGACGTCCTTCATCCGGTCCACGATGTAGACGTATCCGTCCGAATCCACGGTGGCGACGTCGCCGGAGTGGAACCAGCCCTCCCGCAACACTTCCGCGGTGTCGGCCGGGCGGTTCCAATAGCCGGACATCACATTCGGCCCGCTGACGATCACCTCGCCGCGTTCGCCGATCGCGACCGGCACACCATCGTCGTCGACCACCCGCACATCACTGAAAAACGACGGGACCCCGGCGGATCCGGCCTTCGTCCGCGCGTGGCCGGGGTCCAGCAGCAGCGCACCCGGTGACGCCTCGGTCATCCCGTATCCCTGCACGAAGCTCAGCCCACGCGCCAGATAGCGCCGAATGGTGTTGTGCGGCACCGGCGCTCCGCCGCACAGCAGGACCCGGATACTGGACAGATCCGCGGTGTCCCAGCGGTCGAGCGCGGCCAGCGCGTCGTACATGGTGGGCACGCCGAACATCCGCGTCACCCGGTGACGTTCGATCGCATCGAAAACCACTGCGGGATCGAACTTCTCGAGCAGGATCACGCAGCCGCCCCGAAGCAGCACGGGTAGGCACAGCATGCCCAGCGCCGCGGCGTGGAACAGCGGCGCGGACACCAACGCCACCTCGTCCGCGGCGATATCCGATTCGACCAGGACATTGAAGCAGTTCCAGGTCAGGTTGCCGTGCGTGAGCACCGCGCCCTTGGGTCTCCCGGTGGTTCCCGAGGTGTACATGATTACGCAGGGATCCTCGAGGCCCACCGGCTCGTCGGGAACGACCGCATCGCCGCCATCGCTATCCTCGAGCACTCCGTCGGCGGCCACCTCGATCGTGCGAATATCGAAAGTCAAGTCCTCCAGGACATCTCGATACTCCTCGGTGTGGAACAGCACGCGTGCACCGCAATCGCCCAGGACATAGTCGATTTCGGCCGCGGCACCGCGGAAATTCACCGGGACGAAGATCGCGCCCACCGCTCCGGCCGCGAACAGCAGTTCCAGATAGGCCGGATGATTCGGGCCCAGATAGGCGATCCGATCACCGGCGCGCACGCCCGCGGCCCGCAGTTCCGCACAGACGCGGGCCACCCGGCGGTACAACTGCGCGAAGGTGATCGACCTGCCCGCGCCGATCACCGCCACCGCATCCGGCGTCATCCGGGACCGCCGGGCGGGCCACGAGCCCAGTCCCCGATTCCGCACGATCAGTCCTCCCTCGTCCGATGCCGTTTCGGTTGCGCCCCTGCTTATTTCGCAGGGTCGAATGCGCCGAGTCCGGGGCGGTAGCTCTTGTCGTCGAGGAACTGGGACAGGCCCTTCTCCCGGCCGTGCTCGACATCGAGAGCCCGGGTCTGATCGAGCTTGGCGTACAGATAATCCTCGGCCTGCGACCAGCTCATCTCCGCGGCGAACCGGTAGCCCACCTTGGCCGCGTGCAGCACAACGGGATTGAGCCCGGCCAGGCGCGCGGCCAGTTCTCCGGTCCGCTCGCGCAGCCGTCCGGCCGGAACCGCCTCGTTGACCAATCGCATCTGCGCGGCCCGCGCACCGTCGAAGACCTCGCCGGTCATGATGTAGTAGAGCGCGTCGCGCTGCGGCACCGTCGCGGCCAGCGCCTTGGTGACCACACTGCCCGGCGGAATGCCCCAGTTCACCTCGGACAGACCGAATTTCGCGGCCTCGTCGGCGATCGCCAGATCACAGGCCACCAGCGGGGTGAAGGCCCCGCCGAAGCACCAGCCGTTCACCATCGCGATGGTCGGCTTGGGGAAGTAGGCCAGCCGTTTCCACTGCCATTCGTTGCTCTCCCGGCGCACCCGATACTGCAGCGCGAGATCTCCGGTCGCCTCGACGTCGCGAAAGTATTCCTTCAAATCCATTCCAGCGGAGAAGGATTCGCCCGCACCGGTGAGCACCAGCACCCGGCAGCGCGGGTCGGCCTCCAGATGATCGAGCACCCGGCACATCTCGGTGTTCAGAGCCGGATTCATCGCGTTGCGCTTGTCCGGGCGGTTCAACGTGACCCAGGCGATCCCCTTCCCGAACTCCACGTGCACGGTCTCGCCCCAGGGCTCGGTCGCTGTCGTCATCGGCGCTCCATTATCAGCATTACTGATGATTCGACTCCTATGGTGCCGCCGGACGCGTTCGCCGTCAACAGCTCCGGACTACTCGTCGGCAGAAGTGGCCGCCGGGACACCGCGCGCGGCGGCCTCGGCGGTCAACGCGGCGACGCCCTGCCGCAACGCGGCCCGGAACTCCGCGCCGCGCCGCGGACTCATCTGAGCGAGCAGGCCGGACTCGATCTGCTCGATGCGAGGTGCGGCCCGGTCGAGCAGCTCGCGGCCCCGGTCGGTCAGCGACGCGACCAGCACCCGGCGATTGGCCGGGTCACGGTCCCGGCTGATCAGCCCGCGCCCCTCCAGCGTCCGGACCATCACGTGCATCGTCTGCGGCCGCAGGAACGCCCTGCGCGCCAGCTGCGCCGAGGACAGCCCGCCGCGCCGCTCGAGCACCGTCAACGCCGTGTACTGGAGCGTCGTCAGCCCCAGCGGGCGCAGCGCGTCGTCCATCACCGCCCGTACCGCCAGTTCCAGCTGTTTGACCAGATACAGCGTCGAGGGCGGGGCGGCCACGTCACGATCGTCGTCGGCTGCGGTCACGAACGTCATCTTCGCACCGGGTCCGGCGGCCGAGGTTGCCCGCATGACATCGAGACGATCGGCCGGGCCGCAGTAGCACAGCCGAATCGGGCCGCCGGACCCTCAGGGGCGCGTGCCACCACCGCCTGCTACTTCCCCCCGAACCCCTGACCACTGATTTCGCCGACGCGTTGATCGCCGACCTCTTGCCCGGCATCGCCTCGGCCGACCGCCGATCACGGTAGCCTCGCGGCATGAGCATGGTGGACGCCCCGATCGTGGCGGTGACCGTCTATCCCGGACAGGCGCGGATCACCCGGCGCACGACCGTCATCGTGGAGACCGGCGAGCAGCTGGTGGAAGTCGGTGGACTGCCGCTGGAACTGGTGCCGGATTCGGTGCGGGTGAGCGGGCGAGGTGCGGCATCGGTCCTCGGCGTCGATGTGGCGATGCAGCGCAATCCACGCTCGCCCGATGCCGTTGTGCGGGAGCTCGAACAGCGCGCCGAGCAGATCCGGTCCGGGCTCGCGGAGTCGGCCGACGCCCGCACCGTCGAGGACAGCCGGACCGAATTGCTCACCAGCCTCGGCCGCCGGTCCGGCAGCGCATTCGCCAGGGCGCTCGCCGCGGGCGAGATGGAGCCGGACCGGGTCGCGGGACTGAGCGATTCGCTCGCACAGCAGCTCGGCGCGACCCTCGGACGGCGGCGTGAACTGCACCGGCAGCACGAGCGCTTGGAGGAGGAGTTGCGTGCCGTGGAGCGTGACCTCGCCGAACATCACCGGCAGCGCACTCCGGATCGCCGGCAGGTCGCGGTCACGCTCGACGTGCAGGCGGCCGGGGAGCTCGAACTCGAACTGTCCTACGTGGTCGACGACGCCCGCTGGATCTCGACCTACGATATCCGGTTGCGCGGGGAACGACTCACGCTCGGCTGGTACGCGGAGATCACCCAGAACACCGGCGAGGACTGGCCCCCGTGCGAACTGGCCCTGTCCACCGCCCGCCCGGCGGTCTCGGCTCGGCTGCCCGAACCGGAGCCGTGGTTCCTCGACCGGCTGCGGCCGCCCGAGCCGGTGGCGGCTTACGGCGCTCCGGCTGGTGGTCCGCCCGAACCCGGAATGATGCCGCGCGCCAGGGCACTACCCGCAGGCGTGGTCGACTCGGCTTCGCCCGCAGTCGAACACGGGGCGGCAGCGACCACTTACCGCCCGCACCAACGAATCACCATCCCGAGCGATGCGACCGCGCATCGCACCACAGTGGCCACTCTGGATCTGGATGCCACTCTCGATCACATCACCGCACCGGCGCAGAGTCAGGAGGTGTATCTGCGGGCCACCGCGGTCAACGGCTCCGAGCACACACTGCGGCCGGGCCGGGCCTCGGTATTCCACGACGCGGAGTTCGTCGGCACCACAACCCTGGATATCTGGGCCCCCGGCGAGGAGATCGAGTTGAATCTCGGTGTGGACGAACGAATCCGGGCCGAACGTGAGCTGGTGCGCCGCACCGCCGGAAAGGTGGTGATCGGCAGCGCGACCCGGCGCGAGGTCCGCTACCGCATAACCGTGGGCAACTACGGCCGCCGCGCCACCACCGTCACCGTCCTGGACCGGATTCCCGTCTCACGCGACGAGGGCATCGTGGTCCGGGACCTCAGCTGCCGCCCCGACCCGGACCACCGCACCGATCTGGGCGAGCTGACCTGGCGGCTACCGCTGGAACCCGAAGCGACAGCGGAGATTTCACTGGGTTTCCGGGTCGACACCGCCAAGGGCGTCGAACTCCGCGGCTGGCGCGAGTAGTCCGGGCGAACCTCACCGCTGTGTCCGGTCCGCCCCGGTCGAGGACGCGACGAGGCCGGATTCGGGCGGGACACGGTCGAACCAGGGCTGAGCCGTTTCGATCTCGGCGGCGAGCTGCAGGAGCAGGTACTCACTGCCGGGGCGGCCCACGAACTGGGTGCCCAGCGGCAGGCCGTCCGCGGTCCAGTGGGTCGGCACGCTCATGGCGGGGCGGCCGGTGACGTTCGCCAGCTGGGTGAACGGGACGGCCGACAGGTTGGCGGTGACCGTATCGCGATAGAATCCGGTGCGGGACAATATCTTTCCTACTCCCAGACGAAGCAGTGGCGGCAGTACGGTATCGGCGATCGCGGGAGTGCGGTTCTGGCCGATGCGTAGCGGCGGTCCGGCCACGGCAGGAGTGAGCAACAGGTCGTAGGTCTCGTGGAAAATGCCCAGGGCGCGGGTGTATTCGGTCCAGCGGACATGCGCGAGCAGCAGTTCCGGAGAGGGTACCGCACGGCCCGCCGCCGCGAGTACCTGCGTATCGATATCGAAATCTGTTGCGGAAGCGCCCGTTTCGCGACAGGCCTCGGCGAGTTCCGCGGCGCACCAGCCGGTCCAGACGGTCATGAAGTCCATACCCAGACGTTGTCCGTCGATATCCGGTGCGGCCGGTTCCACGGTGTGCCCCAGCGATTCCAGCAGCGCCGCGGCCTCCTCGACCGCGCGGACCGCCTCGGGATCGACCGGTGTGCCCTGTGGGGACGCGTGGGTGAATCCGATCCGCAGGCGGCGCACGGGATCTTTCACCGCATCGAGATACGGGCGTTCGGATAGCGGAACCAGGTAGGGGGCACCGGGGTCGGGCGGGGTGAGTATGTCGAACATGGCGGCGGTATCCCGAACGCTGCGAGACAGCACGCCCTCGCTGACCGCCCCGAACAGCGGATCGCCGGACACCGGACCGCCGGGAATCAGCCCGCGCCCGGGTTTCAGCCCGAACAGTCCGGTACAGGCCGCAGGAATGCGAATCGAACCGCCGCCATCGCTGGCGCCCGCCACCGGCACGATGCCGGCGGCGACCGCCGCGGCCGACCCGCCCGAGGATCCGCCCGGCGAGCGTTCGGTATTCCACGGATTGCGGGTCGCGCCGAAGGTCCTGGTCTCGGTGATGCCCTTACTGCCGAATTCCGGGGTGGTGGTCTTACCGAAGATCACCAGTCCCGCGTCCAGCCAGCGCCGCACTACGAGGCTGTGCTCGCGCGCCGGCACCGACCGCAGCGGCCCGGTGCCCGCGGAGGTCGGATATCCGGCATAGTCCTGCGCCAGATCCTTGATGAGGAACGGCACCCCGGCGAACGGCCCCGAAAGTTCCTCGCGCCCGGCCAGCCGCCGACCGTTCTCCGCCATCAGCAAACTCACCGCGTTGATCGCCGGATCGACCTGCGCGCAGCGATCCAATGCCAGCTCCAGCAGTTCGGCCGCACGCACCTCGCCCCGAGCGACCAACTCGGCCAGCCCGACCGCATCGTGAGCCCGGTATTCCTCGTACCGCATCGCCATCTCCTCACCGGCGCGTTTCGTCCCGAAGATGTCGACGATAGTCTGCATGCGCTTCGCCGACGCCGCGTCCGGACAGTTCCTGTGGTGGCCGGGCGGCGGCTTGCCAGGGTGTCCGAGGCAGCGGTAATGCCGATTTTCTGGGCGGGAATTTCTGTGTTCGCGAACCGATTCGGTTACCTACAAATATATTGTGCCGAAGCTCGTGACACCATCGCGCGAGCCGAACAGTCGACGCGAACATAAAGGGCAACGGATCGCAAGGTGTGAAAGTCCTCGAATCGTCACCCAATTATATCGGCCGCAGTCTCCGTTTCGGCGGTAGCACGCGAAACAGCACGTCCGACGGCCCAAACGGCAACCTCTGGACCAGCCGAGTTGTTCGTCCGAGCGCGAGATTTGCCGCTCCGGTACAGCCGCACGGTCGTATACTCCAGCTATGGCGGATAATCAGTCTTCCACCGAATTCGCCGAGTCACCGGTACTCGTGGTGCAGACGAGAGAACGCGTCTATCGACTCCGAGCCGGAGGCGCATATAACGTCGGCCGCGGTCCGTCCGCCGATATCGTGCTCAGCGATCCGCGGGTGTCTTCTCTGCACGCCATCCTGGAACGAGGATCGGACGGCTGGGAAATCGAGGACGCGAGCAGTCTCAACGGCACCTTTTTCGACGGTCACCGCGTCGAGCGGATGGTGATCGACCATGACGAGACGTTCCAGCTCGGTCACGCCGTGGACGGCGAGAAGCTGACCTGTTCGGTGGAGATGCCGCAGACGCGACCCGCCCACGATCCCGGTGGCGACATCGGGGAAGACACGATGATCGTGCCGAATCCCGGCTACGACCTCGACGACGAAGCAACCTTCACGCTGTTGCCCTCGGACCGCCGTGTCTCGCGAGTGTCGGCTCCGGTCGCGCACCCCGGCGCGGCCGTCCGGATCAGCGGCACGCTCCGGATCGGCCGCGCCGCCGACAACGACATCGTCGTGCCCGACCTCATGGTCTCTCGCCACCATGCCGAACTGCGCGTGATCGGCACAGGCAAATACCGGGTCGCCGACCTCGGCAGCCACAACGGCACCTACGTCAACGGCTCGCGCGTCGACGTCGCGGATCTGTCCGAAGCCGACTCGATCGGCATGGGGCACACCACCTACCGGCTCGTCGGCGACGAACTGCGCGAATCGGTCGATACCGGCGACGTCTCGGTTTCGGTGCAGAACCTCATCGTGCGTACCCCGGAAGGAAAGGTACTGCTCGACGAGGTGAGCTTCCCCATCCCGCAGCGCTCGCTCGTCGGAGTCATCGGCCCCAGTGGCGCGGGCAAGTCGACATTGCTCGGCGCGGTCACCGGTTTGCGTCCCGCGACCGAGGGGACGGTCCGTTACGACGGCCGCGACCTCTACGCCGATTACGACGAGCTGAGGCATCGGATCGGGCTGGTGCCCCAGGAGGACATCCTGCACAACCAGCTTCCGACGCGACGCGCCCTGCTCTACGCGGCGGAACTGCGATTCCCGGGTGACACGCGCAAGCAGGAGCGTGAGCAGCGGGTCGACGAGGTCCTCGAAGAACTCGGTCTGACCCGGCACGCCGACACTCGAATCGAGAAGCTTTCCGGCGGCCAGCGCAAGCGCGTGAGCGTCGCGCTGGAGTTGCTGACCAAACCGTCGCTGCTGTTCCTCGACGAACCGACCTCCGGCCTCGACCCGGGCCTGGACAAGACGGTCATGGAGATGCTGTCGGGACTGGCGCACGACGGGCGGACGGTCATCGTCGTCACGCACAGCGTCGCGAACCTCGATGCGTGCGACCGTCTGCTGGTTCTGGTGCCCGGCGGCAAACTCGCCTACTACGGACCGCCCGACGAGGGCTTGCAGCAGTTCGGGCAACCGTCCTGGGCCGAGGTGTTCCAGGCGTTCGACCAGGAGGACGAGCGCGACTGGGCCGGTGAATTCCGGGCGTCGCCGCGCTTCGGGCACTATGTGGCGGTCGGACTGACCGACGACGACCGCTCCGTCGAAGTGCAGTCGCCGCCCGCGCCGCCACCGCCCTCACAGTCCAAGTTGAGCCAGCTCAGCACGCTGTGCCGACGTTACCTCGCGGTCATCGCCTCGGATCGAAGCTATCTGGTGCTGCTCGCTGTGATGCCATTGATCCTCGGCGGCCTGATCGCGGCGGTGCCGTCGGGGGCGGGCTTCGTCGGGGAGCCCGGCAGCAATGCCGATGCCCCGACCAAGCTCATGATCCTGGCCTTCGGCGCATGCTTCATCGGCACCGGCAACTCGATCCGCGAGATCGTGAAAGAGCAGACCATCTATCGCAGAGAACGCGCGGCCGGACTGTCGGCCGGGGTCTATCTGATGTCGAAACTACTGGTCCTGGGCCTGATCACCGTCCTGCAGACGGTGGTGATGTACCTGATCGGCACGATCGGTCAGAAGATGCCCGCCTCGGGGATATTCACGTCGATCGATCTGGAACTGATCATGGCGATGGCGCTGCTGGGCATCGCGTCACTGGCATTGGGACTGCTGGTGTCGGTGTCGGTGAGCACCTCGGAGAAGACGCTGCCGCTGCTGATCGTGATCTCGATGGCGCAACTGGTGCTCACGGGCGGAATGGTCCGGCTACCCGGCACTCCGGTCCTGGCGCAGCTGTCCTACCTGGCGCCGTCCCGCTGGGGCTTCGGTGCGGGAGCCGCCAGCATCGACCTCGACACCCTGACACCGCACAAGGGCGGCCCCGACCCGCTCTGGCGGCACACCGTCGGCACCTGGCTGCTCGACATGGGATTGGTCGCCGCTCTGGCCGCGGTCTTCCTGGCGCTGGCCTGGTATCGCCTGTATCAGATGCGGCCCCGGCGACGCGGCGCACCGGCCCGCATCTGACAGTCCTCCAGACCACCACTCGCCGTGGCGGATACCCGTCAGCACTACCCGGCGCCGCCCGAGCGGCTCCCATCTGTGGATAGTCGTTTCGGTGGCGGCACTCTCGGCGAGTGCTTCGGGGATCGGGCGGTCGCTTATAGTCGAGCCACCACGATTCGCGTTATCGCGGAGGCAGTTCCGGCCGCGGCTCACCGGGAGCGGCCGTGCGAGCCAGGATGCCGAGTGTCGCGCGAAGTGCGCTTTCCGGGATGACCGGGAAGCCGACTCGGTCCTTGATTTCCCGAGGGACCGCCGACCAGTCGTAGTAGGACGTCACAAGTGTGCCTGCCTCGATCGGTTCCAGCTGGTAGCCGTAGACGTGTTCCCACTTTCGCCCACCGTGAATGGTCCACGCGATCTCCCGATCGGGTTCGAACGTGACGATCTCGACAGTGACGTCGTACAGCCCCAGCGGGCGATCGTTGAGAGCTTCGCGGTCCATGTGCACGACGAAGGTGTCACCGGTTCCGGTGACCACTTCTCCGCTGGCTGCCATCAGCATGCCCGAACTGTCGATGGCGACATGCCCCTGCGGATCACTGAGAATGGCGAAGATCTGGGCTGCGGGCGCGGCCACAGCCCGCTGTACTCGGAATCGTTCCAACACAAGAGGATCCTACAAGTGCCGCCGTGGGCACCTGCCGCTGTCGACTGGTTCCAGAAGACCGAAACACGCCCCTACCCTGGGTATGTCACGACAGGAGCCGCCATGGCAGAGCAACGCCACCTACATCTGAACCTGGTAGCGAACGATCTCAACTTGCACCAGGGAGCCTACAAATACGAACGGGCGCAAGGCGTTCCCGAACGCAGCACCTTCGAGCGCCTGCTCGAGTACGGCGCGTTCGGCGACGAGGGCCTGTTCACCGCCTTGTTCGTCGGCGACATCCCGGGCATGCAGGGGTCTCCGGCATTCGACGGCGGGCCGGCCGAGCCCATCACCGCACTGACCGCGATCTCCCAGCACACCCAGCACGTCGGCCTGATCGCGACGGCGTCGACGACCTTCTACGACCCGTACAACCTGGCCCGGCTGCTGGCCTCGCTCGACCAGATCTCCGACGGCCGCGCCGGATACAACGCCGTCACCTCGGTGGTCGATCGGTTCGCACAGAACTACGGCCTGCGACAGCATCCGGATCGCGCGGCGCGCTATCAACGCGCCGACGAGTTCCTCCAGGTCCTGCGAGCATTGTGGGACAACCGAGCATTGCGTCGTGATCCCGACGGCCTCACCCGGTTCTACGCCGAGCCGATCGACCACCAGGGCAACCTGTTTCACGTCTCCGGACCACTCAACATCGCGCCCAGCCGACAGCATCGGCCGCTCATCGCGCAGGCCGGCGGGTCGGGACCGGGCATCAAGGTCGCCGCCAGACATGCCGAGATGGTCTTCACCAACTCCTCCACTCGCGCCGGCGCCGCGGTCTACCGCGAGGCACTGGACAAGGCGCTCATCGAACAGGGCCGGACTCCGGGTTCGGTCCCGGCCATCCCCGGTCTCATCCCCTACCTCGGCCGGACCGCGAAGGAGGCCGAGGAGAAACTGCGGGAACTGGACAGTCACGTCGATTGGGAACCCCTCGCACCATTCGCACTGGGACAGTTCGGTATCGACATCCCGCTCGGCGACATCACCGAACCGTTCCCCACCCATCTGCTACCGCGCCCGGAAGACGTCGAGGAGACGATCAAGAGCACCTTCGGCAACTACGTCGGGCTCTACAACTGGATTCAACAGCACCCCGATGTGACCGTACGCGAGGTCGTCGCACAGGCGGTCGGCCGCGGCGGGGCGACGCACCGCAAATTCGTAGGCAGCTACGACGAACTCGCCGACGACTTCGCGGCCTGGCACGACGACGGCAACGTCGGCGGTTTCAACCTCATGTTCGCAGCGGGCTCGACAGCCATCCGGGAGTTCATCGACGAGGTCGTGCCCCGCCTCGTCGACCGCGGCATCTATCCCAGCACCCCCACCGATCGCCCGCTGCGAGAACGATTCCGAGACTGATCAGCGATCCGGCACCGAGATTCGGCGGGAGATCGGGACCGACCCGAGACGATGGTCCGGCGGCATCCGGCACGCAGCCGGCCCCGTTCTCGTGGGCAGGACGGGGCACGATTCACAGAGCCGGTCGCTGGATCAGCTCCTGTGGTCCGGTGGCCGGGCAACGCGCCCGCACCGAAGCGCAGTCCCGCGGTGTGCCCTTGCGGACAACCGCGGCGGATATGCGGTCCCTGCCGTTTTCCGACGCCACCTTCGAGACAAATCAACGTGCCGAGACCATCCCGGGTACGGGTACATGCTCTTGCCGCATTCGACGCAGCCGCCCAGGTTCTCGACGCCGGTCCCAACGGCTCGCGATCCTTCTGCCCGGCAACGCTTTCGATCGCGGCGAGCGCACGCACATGCCGATTATCGAGCGATTCGAGTATCAGCGACCCATCCGGATGCCGGAAATGCCGTCGTCCGCACAGGCCCGGCTTCGAGGCTTCAAAGCACGGCATCGGCCAGACGGTCGACCTGATCGGGATCGGTGCCGTAGCAGTAGAGCATCACCTCATCGGCGCCGAGATCTTCGAATTGCCGGATAGCGGAACGGATCTGCTCCGGGGTGGTGAGCATGCCGTCGGCCATGTAGTCGGCGCGGCCGCTGAACTCGTAGTAGTCGAGAATGGCTCCCCGGGCCTGGTCGATCAACGGCTGTGGACCGAGGACCGCGTTCAGCTGGGCAACGATGCGCGGCGAGCCGGAGCGGCCGTGGTCGCTCCAGGACTTGCGGGCCAGATCGAAGAGGTTGCCGGCCCAGGAGGGCGCGGCGGCGGCGAGCAACCCGCCACCCCAGCGGCCCACGCGGTCGATGGCGGCGGGCGCGAAGCCGCCGAACAGCAGTGCCGGACCAGCGGGCGTGACGGGTGCGGGACCGATGGGACCACAGCTGTCGCTGAACCGGTCACCGGACCACAAGCGTCGCATGACGCCGAGCTGTTGATCCAGGCGACGGCCGCGGGCGCGTACATCGGTACCGCTGGCCTCGTGGTCGTCGTCGCGACCGCCGACACCGAGACCGAGCACGAACCGGCCGCCGGACATCAGGTCCAGCGTGGCGACTTGCTTGGCGAGCAATGCGGGATCGCGCAGCGGTGCGATCAGCACCTCGGTCTGCAGGCGGATGCGGCTGGTGGCACCGGCGAGCATCGCCAGGGTGATCAGCGGTTCCGGGTTGTCGTAGACGAGGCGGTCGAGCAGGCCGAGTGTCGAGAAGTCGACGGCTTCTGCGCGGCGAGCCCATTCGGGCAGCGTGATGGGAACAGCGATGGGGAGGCCGAGACCGATATGCATGAAATCCTCCGTAGGAGATGGGCGTGCGTAATCGCGTCGCCCACCCACGCCTACTCGGATGAGGCGGGACTCCCACTCTGCGACTGTGTTTCCTGGAGAGCACCTATCGGGTTGCGGTCACGATAGAACGTCCGCTGCGGAACCCGCAAGTTCGCCTTCGAGAGGCCGTCGGGGTGCTGCCCGATGAGAGGCCTCGGTAATGCCGAAGGCCGCGTAATGGGCCTCATCCCCGGCGCGGGAACTGGCACGGACCTCGGCATGCCTCTAAAATAGAGGCATGACCGAAAGTCTGATATTGCAGGTGTGGCAGTCCAAAGACTTCACACAACTGCCGGCCTTGCTCGCCGAGGAGGCGACCTTCTCGAGCCCGGTCGCCGATTACCACGGCCGGGCCCGCGCGGCACACCTGCTGGCCACGATCGCGACAGTGCTCGACTCGGTGCACCAGACCCGGCGCTGGACCGACGGACAGCAGGGGATGTTCGCCTTCACCGCACGATTCGCCGACCAGGAACTCCAGGGCGTACTGCGGGAGGAGCTCTCCGAGACCGGCAGCCTGACCCAGGTGACCCTGTTCCTGCGACCGTATCGGGCACTGCGCGCGGCCATCGCGGAAATGGCACGACGACTGGAGGATTCACCCCCGCCGCAAGCGGCGTGATCGTGGCGGCCGAAACACCACGCCCGGGACGCCCGGTCCGCGGATCGACCACCGGGCGCCCGATCATGGCCCTGTTCGATCTGCTCGGGCGGCGCTGGGTGCTGCGGGTGATCTGGGAGCTCGAGCGGGCCCCGGGCCCGCTCACCTTCCGCGAACTGCGCACCGCATGCGGCGACCTCTCCTCGAGCGTGCTGACCCGTCGACTGTCCGAGCTCACCGAGGCGCGCCTCGTCGAACACGAGCAGGGGTACCGGCTGACCCGCGCCGGACACACACTCGTCGAGCGGCTCGCACCGCTGACGCAGTGGGCGACGGAGTGGCAGAACGATGATGGATGAGTAGCGTCTCGAGTATGGAAAATGAGGGACCCAGCCGGACGGCGCTCGTGACTGCCTACGCCCGTGCATTTCATCAAATTGCCGACCAGCCGAGGATTCTCACCGATCCGCTGGTGGCACGTCTGCTGGGTGTCACTGTGGATGAGCTGACCGAATTGGGCCGGCCCGCAGCGGATCGTCCCGGTAGCGGTGTCGTCCCGGAGATCCTGCGGCTGGGTGTCAGTGATCGGCCGCGCCGCCTGTTCTTCGCTGCGCGTGCCCGTTTCGCCGAGGATCGTGTGGCCGAGGCCGTCGCGGCCGGCGTGCGACAGGTCGTGATCCTCGGCGCGGGCCTGGATACCTTCGCCTACCGCAACCCGCATCCCGGTCTGCGTGTATTCGAGGTCGACCATCCCGCTACCCAAGCATGGAAACACCAACGCCTCGCCGCATCCGGTATCGATCAGCCCGAGCGGTTGACTTTCGTGCCGGTCGACTTCGAAACCGACGCACTGGCAACACGATTGGAGGCCGCCGGATTCACCCGGACCGATCCGGCCGTATTCGTGTGGCTCGGTGTCATCTTCTATCTGACTCCCGACGCCGCCCGAACCACCCTCGAATACATTGCCGGCCAATCGGAGCCGGTCGAGGTGATCTTCGACTACCTGCAGTCGGCAGACACCGACGAGGATCGTACGCAGCTGCAGGCGCGTGCACAGCGAGCAGAAACTGTCGGCGAACCCTGGTTCAGCTACTTCACTCCCGACCACATCGCCGCACAGTTGCACACGCTCGGCTTCACCGACGTCGAAGACCACTCCGCCACGGACCTCATCGCTGGATACCTCGATGGATCCACGGAATTCGAGGGCGAACCACCCCAAGCACTGCGCCCGGTCCGCATACTGCGAGCGAGCCGCTGAGGATTCCCGCAATCATCGGAATCGCCATCCTGCGGTCGGTTCAACATTCGGTGCGGATGAAGACGCGCCGAGTGTCCCCGCCGCTGTTGTGGACCACTACCCACCGTGATGGATACCCGGGCTGCGGCGAGTGCTCATTGCCGGTGTCCTGTTGGAGCACCGAGGAATTACCGACGTCCTTCCAGTACTTCTGTCGCCAGTCCGGCGGTACCCCGGGTTCGAAAACTCCGAGCCCGGAACGGGATTCGAAATCCGACACCTCTGCCGCTGACATGTCGACCACCGCCTCCCAGGTTTGGGCGCGAAAGTGGCTGTCATCGAGATGGGAGATCAGCTTCGCATCTGCGGGAATGGAGAGGCGACCACAGTTCGACACACTCTTCAGAATCGTCGACGGTGCGGCCTCGCAGGCGCTAGCCGACACGAAGAGAAGACACACCCCAACCGCGCCGAACCTACGGATCTGCATATTTCCTTTCACAGTGCGGCACTCCAGAATTTGGATATATCACCGCGAGCCTTGAAACTGCGAGCCCAACCTGCTTCCTCGAGTTGCCTCATGTCGTTGTTGACTCCGGTTTCGATTATTCCTGTCTTGGATCCGTACGCGGCGCGGTCGTCGGGCAACGGCGGATCAGAGGGCGGATGCAAGGCTGTTCTCCCACCAGACATTGTTCTTGTAGCCGTAGCGAAGTGTTCCCAGGTCGACAACGACCTTGCTGGGTGGATCGAAAAGCTCGCCCGTCGGCTCCGCGACCGGAGTTCCCGGTTCGTATGCGAGGGCTTTGCGGATCCGGCCCATCAGTTCATCGATCGTGTTGTTCCGGGAGTCCGCGGCCGTGCGAATGGTGTTCACCTTGGCGGTGATCTGGTCTTTGACCGCACTGCTCATCGGACGATCCACGACCTGCGCCCAGGCGCCTACCGGAAGTGAGAAGCCCAGCATGTTCAATGGCTCTGCCAGTCCCGACGCGACTCCAGCAGCCTGGTTGTAGACCAACCGCTCCAGACATTCGCCGCCCTTTTCCAGAGTTTTCGCGATGGTGTCCATATCGGCGCCGCGGTTGGAGATCGTGGTGTGGAGCGTGTTCATCGCGGTCGCATACGAACTGGCCGCCGCGCCCGTCCATTGCGAGGTCAGCCACCGCGAACCGCTGCTGAGGTTGCCCGCAGTCACGGAATCGTTGATGCCGAGTTGCCGGATCCGCTTGCCGATGGTCTGCACACTCTCCCAATCACCGATCAGAGGCGTGAGGTACAGATCGGCCGGTTTGATCCCGATCGACTGGTTCAGCCGCTCGTCGAATATGGAGACGATCTCGTGAGCAGCGGTGACAGCCGCTTTGAGAGTGAGGCTTTCGGTCTGGATATGAGGAAGATCGACCGACTGCATCCCGCTGAATCGCAGGATGTCGGTTGGGCCGGAGGGCAGCGATGGCAGCGACAGCGACGACCCCGCCGAGGCAATGGCTCTGGCCCACGAAGTGTCCTGCTGCTGGAATCCCTTGACCGTGGTGTCGAGGTCGGTGCCGAAACCCGAGATCTTGTCGTGATTCTGCTGACCGAGCGTCAATATCCGATCCCGGAAATTCTGGAGCGGGGATGTCAATGTGGCCAGCGCGCCGGTAGTGCCGTCCGGGAGCGATATGCCGGACGATATCTTGGACAGGTTCGACAGCAGAGTTCCGCCGGCGTCGTTCAGGTCTTTGGCGAAGCCGCTCAGGGCGGCGGATGTAACCGAAACGTCGCTCATACGAATCCCGAACCTTCTCGGCCGGGTAGTGATGTGATCCGGTACCGGGATATCCGCCAATACCGATGCCCCCCAATGACAATCATGTCGCGATTGTACCCAGCCGAAGGCAGTGTGGACACCTGATCAGCTCGCAGCACCTCCGGCATGTCCGACGCCCCTCCCCGCTTCCGCAATGCCTCGACCCTCATGAGACGCCGCGGCGCGGTGGATCTCGTTGATCATGAGGCAGGATTTCGGTCGGTGGTTGCGAAGCGGGTTCGACCTGCCTGTGCAGCAATGAGTTTCGCGACTTGATGTGGTTTCAGGCTGGTGGTGTCGATGACATGTGCTTCCTGGCTGTGCCAGGTGCGGGCGGCGTCGTAATCATCCAGGTGGTCGAACCGCCATTGCGAGTGCGGCATTGTCGGGTCGGTGTCGATGCGCCGGATGAGTTCGTCGCGCTCGGCGTGGAGGACGACGTGGCAGATCGGGATCCCGGCGTTGGTGAGCCCGGTGCGGATCTCCTGCCAGTATCGGTGGACCAGGACGGATTGGGGGACGATGAGGGTACCGCCGACGTAGTCGAGGATCTGTTTCGCGGCGGACACGACCAGCCCGCGCCAGGGCTGCCAGTCCTGGAAGTCTCGAACGGGCTCGGAGGCCAGGACGTGGCGGAGCATGACGCCGACTTCCTCGGTGTCGAAGATCCGCGACCCGGGCAGCAGTGCTGCCAATTCTGCCGCGGTGGTGGTTTTCCCGGCTCCGAAGGTTCCGTTCAGCCAGATGATCACGGGTTCGAGGGTATCGGGTGCGAGAGGCGAGCGATCCAAGGATGTGATGGTGCCGGCGAATGGCGACGCCGGCTCCGAAGAGAGACCGGGTGGTGTGTTGTGGCAGCACCCGTCGTGCGGCGAGTGACGGATCGCCCTGCGGCACAGAGGTCTCGGCGAACGGAATCGCCGAGTCCGCTGCCGCACGAACAGCGGCTGCCCGCTACCGACATCTCTGATGATTTTCCGCGCCGCGCATGATGCGGATACGGAGCGGGATCAACCGCTCGTGCGGGCGCGAACAGCAGCGCCGAGCAGAGTGTCCGCCAAACGAGATGTGGCAGGGGTCATCTGGCCGGCCGGAGGTGAGGCGAGATAGACCCGCCACAGGACGGGGTCGGCGAGGTCGATCTGACGTAAGGCCGGGAAGCGGCGGGCCTCGGACGGGGGCATGAAGGCGGTGCCGAGGCCGTTGGCGACCAGTTCGGCGATGGCGGCGTATCCAGCGGGGACCTCGTACCGGGTCTGCGAGCGGGCTCCGGCCGCGTGGAAGGCCTCGTCCATCAGTCGGCGCAGGCCGAATTCGGGGGGAAAGCCGACGAGTTCTTCTTCGGCGAGTCCGGCCACGTCGACGCGGGCGCGGTCGGCGAGGGGGTGGTCGGCGCGGCAGACGAAGACCATCGGCTCCTCGAACAGCAAGCGCAGATCCAGTTGCGGCGGAAAGCGATTGGGCATCGAGACCAGGGCCAGATCCAGCGAACCCTCGACCAGGGCGGACAGGTAGGCCGAAGCGCCCGCCTGGCTCAGCCGCAGCCGTAGCCGCACGAACGGGTGCGCGCGATGGAATTCGCCGAGCGCACCGGCGACATCCAGCGGGCCGTATGAGATCAGCGATCCGAAATCTACCGTGCCGGATAATGTTCCATGGAACTCGACGACCGATTCGGCCGCCGCGCGAGTCGCCCGCACGATCTCGTAGGCATGCACCCGGAACCGCTCCCCCGCCGCGGTGAGCCGGATCTGCTGACGCGTCCGGTCGAACAATCGCGCACCCAGTTCGCGTTCGAGTTTCGCGATCGAGGACGACAGCGCCGACTGGACCACATGCGCACGCTCGGTGGCGCGCGAAAAACTCATCTCCTCCGCGACCGCGAGAAAGTGCTCGATCTGCCGTAACTCCACACCTGGATCTTATCAATTTCAGTGATGACTCGGATCAAAGGTAATCGTTGGACTCGATGACCCTGTACGGGTTCTGATGGATACCAGCAGCGCCCACCACGACGCACGCACGATCCGGAAGGAATATCGACCGTGACCGGTTTCAGCCGAAGGGATTTCGCCCGTTTCACCACCGCCGCGGCAGGCACGGCCGCCCTGGCCGCCTGCGGGTCCCCCGCCCGGCAGCACACCGGCACGCCCCCGGCCGCACCGGAGCACACACTCGGCCCGGTGAAGCAGGTGAACGCCGGGGTTCTGGACATCGGTTACGCCGAGGCGGGCCCGGCCGACGGGACGCCGGTGATCCTGCTGCACGGCTGGCCCTACGATATCCACGCTTACGCCGACGTCTCGGCGATCCTGGCCGCACAGGGTATGCGGGTGATCGTCCCGTATCTGCGCGGCTTCGGCTCCACCCGCTTCCGGTCGAAGGACATCGTCCGCAACGGCCAGCAGGCCGCGGTCGCCCGGGACGTCATCGCGCTGATGGACGCACTGAAAATCCCGTCCGCGATTCTCGGCGGCTACGACTGGGGCGCGCGGACCGCCGATGTCGTGGCCGCACTCCGGCCTCAGCGCTGCTCGGCCCTGGTGGCGGTGAGCGGCTACCTCATCACCGATGTCGCGGCCAATGCCCAGCCGCTGCCGCCGAAGGCCGAATACGGCTGGTGGTACCAGTATTACTTCAGCACCGAGCGCGGCGAACTCGGATACCGCCGGTACACCAAGGATTTCAACCGGCAGATCTGGCAGATCGCCTCGCCCGGATGGCATTTCGACGAATCGACCTACGATCTGACCGCCGCCGCCTTCGACAATCCGGACCACGTCGACATCGTGGTGCACAACTACCGCTGGCGGCTGGGCCTGGCTCCCGGGGAGCCGCAGTACGACGACGATGAGCGCCGCCTGGCCGCCAAACCCGCCATCACGGTGCCCACCATCACGATCAGCAGCGATTTCGACGGCCCCGCGAAGACCGGAGCCGGATACCGCACCCTGTTCACCGGACCGTACGACCACCGCGTCCTGGACGGTATCGGCCACAACGTCCCGCAGGAGGCCCCGCACGAATTCGCCGCGGCCGTAACCGATGTCGCCAAGATGCGCGCACACCGCTGACCGAACGGCCGTCCGCAGGGCCTCGGTCGGGAGATCTCGTCCTTCTCCCCCTCGACGGCCGCGCCCACAGCATCCCAGACCGCGCGAATTCGCGACAGCCGCACTCAATGTCGCGCAGACCGATACACACCACCGACCGAGCAGACGTCAGCAGGACCTCGGCCGGAAAATCTCGTCACTCTTTTCCTGGACGGCAGCGCGCACGACACTCCACGCCGCGCGGAAGACGTCATGGCCGTAACCGATGTCGCGCGCAGACGGGCACACCGGTAGCCGAACGCCCGCGAGCAGGGATTTCGTTGGAGAATTTCGTCACTTCAGATTGATAAGTCTATTGTTACTATTATGGATGACGAACCCGGGGACGGCTCGGAGCTGTGCGGCGGCGCGGCCCGGCTGCGGATCGCGGTCGGGCGGATCACCCGGCGGCTGCGGCAGGGGCATGCTTCGGGTGAGCTGACGCTCTCGGAGGCGTCGGTACTGGCCCGGCTGGATGGGCAGGGACCCGCGACGCCGGGTGCGCTGGCCGAACTGGAACGGGTGCGGCCGCAGGCCATGGGCACGACCCTGGCCGCCCTCGAGGAGCGCGGGCTGGTCACCCGCCGCCCCGACGCCGAGGACGGCCGCCGGGTGGTGATGTCGGTGACCACCGCCGGTCGCGGCATCCTGGACGACCGTCGCTCCGAATCCACCCAGCGCATCAGCCAGGTGCTCACCGCGGAGTTCACCGCGGCCGAACGCCGCCGGCTGCTCGATGCGGTCCCGCTGCTGGAGAGGCTTGCCGAACGTCTATGAGTACCACCGAATTACAGCGACCTGCCGTCGGCGACCGGTACAAATGGGTCGCGTTGTCGAACACCACCCTCGGCGTGCTGATCGCCTCGCTGGACGCCTCCATCGTGATCATCTCGCTGCCCGCGATCTTCCGCGGCATCGGCCTGGATCCACTGGCCGCGGGCAATATCGGCTATCTGCTCTGGATGATCCTGGGCTACCTGCTGGTCTCGGCCGTCATGGTGGTCACGCTCGGCCGGTTCGGCGACATGTTCGGCCGCGTGCGCATCTACAACGCGGGTTTCGTGGTCTTCTCCGCCGCGTCGCTGGCACTGTCGATGGACCCGATGCACGGGTCCGGCGGCGCGATGTGGCTGATCGGCTGGCGCATGGTGCAGGCCTTCGGCGGCGCGATGCTGACCGGAAACTCCGCGGCCATCCTGACCGACGCCTTTCCGGCCCGGCAACGCGGAATGGCGTTGGGCGTCAACCAGATCACGGCGCTGGCCGGTCAGTTCCTGGGTCTGCTGGCCGGTGGCGCGCTGGCCGCGATCGACTGGCACGCGGTGTTCTGGGTCAGCGTCCCGGTCGGCATCGTCGGCACGGTGTGGTCCTACCGCAGCCTGCGCGAGATCGGCGCACGCCAGCCCGCCCGGGTGGACTGGGCCGGTACCGCGACGTTCACCATCGGCACCAGCGTCATCCTCGCCGCCATCACCTACGGCATCCAGCCGTACGGGCGGCACGCCACCGGCTGGGGCAACCCCTGGGTGACCGGGGCGCTGGCGGGCGGGGTGTTGCTACTCGTCGCGTTCTGCGTGATCGAGACCAGGGTCCGGCAACCCATGTTCCAGCTGGGATTGTTCCGCATTCGCGCCTTCGCCGCGGGAAACCTTGCCGCCCTGCTGGTTTCGATCGCCCGCGGCGGCCTGCAATTCATGCTGATCATCTGGCTGCAGGGAATCTGGCTGCCGCTGCACGGTTACTCCTACGAATCCACCCCGCTGTGGGCCGGAATCTACATGCTGCCGCTGACCGCGGGGTTCCTGATCGCGGGACCGCTGTGCGGCTATCTGTCCGATCGATACGGAGCACGGCTGTTCGCCACCGTCGGACTGCTCATCGTGGTCGCCTCGTTCCTCGGGTTGATGGCGCTGCCGGTGGTGTTCCCGTATCCGTTGTTCGCACTGCTGATCTTGGCCAGCGGATTCGGTCAGGGCATGTTCTCCGCGCCGAACACCTCTTCGATCATGAGCAGCGTGCCCGCCGGACGACGCGGTGTGGCCTCGGGAATGCGCGCCACCCTGCAGAATTCGGGTACCGCGCTGTCGATCGGGGTGTTCTTCTCCCTGATGATCAGCGGGCTCGCCTCCGGCCTGCCGCATGCGCTGTCGGGCGGACTGCAATCGCACGGCGTACCCACCGCGACCGCCGATCGGCTCGCTTCGCTCCCGCCGGTCAGTAGCCTGTTCTCGGCATTTCTGGGCGACAATCCGATCGCACATCTGCTCGGCCCCGGCGTGCTGAACAGCCTGCCTCCCGCGAATGCGGACGCGTTGACCGGTACGACGTTCTTCCCGCAACTGGTGTCCGGGCCGTTCCATCACGGTCTGGTGATCGTCTTCACCACCGCGGCGATCATGGCTGTGATCAGCGCGCTGGCCTCACTGCTGCGCGGGCGCCCGCCCGCGACGCCGCACACCGCCGAATGAGATCCGAAGACTTTCTTCAACCGTGTGTGGACCGCGCGGCAGGCGCAGGGCGGCCCGGCGGTCACTCCGGCTGAGCCCAAAAGACGTTGCTGGACAGTAAGTCCGCCCGGTGGTCGGGTGTGCTCAGCAGGGGCCTGGTGTCGGAGTCGCGGGCCTGCCGCCAGACCGGGCTGTCCACGAAGTGGTTGTCGAATCTCTCCTGGGTGGCGAGGATTTCGGCCGGATCGGCCAGACCTCGGCGGATCCGGTCGCCGAGCCGGAAGTAGTCGAAACGTTCGATGCCGGGAGTGAAGATCACCAGCACATCGGCGGGCGAATCGTCCGGGGCCGCCCACGCGTGCGTCATCCCGGCGGGCACGAGTAGGAAATCGCCCTCCACGATGTCCATGATCTCCTGTCCGGCCAGTACCCGGAGCCGCCCGCCGAGCATGAAGAACAGTTCCGCCGAGGTGGTGTGGAAATGCGGCGGCGGACCGTCCTGACCCGCCGGCAGGTAGGCGCGGTTGCCGCTCAGTGCGCCGCCGGTCGTGTCGTGGTCCGCGTACAGCCACACCCCCATGGTGTCCAGGCGTTCGGCCTCGTCGTGACGGACCAGCAGAGCGCGGTCGTTCGTATCCATCGGTATCTCCCGTCCTGCGCCCGGGAGCCATTCTCCCGGATCGCCACCACAGAGCCGCCGCGCACCCGGCGCGTGACATCATCGACGTGAGTGTGATGTGCGACACAACCGCCGATATCGCGTCACGCGACGCGCCGCGCGGACCTCTGCGGTAGGGACGGACTAGGAGAGGAATGCCGTGACGTACCGAGCACCGCACCGGGCCGACGACGAGGTGACCGAACGATTCCTGAGCTACCGCGAACTGCTGTTCTCGGTGGTCTACAACATGCTGGGCAGCGTCGCGGACACCGAGGACGTGCTACAGGAGGTGTGGCTAGCGTGGGCGGCCCGGCACCGCGACCCGGCCGCGCCGCCGATCGACAACCCGCGCGCCTACCTGGTGCGCGCCGCGGCGAATCAGGCGCTCGCGCGCCGGATCGAGGTGAGCCGCCGCCGCGAGACCTACGTCGGCCCGTGGCTGCCCGAGCCGATCGTGACCGATGAGCACGACATCGCGAGCGTCCTCGTACGCAAGGAATCGCTGTCCACGGCGGTACTGGTCGTCCTGGAGTCACTGAGCCCGCTCGAGCGCGCGGTCTTCGTCCTGCACGACGTATTCGGCTTCCCGCACAACGAGATCGGGGAGATCCTGGGCCGTACCCCCGCGGCCGTGCGACAGGCCGCGGCCCGCGCCCGCCGCCATCTGCACAGTCCCCGCCTCCGGCACCCCGCCGATCCGCAGCTGCGCGCCCAGGTCACCGAGCGTTTCGCCGAGGCCGTCCTCGGCGGTGACCTCCGGGCACTGCTCGAAGTACTCGCGCCCGATGTCACGCTGTGGACGGACAGCGGCGGCCGAGGCCCGGCGCACAGCCTGCGGCCCGTCCACGGCCGCGAGGCGGTGGCGGCGATCTTCACCGCGGTGGCCGCCGACCTGCCATCCGGCGAGCTGGACATCCGGTACCGCTGGGTCGCCGGTGATCCGTGCGCCCTGGTGTTCTCCGGCGACAGCCCTCTCGCCTCGGTCGTGGTCGAGCCCGATGCCGGTGGTACCCGGATCGCCGCGATCTACTCGATCACCAATCCGGCCAAACTCACCGGAATCCGTTGATTCACAGCACTTCTGCGCACGCATGCGATCGACCGTCGGGCATGGCCCCGGCTCGGTGTCCGCCGCGTAGCCGATCGGACCTGCTATAGACCGATATGCACCGTCTTCTCCTCGGTATCGGCCTCGATGCCGCTGCGGCCGAGTTCGCGGCCGATACCGCTGCCCGCGCGCCCGCCCCACGGGAGCGCGGGATCCGGTACGCCCCAGCCGTTCACCCACACCGTGCCGACCCGCAGTTGTTCGGTGACGGTCAGGGCGCGGGACAGGTCGCGGGTGTGGATCATGGCGTTGAGGCCGTATTTCGTGGTGTTGGCGAGGCGGACGGCCTCCTCGGTCGTGGCGAAGCCGATCACCGTGGCGACCGGGCCGAAGATCTCCTCGCGGGCGATGGTCAGATCGTTGGTGCCGCGAAAGACCGTGGGCTGCATGAAATATCCGGGACGGTCCAGCCGGTTGCCGCCGGTGATCAGGTCCGCGCCCTCGTCCCGCCCGATGTCGACGTAGCGCAGGATCTGGTCGAGCTGTTCGGCGTTGACGATCGTGCCCATGGTGCTGTCGCCGTCGAACGGGTCGCCCGGACGTGCCTGCTCGGCGGCCGCCACCAGACCATCGACGACCTGGTCGAGGATCGATTCGTGCACCAGCACGCGCGTCCCGGCCGCACAGACCTGCCCCTGGTGATAGAAGTTCCCCATCGCGATCCAGGGCATCGCCCGGAGCGACGAGCAGCCGGCCGAATTCGGTATGCAGCAGGATGTCCCCGTCCTGCGGGACGATCAGCAACTCGCCGTCGGCGTCGCTGAAATACCGGGTCCGCATGGACGTGGTGGCGCAGTACAAGTGGATCGCGATGCCTTGGCGCTGCAGCACATCGCCGTTCGCCGCGACGGTGTACACACCGTCCAGGAAGTCCACCCCGGACGCGTTGCGCGGCAGTGGATCCCAGCGCAGCCGGTTCGGATTCGCGACACCGCCGACCGGCGCGCTGTGGAAGGTGCGGTTATCGATGCGCTGGAACGGCGGATGCGCGGCCGAGGGCCGTATCCGATAGAGCCAGCTGCGCCGATTCGCCGCCCGCGGTTCGGTGAACGCCGTGCCCGACATCTGCTCGGCGTAGAGCCCGTAGGGCGCGCGCTGCGGAGAATTCTGCCCGCGCGGCAACGCGCCGTCGACGGCCTCGGTCTGATGTTGATTGCCGAATCCGCTGAGGTACAACAGATCCCGCTCGCCGAGCGAGGTCATTTCAACGCCACCAGTTCGTGCAAGGTCGTGCCGGTGCGCACATCGGTGCGCCCACCCTCGTGCACGGACAGTTCGAACGTGGACTGGAAGCGGAAGTACGCCGGATGTCCGATCGCCCGGTACACCAGCGGTTTGATCAGCCGCGATCGCACGATCGGGAAATCGTCGATGATGTCGTGGGCATGGATGACCGACTCGACCGTGAGCCGCAGATCCAGCCGATCGGGCACCCGCAGTTCGATCCACT
Organism: Nocardia vaccinii NBRC 15922; assembly: GCF_001613305.1. GTDB lineage: Bacteria > Actinomycetota > Actinomycetes > Mycobacteriales > Mycobacteriaceae > Nocardia > Nocardia vaccinii. Next base: position 290,343 of record NZ_BDCC01000017.1, read on the forward strand.
CCGGAAATTCGCGGCCCGCGACCGGATGAAATCGCCTGGGCCCCTCGGTCAATACCGTCTCGCCCGTGGACAGCACGATCTGCCCGTCGCGGGCCAGCATGAGCGGCGCGATCTCGTGCGAACCACGCCGCGGCTGGGTCAGCACGTCGGCGAACAGCAGCGAGTACTCCTCGTCGTACAGCCTGCCCCAGTGCCAGCGATCGATGATCTTCTTCATATCGCCGACGCCCCAGTTGTGATCGGCGTAGCCGCGGCCGTCGGCCGGCAGGACCGTGTCGTCGATACGCACGGTCCCGGTGACCCGGGCGCGCGGCGCGCCGACCGCCCAGCCGAAGGAATTCTGCCCGTCGAATCGCGTCTCGCCCTGTCCCGGCATCCAACTCGGCAGCTCGTTGTGGAACTGCAGGTCGAACACCAGACCGTCCTCGGCCAGATGCACGTGGTGCACCGGAAGGCGGTCGTCACGGAATTCGGTGTGCGCGTGGTTGTCTCCGATGCGCACATCGAAGAAGTCCGTGCCGAAACTCGCGGCGTCGCGCGGATACCGCTTGGCCACCTGCCGTCGATCCCCCTCCGGGGTGTAGACGATCAGCTCGACCCACGGCTTGGCCCCGGGCAGGTCCTCGGGGCGACGTTTGGTGAGGAATCCGACCACCACGTGTCCGGTGTCCAGGCGGGCATCGAAATACCAGTGCTCGAAGGCCAATTTATCGGCCGAGGGGTGTAATGCGTTGTGACGCGGTTCGACCGCGGTCAGCTCGCCGTCCAGGCGGCCGGGGCCGTTCCACGCTTCGATGATGTCCGTGGTGCTCATGATCACTTTCGTAGCTGGAGAGTGGGATTCATCGCCGCAGTGCGCCGCTGGCGTCGAACTTCGCCTGACGGCCCTGCATCTGGGCCCGGTACCAGTTCTCGCGGTGCCACAGCATGAGCTTCTCGTGCCCTCGCGCGAACGCCGGACTGCACCGGCGGGCCAACTCCATGGCGGTGATGAGCGGGAATCGCGCGATCGGGATCGCGATCCACGGAAACGCCGGTGGCATGCGGTATTTGCGGCGCGTCCCCGGGGCCATGTACATCGCCGAATACACCGAGTTGATCCGGAAGTTGTACATCTCGCGCAGCCGGGTCAGCCCGCGATGCCCGTCGCGGGGTGCGAAGGCGGACGGATAGGACTCGATCAGCTCGGCGCCGTGCTGCCCGGCGTCGTAGGAACGCGAAGCGATCGTCATGGCCAGCACCCGCAGCGAGTCGAGTACCGTTTCGGGGTACCAGGCCACCCGGACGCCCAGCAGGTAACCCATGTACTTCTGAAAGTGCAGCAGCGCACGGATTTCCGAGGGCGTGGTCTGATATCCCAACGCCCACAACCCGAGTCCGGGCGTGACACTGCCGGCGAGCAGGGTCAGCAGTTGATAGGTCTGACTGATCGGCAGGCCCCACCGGTCGATATCCCATTCGGGATGTTCGGCGACCCGGGCGCGCACCGAGACGTGCATGATGCGCACCCGCAGCGCCGTCGCCCGGCCCTGCGCGCCGAGGGTGAGCAGGCCGCCCGGCTCGGAGACGTCCATCCAGAATCGGCAGGTCTCCAGGAACCGGCGCAGCGCGCTGTCACCGGCGTATCCACCGGCCAGCGACAGCGGAGTGGCGACGGCCGATTCGGTGTACATCTCCAGGGTCTCCGCCCCGGCGAAGCTGAAAAGCATTGTGCCCCAGCGCCGCCAGATGGCCGCGCCCTGTTCGACCAGTTCCGGGCGCACCCAGTCCGGTACGGTCTCGAATTCGGCGAAGAGCTCACGCATGGCCTCGGGCGCGTCGGGCACCGTGGCGATTCCGGTGCTCAGCGCCTGGTTGAGCATTTCGCGCCCGCGCTCGGCGCCGGTCTCGCCGTGCATGACCTCCGCGACGAACCGTTCGGCGACCGGGTCGCCGCTGAACAGGTCCTCGCACAACGCCCGCGCCTGTTCGTCGGTAGGGAACAGCGCCGTGCCGGTGAGCGCGGTGAAGATTCGTTCGAGTCGCCGCACCCCGGGGGTGCGCCGCGCCTCCCAGTAGCGGAAGGCGCTCGGGCAGCGCGTCGGCTCACCGGCCCGCGCGGGCTGGGTCTGCACCGTCATCGCGTTCTCCTCGGATTCATTCGCATGTCGATTACCTTGTGCTGCTTGATGTTCACGAATCCAGGACGCGGCCGTCGAACCGGTCCTGAACTTTTCCCACCGAGAATGCGATCCGCGTCGGTGCGATCCACGCCGCAATCGCCGACCGTACTTTACGGTACGTAGAGACGGTACACCAGAGTATGTATTGGAGAGTCGCGGATGGCGGACAACGACGACGCCGAGGAGCCGAAGCGCGTGAATCCCGCCGGCGCGACCGCGGCCGTCTCGGCGGATTCCGGTCACGCGGTCGCCCTGGTCTTCGTCGATCAGGTCACCACCGCGGACGATCTGAAACAGCCCACCACCATGTCCAGCAGCCTGCGTCCGGAATTGGTGAAGATCGGTGAACATTGGCTGGTCGATAAGCTGGACACCGTATGAACCGGGTGATGCCGCGCGCCGCGTTCGGTTTCTGGGTCTATGGTGTTCGGTTATGGCGACCAGAGATGTCACTGTGACAGTGACCGTGGACAGCTTCGAATGGGATTCGCTCTGCGACGCGGCGGTGTGCGCCGGGATGAGCGTGCCGGACTACCTTGCCTGGAACGTGCGGAAGATCGCGCAGCGATCCCGCCCCAAGCGCGCCGCGATGTCCGGGCGGCGCGGCGGGCTCGGCGAGGAGGCCGGGGAGACCGCCGCGTGGACCGAAACCTTCTCGCAGCGGCTACAGGACCGAGCCGAACAGTTCCGCAACGACTGAACCTCCGGCGAATCGAAAAGCGCTTTTACCCGGGGTGGTGACACCCCGCGGACCCGTATGCGATTGAATCGGGTATGCGCAGTGACTATCACGAGAACCTGCGGCAGCTGGCACAGCTGCAGAACCTGATCTGCTTGCAGGATCGGGCCGCGATCGCCGATGCGACGCAGGCCCTGGTGACGGCGGATATCGAACTGGCCGAGGCCGCGATCGATACCGCCGCCCGCGTCGAGACCATGGCGCAGCAGGCCGAGCAGGAAGCGATCCGGTTGCTGACGCTGCAGGCGCCCGTGGCGAGTGAATTGCGGCAGGTCGTCACCGCTATCCAGCTGATCGGGAATCTCCAGCGGATGGGCGCGCTCGCCAGTCACGTCGCCGTCAGTGCGCGCCGGCGCCATCCGGACTTCGTCGTCGCGGACCCCGTGCGGCCGTTGATCATTCGCATGGGCGAGGCGGCGGTCGCCATCGCCACCAGCGCTGCTGGTGTCCTCGAATCCGGCAACCCCGAATCCGCGGCCACCCTGGACGCGCAGGACGACGCCATGGACCACCTGCACGAGGAACTACTGGGTATGGTCCTGAGTCCGGACTGGCGTTACGGCGTCACCGCCGCCGTCGACCTCACCCTCCTGGGCCGCTATTACGAACGGTTCGCCGACAACGCCGTGGAGGTGGGCCGCCGCACGATCTTCCTGGCCACCGGCGAAACCGCCGAAACCTGGATGCCTCCGTCCGCCGAGTAGTCACCCACAGGTTCTCGTCCGGCAACGGCGCAACGATTATTCGCCTCGCTCGCCCCACCCACCCAGCCGGGCGAACCGAGACTCGGATCTGCCGCTTCGGCAGACGCCAGTGCGTGGCTGCCGCGCGGCGCCGACGATCACCACATCGGTTGCGGGACCCTCGGGCCAGTTGTCTGTCCGACCATTGGCATCGGGATGGGCAGGGCGTGCTCGGGCGCGGATCGGTCATCCGAGGAATCGCTGCGCGGCGGCCGGGAATTCCATGCAGGGCAGGTTGCGGGCGCCACGGACTGCTCGCGGATCATCGTGCGCCGACTCACGCCGGGAGCATCGATGGCTCACGAAACGTGCCGCGATGCCACGGGCGATCATCCGCGCACCGTCCGGTAGCGCAGCATCATCTCGTGGTCCTCGTGGTCGAGCAGATGACAGTGCCAGACGTAGCCCTGTAGCTCGCCGTGCGCCGTGGAATGGGTTGCCGCCATGTCGTTTCCGGTGTCCGACATCGGGTTGCCGGGGAAGGTGGCGTCCGGGTCGAAACCGAGTTCCCCGGCGGTGGGGAAGCGGACGATGATGCGAGTGACGGTGCCGCCGTCGACTCGGACGATGTCCTTCCAGCCGGATTCCCATGGGGCGGGCGGCTGTTCGGGTCCGGCGAGGAAATTCTCCGCCGAGGGGGCCCACTTCACTCCCACGGGCGGCTGCGGATCGGCTGCCTGATAGTCGATGGTGCGCAACGGGGTTCGGCCCAGGATGCGGAAGTTGACCAGGTGGATGTGGATCGGATGCGGATCGGGGGTGATGTTGACGATGTTCCACTGTTCGACCGTGCCCTGGCGGGGCATCTCGATCTCCGGATCGTCGAAGGTGAGGTTGTTCAGCACCATGATCGCCGGCGGCATCCGCACCGCATAGGGCTGGCTCACGGTGACGTTCCGCACCACAGTCGGTTTCTCCAGTGCGGGCAGCGCCGCGGGCAGCCCCGGCCCGCCCCGAAGACGTTGCGGCACAGGGCCGGTGAATCCGCGACGGTTCGCCGCGCGGAACCGGCAGAACAGCGGCATCGCCACCTCGCCGAGGATGGCGGCCTGGAACACCGGAGCCTCGTCGTTGCGCAACTCGACGGTCTCCCCGGGCGCCAGTCCGGAGAAATCGGCCAGTAGATCCACTCGCTCTCCCGGCTCGAGCAGCAGATTCCGCACCGGCACCGGACGATCCAGCAGGCCGTGATCGTTGCCGATCACCCAGAACCGCATGCGGTTTCCGAAGAACAGATTCCACAGACTGAACGACGCTCCGTTGAGCACCCGGAACCGGTAGAGCCCGCGCGCGACCTCGAGTTCGGGCCACACGACGCCGTTGACCAGCCCGACGTCGCCGACCCCGCCGCCCTCCCACGCGCCCTGCGGCACGACGAGCGTCGAGCGCAGGCTCTGCTGTCCGTCCGCGGTGAACAGCTTCTCCTGCAACACCATCGGGATCTCGAATTCGCCCGCGGGCAGTCCGAGCGGATTACCGGGCGCACCGGTGTCGAATTCGTCGCGCAGCAGGATCATCCCGGCCAGTCCGGCATAGACGTTCGCGCGGGTGATGCCCATCGCGTGGTCGTGATACCAGAGGTTCGCGGCGTACTGGCGCAGCGGAAAGTGGTGCGTGAGCGTCTGTCCCGGGAAGACCAGCCGTTCGGGATGCCCGTCGCTGTCCGGCGGAGTCACGCCCCCGTGCAAATGGAACGAACACGGCGGGGAGGTCCGGTACCGCTCGGCGACCCCGTGCACGCTGGTGTCCAGATCCGCCGCGAAGGGGTGCGTGCCGATCCGGTTGCCGAACCGGACGGTCAGCGCCTGGTCCACCCGATGTTCGATGGTCGGCCCAAGATAGTCCATCCCGCCGTATCCCAGCGCGGGCGAGGGCCCCAGATCACGATGGAATCGGTGCGTCGTCGTGGCGGCGTTCAACTCCAGATCGTCGCCGCGCAGCACCGGTAATCGCGGTAGCTCGTCGGCGAAGGGCCGCATCGGCGGGGAGTGGAACAGCAGCGGACCCGGCGGCCCGGCTGGCGGCTCGGCAGCCGCGAGACTCCCTGTGCGGCAGTAGATTCCCGCGGCGGCCATACCGACTCCGGCGCGCCACAGAAATCCCCGGCGGCCGATCGGTGCGTCCATCACCGGCCCTCCCCGGATGGCCTCATCGCGCATCCTGCTGATCATACTTTTTGGTATAGTTCACGGTACTTCGGTGAATGGTACACAGCCTCGAGCGCCGCGCGAGCAGAATCGACAGGACCCGTGAATTCAGCCCCCACACCTGCGCCGCGAGCCGTTCCCGCAACGGTTCGCCCGAGCACTGACCTAGCATCGAAGACGTGAGCGCAGCAGATAATCCCCCGGAACCAAGCACCGGGACCGAACCGGAATCCGGTGCGCGGCGGCGATCGAAGAAGGCGCAGGCCCAGCGCAGCGGACGCAGCCGCAGCCCGCGCCTGTCCTACGACGACTGGGTCGACGGCGCGCTGGCCCTGCTGGCCCGAGAAGGCGTGTCCGCCATCAAGATTCCCCGGGTGTGCAGTGAACTCGGCGTCACCAAAGGCAGCTTCTACTGGCATTTCGACGATATCCAGCAGCTCATGACGGCGATGGCCGACCGCTGGAGCGCCGTGCAGAGCGATGCCGTGCGCGCGTTGGGCGCCCTCGATTCCATCCCCGTCGAGCAGCGCATCGAGCAGATGGCCTCACTGCTGGTCGATCCGAGCACCTGGATCGTGGAGGCCACGGTGCGCGAATGGGCGCGCAACGACGCCAAGGTGGCCGGTGCGGTTCAGGCGCTCGAGCGCAAGGTCTTCGACATCGTCGAGCAGACCATGCTGGAACTCGGTTTCGACACCGCCCAAGCCCGGCTGCGCGCGGGCGCGATGGTCTATCTGGGTATCGGCCTGATCCACGGCCGCGACAGCCTGCCCATCCCCACCGCACAGGAGGCGCAGGCCGTCATCGATCTCCTCACCACACCGTCGCAGACTCCGGAGAAGTGATGTGGCGGTGGCTCACCCGGCCAGGCCCTCGCGCGTCTGCCGGGCGGCCACCGCATCCTCGTAGGCCGCGGTCAGCTCGGCCAGGACGCCGTCCTCGGGCATCGGCTCGCCGCGCAGATGCCTCGCCTGCAACTCGGCCATGAATCGCTCCCACAACTGTGGACCACCCGCGGCCAGCAGTTCCGCGCGCACCGTCAGCTCCGGCGCGGTCTCCAGCCACCGTGCGCCCCACGCGCCCAGCTGCGCCATCACCGGAACGAGCTGGATCGCCGCCTCGGTGAGGTGGTACCGGATCTTCTGCCGATGACCGGGATCGTCGTCGCGGGTGAGCAGGCCCGCGCCGACGAGTTTGGTCAGGCGCGCGGACAGGATGTTCGACGCGATGCCCTCGATGGATCCGGCCAGCAACTCCCGGAAATGCGTATGCCCGCCGAACATGATGTCGCGCAACACGATCAGGCTCCAGCGGTCCCCGAGCAGCTCGATCGTCATATTGATCGGGCAGCCCGACTTACCGGGCGGAACCGGGAGTTTGCCGTCAGAAACTGGTTGCGACATGAGATCAGTCTAGGTAGATTCTCAACCGATTGCAGATTGCAATCAGAAGGGCTTTCCATGACACAGCGGGTTCGCGTACAGAACTTCATCCTGTCCAGCGACGGTTACGGAACCGGGGAGGGACAGAGTTTCGAGCGGCCGTTCGGTCATGCCGATCCGGCCGAACTGTTCGCCTGGGCGGGTGCGACCGCACACTGGCCCACTCGCACCGAACCGGGCGGCAGCTACGGCCTGGACGACCACTGCGCCCGCGACTTCCACAACAATATCGGCGCGGAGATCATGGGGCGCAACAAGTTCGGACCGCAGCGCGGTCCGTGGGAGAACTACGACTGGCAGGGCTGGTGGGGGGACGAACCCCCGTTCCACACACCGGTTTTCGTGCTCACTCACCATGTGCGACCCTCGTTCACGCTGGGCGAGACCACCTTCCATTTTCTCGACACCACACCGAAGGAGACGCTGGCGCAGGCGTTCGCCGCGGCCGGCGGGAAGGACGTGCGCATCGGCGGCGGGGTGCACACCGTGCGAGAATTCCTCGACGCCGATCTCATCGACGAGATGCACATCGTGGTGGGGTCGACCGAGCTCGGCCGCGGCGAGCGGCTGTGGACGAGCCCCGATGAACTCACCGACCGCTTCCATCTGGAGCAGATCCCCAGCCCGAGCGGTGTGGTGCACCACTTCCTCTGGCGGCGCTGACAGGTGCGGGCCGCCGCCGATCCGCGCCGGCGACGGCTCCGCCCCGCGATGAGTCACGCTCACATGGCGCTGCCGGTGGACATGCCGCCGTATCCGAACGGCGAGAACATGCCACCGTACGGGTACGGCGAGAACCAGCCGCCGCCCCACTGATCCCAGCCGCCGCCACGCCACTGATTCCAGCCCCAGCCGTGATGACCCCAGCCGCCCGGACGTCCCCATCCGTGATGGCCCCAGCCGGGATAACCCCAGCCCCGGTGCACCGGATCGGCCGACGGAACGGCGGGCGCCGCGGCCGCGGGGGCCGGAGTCACCGGCACACCGGCAGCCGGCGCGGCGAACGCCGGAGCGGCCGCGACCGCGACCGGCGTCGCGACGATGACGAGCGCGACGGCCGCACGGGACAGCGTGCGCCGCGCACCCACCGGAACGAGATTTCGAGACATGCGAACTCCTTACGTGCACAACGTATTCGGATCCGCGACCGCCCGAGATCAGGTCCCGCGCTCCGGATCCACCTCTTACCGTCGTTTAATGTACCGTCATTTAACGGCACATACAACTGGCAATTGGTGGGAAGTGGATTCCGTCCGCTACGAGCTCAGCTCGCCCAGTCCGCGATCCGCGACGCGGCCCGGAAATGCAGCGCCGGGGCCGCGTACCGCGCCTCCGGTACCGCGTAGAGGGCATCCACCGCGGCACGTTGATCGGCGTAACCCGCCGCATAGGAGGCGATCTCGCCCTCGGCCGCGGGCAGTTGCGCCGCGTCGAGCAGGGTCTTCATGATCTCGTTCACCGGGCATCCACCTTTGCGGCGGAGCGGAAGAGGCCAGGGTGTCGCTTATGTCGCATAACCATTTCTTTCGATAGTATGTTCGAATGGATGAGGTGGTGCGGTACACGTACCGGCTTCGCCCGGGCCGCACCGCCGAGAAAGCGCTGCTGGCCGAGTGGGGGCGTTGTCGATGGTTGTGGAACGAAGCGGTCCACCAGCACAAATCCGGACAGAAACCGACGTTCGCGCGGCTCGCAAAGCTCCTCACGCGGGCACGACAGACGCAGCCCTGGCTGCGTGAAGGCTCGCAGGTCGCCCAGCAGCAGGTGTTGCGTGATTACGCGCGGTCGCTGGACCACTCCTTCACCGTGAAGAAGAGGGGTCGCCCGAAAGTGAAGTCCCGCAAGACTTCCCTGCCATCGCTGGCGTACACCAAGCGAGGGTTCTCGCTCCGTGAGGGTCGCATGGCACTGGCAAAAGGCATCACGATTCCGGTCGTCTGGTCGCGAGAGTTGCCGTCCGAGCCGACGTCTGTCCGCATCAGCCGGGACAATCTCGGGCACTGGTATGCCTCGTTCGTCGTACGCAGGGAGATCGCAGACCATCCACCCGGCAAGGGTGGTATCGGGATCGACTGGGGTGTGGCCACCACGGCGACGACCACCAATCCCGCCTTCGACCTGCCTCACCTCGGTCATCGCAGGCGATGTGCCGCAGAGTTGGCGAAGGCGCAACGCAAGATGGCGCGGCGTCACCGGAAGGCACCTCCGCAGTCGCGGGGCTACGCCGACGCGAAGCGGCGTGTTGCCCGACTGGCGAAGAAAGCAGCCCGGCAGACCATCCACGACTCGCGCGTGTGGGCCAAACGTGTCGTCGACCACCACGATCTGATCGCCATCGAGGACTTCGAGCCGAGGTTTCTCGCGAAGTCCTCGATGGCGCGTAAAGCCGCTGATGCCGCGATCGGTAGGGCCAAGCGTGAACTGGTCGAGCGGGCCAGGCGGGCCGGGCGGACGGCGTTGATTGTCCGGCCCGCATACACGACCATGACATGCAGTGCCTGCTTTGCGAGAACCAAGCAAAAACTGGAACTGCACGAGAGGGACTTCCGGTGCAATGGTTGCGGTTTCGCAGACAGTCGCGATCGGAACGCCGCCAGAGTGATTCTGGCCGTGGCAGAACGGGGCCACGTCAGTGTCGAGGGCGTCAGACAATCGGATCATCTCCTCCGGGTGGGTGGTTCGGTTGCGGTCTGAGCTGGGAATCTCCCGCCGTAAGAGGAGAACCGTTAAGCTGCCACTCCTTCGGTGCTGAATTCGGGTGCCCGCAGGTGCCACTGCGTGGCCTGCTGGAATACGTCGGCGACGCGCAGGATCTCCGCCTCGCCGAACGCCGGCCCGGCCAGTTGCATCGACAGCGGCAGTCCGGCCGCGGTGAAACCCATCGGCACGGCCAGCACGGGATTGCCGACCGAGTCCCAGTACGGGGTGTGGATCAGACTGAACAGCGTGCCGACATCGGTCAGACCGTCCGGGCCGGTAATCGATTCGAAAGTGGGCGCACCGACCGCCGCGGTCGGGCACACCACCACATCCACACCGTCGAACAGCTCACCGACCGCATCCTGGGCGACACTCCGGACCCGTTGCGCCTGAACGTAATCCGCGCCCGATACTTGAGCGCCGATCGCCAGCATCGCCCGGGTCGCGAGGAAGTAATCGTCCCATCGCCGCGACAGATCGGTGCGATGATAGGCCAAGGCCTCACATCCCATCGTGATCATGTCCGCGGTGATCATCTCCTGCCGGTAGGGCAGTACCACTTCCCGCACGCTCGCCCCAGCCCGCACCAGAACGTCCACGGCCGCATCGAAGGTCGCCGTCAGCGCTGGATCGCTGTGCTCGGGAAAGTGCCCCTCACGCACCACCCCGATCCGCACGCCGCTCAGATCCCCGGCCCATTCCGGCACGGCGAACGGTGCGTCCACGCAGTCCGGATCACTGGGGTGCGCACCGGCGAGCACCTCGAGCATCGCCGCGCAGTCCCGCGCGCTGCGGGCCAGCGGCCCGATGTGGTCGAGGCTGTAACCCAGTGGCACACAACCGGATTTGGGCACCCGGCCGAAGGTCGGCATCAGTCCGCTGACCCCGCAGAACGCGGCGGGAATCCGGATGCTGCCCGCGGTGTCGGTGCCGATCCCGGCCAAGAACATCCCCGTCGCGACGCCGATCCCGGTACCCGAGCTGGACCCTCCCGGCCAGGTCGCCGGATTCCACGGATTCCGCGGTACCGGAAAGGGTTTGGTGGTATCGGGCATACCACAGGCGAATTCCATCGTCGTGGTCTTCCCGGTGAGCACCGCACCGGCCGCCTTCAGCCGCGCGACGACCGGCGCGTCCTTACCCGCACCCCACTCCCGGTCCAGGATCAGGCTCTGCGCCGTCGTGGGCCCCTCGGCCATGGCGAGAATATCCTTGACGCCCACCGGAATTCCGTGCAGCGGCCCGCGATCCCGCCCGTCGGCGAGGTCGGCGTCCGCCTCGGCGGAACGCTCGAGGGCGTACTCGTCGAACCGGGTCAGATATGCGCCCACGGTGCCGTCGAATTCATCGGCCGCGGCGATCGCCGCGCGGGTCAGCGCGACCGAGGTCGTCGTTCCGGCGCGTAATGCCGCGGCCGCGTCGGTGAGAGTGAGTGGTATGTCGGTCATGACAGCTCCCTGCTGCTGGCACGCGAGACGAATCGGAATCGTTCGCCGCGGGTGTGGATGAAGGCGACGTCGAACGGATGGCCGTCGAGGTCGTAGATGATCTGTTCCATCGAGATCAGAGGTGTCCCCTCGCGCACGCCCAGCGCCGCGGCCAACGGTGCGTCGGCCGGTTCGCAGTCGATCACGAATTCCGAATCCGACAGCGCCACACCGGAATCGGCGAGGAGTTGGTACCAGTCGGAGACGAACGGGGTGTCCCGCAGCGCGATCGCCTCGGGACAGCGCACGTAATTCGTCGCCAGGGCCAGCGGCTCGTCCTCGTGCAATGCCACGTACTCGAGCCGCAGACATGGTGTGCCCGGCGCGATTTCGAGCCGTTCGGCGATGGCTCCCGGGGCCGGAACCATCGACCGATCCAGTTCGCGCGGACGCATCCGATGGTTGAACATGCTGCCCATGGCCGGCTTCATGACACCGTGCGCCTCCGGCAGCGAGGTCGTCACCGGTTCCAGCACGGCGTGCGTGCCGATTCCCTGCGTCCGTTCGATCAGGCCCTCGGTGCGCAGCAACGCCAGCGCGGCCCGCACGGTGGCCCGCGACGCCCGATAGGCGGTCATCAGTTCGATCTCACTCGGCAGCTGCCCGCGCTCGTACCCACCGCCGCGCACCGTGGCGCGCAATATGTCCCGCAGCCGACGCACATCGTGGGCCCGCTGCCCGCCGGGCGCAGTCCGCATACCCCTGGACGGTAAGCAACCACCGTTGCCGAGCGATCTCCCCTCCGTGACCGGGGTGTTACGGGTGAGCCCGATCATGTCCGCGCCCCTCGGGCAACCGAATCCGGCAGGACCGCAGTCTTGTCGACCACCAGATCCGCAGGGCCGCAGCCGAGTTCGTCCACCACGTCACCGTCCCAGCTGCCCGCCAGCAGGCCGCCGGCCGAGGACAGGTCCGGGGTCCGGCCACCCAGCCAGGGCCCCTGATCCGGATAGCCGGGTCGGTAGACGTGGCGGGTGAAGATCACCGGCATACCGGTGCGGCGGGCGTGCCGCACTGCTGTAGCGGTCCGGGTGACCGCCTCTCGGACTCCACTCAGGGCCATACCCAGGCGCGGCAGCGAGCCGTCCGGATGGCAGAAACCGTTCTGCATGTCGACGACGATCAGCGCCTTCATCGCGCCACCTCCAATTCGGGTTGTGCGGTGCGAGCCGCCACGGGCATACCCAGGGGCACAGCGCCTTTCGGTGGTCGCCACGCATTGGGTTTGCAGGCGTCCCGGCAGGCGCCCTCGGTCGAGCAGCACAGTGAGCACACGGTGCCGCCGTGGAACGGGCAGGTGGCCATATCGACCACGTCGTAACTGCCCTCGCACACCGAGCACGGGAGTTCGCCGTCGTGCTCGGGCAATTCGGAGATCCGGGCGATGTACCAGCGGCCTCTGGTGAGCCAGGCGATCAGCGGCGGCAACACCAGTGCCAGAACCAATGCCACGAAGGGCGACAGGGCCGCGGCCGTGGACCCGAACGCGCCGTAGTAGGCGATCATCGACACCGCACCCGCGATCGCCATGGATCCGAAGCCGACCGGGTTCACGTTGTAGAGGTGCGCCCGGTGGAAGACCAGTTGCGGCGGAACGAGTTTCAGCCAGCGCTTGTTGATCACCAGATCCGCGACCATGGCCGCGATCCAGGCGATGCCGATATTGGAGTACCAGGCCAGCACCTCGACGATGTGGTCGAAGATGCCGATCTCCATGAGTACCAGGGACAGTCCGACCTGCAGGAAGACCCAGGCCGCGCGCCCCGGATGACGATGCAGCAGCCGGGAGAAGAAGTTCGACCACGACAGCGAACCCGAGTACGTGTTCATGATGTTGATCTTGATCTGGGACAGCAACACCAAGGTTCCGGCCAGGATCAGCGCACTGGTGTGATTACCGGTGACCCGCTCGTACACGGCGGTGAACAAATCGACCGGCACACCGACCTGACCCGGGCTCAATGTGGTCGAGGCGTAGCCGACCAGAAGCGTGGAGGCGAAGAAGATCCCCATCGCGAACAACGCGAATCCCGGTCCGCCGAACAGCACCGCCAGCCGCCATCGTCCGCGCTTACCACGCTCCGGATCAGGCATCAGCCGCAGATAATCGCCCTGCTCCCCGACCTGCGCGGCCAGCGACAACTGCGCGGCGGCGATGGCGAAGATCGCCAGCACCGACATTCCGGCCACCCCTGCCGGGCCCACGCTGGCCGGATGCACCATATGCGTTCCGGCATCCGGCGCGGTGGCCGCGCTGCCCAGGGCGAGCCCGATCAGCGCGATCCACAGCGGCCAGGTCCACGCCTGGAACTTCGCGCTGAACGACATGCCGTAGAGGGTCAGCGGAATCATCACCACCGCCACCGCGATATACGACAGGTGAATGTCCAGCCCGGTCAGCGCCGTGACCGCCTGTGCCATGATCGCGCCCTCGTAGGCGAGGAAGATGAGGGTGTAGGTCGCGTAGACCAGTGAGGTCACCGTCGAGCCCAGATATCCGAAACCCGAACCGCGTGTGAGTAAGTCGATGTCGATGTGGCCGCGGGCGATGGCGAACGCGATCACGATCGTCAGCGGCAGCGTCACCACCGCGGCGAGACCGAAGCCGATCAGCGCGTTGCCGAACCCGAACGAGTCGACGAACGCCGCGTCCAATGCGTAACCTGCCATCGCGGATATCCCGACCAGGCAGGACAGGAACACCATCCACGGTGACCACTTGCGGAATGCGCCCGGCGTATATCGCAGGGAGTAATCCTCCATTTTGGGGTTGTCGGTGAAGCCCATCGGTCGATCCCTTCGCTGTGCTGGATCGACAGTCCCAACCCCGTATTTCCGCCCCGTATCCACTTCTGTTGCGCCTCGTTACGCCACCCGCCGCACCAGCACTCCCCCACGGACCTGCACCTTTCCGAACCCCCTCGGCGCTTACGCCGAAACTCCCACCGATCCGCCGCGAGAACCGAGCGAACCCCCAGCCCGCACATCCCGGGACGAATCGTTCGAAGGTTCGTCAGACGCCCTACCGAACGCCGACAGCCCGGCCTCCCGCGGTGCGGCGACGCGGCGCAGCCGTGCACCGGCAGCCAACGGTGGAGCCCCTGTTCAGGCCGGACCATCCGCGCGAAAGCCCTCGAACAGCCGACCGCCGACCCGGTCCAGTACCTCGGTGACCACCCTCTCCATGGGATCGATGTCGCCGAGCGCAACCGCACGGACCCCGTCGGCCAACGTCCGCCCGAAGGCTGTACCGCCGACCCGGTCGAAGTCCGCCAATTCACGATGCAGCCATTTTCCGGCACCGCTCCAGTGCTCGTTCGCGGTGAGCAGTAGTTGGGCCGTCACCTGCCAGAGCGCGACCCCGACCGCGAGACGTTCGTTCGCATCGCGTGCACCCGCGAGATCGTCGAGCAGATCGGTGACCTTGTAGCGCATGGCACGCAATTCCATATCGCTCAACGGGTTCGGGCCCTCGGACAGTTCTCTCGCACAGTGCTCCCGCAGTCGGTGAATGGTCCCAGTGCTGCTGGTTCGCCTGGAATCGGCGGGCGGGTCACGTTACCGTGGCAGCGGGCGGGGCGAATGGGTGCAGAATTCGCTCCGCCCACTCGTAAATCGCTGTCGCCCCGATGATCTCGACCCTCGATCGCGCTCGCTCTCTCGCGCGGCCGATGTGTCGGCTCGTCCCGATGCGGCTACCGCCTCTCATGCCGCCCGACGCGCCAGCGACCGAGAAGCGGCCGGGGCGGTGTCACCCATCCACACCGCCCCGGCCTGCCACCCGCCGCCCGTTGCGCTCCGCACGTGTGGCGGCGATCCCCCTCCCGCATGGCGGGACAGCGAACATCTCGATGCCACAACCCTTCCGGGGCAACAGTCAGCTACCCGGGAGCCCCGCGATCGTGTCGGCCGGGGTGAATTCGTGGGCGTTGCGGGGGCAGGTGGTTCGGCCGAACAGGTAGGTGAGGTGTCGGGCGAGGACGGGTTGGCGGGCGGTGACCGCGAGGGTGTGCAGGCGGTGGGCGAGGCCGGTGAGTCCGGCGGGGGCGGCGGGGACGAGGTCCGTGTCGTCGGCGTCGTCGGCGAGGGAGTCGTCGTCCCAGCAGGTGAAAACGCCGTGGGTGCCGAGCACCACGAACATCACCGCCGAGCATTCGGGGCATTTGATCTCGAATTCGCCGCCGAGCAGTCCGCCCAGCCGGCGCGACCATTCGGTCTCGCCCTCGAAGGCCAGCATGCTGCGAACGCGGTAGAGGAAGGCGTCCGGTTCGTGGTCCTCGTCGACGCACTTCTTCGCCAGATCCATCCGCACTCGAGCCAGGAGCGCCGCGATATCCCGCGCATACCGCCCGCGAACGGCCCCGGCGTGCGGATCGGCCCGCGCGAGCAGATCTCCCGCGAGTTCGATCGCTCGCAGGCGGGTCAGCGGGCGGCCCTCGCGGGCCAGCGCGGCGAGTGCGGGCAGGGCTGCGCAGGCGTGCTCACCGATGTGCCGGTAGTACAACTCCTCTCGCAGGTTCGACCACACCCCCGAATCCATGCCGTCGTCGGACAGTTCGGCGAGAAGGGCAACCGCTTGTGGGCGAAGGAGATTCGACACGCATCCATCCAACCAGGCGCACGGATCGCGGCGCCCCCCAGGAGTGGATATTCGCCCCCGCGCGAATGCGCGGCGGACCCCCCTTCGTGCCCGGCAGTCCTGATACGGTGTAAAACGGATGCCCAGAACAGTGTCCACGAAGTGCGGCTGCCGCCGCTCGCAGCGTGAGGCCCGTCCCGAGCGCGGATGACGCCTGCTGCCGGCCGGAAGGAGTGCCGCGATCATGCCCGACAACTCACCCGACTCGGTGACCCCCGATACGCCGGTACTCGTCGGCGTCGGCCAAGCCTCGGAGCGGCGCGGCGACACCGGATATCGCGCCTTGTCGGCCGCCGATCTGGCCGCGGAGGCCGTGCGCGCCGCATTCACCGATACAACCGCGGACCCGGCCGCCCTGGCCGCCGCACTCGACATCGTCGCGGCCGTGCGCGCATTCGACGATTCGAGCCCCTACGCCACCGCCGCACT
>NZ_BDCC01000018.1 GCF_001613305.1 Nocardia vaccinii NBRC 15922
GGTCAAGGCGGTGCCGATCAGCGCGCAGGTGCGCGCGGCGCTGGGGCTGGCCGACAACATCACCTCGCTCTCGCCGCCGGAGTTGATGCGCGCCATCCTGCTGTCCCCGGTGGATCTGCTGTGGAACGGCGGTATCGGTACCTATCTGAAGGCATCCACCGAGTCCAACGCCGACGTCGGCGACAAGGCCAACGACGCGATCCGCGTCAACGCGAACGCCATGCGGGTCAAGGTCATCGGTGAGGGTGGCAACCTCGGCGCCACGGCGCTGGGTCGGATCGAGTTCTGCGCCAACGGCGGCAAGATGAACACCGATGCGCTGGACAACTCTGCGGGCGTGGACTGCTCGGACCACGAGGTCAACATCAAGGTCCTGCTCGATGGCGTGGTGACCAGTGGCGAGCTGCCCGCGGCCGACCGCAATCCGCTGCTGGCCTCGATGACCGACGACGTGTCCGCGATGGTTCTGGCGGACAACGTATCCCAGAACTTCCTGATGGGTATGTCCAGGACCGAGGCGCCGCGGATGCTGAATGTGCACATGCGCGTCATCGACGATCTCCAGGAGCGCCGCGGCCTCGACCGCGAACTCGAGGCGCTGCCCTCGGAGGCGGAGATGAATCGCCGGGCCGAGGCCGGAATCGGTTTGACCTCACCCGAATTGGCGAATCTCATGGCGCACGTGAAGCTTTCGCTCAAAGCCGACCTGCTCGAGACCGATCTGCCCGAAAGCCCGTACTTCTCGGCGCGGCTGCCGGAATACTTCCCGGCACCGCTGCGCGAGCGATTCGGTGCGGCGATCAAGCGGCATCGGCTGCGCAGCGAGATCGTCACCACCATGGTCATCAACGAGATGGTGGATCTGGGCGGCATCACCTACGCACATCGGCTGAGCGAGGAGATCGGTGCGAGCACGGGTGATTCGGCGCGTGCGTTCGCGGCGGCGAGTCAGATCTTCGACCTGCATTCGATCTGGCGGCGTATCCGTGCTTCCGACACCTCGGTCGCGGTCAAGGATGATCTCGAACTCGAGACCAAGCGCACCCTTGATCGGGCCTCGCGGTGGTTGCTGAGCAACCGGCCGCAGCCGATCGCCGTGGGCTCGGAAATTCATCGGTACAGCGAATCGGTGCGCGAGTTGGCACCGCAGGTGCCGGGGTGGCTGCGCGGTCACCACATCGACACGCTCGAGGAACAGACGACGAAGCTGATCGCCCGCGGTGCGCCGGAGGCGCTGGCCACCGAGGTGCTCGGCCTGCTCAATCTGTTCCCGCTGCTGGACGTCATCGATATCGCCGATATCACCGAACGTGACGGCGGCGAGGTCGGCGCGCTGTACTACGCACTCAACGAGCACCTCAAGGTGGACTGGTTGCTGCAGGCGGTCAGCCACCTCGAACGGGGTGATCGCTGGCACGCGCTGGCCCGGCTCGCACTGCGTGACGATATGTACTCCTCGTTGCGTTCGCTCACCCTGGACGTGCTGTCGGCCGGTGATCCGGAGGAGACCGCCGAAGAGAAGATCGCGTACTGGGAATCCAAGAACCAGGCCCGTCTCGGCCGCGCCCGCGCCGCCCTGTCGGAACTGTTCGAATCCGGCACCCACGACCTGGCCACCCTTTCGGTGGCGGCTCGCCAGGTCCGCAGCATGGTCAGCGGAGTCGGCGTGCAGTCCGACATGCGCTGAGTGCCGTCCTGCCGGTCCCCGATCGAGGGCGACCGGCAGGACCGATCCGGTCCTCTGGTGATCGCGGGTGGGCGGCATACTGGATAGCCGATTCGGTCCGCACGCGGTGTGGCGGTGGACCCGGCCGGGCACAGAAGCTCAGCAACTCCGGCCGCCCGCGATGAGCGGGCGGCCGTCCGATCGGGAGGTATCGCGTGACGAGTGTCGGTTCGCCGGACAGTGAGCAGAGCATCGAGGGTGTCGCGCTGCCCCGGCGTTTCCACACCAAGGTCGAGGTTCGGTGGTCCGATATGGACGTCTTCCAGCACATCAACCACGCCCGGATGGTGACGTTGCTGGAGGAGGCGCGGATTCCGTGGTTGTTCGGCGACGAGAAGCCCACCGATGGGTTGCGCACCGGCTGTGTCCTGGTCGACCTGCATGTGCAGTACAAGGGACAACTCCGTCACGAGGACACCCCGTTGGACGTGGCGATGTGGATCGAACAACTGCGAGCGGTGGATTTCACCATCGGCTATGAGGTGCGGGCCTCGGGTACGGCGCCCGATTCGCGGGCGTCGGTGATCGCCACCACCCAGATGGCCGCCTTCGATATCGATACTCAGCGCCTGCGCCGCATCACCCCGGCCGAACGTGACTACCTGGCTCTGTGGAAGTGATGACACGGCGATGATGCCCGGACAGGGGACGCTACTGATCCCCGATCCCGCCGAACGAGAGAACCTCACCACCTTCGTCGGCCGAGCGGTGCGCTTGGACCCGGCTGCGGTGATCCGGCTGCGCCGCCGCGACGATCGCTACATCTCTGCTTGGGCCGCAACGAGTTTCGAGGTTCTGGCCGTGCGCACGGTGGTGGGCGCACTCGGTGTCGACGATGTGACCGCCGGTGGTGACGTGTTGCTGTCGGGCTTGCGTGCTCCCGCGTCGGACGGCCGGATCGCTCTCGGGTTCTCCATGGACTCGGCCTGGCGCACGGCCCTGCCGCCGGTGACGGGATTCACCCATATCGATGACATTCCGGCCCGCTCGCTGGTCGAACTGGCCGAGCGTGGCGTGGAATTGGCCGCCGAGCACGGTAGCGGCCACGGTCCGCCCGCCTCCCTGCTGGAGCAGACGGTGCTGACCGTCACCGGCGCGGGTGAGCGGGCCGAGGTTCCTATGCGGGTCGTATTCGCCCTGACCGCAATGGATTTCATTCCGCACGCGGGTGACCGTCCCGATCCGCGCCGGATCGCTCCCGGCGAGATGGTTCGGGTCCGCGCCAGCCGGACCTGGCTGCGCCTGGACGCCCGGTACGGGTCGGTGGCCCGCCGACGCGGGCCCGCCCTGCTCGCTCGCTGACCAGCGGTTACCGGCGCACGGGATCGGAGGCGGTGAGCACGGGACGCAACGGTCCGCTCGACAGTTTCCTCACCAGGGGAGTGGCGGTGCGCCGCAACAGAATCGCGGCGACATAGCCGATGACCACACCCACGATGGCGCCGGCGAGGACATCGTGCGGATAGTGCGCGCCGACGTACACCCGGGAGATGCCCATGACCGCAGCCGCGACGAACGCCCAGATCCCCAGTCGCCGGTTGACCGCCAGTAATGCCACCGCCATGGCGAAGACGACGACGGTGTGATTGCTGGGAAAGGAATAGTCCTCCGGTGCCGGGCATTTCTCCAGCAGGAATGCGGTGGGGAACCGATAGCAGGGGCGTCGTTCGGAGACGATCAGTTTGATGGCGTCGTTGACGATGTAGGCGATGAGCGCGGCGAACGGAACCGCCAGTGCCGCGGCCATCGCCGATGCGTCGCGCCTGCGGGCCAGCCACCAGCCGATGACCATGAACACCACGAACAACCCGACTCCGATTCCGCTGTACACGGTCATCGGCGTGTTCAGCCAGGGCGTGTCCTTGGCGAATCGGGTCATGTCGACGTACCAGGATCCGTCGATACCGGACGGATCCATGCCCTGGATGTCGCTGGTCATATCCTCGATTTCTCGGTCGAGGTGCGGTCGGAACGTCGCTCGCACCGTGATTGCGCGGATTATCCAGGCTCGCACACCCACGCTGAGAAATTGCTGAGTTCGCCAGGCACGGGTGGTCTTCAGGCCACTCCGGCCAGGCGCAACAGTGCCGTGGCGGATGCCGCGGCGAGGGCGACCACGACCAGCGGGGCCTTGCGCCAGGCGAGGATCGCGGCGACCAGCACACCTGCGGGCAACGCGAATCGGGCCCGGTGGTCGACCGGAACGAGAGTGGTGACCGCCAGCGCGATCAGCAGGACGACCGAGCCGATCTCGAGCAGTTGGGCGACGCGCGGCGGGAAGGTCATGCGACGACGCAGCATCGGACCGGCGAATCGGAAGCCGAAGGTGCCGATGGCGAGGCCGGCCGCTCCGGCGATCAGTGCGGCGGTCATGGCGCGGTGCTCCGTTCCGCGTCCGGCCTGTTCGATGACACGCTCCGGCTCGCCCGGCGTGCGGCGCGAATTCTGCCGAGCATCGACCCTGCGGTCAGCGCGAGGAAGGCGGCGGGCAGCGCCAGCAACACCGGAATTCCCGCGGGCAGGAACGGGGCGGCAACGGCTGCCGCCACGGCTCCGGCCAGCGCCGCGCGTCGCGTTCCACGATTCCGCAGGGCGGGCAGCGCCAGTGCGATGAGCACCGCGGGAAAGACCGCGTCCAGGCCGAATTCGTCCGGGTTCGGAACCGCGGCGCCGAGGCCGACACCGAGCAGTGCGCCCAGCGGCCAGGCCAGCAGAACGCCCAGACCGCACAGCCAATACGAAGCGCGGCTGCGTTCGCGGTCGGCTTCGCCGAGCGCCATCGCGACCGATTCGTCGTTCATCACGTGTGTGCCGAGCAGCCGACGCCAACCGGTACCGAGCACATCCGGCAGGGCCAGTCCGTACGGCAGATGCCGGGCATTGACCAGCAATCCGGCGAGCACCGCCGCGATCGGGCCACCACCTGCGGCGATGATGCCGACGAAGAGGAATTCGGCGCCTCCGGCCAGCACCAGCACGCTGAGTACGATCGGTAGCCAGGCGGGCAGTCCGGAGGTGATCGCCGTGGCCCCGTAGGACACGCCGATCACGCAGACGGCCAGACAGACCGCCGCGATACCGGTGAGATCACTCCGAGTCAGTGTTCGTTGTATCGAACGCACGGCTTCTATAGTGAACGCGGCGGCGTGGTTCGTCAACGTCGCCTCGGGCACGCCCCATGTACCCTCTGGAATCACGATGACCGAGCAGCGCAGCATCCCCGAATCGACCCCGCAGCAGGCGATCGCGGCCGGGCTGCGCCGTGAGCGCGCGCGGTCCGGGCTTTCGCTCACCGAGGTGGCCCGACGCGCCGGAATCGCGAAATCCACACTCTCGCAACTGGAATCGGGTTCGGGTAATCCGAGTATCGAAACCCTGTGGGCGCTGTGCACCGCTCTGGGTATCCCGTTCTCGAATCTGCTGGATCCCCCGCAGCCCCAGGTGCGGGTGATCCGCGCCGGAGAGGGGCCGGAGGTGGCGTCCTCGACCTCACGCTATCGGGCCACGCTACTGGCCGCCTCACCACCCAATGTGCGCCGCGACCTGTTCCGCGTTACCGCCGAACCCGGGCACCCCCGCGATTCGGACCCGCATCTGCACGGCATCGTGGAACACGTCCTGCTGGCCGCGGGTCGCGCGATGGTCGGCCCGGCCGACGACCCCGCCGAACTACACCCCGGCGACTACATCTGCTACCCCGGCGACCGGCCGCACGTCTTCGAGGCCCTCGAACCCGGCACCTGGGGCATGCTCGCCAGTGACTACGCCTGAGCTGTTCCGCCGCAACGCATTTCCCGCAGCGCAGGTCGTTCGGCGCGGAACCGGTCCCGGCGGTCGCCGCACGTTCCGCTACCCGCGGCGGCACAGCAACCACGCGCCGAAGCGATTGTCAGCCCGGTCCTCGGTCGTCAGGTTCGCCGATCGTCTCGGCCTCGTCGCGCACTCGGACGAGTGCGTACACCGCACCACTCGGCTCGGTGGCCTCGATGTCGTCCGCCGGCGGCTACGCGGCTCCCTCGCCGAGGTACTGCAACCACACCGGATCGAGGTCGGCCGTGGTCGACAGCAGCCGCCAGTGCGGTCCTTTCGGGGCGACCATCGGGTGGTGCAGAGTCCAGCCCAGTTCGCTGAGCAGCTTGTCGGCCTTGCGGTGATTGCACGGTGCACAGGATGCGACGCAGTTCTCCCACGAATGTGCGCCGCCGCGGCTGCGCGGAATCACGTGGTCGATGGTTTCGGCCTTGCCGCCGCAGTAGGCGCAGCGGTACCGGTCGCGGTGCATGAGGGCCGCGCGGGTCATCGGGACTCGCGCGCGATACGGCACGCGGACGTAGTTGCGAAGTCGGATGACCGAGGGCAGCGCGATCGACGCACCGGCCGAATGTACGACCGGCCCCTCGGCGTTGTGGTGGATGGCGTCGGCCTTGTCGCAGATCAGCAGCACGATTGCGCGACGTGCGGACAGGGCGGTCAGGGGCTCGTAGGTGGCGTTCAGAAGCAGCACCCGGCGCTTGCGCCATGCGGCCTGCGTTGGATTCTCCAGATTGCGATGCACCGGGGTATCGCAGGGAGAGTGATGCTCGCGATCGGTGTGGTCACGATCGGGATGGGAATACTCGGACAAGATCTGCAGCGGAGAGGCCCCCGACCCACGATTGTGGACGTCGGCGGGCTGGAGTTGTCGATGCGCCCTGGCCTCCTGGGACCGGGCGCTGTGCCGCTGCTTCATGAGGACCCCGAATTCGTGTAGTCCGGTTCGTATGGTATCTGGGCAGACACTGCCACCCAGTTGACCACGGAACTCGTACCAATGCACGATTATTTCGCACATTGTCGGGCACGTTCGGATGAACAGCACGTGATCGGCGGCTGTCGCGGACGGATGCCGGTCGATATTCCCGCTGCTGGGGAATCGGCGGGATCGGCCCGGTTCGGATCGGGCGCCACGGTGCGCGTCGTGCGGGCGGTGTCGCGATCCCGCGGCCGACCGGCCGGTTCCCGGCCGCCGACTATGCTGCGAGTACGGCGGGGTATCCGGCTGGAGCGACGGCATGCGCGCGGGGCGCATGCCGCGTCCGATGGCCGCGAACGAGGCGACGAATGGAGCGAACAGGTGGCCGGTGAACGACGAGCCGCGAACAGCCGCGAGCACACCGGACCGAGCGAGGTGGTCGCATATGGCTGAGCGTTCGGGCGCGGGGGCCGCGAGCTCCCCGGAACGTGCGGCGGATCCGGCGGCGTTCTACCAGGCGGTCGGCGGCGCGGAGACGTTCCGGCGACTGGTCGCGACGTTCTACCGCGAGGTGGCCGCCGACGAGGTGTTGCGCCCGCTGTATCCGGAAGAGGATCTCGGGCCCGCCGAGCGGCGCCTGCGGATGTTCCTCGAACAGTACTGGGGCGGTCCGCGCACCTATTCCGACGAGCGCGGACATCCGCGACTGCGCATGCGGCACATGCCGTTTCGAATCGGGCCGATCGAACGCGATGCGTGGCTGCGCTGTATGCACATCGCCGTCGACGAGATCGGAAGCGATGTCATGGACGACGAACACCGTCGGGCCCTGTTGGATTATCTGGAGATGGCGGCGAATTCGCTGGTCAACTCGCCTTTCTGAATGGCGTGGCACAAAACCTGGTGCAACCCAGAGCTTTTCCGGACAACGGGTAACGTCTGCTGATCATTTGCCAAATGTCACCAACACTGCGTAGTTGCCGCACCTTCGCCGGAAACCTTTGGCACTATTGGGTGTCGTGACGCCTTCATCACCCGGAGATCCGGCGGCAAGCCCGGCTGAGGGGTCCTCCGTGGTTGTTCCGACGGCCTCGTCCGGGCCCGAGGTTTCCGACGAATCGGCAGCGGCCGCGCCCGATGCGCCCGACGGGCGGTGGTGGCGCTCGGCGGTGTTCTATCAGGTCTATCCGCGCTCGTTCGCCGACTCCGGCGGCGACGGCGTGGGCGATCTGGGCGGCTTGCTGGACCGGCTCGGCTATCTCGAACTCCTCGGCGTCGACGCGCTGTGGATCTGCCCGGTGATGCGCTCGCCGATGGCAGACGGGGGGTACGACGTCAGCGATCCGCGCGATATCGATCCGCTCTTCGGCGATATCGAGGTGTTCGACGAGGTGATCGCCGAGGCACACGATCGCGGTATGCGAATCACCATGGACCTGGTGCCCAATCACACCAGTGACCGGCATCCGTGGTTCGCCGCCGCGCTGGCGGCGGCGCCCGGCAGTCCCGAACGTGATCGCTACATCTTCCGCGACGGCCGCGGTCCCGGCGGGGCCGAGCCGCCGAACAACTGGCCCAGCATCTTCGGCGGCCCGGCTTGGACTCGCGTCACCGAACCCGACGGCACGCCCGGCCAGTGGTACCTGCACATCTTCGCCGCCGAACAACCCGATCTGAACTGGGACAACCCTGAGGTGAGCGCGGATTTCGAGCGGACCATGCGCTTCTGGCTGGATCGCGGCGTCGACGGATTCCGCATCGACGTGGCGCACGGTATGGCCAAACCACCGGGGCTGCCCGATATGGACCGCGTGGATACCCGGATGCTCGTGCATGACGACGGCGATCCGCGGTTCAACAATCCGGCGGTGCACGACATCCACCGCCGCTTCCGCAAGGTGATCGACGAATATCCGGCCGCGGTGTCGGTCGGCGAGGTGTGGGTGGACGACAACGCGCGATTCACCGAATACGTGCGACCCGACGAATTGCATCTGGCCTTCAACTTCCGGCTCGCGGAGACCGCCTTCGACGCCGCGGAAATTCGTGCCGCAGTGGATAACTCGATCGAGGCCGTGGCCTCGGTGGGTGCCGTGCCGACCTGGACGCTGTCCAATCACGACATCGAACGCGAGGTGACCCGGTACGGCGGCGGGGCCTTGGGGCTGCGCCGGGCGCGAGCGATGATCCTGCTCGAGCTGGCGTTGCCGGGCGCGGTATTCCTGTACAACGGTTCGGAGTTGGGCCTGCCCAATGTCGATGATCTGCCCGACGACGCATTGCGGGACCCGGTGTGGGAGCGGTCCGGGCACACCCGACGCGGTCGCGACGGGTGCCGAGTGCCGATTCCGTGGGAGGGCCGGCAGCCGCCGTTCGGATTCACCAGCGCCGAGCAGTCCTGGCTGCCGGTTCCGCCGCAGTGGGCCGGTTTGACCGTGGAGTCGCAGCTCGAGCGACTGGACTCGATGGTGTCACTGTGCCGGATGGCGATCGAATTGCGTGGTGTGCGACCGGAATTCGCCGGAACCGGCCTGGAGTGGTACGGCAGTCCGGCCGGATGCCTGGCCTTCCGGCGCGCGGGCGGGTTGACCTGCGTACTCAACACCTCGCCCGTGCCGACGCCGCTGCCGCCCGGAGATGTGCTGCTGTCCAGTGTGCCGATCGAGGGCGCCGCGCTGCCCCCGGATACGGCGGTGTGGCTGGTGTAGCGGCGGCGCTCGGCGGGTGTGAATCGACACGCACGGGTGACAGGCTCACCAGTCCGACGCGCTCTCCGGCGCATCGACTACCGTTGGGTCGTGAGCATTCTCGAGACAGTGCTGATCTTTGTCGGCATTCCGTTGGTGATCTACGCGGTCATCGCGGGGTTGTCGTTCCTCGGCAAGCCGTATCCCGGGGAGAAGCCGGTCCACTACAACCTCGGCGAGAAGTGGACCGCGGACCCGGTGCTGTGGAGCGCGACCGACGAGGTGACCGGCCACGGCCATCACGACACCTCGCACGGCACCCACGATGCAATCGAATCCGCCG
Organism: Nocardia vaccinii NBRC 15922; assembly: GCF_001613305.1. Taxonomy (GTDB): domain Bacteria; phylum Actinomycetota; class Actinomycetes; order Mycobacteriales; family Mycobacteriaceae; genus Nocardia; species Nocardia vaccinii. The sequence goes on from NZ_BDCC01000018.1 coordinate 9,489, forward strand.
AGTCGGACCTGATCGGAGGCCGGGCAAGTGGCAAATTCTAAGTGGCCCGCGGTGGTCGAGGCCGACCTCCCGCACGGATGGGTCGTCACCACCAGCGGACGGGTATCCGGGGTGCACGAGCCGGGCACCGTGTTCCGGGAGGCGCCGTTCAGCGACACCGAGCGGTTGATCATGGACAACACGCTCACCGAGGTCACTCGCGCGACCAAGATCCGGTTCAACGTCTACATCGGTGATCTGGGCGCGGATCCGGCCGCGGGCGCCGACGCGATCTTCCCGAGCACCCCCGAGGCGGCACGTTCGGTGCTCATCGCCGTCTCCCCGAACGACAAGGCCGTCGAGGTGCGTTCGGGTCGCGACGTGGCCGACCGGGTCAACGACCGGATCTGCCAGCTCGGACTGACCGCTCTGCTCAGCTCGCTGCGTCAGGGCCAGCTGATCGACGGTCTGGTCTCCGCGGTCCGAGTCATGGGCTCGGCCATCAGCTAGTTCCCCCGCCTCCCCGCGACTCGAGCCGTCGCACGACGACGTGCCCGTCAGCGCGAAGCTGACGGGCCGTTCTCGAGTTCAGGGGAGCCGAGTGCGGCGTACGGACCCCGTGACGGCGTTGACCGTGGTCTTCCGCATCGTGCTCGGCGGATGCATACACCGCATGCTGACGGTGCAGGCCGTCCCGGACGGCATCTCCTGGCCGCGCTGGACCGAGGATACCTCCGATATGGCCATCGCGTACCTGACCGCGCCCGCTCGCAACCGCGGGTGATACGGGCCGATATCTGCTGTGAGCAGAATCGGCGCGTGCGGCGGGCAGGGTGCTCGTAGGCTCGGATCATGGCGCAGCATCCGCGACTTCATGCGATTCCCGGCGGACGTGACGGACGATCCGAGCCGGATGCGGCTCGCCCCGATCCGGCGCGAGCCGAACCGGCGCGGCACACCGGTGAGCCGCTGTGGCGAGAGGCGCTGGGGCGACGGCTCCGGACGCTGCGCACCGAACAGGGCGAGACGCTCGTCGAAACCGCTGGCCGCGCAGGCGTTTCGCCGCAATACCTGTCCGAGGTCGAGCGCGGGCGCAAGGACCCGTCCAGCGAGATGATCGCCGCGCTGGCAGGAGCTCTCGGCACCACGCTGATCGGCCTTACCGAACTGATCGTGCGCGATCTGTATCAACAGCGCCGCAGCGCATTCGCCACGGGCGTGCCGCGGCGAACCTCCGGGCCGACGATGTACGCGCTGGCCGCGTAAGTGCCCACGGCTGTCCATTTCTGGTGTGGCCCTGGCATTCGGGCATCGGGCGACCGGCCTGCCGTCACCGCGATGTCCGCACCGGCGTCGCGGACGATTGTTGCGAGGCCACGGCGGCCGTCGTCGCCGGGTACCGGTCGATGCCCGGTCTCGGCGACGCCCCCGTGCGGCCGTCCCAGCGGCGAGCTGTCCGCCACTGACTGAGGGCCTCTCGGCGGCAATAGGTTTCGAGCCGCGCCGCGGAGTGGTCGGAGCTGACGGCCGCCGAGGAATTGGTCAGCCGATGGGGTCGAGGATGCGGTCGACCAGGCCGTAGTCGACGGCGGACCGCGCGGTGAAGACCCGGTCGCGGTCGGTGTCGTGCCGGAGAGTCTCGATGTCCCGACCGGTGTGCCGGGACAGGATCGATTCGATCTCCGCACGCATGCGGACCAGCTCGTCGGCCTGGAGGATCAGGTCCGGGATGGCGCCTTGGCCCCGGGTGGCGGGCTGGTGCAGGACGACGCGGCCGTGCGGCAGCATCGAGCGGCGTCCCGCGGTGCCGCCCGCGAGCAGGACCGCGCCGACCGCGATGGCCTGGCCGACGCAGGTCGTCGCGACAGGGGAGCGGACGTACTGCATGGTGTCGTAGACCGCGAGCATGGCGGGCAGATCGCCGCCCTCGCAGTTGATGTAGAGGTTGATGTCCTGTCCCGGACTGTCCGCATCCAGATGGAGCAGCTGCGCGATGAGAGCGTTGGCGACGCCCGCATCGATCGGGGTGCCCAGGTAGACGATCCGCTCGGTGAGCAGGTGGGAGTAGACGTCCATGATCCGCTCGCCGTGCGGATGCTGGGCGATGACGTTCGGAATCGTGTAGCTGGTCATGAGTGCACCTCGGTGGTCGTGGTCCGGTCGGTCATGCGTTGATCCCCACCCGTGGCCGTTTCGGGATGACCTGGTCGAAGGAATCGACAATGTGGTCGATGAAGCCGTAATCCCTGGCCTGCTCGGCGGTGAACCAGCGGTCGTGCAGCGAATCCTCGTAGATCCGGTCGAAGGGCTGCCCGGTGTCCTCGGCGATGATGCCGAGCACCGTGTTCACCGTGTGCCGCAGATCGTCCGCCTGAACCTCGACCTCACCGGCGGTGCCGCCGATGCCGGACGAACCCTGATGCATCAGGATTCGAGCGTGCGGCAGGGCGAACCGCCGTCCGCGGCTGCCCGCCGAGAGCAGGAATTGTCCTGCGCTGCAAGCCAATCCGAGCGCCAGCGTGGACACCTCGCACGGGATGAGCCGCATGGTGTCGCGGATCGCGAGCATGGAGGGAACCGAGCCGCCGGGGGAGTGGATCCACAGCGAGACCGCCCCGCCGGGATCCTCCGCGGCGAGGGTGAGCAGTTGCGTCGTCAGCACCGTGCCGTTGTCGTCGTCCAGCGGTCCGTCGAGTACCAGAATGCGGCGGCCGAACAGCTGTTCGCGCATCCGCCAACCGAACATCGGGGTTTTGTCGTCTCGAGCCATGCCACCACAGTGCCGTGCGATCGCCGCGAAATCGCCGCATGCTGCCCAGAGCGGATCTGCTCACAGCAGCGGGAGACCGGTGATCTGAATATGCCTGCGAGCAACATGTTTCGGTTGTGCGGTGCGGACAACTCGTGGAATGCCGTCGGTTCATGGAGCACTGGCCGGGCTAGCGCTGACGCCGACCTGTTCAGCACATGGCCCGGCCGGGCTTTCGCACACAGGCATCGCCCCGGTGCGCACGTCGTGCCCGCACGGGCGCGGGCGGTGCTGGTCGAGCAGTGTCCGGATGCGGGACGACCCCCTGCCGTAGCGGTGGCAGGGGGTCGTCCGTGCGGCGTGCGAATCACTCAGCGCGCGTCGAAAGCCCTTGCGCGCAGGGAACGTTCGATCCCCGCCTTGCCCTCGACGACCAGGCGGCGCAGGGCCGGGGGATGATCGTCGGCGAGGAACTTGTCCGCCACGGCGACGGCCTCGTCGGTGATCGCCCAGTGCGGGTAGAGGCCGACCACGACGGTCTGGGCGACCTCGCTGGAACGCCGCTCCCAGACCGCGGGGATCTCGGCGAAGTAGCGCGCCACGTAAGGGGCGAGCAAGTCGGCCTGGCCGGCCGGTGCGAAGCCGCTCACGATCGCGCGGGTAGTGATGTTCGGCAGCGAATCATCGGTCAGCACCGAATCCCACGCGCGCTCCTTGACCTCGGCCTGCGGGCGCGCGGTCGCGGCGGATGCGGCCTGCCGACGGCCCGCGGCGGTCGGGTCGCGATCCAATTCGGCGTCGATGACCGGGGTTTCGGCGCCGTCGGCGTCGATGACCCCGGATGCGGCCAGCGCCTGCACGATTCGCCAGCGCAGGTCGGTGTCGACCACCAAGCCGGACAGCCCGGCGCTCGCGGGATCGGCGGACAGCAGCGCGTTCAGGACCTCGGTGTGCGCAGGCGACAACCGCGCCGCGGTCAGTGCGTTGACGAAGGCGAGCTGGTGGTCCGATCCGGCTTCGGCCGCCCGCGCCAGCTCCAGCAGGCGATCGGCGAATTCCGGCCAGCCGGTGCCCGCGGCCCACTCCGGATCGGCATAACTGCTCAGCGCGGTGTTCGCCTGCATCAGAAGACGTTGCACCACACCGATTTCCGACTCCGCACCGACGCCGCGGCGAATCAGCGCGACGAAATCACGGGCCCGCATCTCGGCCTGGCGGGTCATCTCCCACGCCGCCGACCAGCACAGGGTGCGCGGAAGCGATTCGGCGATATCGGCGATGCGGGTGGTGACCGTCTCCAGAGATTCCGGGTCCAGCCGCACCGAGCAGTAAGTGAGATCGTCGTCGTTGATCAGCACCAGTTTGCCGCGCTCCACGCCGACCAGGTCGGGCACCTCGGTGCGTCCGGCAGCGTCCACATCCAGCTCGATGCGCTTGGTGCGCACCAGCTTACGGTGCCCGATGGAGGCGTCCGCGGGGCGCTGCGTGGTTACGCCGGCTGCCTCCTGCGTGCCCGTCGCTCCCGCCTCGTCCTGGTCATCGTAGATGCCGATGGCCAGACGGTGCACCCGGTGCTCACCAGCGCCGGGCGCGGCCCCCTCCTGCACCACCGCGAACGAGGTGAACTTACCGTCGGTCACCTCGAATTCCGGGCGCAGGATGTTCAGGCCGGTGGTTTTGAGCCACTGCGAACCCCAGCTGGAAAGGTCACGGCCCGAGGACTTTTCGAGCGCGCCCACCAGATCGTCGAAGGTGGCGTTGGCGTAGGCGTGGTCGGCGAAATAGTCGCGCAGTCCGGCCAGGAACGGCTCCCGGCCGACGTAGGCGACAAGCTGCTTGAGCACCGAAGCGCCCTTGGCGTAGGTGATTCCGTCGAAGTTGACCTCGACCGCGGCCAGATCCGGGATGTCCGCGGCGATCGGATGGGTGGAGGGCAGCTGATCCTGGCGGTACGCCCAGGACTTCTCCACATTCGCGAATGTGGTCCAGGCGCTGGTGTATTCGGTCGCCGAGGTCTGGGCGAGCACCGAGGCGAAGGTCGCGAAGGACTCGTTCAGCCACAGGTCGTCCCACCACTTCATGGTGACCAGATCGCCGAACCACATGTGCGCCATCTCGTGCAGCACGGTCTCGCAGCGGCGCTCGTACGAGGCGCGGGTCACCTTGGAGCGGAACACATAATCCTCGAGGAAGGTGACCGCGCCCGCGTTCTCCATTGCGCCGGCGTTGAATTCGGGGACGAACAGCTGGTCGTACTTTCCGAACGCGTACGGCACACCGAAATTGGCGTGGTAGAAGCCGAAGCCCTGTTTGGTCTCGGTGAACAGCCGCTCGGCGTCCATGTATTCGGCCAGCGAAGCGCGGCAGTAGATGCCCAGCGGAATGCTGCCGTGGTCGTCGGAGTACGTGTCGGTCCACTTCGCGTACGGACCCGCGATCAGCGCCACCAGGTAGGTGCTCATCTTCGGGGTGGTGGCGAAGGTGTGCCGCACCGCCTCGCCGGTGCACTCCGTATCGGTGGCCGCGCCGTTGGAGATGACCTCCCAGTCCTGCGGCGCGGTGACGGTGATGTCGTAGGTGGCCTTCAGGTCGGGCTGGTCGAAGCAGGCGAACATCCGCTTGGCATCGGCGGTTTCGAACTGCGAGTAGAGGTAGACCCTGTCGTCGGTGGGGTCGACGAACCGATGCAGACCCTCGCCGGTGTGCGAATATTCGGCGTCGGCCTCGACGACGAGTTCGTTGCGCTCGGCCAGACCGGTCAGCGTGATCCCCGCGGATTCGTCGTACTCGCCGATCTCGATCGCGACTCCGTTGAGCACCGCGGACCGCACACCGGCCCCGACGAAGTCGACGAATGTCTCCGCCCCGGGCTGCGCGGTGAACGTGACGGTGGACCGGGAGAAGAACGTCTCGTCAGTGCCGCCATCCGACACGGCTTCGGACCCGGACTGCCGGCCCGTCAGGTCGAGTTCGACGCGATAGTTCTCCACGGTGATCGTCGCGGCCCGTGTGATCGCCTGTTCACGGGTGAGGTTCGGTGCGGACAAGGAGACTCCTTCGCTGGTCGGAGAACTGTGCCGGGCGGGCTGCCCATCCGGTCCGTGGAGTGGGCGGCGCCGTCGGCTCGGTGCGTCGTCCATTCGCCTCCGCGGCGCGATAGGGATCGCCTGTCGTGCACGGGTGCGAACGCAACGGTGCCCAGAATGCCACGTCGCGGGGCGTCGGGGGCGGGTACGTGCCCGCGACCGGCGGCCGGGTGCCCCTCGGTAGGCTGAGCGCGCAGGTCGGCAATCGGTTGTATCACCGGCGCGCATACGAGGAGGACAGTTGAGGCACATCCACGCGGGTAAGGTGCGCGATCTGTACGAGGACGGCGATTCGCTGATCCTGGTCGCATCGGACCGGGTATCGGTCTACGACGTGGTGCTGCCGACGCCGATCCCGGACAAGGGAGCGCTGCTGACCCAGCTGTCGAACTGGTGGTTCGACCATCTGACCGGCATCCCCAACCACGTGCTGTCGACGACGGATGTGCCGGCGGAATTCGCCGGACGCGCGGTCCGGGTGAAGCCGCTGAAGATGGTGCAGGTGGAATGTATCGCCCGCGGCTACCTGTCGGGCTCGGGCCTGAAGGAGTACCGGGCCACCGGCTCGGTGTCGGGAATCGCGCTGCCGCCGGGGCTGCGCGAAGGCGACCGGCTGCCCGAGCCGATCTTCACCCCGACCACCAAGGCCTCGGTAGGGCACGACGAGTCGATCACCTTCGACGACGTCGTCGCCCAGGAGGGGCGCGAGGTGGCCGAGCACCTGCGCGATCTGACCCTGGAGATCTACACGCGCGGCGCGGCTCACGCCGCCGACCGCGGTGTGATCATCGCCGATACGAAGGTCGAATTCGGCTGGGACGCCGACGTTCTCACGCTCGGTGACGAGGTCCTCACCTCGGACTCCTCCCGCTACTGGCCCGCCGATCGATGGCAGCCCGGACACAGCCAGCCCTCCTTCGACAAACAATTCGTCCGGGACTGGGCCACCTCCACCGGCTGGAACAAGGAGTACCCGGGTCCGGAGATTCCCGAGAACATCGTCGCCGCGACCCGGCAGAAGTATCAGGAGGCATACGAGCTGATCACCGGGGAGACATGGAGTTCGGCTCGCGCTTGAGCGGCCCACCGGCGACGGCACGGAGTCCGTCCCGAGTCTGCTCGGCGGTGTCGTCGACGGCGCCCCGCGCCGGCGGACGGGCTGGTCGAGGTTCGGCCGGGGCCCGTCGGCGGGCGAGTTCGATTCGTACGCCGGTGGATTCGACCGAGCGCCGATCGGTTCGGTCATGGCGTTTCGACAGCCGTACGCGGTCGGTGCGGTGGTCGATATCCACCGCTGCGGGCGCTGTCGGTGCCTCGATGCCTCGACGGTTCGAATAATCCTTTGCGCAGCGTCATTGCCGCAGTTGTGCGGCGCGCAGGAACAGATAGTCGCGTTCGGGGACGCTGGTCGTGCGGTGGGCGGCGGCGGTGTAGCAGGCGATTGCCGCGGGCCGGTCGTCAGCCATCTCGTACAGGTGGGCGCGTACGGCATCGAGGCGGTGATGGCCGGACAGTGCGGCGGCGACGGTGTCGGTCAGGGCCAAGGCGGCGGCCGGGCCGTACACCATCGCGGTGGCCACCGCGCGGTTCAGGGTGATCATGGCGTTGGGGGTGAGGGCTTCCAACTTGGTGTACAGCAGCAGGATTCGGGACCAGTCGGTGTCTTCGGCCCGGCGGGCCTGGGCGTGCAGGGCCGCGATCGCGGCTTGGAGCCGGTAGCGGCCGTCGAGGCCGGTGGCGATGGCCGTCGTGGCCAGGCGGATGCCCTCGGTGAGTTGGGTGCGGTTCCAGCGGGTCCGATCCTGTTCGGGCAGCGGGATGAGTTCGCCGCTGGGGCCGGTGCGGGCCGCGCGGCGGGCGTCGGTGAGCAGCATCAGCGCGAGCAGGGCGGTGACCTCGGGGTCGTCCGGCAGCAGGCGGTGGGCGATCCGGGTCAGCCGGATCGCCTCGGAAGCCAGGTCGGCACGGTGTACCGCCTGGCCGGTGGAGGCCGTGTGGCCCTCGGTGAACATCAGGTACAGCACGTGCAGAACCGATTCGCGCCGATCGGCCCATCCGGCGGTTTCGGTTCGCTCGGACAGCGCGAAGGGGCGCTCCAGTGTCTCCAGGCGCTTCTTCGCACGCGAAATACGTTGCGCCATGGTGGTTTCCGGAATCAAGAAGGCGTGAGCGATCTCCTCGGTGGTGAGCCCGCCGACCGCGCGCAGGGTCAGCGCGATCGCACTCGCCGGTGACAGCGCGGGATGGCAGCACAGCAGAAACAGGGTCAGGGTGTCCTCGCGTGCGGGCTCGATATCGTTGTGCGGCTGTATATCTCGCGTCGCGGCGGTGATCTCGCGGTTGCGTCGGGCGATATCGGCCCGGACCGCATCGACCATCCGCCGCTGCGCGACCTGGATCAACCAGGCCCGAGGATTGTCCGGCAGCCCGGTCTCGGGCCACTGCGTCGCGGCCGCCAGCATCGCCTCCTGTACGGCGTCCTCGGCAGCGTCGAAGTCTCCGAACCGCCGCGCCAGCACCCCGAGCACGGTCGGGGCCACCTCCCGCAGGAGATAGGCGACTTCCATGTTTCGCCGATCGGTCACGGCGCGAACCGATCTCACGAGTCGGTGGCCGGAGCATCCATGACCTGACGGACCTCGATCCGCTCGCCGATGGGTCTGCCGCCCGGACCGGGTGCGGCCGAGGCCTGGGCCGCGATCTCGACGGCGCGGTCGGGAGTGTCGACGTCGACGATCCAGTACCCGGCCAGGAACTCCTTGGTCTCGGGGAACGGGCCGTCGGTCACCACCGGAGCCGAGCGGCCGTCGGAGCTGACCACCCGCGCCTGATCCGGGTAGGCGAGGCCCTGCGCGTCGACGAGTTCGCCGGAGTTACGCAACTGCTCGCCCAGCATCCGCTGGAACTCGATATGTGCGGCGATCTCCTCGGGCGTCCACTCCGTGATCGGGATGTCGCAGTACTCGGCGGGCGAATAGGTCTTCAACAACATGTATTTCATGGTCGGCTCCGGTATCTCTTCGGCCGTTGCTGTGCTTCGGCGGGTGCACGATCCGCGGCAGGCCGCGAACGTGGGTCCGTGTCTTTGCTTCGCATCGGGTGTCTGATGAGAGGTCGGAGCCGCGGGCGAAGAATCATCACATCGCGATAGTGACTTACGTCACAGCGGCGTGGAGGTGTCGGCAAGATGCTGACGATCGACCGGCTCACCGGCCTGGATGAGTTCCTTGATCCGGTCGGTGACATCCCAGATGTTGACGTTCATCCCGGCCAGCATCCGATCGCCGGAGTCCAGCCAGAAGGCGACGAATTCACGGGTGGAGGTATCGCCGCGCACCACCAGGGTGGTTTCCTGATCCGGGCCGACGTAGCCGGTGTACTCCATACCCAGGTCGTACTGGTCGGTGAAGAAGTACGGGACCCGGTCGTAGACCGCCGGCGTGCCCAGCATGGTCTGTGCCGCCACGGCGGGTTGATTGAGCGCGGTCGCCCAGTGCTCCACCCGGATTCGCCGTCCCAGCACGGGATGCTGCTGATCGGCGATATCGCCGACAGCGACGATATTCGGATCGCTGGTGGCCAGCGATTCGTCGACCAGAACCCCGCCCTCGACGGCGAGCCCGGCATCGGTGGCCAGATCGGTGTTGGGACGCGCGCCCACGGCGACGAGTACCGCGTCGGCCTCGATGACGCTGTCATCGTCGAGCCTGACGCCGGTGGCGCGACCCTGATCGGTGACGATTTCCGCGACCCGGACGCCGCAGCGCAGATCCACCCCGTGCGCGCGATGCAGATCGGCGAAGACCCGGCCCATCTCCGGGCCGAGCGCGGCGCGCAGCGGAACGGATTCGGTCTCCAGCACCGTCACCTCGACATTCGCCGCGCGGGCCGCCGCGGTGACCTCCAGCCCGATCCAGCCCGCGCCGATCACCGCGAGCCGCCGGATCGAGCCGAACAGCTCGATCAGCGCATCGGAATCCTCGATGGTGCGCAGGTGATGAACGCCCTGGGCATCGGCGCCGGGCAGCGGCAGCCGACGCGGGCGCGATCCGGTCGCCAGGGCGAGTTTGTCGTAGGGGAGGGTCGAACCGTCCGGGAGCGCAACGGTTTTCGTCGCGCGATCGATTCCGGCCACGGTGGTGCTCAGCACCACCTCGACATCGTGCTCGCGGTACCACTGGGCGGGCTGCACCGTGAAATCGGGCAAAGCCTGCTTGCCCAGCAGATGTTCCTTGGACAGCGGCGGCCGCTCGTACGGCAGATGATCCTCCGCGGTGATCAAGGTCAGCGCACCGGCGAAATCGCCTGAGCGCAAATTCTCGGCGATCTTGGCCCCGGCGAGCCCGCCGCCGACGATGACGAACCTGGAATCTGTGCTCATACCAACCCTCCGTGCGACGGTGACCAGGTCGTCTCCGACCCTACTGCCAGGCACCGACACGGTCGGGAAATATCCGGAAGTTTCCGTGGTTGATCAGAATCGAGGGTGGCAGTGCGCCACCGCCGGCGAACTTTCGAGAGGACTGCGACGTGAGTGATGCGACAACCGGCGCCAAGGACCGGGTGGACTTCTGGTTCGATCCGCTGTGCCCCTGGTGCTGGATCACCTCCCGCTGGATTCTGGAGGTCGAGAAGGTCCGCGACATCGAGGCTCGTTTCCACGTGATGAGCCTGGCGGTGCTCAACGAGGGACGTGAGGGTCTGCCCGAACGGTACGTGGAGCTGATGAAGTCCGCCTGGGGACCGGTGCGCGTGGCCATCGCCGCCGCGCAGAAACACGGTGACGAGGTACTCGCCCCGCTCTACACCGCGATGGGCACCCGTATCCACAACCGCAAGGAAGAATACGAGCGCGAGGACCGCGCCGAGACGTTCGCCCTGGTGATCGCGGAATCCCTCGCCGAAGTCGGCCTGCCCGCGGAACTGGCCGAGGCCGCCACCAGCACCGAGTACGACGAGGCGCTGCGTGTGAGCCACCACGCCGGGATGGACAAGGTCGGCCCGGACGTGGGCACCCCCACCATTCACATCAACGACGTGGCCTTCTTCGGCCCGGTGATCTCCCGCATCCCGCGCGGCGAGGAGGCCGGCAAGGTGTGGGACGGCGCGGTGGCGCTGGCCTCCTACCCGCACTTCTTCGAACTCAAGCGGACTCGCACCGAGGGGCCGGTTTTCGACTGAAACAGCCTGGGGCGCACCGTCATTCGGTGCGCCCCGGTCGCCGTCGCGTTATCGCGACCGCCCGCTACGGCGCAACCTCGTGCGGGAACCGCGATCCGATCGTCGGCGGCGAAGGGGATTCCGGTCGGTCAGCGGACGCTGCTCGGGATCTCGATGTGCCGACCCGGCGGCAGATAAGCGGGAAGATGAGTCCCATTGTGCTGCACCGGAGTCGGTGCGCTGGGCCGCAGGAACAGCTTCCCGTGTCGGCTGCGGTCGCGCAGCGCCCAGATTCGCCGGGTCAGCACCGGGTGCGAGGACATCGCATTGGCCACCCAGATGAAGAAGCCCTTCTCCTGCGGGGCCCGGTCGGCCATCTCGTTGATGTCGACCAGCGCGTTCAGATACTTTCCGGCGGCCAGCACGCGCATCGCGCCGGGCGCGCCCATGTGCCGGTGGCAGTAGCCGTGATTGTCCGCGGTGTATTCCTGGGTGCGGATCAGGGCATTGCCCAGGATCGGCAGGAACGGCACCAGGAACATGCCGAGGTTGCGCCAGTACGAGGTGTGCCCGGCCGCGATGTGGCCGACCTCGTGGCCGATGATGAACGCGAGCGCGTCGGGGTCGCGGGCCTGGCCGCCGACCTCGAACAGATCGCTGTACACGCAGACGTAGCGGCGGAAACCGTGGCCGGACGCGAAGGCGTTGATCTGGCCGTTGCCCAGCAGCACATAGGCCTCCGGCGGGGTGAGCATGCCGTAGCGCGCCGCCGCCTCGGCCACCATCCGGTGGCCCTCGGGGAACTGGGTCGGTGACATCTTCACCGCGTTGACCCGCTGCGTCGCGTAATTCGCGCCGCGGCCGAACCACAGCAGGATCGGCGCGGCCAGGAATGCCAGCGTGTAGTAGTTGATCACGCCGAGCAGCACCAGCATCGAGGTCACCAGATAGGCCAGCACGGTCACCACGATCACGATGATCAACATCGGGATCTCCCAGCTGTGTCTGGCGGGCATACCGTACGGCGACAGTCCCCGGGCGTGCTGCACCAGCGGCGGCCGCGGCGGTGTGTAGGGCGTCTGCGGTGACCAGCCGGGCGGGCCCAGCCGCGGATCCCACCCAGACATGCCGGTGACCGGGTTCCAGCCCGGCGGTTGCTGCGGTGTCGAGGGCGGCGGGTGGTGCTCGGGCTGCATGCCGTGAACTCTATAGAAAATCCGCCGTCGGCCCCGCGTCGGAGCGATGTGCGGGGCCTGACACAATCGCTGCCATGCGCGTATACCTGGGTGCCGACCATGCCGGCTTCGAGCTGAAGAACCACATCAAAGAACACCTGAAGCAGGCCGGGCACGAAGTGGTCGACTGCGGCGCACACGAATACGACGCCGTCGACGACTACCCGGCGTTCTGCATCGATGCCGCCCGCCGGGTGGTCGCCGACGAGGGCAGCCTCGGCATCGTGCTGGGCGGTAGCGGAAACGGCGAGCAGATCGCCGCGAACAAGGTGCCCGGCGCGCGCTGTGCGCTGGCCTGGAGCGTGGAGACCGCGCAGCTGGCCCGTCAGCACAACAACGCTCAGCTGATGGGCATCGGTGGCCGGATGCACCCGCTGCCCGAGGCGCTGGCGATCGTCGACGCCTTCCTGGCTACCCCGTGGTCGGACGAGCCGCGTCACCAGCGCCGCATCGATATCATCTCCGAGTACGAGAAAACCGGTAAGGCGCCAGAGGTTTCAGCGGCCGGCTGATCGCACCACCGGGAGTCGATCGCACCCCGCCCGTGGACTCGTCGCGGAGCCCGGCGGGGTGCGGTCGTTCCTGGCGCGTGCCGTCGGTCCGGGGTGAAGGATGAGGTGAGGACGGGTCATGCCGGAGGGGCATACGCTGCATCGGCTGGCGAAGCTGCATCATCAGCGGTTCGCCGGGGGAATGGTGCGGGTGTCCAGTCCGCAGGGCCGGTTCGCCGAGGGGGCCGCGCTGGTGGACGGCCGGGTGCTGGTACGTGCCGAGGCATGGGGAAAACACCTTCTGCACCATTATGATTCGGGCCTGGTCGTACATGTGCACCTGGGGTTGTACGGGACCTTCTCCGAATCGGCCGGGCCGCTGGGCGATCCGGTGGGCCAGGTGCGGATGCGGATGGCCGGAGCCGGTCGCGCCGGCGAACAGCTGTACGGCACGGATCTGCGCGGGCCGACCGCCTGCGAGGTGCTGCACGAGCCGGAGGTCGCCGCTCTCGCCGCTCGACTGGGCCCGGATCCGTTGCGCCGCAACGCCGATCCCGCCCTCGCCTGGGAGCGCATCCGTCGTTCGGCTCGCCCGCTGGGCGCATTGTTGATGGACCAGAAGGTACTGGCCGGAGTCGGCAACGTCTACCGCGCGGAATTGCTTTTCCGGCACGGGATTTCACCGCATCGCCCCGGCCGTGAGCTGAGCTCGGCCGAATGGGATTCGCTGTGGGACGATCTGGTCGAGCTCATGCGGGTCGGGGTGCGACGCGGCAAGATCGTCGTCGTGCGCCGCGAACACGACCACGGCGCACCGTCGTACGCCGAGGGGAAACCTCGCACCTATGTCTACCGCCGGGCCGGGGATCCCTGTCGCCTGTGCGGTACGACTGTCCTGCACTCGGTGCTGGACGGCCGGAATCTGTTCTGGTGCCCGGCCTGTCAGCCCGGCTGACGATTCGCCGGCGCATCACCGGCGAATCGATCCGCTCAGTACGGGGCCCGGGTGGTGAGCGCGAGGGCGCGGCCGCGATCGCTGATCTGCCAGCAGCCCTTGTAGGGGATGGCGACGATCAGGCCGCGCGCCTGTAAGCGCGCGAGTGCGTTTCGAGTGCTCCATCCGGTGAGCTGTGCTTGGCGCTGGATCTGCACCTCCGACAACAGCCCGCCTGGACGCAGGATGCTCAGCACAACCGATTGTGCTGCCTGGCCGAACTTCATGGCTTCTCCTCGAAATGCTCGAATTCCGAAAGGTATAGGCAGAGCCCTGAATTCGCTGGAATCGCGGGGGGTTACACTGACCAGGATAAATATCGACATCACCTGCTGTCAACAGCGTGTGATGTCAACATCTGCCCGGTGAAATCGTTGTGAGAGGACACAGATGCCGACCGCCACCGAGGAGCCCAAGGGCGAGCCACGGCGCTGGCGGGGACGTGAGCCCGCCGACCGCACCGCCACCCGCCGACGGCAGCTGCTCGACGCCGGGCTGGAACTGATGGGGACCATCGGAGCGGCGGAGATGTCCATGCGGGCGGTGTGCCGTGCCGCGGGCCTCACCGAGCGGTACTTCTACGAGAGCTTCGCGAATCTGAGTGCGCTACAACTGGACATCCTCGACGAGGTCGTGCTCGGTGCCCGGGATCGCCTGCTCGCCGCGCTGGCCGACGCACCGCCCCAGCCGGAGAAGGTTTTCGCGCACGTGGTGTCGCGTTTCACCGACTACATGGACGAAGACCCGCGGCGCGGGCGGATCATGTTCGTGGAATCCCAGGCGACCCAGGCGCTGGGCGAACGCGGCAATCAGCTCATCGTGGAGTTCACTGCGCCGATCGCGCTCAGTCTGGCCGGTGGTCAGGGGAGGAAGAATCCGCCGGACGAGATCGATCTACGGCTCAATGCGCACGCCATCTTCGGTGCGCTGGCCTTCCTGTATCGGCCCTGGCTGGACGGGGCGCTGGATATCTCGCGGGACAGATTCGACCGGCACGCGACGAGCGCGATCACCGAACTCGCGCGGGCGCGGTCCTCCTCGCTGGGGCCGGCCGCCGCGAAGTAGCCGACGCGTCGCGGCGGGCGAACGTCGTGGTCAGAAGCTGCCGTCGAATCCGCCGCCGCCCCAGTCTCCGCCGCCGTCGAATCCGCCGCCCCAGTCGCCGCCGTCGAATCCGCCGCCGTTGTCGTAACCGCCTTGGTCGTAACCGGCCTGGTCGAATCCGCCATTGTCGTAACCGGATTGGTCGTAACCGGATTGGTCGGAACCGGCCTGAAAGTCCTGTCCGGCGGCGAATCCGTCGTCGTAACCGGAGCCGTAGCCGCCCTCGAATCCGGCGGCGCCGTATCCCACACCGGACATGCCGTGGAACAGGGTGTCGAACAGCAAGGCCGAGCCCACGCCCCAGGCCCCGGCCACCAGGGCGGTCTTCCACCACGGCTCGGAGTACCAGCCGGCCGGGACGGGGCGTCCGGCGACGCGACCACCCGGATAGTAGTTCGGGGTCTGCGGGGAAGGCGCGGGTGAGGCCTGTACGCGGCGGCCGTCGAAATCGACCGCGCGATCCTCCGAAACCTGCCCTGCCGAACGCTGCCCGTCGAGTTCGGGAACCGGCGGGCCCGGGTCCAGACCCATCGCGGTCCGCGCGGCCCGTACGTAGTAGAGCCCCTCCAAGGCGGTCTCCTTCGCCAGGTGGGCCTGGGCGACGGTGGATGCCTGATCGATCTGCGAACCGGCGGCGTTCAGCCGCTCACCGGCGTCGGCGAGGGCTTGTTTGGCAGCCTGATCGGTGCCGGTGAGGTTGTAGACCTGCCCGCCGAGACGTTCGATCAGCCGACGGGCGTCGGCTTTGGCATCGGCGAGCTGGGTCGCTCGATGATCACGGGCGGTATTGCGCCCGGCGAAGCTCGCCGCCAGGAAAGCCACGAGGACGACGGCCAGGATGACCACGAGTATCATCACCTCGTCCAGCGTACGCGGCTCGAACAGCCGCCCGGTCGCCCTCAGCCCGCGACGGCCACGTCGTATCGCAGCCGTAGAGGGATGGACGTTCCCGGCTCGGACTCCTCGTCCTCCGGCTCGGCGACCGCGAACCGCCGCTTACCCGCCGTTTTCGCCGAATACATGGCTCGGTCGGCGCTGCGCAGCAGGTCGGAGAAATCACAGCCGCGTCCGGGTGGGCAGTACGCCGTACCCACGCTCGCCGACACCGGAATCGGGCCCGCGGCGGTGGGTACCGGATCGTTCAGCGCGGCCAGCACGTGCTTCGCCACTTCACCGAGGGTGTTGCGGCGGGCCGAGAGCGCGAGCACGAATTCGTCGCCGCCGTATCGGCAGACGACCGTGTCCTGCGGGCAGGTGACTCGCAGCCGACGCGAAACCTCCACCAGCACTTCGTCTCCGACGCTGTGCCCGTAACCGTCGTTGATCTGTTTGAAGTCGTCCACGTCGATGAGCAGCAGGCCGACGCCGCGCGAGCGGTCGGCCGCCATCAGGCGCACCCGCTCCTGCAGCAGGGAGCGGTTGGCCAGATCGGTGAGCGCGTCATGGGTGGCCTCGTGTCGCAGCTGGTGGTGCAGCTGTGCGATTTCCTGGACCCGGACCGAGACCCGCTCCTCGAGATTGGCCTCCTGCTGCGCGAGCGCCTGCTGTTGCAGCGCCTCGGCGTAGCTCTCGATGGCGTGGCTGGCCACGAGGGGCCAGCGGGTGGCTATGAGCGAGCCGGGACACCCCGGTGCGAAGCCGAGCAGCGCGCGGCTGGCGGGGGCCAGCATGCGGGTGCGGTCGAACGGCGCTTCGGCCAGTCGCCGCCCGATGCCGCGGGCCGGTCGAACCGGGAACGGTTCCGAACGCGCCAGATCCAGTAGTTCGTTGATGAGCGAGGCGAAGACCCGCTCGAGATGTGCGGGCTGAATCGTCAGTCCGCTGCTGGGATAGACCGCGGAAACCCAGTACCGGGACGTCGTGGTGACCGCGGCGGCGGTCACCGGATCGATATCGGCGAGCATGGCGCTCACCTCGTACAGACGTCACGGGGCGCGCCGGGCGCGCCGACTGTGCTCTCCGGACCCAAACCCTCCGGATCATGCCTACTGCTATGCGGTCCGCTCCACCGAACTCGGTGCATGCTCACCGCCCCCTTTCCAGATACCCCCGTCCGGCAAAACGATCCTAGCAAGCCACCCGACTCCGAAAAATGCTGTTTTCCAACCTCTTCCGGAATTCGGTGAATGGCAACGCGTAGGTCATCGCCCCGAGTCGCGGTGTCACCCGCTGCATCCAGCGTGTCTCTCGCGACTCGCCGAGCGTCACCGGCAGATGCGGGCGGGCGTTGCTGTGACATCCGTCTCGCTCAGCTGTGGCGCGGCCGATCCGGGCTCGTCCCGGAGCCGATCTCGTCGATCCGGCGGCGCGCCTGGCAGGGCGATTGGCATTTCCGAAGTGAGGTTCGGTACAGTCTCAGACGCAGACGACATCGAGGCGATCCCGTCGGTGTCGTGTGCCTGCGGGCGTAGTTCAATGGTAGAACCTCAGCCTTCCAAGCTGATGGTGCGGGTTCGATTCCCGTCGCCCGCTCTGGCGGTCCGCTGTGGCCCCTCCGGGATGTAGCGCAGCTTGGTAGCGCATCCGCTTTGGGAGCGGAGGGTCGCAGGTTCAAATCCTGTCATCCCGACTGTAATTTCTTGTTGCTCAACGAGATCCGGTCCCCCGGACTCCGGGGCCGATTCCGGTGAGGCCGGCGCAGATGGTGATGTCGGCGTCCTGGATGGCCAGGGTCGGCACCACCGGGAGCGGGTCCAGGATGCCGCAGTCTGCGAGCACCCGCTCGCCGATCACCAGCGGGGAGCTTCGGTCCGGCCATCACCTCACACCTCACACCTCACCGTAGGGTCACCGATGTGACCGATTTCGACAATGCCCTCGGTGGCGAGGTGATCACGCAGGTCGCCTGGGTGGTGACCGATATCGCCGCGACCGAGCAATTCCTGAGCGCCTGCTTCGGCGTGCGCGCCTGGACCCGGATGCCGGATGTGCACTTCGGTCCCGAAACCTGTTCCTACCGTGGCGAACCCGCGGATTTCACCGCGCATATCGGACTGTCCTATCGGGGCGCGACGCAGCTGGAGCTGATCCAACCGGTGCGCGGGGTGTCCATCTACTCCGAATTCCTCGACCGGTCCGGACCCGGATTGCACCACATTTGTTCCGAGCCCGCGGATTTCGATGCGGCGGTGGCGGCCGCGATCGCACGGGGAATCGAAATAGTGCAGCAGGGCAATATGTTCGGCGAAATGCGGTTCGCGTATCTCGACGGTGCGGCCGCGGGTGTGCCGTTCCTGGAACTCGCCGAGATCGGCCCGAATATGCGGAAGATGTTCGAGCGGATCCGGCGGGAGTCATGAGCGGCCGGTACGACCCTGAGCTCGAAATATAGACTCCGGCCATGAGATCAAGCGCCGGAGTCCTGCTGTTCCGCCGTGCCTCGGGGATCGAGGTGCTGCTGGGGCATATGGGCGGGCCGCTGTGGGCGCGCAAGGATCTGGGAGGCTGGTCGATTCCCAAGGGTGAATACGATCCCGAAGCCGAGGACGCGCGGGCGGCTGCGCGCCGGGAGTTCACCGAGGAGCTGGGACTGCCGGTGCCCGACGGGGAGTGGATCGAGCTCGGCGAGGTCCGATACGGCAGCGGAGGCAGTAGGAAAGAGCTGACCGTTTGGGCGGTCGAGGCGAATCTCGACACCGCACAGGTGAATCCGGGTACGTTCGAGATGCAATGGCCGCCGCGGTCCGGCCGGATGCAGCGGTTCCCGGAGGTCGATCGTGCCGAATGGTTCGACACCACCGTCGCTCGGGACAAGCTGAGCGCAGGTCAGCGCCCCTGCCTGGACCGCCTCGTCGAACATCTCGCACCCGGCTGACGCGCCTGCAGCAAATGCCCAGTCGGCTTGCAGGATTCTCCCAGCTTCGCTCGGTAGAGATAGGGCGGTGACTACCGTATTCCGGCGCACCCGCGCGATGCTGGGGCGTCGTGTATCGGCGGTCCCGCTGCGTATCGCGCTGGTCGTCGCCATGGTGAGTCTGGCCGGAATAGTCCTGGCCGCCTCCGGAATCGCGGTGACCTCCGCTCTGTCGAAGTCGTTGACCGACCGCACCGACGAGCAGTTGTTCGATGCGGCGCACAGCTGGGCCCGGCCCACGCCGATGAAGCTGATCAGCACCGGCGCCGGGGAGATGACCTGGGTTCCGGCCGATGCGACCGCGCCGCCGCCGAAACTCGGCTCGGCCGACCAGCCGCACCGTTTCTTCGAACTGCGCCGCGGTCCCGAGGGGGAGCTGTATCGCATTCAGCCCGATAAGACCACAACGATGCCGAAACTGTCCGGGCTGAAGGCGCGCACCCCGGTGACGGTCCCTTCCGCCGACGGTGCGGACACCAACTGGCGAGTTCTGTTGACCACCAACTCACATGGTTCGACCATCATCGGTCTGCCGCTCACCGACAATGTCGACATCGTCTCCAAACTGATCGGCTTCGAGATCGCCACCAGTGTGGGCGCGCTGGTCCTGCTGGGTGCGGGCGGCTATCTGGTGGTACGGCGCAGTCTGCGCCCGCTGAGTCAGGTGGAGGAGACCGCGGCCGCGATCGCCGGGGGCGATCTGAGCCGTCGTGTGCCGGTGCGCGACGTGGACACCGAGGTCGATCACCTCGCTCGTTCACTCAATGTGATGCTCACTCGGATCCAGCAGGGCGTCACCGCGACCGAGGCCTCGGAGGAGGCGGCGCGACGTTCGGAGGCCAAGATGCGGCAGTTCGTCGCCGATGCCAGTCACGAACTGCGCACCCCGTTGACGACCATCCGCGGTTTCGCCGAACTGTATCGCCAGGGCGCGAGTCAGGATCCGGCGCTGGTGCTCGAACGCATCGAGGCCGAGGCCGGGCGGATGGGCCTGCTGGTGGAGGATCTGCTGATGCTGGCGCGCATGGACGCGCAGCGCCCGCTGGAATCGGTCCCGGTGGATCTGCTGGCGCTGGCCGGTGACGTGGTGCACGGCGCACAGGCGATGGCCGCCAAGGAGGACGGCCCCAATCACCCTGTGGCGCTGGATATTCGGTCCGGTCCGGGCACGCTCGAGGTACCCGGCGACGCGGCCCGGCTGCGGCAGGTGCTGGCGAATCTGGTCGGCAACGCGATGGCGCACACGCCGCCGGGCACGCCGGTGACGGTGCGGCTGACGCCCGGGCAGGACGACGTGCGGATCGAGGTGAGCGATAAGGGGCCCGGTCTGTCGCCCGAGGCGGCCCCGCGCGTTTTCGAGCGGTTCTATCGCACCGACGCCTCCCGCGCGCGGGCCAGCGGCGGCAGCGGACTGGGTCTGTCGATCGTGCAGGCCTTGGTGACCGCGCACGGCGGTACCGTGCGGGTGGACACTGCCCCGGGCGAAGGGGCGACCTTCACCGTCGTGCTGCCGCGCACTCGTCCGCGATAACGGCAGGCCGAGAGTGAAATCGGCTCCCAGCGATCTCGCAGCTCCGATCCAGTGCCCACCAAGGCTGACCGTCGAATCTTGGTGACATGACCGAGACTTCGACCGTTACCGCTTCGACCGGCAGGGGCGCGGCGGTTACCGCGCCCGTCCTGGATGTGGTTGTTCCCGTTTACAACGAGGAACGTGATCTCGGCGTCTGCGTGCGCCGGTTGCACGAATTCCTCGGGGACGGCTTCCCGTTCAGCGCGCGGATCACCATCGCCGACAACGCGTCCACCGATGCCACCCTCGAGGTCGCGAACTATCTCGCGGCCGAACTGGACGGCGTGCGGGTGGTGCACCTGGACCGCAAGGGCCGCGGCCGGGCGCTGCGGGCAGTCTGGGAGGCCTCCGACGCACAGGTCGTCGCCTACATGGATGTCGACCTGTCCACCGATCTCAACGGGCTGTTGCCGCTGGTCGCTCCGCTGGTCTCCGGACATTCGGATCTGGCGATCGGCACCCGTCTGGCGAAGTCCTCCCGCGTGGTGCGTGGTCCCAAGCGCGAATTCATCTCTCGCTGCTACAACCTGATCCTGAAGGCCTCGCTGCAAGCGCGGTTCTCCGATGCGCAGTGCGGTTTCAAGGCCATGCGTACCGATGTGGCGCGCAAGCTGCTGCCGCTGGTGCAGGACGGCGAATGGTTTTTCGATACCGAGCTGCTGGTGCTGGCCGAGCGTTCCGGGTTGCGGATTCACGAGGTTCCGGTGGACTGGATCGATGATCCGAACTCGAGCGTGAACATCGTGGACACCGCGCGCAAGGATCTGGAAGGCGTCTGGCGGGTCAGCAAGGAGCTGGCCAAGGGGACGCTGCCGGTGAACGAGCTGCGCGCGGCCATCGGCCGTGAACCGCTGGTCGACGGGGTGCCGCTGGGCATGGTCGGGCAGCTGGTGCGATTCGGCATCATCGGGGTTATCTCGACGTTGGCCTACATGCTGTTGTATCTGGTGCTACAACCGCTGACCGGCCCGCAAGCCGCGAACTTTCTTGCGCTGCTGATCACCGCAGTCGGCAACACCGCGGCCAACCGGGCGTTCACCTTCGGTGTGCGCGGCTCGGCCAAGGCCCTTTCGCACCAGGTGCAGGGCCTGTTGATCTTCGCGTTCACCTGGTTCCTGACCAGTGGCTCGCTGTTCGCCCTGCACCACTGGGTTCCCGGTGCGTCCGTGCACGTGCAGTTGCTGGTGCTGGTGGTCGCGAATCTGGTCGCCACGCTGATCCGGTTCGTCGCCCTGCGCTGGGTGTTCCGCAACGCCGTTCCCGCCGCCGCGATCCGCAACGAGCGGGCCGCGAGCGAGATGGTCGCCGCCGACGCGGTCGACCCGCAGGCCGCGACCGCCGAGATGGCACTGGCCTCCCGGGGGGAGCGGCTGTACGCCGACTGATAACTCGATCGGTCATGGCCGGGGCCGGGATCCCATAGGACCCCGGCCCCGGTTGCGTCCGGGGCAGCTGTCCGCCGGAGACGGTTCCCAGCTTCTTCTCAGCATGGTCCCAGCAGAGGCGTGGACGGATGGACCATCATTGGTCGCCATGACCGACACCGCGATCGCGCCGAGTGTGCCGAGCAGACTGCCCGCCCGCCCGGGGCGACGCCTCCCGCGCCGGGAAGATCTGGCCGTGGCCCTGCTGCTGATCGGGACCGCCGTCGCCTATCTGTGGAATCTGGGCGTCAACGGGTGGGCCAACTCGTTCTACGCGGCCGCTGTGCAGTCCGGGGCGCATTCGTGGAAGGCGTTCTTCTTCGGTTCCTCCGACTGGGGCAATTCGATCACCGTCGACAAGACCCCGGCCTCGCTGTGGCCGATGGAGATATCGGCGCGGCTGTTCGGCATGCATCCGTGGAGCATGATGCTGCCGCAAGCGCTGCTGGGCATCGCCTCGGTGGCGCTGCTGTGGGCGACGTTGCGGCGCACGCACGGCAGTGCCGCGGGCGTTCTCGGTGGGCTCGCGCTGGCGGCGACTCCGGTCGCGGCGCTGATGTTGCGCTTCGACAACCCGGATACGCTGCTGGTATTCCTGATGCTCGCCGCGGTGTGGGCGATGACCCGCGCGCTCGAGGACGGGCGCTGGCGGTGGCTCGTGTTGTGCGGAGCATTCGTCGGATTCGGTTTCCTGGCAAAGCAATTGCAGGTGCTGCTGGTGCTGCCCGCGCTCGGGGTGACGTATCTGATCGCCGGGCCGCCGCGGGTGCTCACCCGGCTGCTGCAACTGTGCGCGGCCGGGGCGGCGATGATCGCGGGTGCGGGTTGGTGGGTTCTCGTCGCCCAGTTGTGGCCGGCTTCCTCGCGGCCGTACTTCGGTGGCTCCGAACATAATTCGATCATCGAGCTGACGCTCGGCTACAACGGGCTCGGCCGGCTGGGGGTCGGATCGTCGTCGAGCCCCGTTCCCGGGCCGCCCGGCGGGCACCAGCCCAAGGGGGGATTCTTCGGGTCCTCGCCCGGTATCACCCGGATGTTCCAGGAGACGGTCGGCGGTCAGATCGCCTGGCTGATCCCGGCGGCCATCGTGCTGCTCGTCGCGGGAATCCTGCTGCGCGGCAAGGTTTCCCGGACCGATCCGCAACGGGCCGCACTGCTGCTGTGGGGCGGCTGGATGCTGGTCACCGGACTCGTGTTCAGCTTCATGCGGGGTATCTTCCACCAGTACTACACCGTGGCCCTGGCGCCCGCGGTCGCCGGGACCGTGGGACTCGGCGCGGTGATGGCGTGGCGTGCGCGCGATCGGATGTGGGTTCGGTTCGCCGCGGCGTCGGCCGTCGCGCTGAGTACCGCCGCCGCGATTCTGCTGCTCTCCCGCACCCCCGATTTCGTGCCGTGGTTGCGTTGGGCGGTGCTGGTCGTCGGCGTGGCGGCCACGGTGGCACTGTTGATCCCCCGGCCACACGCCGTCGCGGTGGCGGCGGCGGTGGCCGCCGTGTTGACCGCGCTGGCCGGTCCGGTCGCCTATTCGCTGCAGACGATCGGGACGGCGCATTCCGGCGGCATCGTGCTGGCCGGTCCGAGGACACAGTTCGGCGATTTCCCCTTCGGTCCGCCGCCGATACCGGACGAGCCGGAGCGCGGTGCGAGCACGCCGGGGCAGCGGAACGGCCACGGCGCGCCCGCCGACGCGCAAACCCCTGCGAACCGGACGGGCAGAGGGCATCAGGGGCCGTTCGGCGGCCCTCCCGACCCGGCGCTGATCGCGAAGTTGCGTGACGGCGGCCCGAACCACACCTGGACCGCGGCGTCGGTGGGTTCGATGACGTCCTCGGACCTACAACTGGCATCCGGCTACCCGGTGATGCCGGTCGGTGGTTTCGCCGGTGGTGACCCGTCGCCGACGTTGCGGCAGTTCCAGGACTACGTCTCCCACGGCCGGATCCACTACTTCATCGGCCGGCCCGAGGGCATGCGCGGTCCCGGTTCTCGGGATCGGACCTCCACGGCATCGCAGATCACCCGGTGGGTCGAACAGCACTACACCGCGACGGCCATCGGTGGCCTGCCGGTCTACGACCTCACCGCGCCGCAGCACGCGGCGCGATAACCGGTTCGGGCCGACCGGCCGGCACGGAGCGATTCTCCGAGCCGACCGGCATGGTTCCGGAGCCGGATGGGCCGGTCGGCCCGCGGGGTGTCACATCCGGAGTGGTTGCCGCGGAAGGGAAGCGAAGGAAAACCGCCGGGGTCCGGTGCATCGTGATGCGCGGCCGGTTCGCGACGCCGCCTACAGGCGTGGGTCGACCGGTTCGGACTCCAAGGCCAGGACCGCGAAGACGGCCTCGTGGACGCGCCACAGCGGCTCGCCCGCGACGAAGCGATCGAGCGATTCCAGGCCCAGCGCGTATTCGCGCAGGGCCATGGAGCGTTTGCGGCCGAGGCCGCGAGAGCGCAGCCGGCGCAGCTGGTCGGGGCGCAGGTACTCCGGGCCGTAGATGATTCGAAGATATTCCGGCCCACGGCATTTCACGCCCGGCTGTACGAGACGGCCGCTGCCCGCGGCGGTTCCGTGCGTCAGTGCCTCGAGTGGTTTGACCACCATGCCCTCGCCGCCGGCCGCGGTGAGGGCGGCCCACCAGGCCGTCGCTTCGGCCTCGGAGCCGGGGTCGGACAGCCGCACGATCATCCGACGGGTTCGGGTGAACAACCCGGTATCCGCGGCGGCGAGCGCATCCAGCTTGTCGAGATGCCATTCATGTTCGCGCACAGCGTAATTCACGCCCTCGGCGGCCAGGATCTGGAACGGTGCCAGCCGTAGGCCGTCCAGGCCCGCCACCGGCCAGCAGTAGCGGCCGTAGGCGGTGGTGAACGCGTCGGCGTCCGCGCGGCGGGCGGTCGTGCGGGCGGCGAGCTCGCCCACGTCCTGACCGCGTGCGGCCACGGCCGCGACGATCTCCGCCGCTGCTTCGAGCGACGCCCGTGCCGCCGCGCCGACGGCCGCGTACTGATCGCGCAGCAGACCCATCGCCTTGGCCGACCACGGCATGATTTCCGCGTCCAGGGCGAACCAGTCCGATGCCAATTCCTCGAACAGTCCGGAACTTTCGGCCGCGACTCGGATTCGGCTCAGCACTTCCTCGGTCAACGCCGGATCGCCGAAGAACGGGCGGCCGGTGCGGGTGTACACCGCGCCGGTGCTGCCGTCGTCGATGCCGAACCGGTCGCGGGCGGTCGCCGCCGTGCGGGTCAGCACGGCGATCGCGCGTGAACCCATATGCTTCTCCTGGCACACCACGGCCGGGACGCCCTCGGTGCGGTAGTACGCGAACGCCTGTGCCGGATGTTCCAGCAGATCCTCGGAATCGGCCGTGGCGCAGGGCGACATCGTCGGCGGCAGGTGGATCAGCCAGCGCGGGTCCACCGCGAATCGGCTCATCACCTCCAGCGCCGCGCCCGCGTTCTCCTCCTGGACGCTCACCCGCCCGAGCCGGCGGGTCTCCACCACGCGGCGGCCGAGTACATCCTCCAGCTCGAGGACGCCCGGATCACGGTGCGTCGCACCGCCCGGTGCCCCGGCATCGGCCGTTAGCGGGCGCGCAGGCTCGCACCAGACCTGTTGCGCGGGAACCGATACCGGCTCGCGCTCGGGATAGCGCAATGCGCTGAGACGCCCGCCGAAGACCACGCCGGTGTCCAGGCACAGCGTGTTGTTCACCCAGCGCAGTTCGGTGGTCGGGGTGTGCCCGTACAGGACCGTCGCCCGGCCGCGATAGTCCCGCGCCCACGGGTAGCGGACCGGCAGGCCGAATTCGTCGGTCTCCCCGGTGGTTTCGCCGTACATCGCGAACTGGCGGACCCGGCCCGAGGCCCGGCCGTGGTACTCCTGCTTCAGTCCGGCGTGCGCGACCACGAGATCGCCGCCGTCCAGGACGTAGTGTCCGATCAGTCCTCGGCAGAATTCGTGTGCGGCCCTGCGGAATTCGTCATCCTCTCGCTCCAGCTGGGCCAGCGATTCGGCCAGTCCGTGCGCGATGGTGACCTTTCGCCCGTCCAGGGCCCGGACCAGCTTGAACTCGTGGTTTCCGGTCACGCACAGTGCATGTCCGGCCTCGACCATGCCCATGACCAGCCGAAGCACGCCGGGGGTGTCGGGGCCGCGATCGACCAGATCGCCGACGAATACCGCCGTGCGCCCGTCGGGGTGCTGCGCGTCCACCGGACGCCCGGCCTCGTCGCGTCGCAGGGCATAGCCCAGTTCGCCCAACAGCGTCTCCAATTCGGCGCGGCAGCCGTGCACGTCACCGATCACGTCGAACGGGCCGGTCAGCTCGCGCCGGTCGTTCCAGAGCTTCTCGTCGACCACGGTCGCCGCGTCGATCTCCTCGACGCCGCGCAGCACGTACACCCGGCGGAAACCCTCACGTTCCAGACTGCGCAGGCTGCGGCGCAGATCGCGCTGCTGCCGGGTCACCACGTGCGCACCCAGGTGGGCGCGTTCGGCGCGTCGCGAGTTGCGGTCCAGGCACACCCGGTCGGGGACGTCCAGCACGATCGCGACCGGGAGCACATCGTGTTCGCGGGCCAGGCGGATCAGCTCCTGACGCCCGGGCTGCTGCACATTGGTCGCATCGACGACGGTCCGCAGCCCGCGGCGCAACCGCACGCCGGCGATGTGATGCAGGAGCGAGAAGGCGTCGTCGGTGGCTGACTGATCGTTCTCGTCGTCGCTGACGATGCCGCGGCAGGCGTCGGAGGAGACGATCGCGGTGTGCGGAAAATGCTTGTGCGCGAAGGTGGACTTACCCGAGCCGGTGCAGCCGACCAATGCCACCAGGGACAATTCGGGGACGGACAGTTCGGCCATCACGCCGCTCCCTTCCCGGCCGCCCGCGCCCGCTTGTCGAACACTGCCAACTGCGTCGGAGAGCCGTATGCCGGATCCTGCGGGCCGACCGGCTCGAAACGCACGTCGTACCCGTGCGTTCCGGCCACACGGAGCGCCCACGCCTCGAATTCCGCACGGCTCCACTCGAATCGGTGGTCCGGATGCCGGAACGATCCGGCGGGCAACGTATCGAACAGCGTGTTGTATTCGCCGTTCGGCGTCGTCACGATCACCGAACCCGGCGCGGCGGAACCGAATACCGCCTGTTCCAGTGCACCCAACCGAGGCGGATCGACATGTTCGACGACCTCCATCAGCACCGCTGCGTCGAACCCCCGCAACGCGGCGTCGCTGTAGGTCAGCGCCCCCTGCCGCAACGTGATCCGCTCGGCCACCCGGCGCGGCGCGCGGTCCAGCCGCAGCCGCCGCTGCGCGATCCGCAACGCCCGCATCGACACATCCACCCCCACGATCTCGGTGAACATCTTGTCCGACAGCAGTTCCCGCAACAGCGCCCCTTCACCGCAGCCGAGATCCAGCACCCGCCGGGCGCCCACGTCGTGCAGTGCGCGGACCACTGCGGCACGCCGCGCGACAGCCAGGGTCGGCCGCACCTCCCGGGCCGAGTCCGCTTCGCCCGCTCGGGTACCCGAGTTCGATGCGTCCTGCGACGTGCCCGAGGTCGTGGGCGGTTCGGCCTCGGCGAGATCGCAGACGGATTCAGTGGTTCCGGTTGACGGTGCTGCCGCATGCGCGCGGCCGCTGGCGGGTTCGATGGCCGTGTCCGGCCCCGCGTGCCTGCCGGACCGAACAGTGCACGCCTCGAGGAGCGTCGTGCCGCATCGGTCATCGGCTACACCGGCACCGTCCTCGCAAGCCGCTGTGTCCGAGGCGTATTCGGCCACATCGGCCTCGTCGACCGCATCGATCGACTCCGGAGCGGTGTCGTCGATCTCGGCCAGGCGAGCCAGGGCGGTGCGGACCAGGGAGTGCTTGCGGGCCAGGTAGCGCCGGGTGATCCAGGTGCGCTCGGGGTGGGTGGGTAGCCAGCCGGAGCCCGCGCGCAGGAGTTTGTCGATCTCGTCCGCGGCGAGCCAGTAGTGCTTGCTGCCGTCCAGGACCGGCAGCAGCACGTACAGGTGCGAGAGCGCCTCGGCCAGACGTATCGTGCCGGTCAATTCCAGTCGTACGTAATGGGATTCGCCCCACTCGGGAAATGCCGGGTCGAGGGCGATCGGGGTCGCGCGGACCCGCCAGCCCAGCGGTGCGAACATCCGCTCGACCGTGTCCGGGCCGCCCCTGCACGGCACCGCGGGCAGTTCGATCCGCAGCGGCAACGCACCGGCCGCGAGCTCGGGCCGCTGGTCGCACCGGCCGTGCAGGGCGCTGGAGAACACCGTCGAGATCGCCACCGACAGCAGTGAGGACGCCGCATACGGTCGGTCGTTGACATACTGACCGAGGCTGAATTCCGCTGTGTCGCGGTTCTTTCCGCGTACCAATCGGACCGGATCGATCTCCAGCAGCAGCGCCGCGGTGCAGCGCTGCTCGGTCGCCTCGGGATACAGCACGTGCGCCGACCCGTAGGACTGCTCGAACACCTGCGCTCGCGCGGGGTTCTTGTGCAGCAGAAAGCCCAGGTCGGTGGCGGCCCAATCGGCGCCTTCGGCTCGGGTACAGGTGATGGTCAGCAACACCCTGCGATCTTCGCCCCCGCGTGTCTGCCGCGGCAACCCAATTCCGGACACCGCCGCGGCGGGGTCACTCCGCGCGATACGGCCATTTCCACTCGGCGACCGCCGGGATGTCCACCCCGTGTTCGCGGGTCCACGCGCGGGCCGCCAGCCGGGCGTCCACCATCTCCTGCCGCAGTCCGGCCGCGCGCTCGCGCAGGCCGGGCACCCGGTCCACGACATCCATGACCAGGTGGTACCGGTCCAGGTCGTTGAGCATGACCATATCGAAAGGCGTTGTCGTGGTGCCCTTTTCCTTGTACCCGCGGACGTGCAGACCGCCGTGGTTGGTGCGGCGGTAGGTCAGGCGGTGGATCAGCCACGGATAACCGTGGAAGGCGAAGATCACCGGCCGGTCGGTGGTGAACAGGGTGTCGAACTCCCTGTCGGGGAGCCCGTGCGGATGCTCCTCCCGGGGCATCAGACGCATCAGATCGACCACGTTCACCACGCGGATCCGCAACTGCGGCAGTCGTTCTCGCAGGATTGCCGTGGCCGCCAGGGTCTCCAGCGTCGGCACGTCGCCGGCACAGGCCAGGACCACATCGGGGCTGGTGCCGATCTCGTCGTTGTGCCCGGCCCACTCCCAGATGCCGATGCCGCGGGTGCAGTGCGTGCCGGCGTCGGACACCGAAAGCCAGTCCGCCTGCGGCTGTTTGCCCGCGACGACGACGTTCACATAGTGACGCGAACGCAAGCAGTGATCGTAGGTGGACAGCAGGGTGTTGGCGTCCGGCGGCAGATACACCCGCACGATCAAGGGGCTCTTGTTCAGCACGACGTCCAGGAATCCCGGATCCTGGTGGGTGAATCCGTTGTGGTCCTGCCGCCACACATGCGAGGACAGCAGATAGTTCAGGCTCGCGATGGGACGTCGCCACGGGACCGCGGCGCTGGCATCGAGCCATTTGGCGTGCTGGTTGAACATCGCGTCGACGATGTGGATGAACGCCTCGTAGCAGGTGAACACCCCGTGCCTGCCGGTGAGCAGATAACCCTCCAGCAACCCCTGGCACATGTGCTCGGACAGCACCTCCACGACTCTGCCGGTGCGATCGAGTTTCACGTCGTTCGCACCGATCTCGGCCTGCCAGCTGCGGCCGGTCACCTCGAGGATGTCCTGTAATCGGTTGCTGGCCAGCTCATCCGGGGCGAAGGTGAGGAAGTTGTCCGGATTTGCCGCGGTGACATCGCGCAGCCAGGTGCCCAGCACCCGGGTGGCCTCGTGATCGGTCGAGCCCGGCGCGGGCACGTCGACGCCGTAGTCCCGCCAATCCGGCAGCCGCAGATCGCGGACGAGCGCGCCGCCGTTGCTCACCGGGTTGGCGCTCATCCGGCGGTTCCCGAGCGGCGCGAGGGCCCGCAGCGCGGGCGTCGGCGCACCCGTGTCGTCGAACAACTCCTGCGGCCGGTAGGACCGCAGCCACTGTTCGAGCACCGCTCGATGCCGGGCATCGGTGCGGGCCGCGGGCAGCGGCACCTGATGGGCGCGGAAGGTGCCCTCGACCCGTTCGCCGTCGACCAGCGGGGGACAGGTCCAGCCCTTGGGTGTGCGCAGCACGATCATCGGCCAGATCGGGCGTTCGTCAACGCCGTCCTCGCGCGCGGCGCGCTGGATCTCCGCGATGCGGTCCAGGCAGCTGTCCACGGCCGCGGCGGTGGCCTGGTGCACTTCGGCCGGATCGCTGCCCGCGACGATGATCGGCTCGTAGCCGTACCCGCGCAGCAGCGAGATCAACTCCGATTCCGGAATGCGGGCCAGCACAGTGGGATTGGCGATCTTGTATTCGTTCAGCGCCAGCACCGGCAGCACCGCGCCGTCCCGGCTTGCGTTGAGGAATTTGTTCGCGTGCCAGCTGCCGGCCAGCGGACCGGTCTCTGCCTCACCGTCGCCGATGACGCAGAACACCGTCAGGTTCGGATGGTCCAGCGCCGCGCCGAAGGCGTGCAGCAGCGAGTATCCGAGTTCACCGCCCTCGTGGAACGAACCGGGCGTCTCCGGGGCGCAGTGACTCGGCACCCCGCCCGGATAGGAGAACTGGGCGAACAGTTCGCGCATCCCGTCGGCGTCGCGGGCGATATGGCTGTACAGCTCCGAATACGTGCCCTCGAGCCAGCCGCAGGCGTTCGGTCCCGGCCCGCCGTGGCCCGGCCCGGCCACGAAGACCGCGTCGAGGTCACGGGCCAGGATCGCCCGATTGGCATGTGCCCAAATTAGATTCAAGCCGGGAACCGTGCCGAAATGCCCGAGCAGACGCGGTTTGATGTGCGCGGGTTCGAGCGGCGTGCGCAGCAGCGGGTTGGCCGTCAGATAGATCTGCCCGACCGCCAGATAGTTCGCCGCACGCCACCACGCGTCCAGATTCGCGAGTTCCGCACCACTGAGCGGACCCGCCGCGTCGGACAGGCGATAAGGCTGCGGCGCGCGGGTCTCACCGCCGTGACCGCCGATATTGTCGGCCGAGGTGTCCTCGATGATGGTTGCCGGATCGGACATTGCGCAGAATCCCCTCTCGAATGGAGGTCGTGCTGGGCTCGAGACGATGCGAGACGTAATCGCTTCTGATCCGGTTCTCACGTTACCGGGCTCGGCGCGCGGCAGCACGGTGGATTAGGGTGCGGCGCATGCACACACTGGCCAGAATTCTCGGCGCGACGGCGGTCACGGCGGCCGCGGTCGCGCTCACCGCGTGCAGCAGTAGCAGCAGCCCCTCGTCGTCCCCGGCGAGCTCGACCACCGCCGCGGCCTCGACGGCCGCGCAGGCACAGTCCGCCGCACCGGCGAGCCACGGGCGCGAATGCACCGCCGACGACGTCAAGACCACCGGCGGATTCGGCCAGGCGCCGACCATCACCATCCCCGACGACTGCGATCCGCCCACACATCTGGTGACCAAGGATCTGATCACCGGAACCGGGCCGGCCGCGAAGTCCGGCGATCAGGTCAGCATGAACTACACCCTGGTCACCTGGTCGGACAAGAAGAAGCTGGACAGCTCCTTCGATCGGCACGAGCCCTTCCCGCTGCAACTCGGCGCGGGCCAGGTCATCCCCGGCTGGGATCAGGGCCTGGTGGGGATCCGGCAGGGCGGTCGCCGACTGCTGATCATCCCGCCCAACCTCGGCTACGGCGAGGGCGGCAACGGCATCAAGCCCAACGAAACCCTGGTCTTCGTCACCGACGCGGTGAAAGTCGGTAGCTGACGCGCCTTCGGGCCGTCGGCGGGTGTCGTCGGAGCGCCGGTCATTTGTCGGATATGCCTAGTAGTGTTCGGCGAACAGGGGAACGCCCGTCTGTTGTCCGGTGACGAAGCAGCGGTCCGACGGTGCAGGGAGGCGAAGGGGATCGTGCCGTGTGGTCGAGCCGCCGGGTCGTGATGGAGGCCCGGTACCGGCTGCCGGCCGTCCGCGGGGAACAACAGCGAGTCGGCTGTGTGCTCCGCGGGGCGGCATCCTGGCCGGTTTCTGCCCGCAGACCGGGGTCGACTAGGCTGTTCGGGATGTATCCGGGGGACGAACAGAAGACTTTCGACAACCAGTGAACAACGAACAAGGAGCATGTCCGTGAAGAGCACCGTCGAGCAGCTGAGCCCGACCCGGGTCCGCATCAACGTCGAGGTGCCCTTCGAGGAGCTGAAGCCGGACTTCGATCGAGCCTACAAGGCGTTGGCCGGTCAGGTTCGTATTCCGGGCTTCCGCCCGGGTAAGGCCCCGGCCAAGCTGCTCGAGGCCCGGCTGGGACGCGGCGCGGTCCTCGAACAGGTCGTCAACGACGCCCTCCCTGCCCGCTACAGCGAGGCCGTGACCACCAGCGACGTCAAGGTCATCGGTCGTCCGGAGATCGAGATCACCAAGATCGAGGATGGCCAGGAGCTGGCTTTCACCGCCGAGGTGGACGTTCGCCCCGAGATCACCCTGCCCGACTTCTCGAGCATCGCGGTCACGGTGGACCCGATCGCGATCGAGGATGCGGACATCGAGGAGCAGCTGCAGTCGCTGCGCCAGCGGTTCGGCACCCTGACCACCGCCGAGCGCGCGGTGCAGGACGGCGACTTCGTCTCCATCGACCTGTCCGCCACGGTCGACGGCCAGGAGGTCCCGGAGGCATCCACCACCGGGCTGTCCCACGAGGTCGGGTCGGGCCAGCTGATCGAGGGCCTGGACGAGACCCTGATCGGCCTGAACGCCGAGGAGTCCAAGGAGTTCACCTCCACGCTGGTCGCCGGTGAGCACGCCGGTAAGGAGGCGGTCATCACCGTCAAGGTGAACTCGGTCAAGGAGCGCGAGCTGCCCGAGGCCGATGACGAATTCGCGCAGCTGGCCAGCGAATTCGACACCATCGACGAGCTGAAGGACGATCTGCGCACCCGCGTCGAGCGGGTCAAGAAGGTCGAGCAGGCGGGCGTCATCCGCGACAAGGTGCTCGAGTCGCTGCTCGAGCAGACCGAGGTGCCGCTGCCCGAGGGCGCGGTGCAGGCCGAGATCGATGCGGTCCTGCACGACGCCGTGCACGGCTTCGACCACGACGAGGCCAAGTTCGCCGAGGCGCTCGAGGCGCAGGGCTCCTCCCGCGAGGAGTTCGACAAGGACACCAAGGAGTCCGCGGAGAAGTCGGTCAAGACCCAGCTGCTGCTGGACGCGGTCGCCGACGCCGAGGACACCCAGGTCGGCCAGGACGAGCTGACCGAGCGGATCCTGTTCCAGTCGCAGCGCTACGGCCTGTCGCCGGAGCAGTTCATCCAGCAGATCCAGCAGGCCGGGCAGCTCGGCGCGATCTTCGCCGACGTGCGCCGCGGCAAGGCGCTGGCCGGTGTGGTCGGCCAGGTGACGGTCACCGACACCGCGGGCAATACGGTGGACACCGACGAGATGTTCGGCGGCCCTGCCGATTCCGAGGACGAGGGTCAGGACGAGCAGGCCGCGGAGGCGGCTGCCGCGACCGCCGAGTGACAAAAGGGATTCGTGGCGAAGTTGCGCCGCGCG
>NZ_BDCC01000019.1 GCF_001613305.1 Nocardia vaccinii NBRC 15922
CCAGCGAAGTTGCGCTGTGAGCGAAGACAGGGCGGTACCGGGAGTTCGGTGCCGCCCTGCTTCGTTAGGGTTTGTGTCAGCGAATCAAATATGCGGTCGAGCGGAGGGGCGGTTCGGGTGACTCCGGACGACGTGCTCACGGGAGATCGCACGTTGGATAGAGACTGCGTGCTTGCAAGCAGCGAGCCGGTGAGAGAGGGCAGGTATCCGTTAATGACATCCCCAACTTCTGGGCTCAACCTGAGTGATTCGGTCTACGAGCGCCTGCTGCGGGAACGAATCATCTTCCTGGGCACCGACGTCAACGACGACATCGCCAACAAGTTGTGCGCCCAGATGCTGCTGTTGTCGGCCGAGGATCCGACGCGTGACATCTCGCTCTACATCAACTCGCCCGGTGGTTCGGTCTCGGCCGGTATGGCCATCTACGACACCATGCAGTTCGTGGAATGCGACATCATGACCATCGGTATGGGCTTGGCGGCCTCGATGGGCCAGTTCCTGCTGACCGCCGGTGCGAAGGGCAAGCGTCTGGCCCTGCCGCACGCCCGGATCATGATGCACCAGCCTTCGGCGGGCATCGGCGGCACCGCCGCGGATATCGCCATCCAGGCCGATCTGTACGCGAAGAACAAAGAGGAGATGAACCGCCTGCAGGCCGAGCACACCGGCAAGACGGTCGAACAGATCGAGGCCGACGCCGACCGCGACCGCTGGTTCACCGCCGCGGAGGCCCTGGACTACGGATTCATCGACCGCGTGATCAGCCGCGAGGGCCAGGCCGGTAACGGCCGCAGCGAATAAGCACACCCCACAAGGACTTTGGAGACGAAGATGGCCAATCTTTTCGACCCGCGTGCGGGCCTCGGCGGTAAGGCGTACGGAGGCGCGCAGTCGCGCTACATCCTGCCGTCGTTCATCGAGCACTCGAGCTTCGGTGTCAAGGAGTCGAACCCGTACAACAAGCTGTTCGAGGAGCGCATCATCTTCCTCGGCATGCCGATCGACGACACCGTCGCCAATGACATCATGGCGCAGCTGCTGGTGCTCGAGTCGCTGGATCCGGATCGCGACATCACCATGTACATCAACTCGCCCGGCGGCGACGTGACCGCGCTGATGGCCATCTACGACACGATGCAGTACGTGCGCGCCGACGTGGCCACGGTCTGCCTCGGCGAGGCGGCCTCGGCGGCGGCGGTGCTGCTGGCCGCGGGTACCCCCGGCAAGCGCGCCGCGCTGCCCAACGCCCGCGTGCTGATCCACCAGCCGCGCACCGGCGGTATCCAGGGCCAGGTCTCCGACCTGCAGATCGCGGCGGCGGAGATCGAGCGCATCCGGGCCCAGATGGAGACCATCCTGGCCCGCCACACGGGCAAGAGCGCTGAAGAGGTCCGCAAGGACACCGACCGCGACAAGATCCTCACCGCGGAAGAGGCCAAGGAGTACGGGATCGTCGATCAGGTCTTCGACTATCGCAAGCTGAGCGCCCAGAAGAAGTGATTGGTTCGGCGGCGGCGTCCCGGTGGCCGTAGGCTGTAGGCACTGGGACGCGCCGGCCACGGCATCGCGTTCGGTCGATCCGGACACGGCGTCGTGAGAAACATGCCAAGTTGTCGCCCTCCATCGGGCCCAACAGGTACGGTCATTCCAGGGACCTTTGCTCGTGGTTGTCGGCAAGGACCGCACAAACTCGACAAGTCGGTGCCCGGGAGTATCGTCCGGCGGCCGACACCGCACAGGGCGTTGCGGGTAGCGTTGTTTGGAGGCGGCTTGTCGGCGACCGGAACAGACGGTTGCACGCGGACAAGGAAGTAGGGACCCACGAGATGGCGCGCATCGGTGATGGCGGCGACTTGCTCAAATGCTCGTTCTGCGGAAAGAGCCAGAAGCAGGTCAAGAAGCTCATTGCGGGACCGGGGGTGTACATCTGCGACGAGTGCATCGACCTGTGCAACGAGATCATCGAGGAAGAGCTCGCCGAATCGAGCGAGGTCAAACTCGACGAACTGCCCAAGCCCGCCGAGATCCGGGACTTCCTGGAGAACTACGTGATCGGGCAGGACACCGCCAAGCGGACGCTCGCGGTCGCGGTCTACAACCACTACAAGCGCATTCAGGCCGGCGACAAGAGTCGCGACGGCCGCGGTGAGCCGGTCGAGCTCACCAAATCGAACATTCTGATGCTGGGCCCCACCGGCTGCGGTAAGACCTATCTGGCTCAGACGCTGGCCAAGATGCTGAACGTCCCGTTCGCCATCGCCGACGCCACGGCGCTGACCGAGGCCGGTTATGTCGGTGAGGATGTGGAGAACATCCTGCTCAAGCTGATCCAGGCCGCCGATTACGACGTCAAGCGGGCCGAGACCGGCATCATCTACATCGACGAGGTCGACAAGATCGCCCGCAAGTCCGAGAACCCGTCGATCACCCGCGACGTCTCCGGCGAGGGTGTGCAGCAGGCGCTGCTGAAGATCCTGGAGGGCACCCAGGCCAGCGTGCCGCCGCAGGGCGGGCGCAAGCATCCGCATCAGGAGTTCATCCAGATCGACACCACGAATGTGCTGTTCATCGTGGCGGGCGCGTTCGCGGGCCTGGAGAGGATCGTGCAGGACCGGGTCGGCAAGCGCGGCATCGGATTCGGCGCGGAGGTTCGCTCGAAGGCCGAGATCGACACCACCGATCACTTCGCCGACGTGATGCCCGAGGATCTGATCAAGTTCGGTCTGATCCCGGAGTTCATCGGCCGTCTGCCGGTCGTGGCCTCGGTCACGAACCTGGACAAGGATTCGCTGGTCAAGATCCTGTCCGAGCCGAAGAACGCCCTGGTGAAGCAGTATGTGCGGCTGTTCGACATGGACGGCGTCGACCTGGAGTTCACCCAGGATGCCCTCGAGGCCATCGCCGATCAGGCGATCCTGCGCGGCACCGGCGCTCGCGGCCTGCGCGCCATCATGGAAGAGGTGCTGCTGCCGGTGATGTACGACATCCCGAGCCGCGACGACGTCGCCAAGGTGGTCGTGAACGCGGACACCGTCAACGACAACGTCCTGCCGACCATCGTCCCGCGCAAGCAATCCCAGCGCACCGAGCGCCGCGAGAAGTCCGCCTGAGTTTTCGCCGATTCGTCCGAACGGGCCCCGGGAGAGTGAATCTCCCGGGGCCCGTTCGGGATTCGGCGCACATCACCGACACAGCGGAATGACGGGCCAGGCGAACGACTCCGCGGGGATACCGCGCGGTTCGTCTTCGATCGGTACGCTCATCCGCTTTGTCGATGCGTCGGCGCGAGTGGGGATCGCGGTCGGTCAGTGCGGCCAGGACGGGTTGCGGCCCAGGTGGGCGAGGATTCGATCGAGGGGAGCGGCGTCCGGTGCGATCGGCAGTTCCGTGGTGAAGGCCGATGAGGCCTTGCGGTCCTCGCCGGTGGGCACCATGCGGATGATCTCGAGGGACGGTTCGACGAAATCGTCGGCGAGCCGATAGGGCACGTCCAGGGCACGGGCGACATCCCAGCCGTGCACGACGTAATCGATGAAGTGGGCGCGCAGGGCCGTACTGCCGGGGAGTTGGACGCCGGGGCCGAATTCGGGGAGATCGAAGGGCCGGTCCAGGATGTCGGGCCGGTCGTAGGCGGCGGTGACCTCAGCGGCGGCATCGGCGTAGTCGCGCACCGGATCGGCGGCGAGCGGTTGCACCTTCCAGACGTCGAGGTCCGCGCCGTTGCCGTGGGCGGCCGCGGCGAAGCCCCGGTGCTGAACGGTCATGTGCGCCAGCAGATCCGCGACGGACCATGCCGCGCAGGGGGTGGGATGTTCCAGTTGCCCGGGGGTGAGGTGCGAGACGATCTCGACCGAGTAGTCGACGGCGCGGCGATTCAGATCGCGGATATCGGGAGTGCTCATGCCTGAAATAGTAAGCGCACGCATATCGTATGTCCATGCTTACTAATTGAGAACACGTAAAGTCTGCTCACATGACCGAGTTCGACGGTGGCGCCCCGCAGGGGTCTGCGCGGTCACGCCAGCCGCGGACATCCGACCAGGCGCGGGGCGGGCGTCCCGACCTGGCGGCGATGATCGCGCCGCTCGCGCGCACGCTGATGGCGGCGGAACTGCCTGTACTCGACGAGTACGGGCTGACGATGTGGGCGTATTCCGTACTGCTCGGGCTCGGCCGCGGGCCCGCTCGCGGGCAGGGCGTACTGGCTCAGGAGATCGGCGCCGACAAGACCCGGATCATCCCGGTCCTGGACGACCTGCAGCAGCGCGGACTGATCGAGCGTCGACCGGACCCCGCCGACCGGCGGGCGCGGGTGCTGGCGCTGACCGACCGGGGGCGAGCGGTGCGCGACGCCGCGCAGGCCGATATCCAGGCCAAAGAAGAGAAATTGCTGAGCAGACTCAGCGCCGCCGACAGGCGTGGCCTGCTGAACTCCCTGATGATCCTCTCGGCGGTACCACGCGAGGAGATCATCAGGCAGGACGGTCTCACACCCCCTTGATCGCAGGGCGAGTGCGTGGTCTATCGCACTCGCCGCGGACCGGTGACGACCGGTATGACCGCTCGTGCCCGTTGCCGGAGGTCGCCGTTGATCTCCCTGGTTCGCCGTTGAACCTTCGTCCGCTATTGATGAATCGTCGGTCGTAGTGAGCTCGTTACTATCGATCCGCTCATCTGTTACGACGGCCCGGCAGCCGGAAAGTCATCGGCGCCGGATCGCGGAGTTGCACGCGTTCGCGTGGGGCGGCCAGCGCCGCGATCAGGCCGAGCAGCGGCAGCGCGACGGCGGCGATGATTTCGAGAATGTAGTTGCCCGTGGAGATTTCGGCCGGGCGGTGGGTGAGGTGGTAGATCATGTGCGGCACCCCGAAGACCACCCAGCCGCCGCCGGTCACCCGCGCCAACAGGCTGTCGCCGTAGAACAGCGTGGCGGCGGTCATCGCGCCGAGGGCCAGGAAGAACGCTCCCGTATCCGCGACGAGGTGGTGGTTGTAGGGGCCGTCCGCCGCGACCCAGTGCAGACCGAGACCAGGCATGCTGCGGTAGAAGGCCCCGGGTGCCAGGACACCCCACAGGCCGGTGATGATGCCCGCGACCGCCAGAATCCCGAGGGCGATCCGGGTGATCAACCAGCGTCGCCGGTTGACGTCCAGGCGCATTCGCACCCGCAGGTTGTTTCCCGCGCGTTCGAACGAGATCCGCATCCGATCCTCCCGCCTCGCCGCAATCGAGTTGCACGACCACGGTAATTCGGGCGGACGGCGCGGACAAGACCGCCGGCGGGGCGAGGGTCGGAGCCGGTGTGGGTCAGAGTTGTTCGACCTGCAGGTCGTCCTGGCTCCAGTAGGCGCGCATGCTCAGGATGCGGCCCTCGTCGTCGAATTCCATGATGTCGACGGGGGAGATCGTCATCCGATGCCCGTGTCCCTCGGACACCATGGTGAAGGCCACCGCGGCGTGATTGCCCGACACTCGGATCGTGGTGGCTTCGGCCTTGCGCTGCAAGGGTTCCAGCACCGCGTACAGCTCGCGGATGGCCTCGAGCCCGCGCCGGGGTTCGCTGCCGATCGGGTCCTCCACGACCGCCTCGGGGGCGTAGAGCTCGAGGATCTGCGCGGCCGTCCCGCTCGCCACCAGCTCCACGTACCGTTCGACCGTCGCGCGACTCTGCTGCGTACCCATGCCTGCTCCCAATGGATTGAAACGTGTTCCAGTTTTGCAGCGTAGCAGTCGCGGGGTCCGAAATCAGTCGGCGTGTGCGGTGAGCGGGACGGCGGTGAGACGTTCGGGCGCGGAGTAGACGTTCATGGTCTGCCCGCGCAGGAAGCCGACCAGGGTCAGCCCCGTCTCCAGGGCCAGATCCACCGCCAGGGAACTGGGTGCGGATACCGCGCCGAGCATGGGAATTCCGGCCATCACGGCCTTCTGGACGAGTTCGAACGAGGCGCGGCCGCTGACGATCAGGACGAGATCGTGTGCGGGAACCCGGTTTTCGCGCATGGCCCAGCCGATCACCTTGTCCACCGCGTTGTGCCTGCCGACGTCCTCGCGCACGGCGACGACCTCGCCGTCGGCGGTGAACAGTCCCGCCGCGTGCAGGCCTCCGGTGGAGGCGAAAACCTTCTGGCGGTCCCGCAATTCGTCCGGCAGGGTGGCCAGCGTCGCGATGTCCACGGCCGGCCCGTTCGCGGGCAGCCGGTAGCGGCTGCGGGTGCGGACCTCGTCGAGGGTGGTCCTACCGCACAGGCCACACGCGCTGGTGGTCAGGATATTTCGCGCGGAAATCGGTGTGGGCGTGCGTAATTCGATATCCAGGATGTTGTAGGTGTTCTGCCCGTCGGTGGTGTCCCGCGGTGCTTCCGGAAAGCCCAGATGGTTGCGCATATTGCTCGCGCCGGGCGCGCATCGGTCGGCGCCGGCGCAGTACCGGGCCGAGACGATGTCCTGTGCCGAGCCGATGATGTTCTCGCTCAACAGGAATCCGTGCGCGAGGTCGATGTCGTTGCCGGGGGTGCGCATGGTCACCGTCAACGACTCACCGTCGACGCGCAGCTCGAGTGGTTCCTCCACGGCCAGGGTGTCCGGACGTCGCACCTGCCCGTCGGCGGAGATCCGCAGCGTCTTGCGCCGGGCCGTCACCCTGCTCATGGTTGCGCCTCGTTCCTGTTCTCGCCCGGCGTCATCGGTTCGCGAAGCCGCGCCGCGATCGTGCGGTGTAACTGCTCATGCGGTGTGGACGTGGGGTACCAGCCGGATGGTGACGGCCTTGGACACCGGAGTGTTGGACCGTTCGGCCACGTGGTTCAGCGGGACCAGCGGGTTGGTCTCGGGATAGTAGGCCGCCGCGTTACCGCGCGGAGTGGAGTAGGCGACCAGCCGGAAACCGGTGACCTTGCGTTCCACGCCGTCGGTCCACTCCGAGATCAGATCCACCAGATCGCCTTCGGCGAAACCGAATTCGGCGATGTCCTCGGCGTTGACCAGGACCACCCGGCGGCCGTTGTGGATACCCCGGTAACGATCGTCGAGGCCGTAGATGGTGGTGTTGTATTGGTCGTGGCTGCGCAGGGTCTGCAGGATCAGCCTGCCCTCCGGGACCGGCAGCCACTGCAGGTCGTTGACCGCGAAATTGGCCTTACCCGTGGAGGTTCGGAACTCGCGCGCGTCGCGCGGCGGGTGCGGCAGCTGAAAACCGTTGCGGCCGCGAACCTTCGTATTGTAGTCCGCGCAACCGGGGACCACCCGGGAGATCGAGTCGCGAATCGCGTCGTAGTCGTTGCGGAATTTCGCCCACGGCACGGGATGTTCGGGGCCGAGCAGTTCCTGGGCGAGTTCGCACACGATGGCGACCTCGCTGCGCAGCTCCGGGCTGACCGGCGTCAGGCGACCGGTCGACAGATGCACCATCGACATCGAATCCTCGACGGACACCTGCTGTTTCACCCCGAGCGGAGACAAATCCAGATCGGTGCGGCCCAGGGTGGGCAGGATCAGCGCCGTCCGGCCGTGCACGACGTGGCTGCGGTTGAGTTTGGTGGAGACCTGCACGGTCAGCGCGCACTGGCGCAGCCCGGCCTCGGTGATCGCCGTATCGGGCGTGGCGGAGACGAAATTGCCGCCCATGCCGAAGAACACCTTCGCCCGGCCCTCGTGCAGTGCGCGGATGGCATCGACGGTGTCGTAGCCGTGTTGCCGCGGGCTGGTGATGCCGAATTCGGAATCCAGTGCGGCGAGGAAACTTTCGGGCATCTTCTCCCAGATGCCCATCGTGCGGTCGCCCTGTACGTTGGAGTGCCCGCGCACCGGGCACACACCCGCGCCGGGCTTTCCGATCATGCCGCGCATCAGCAGCAGGTTCGTGGCCTCCTCGATGGTGGCTACGCCGTGCCGCTGCTGGGTCAGGCCCATGGCCCAGCAGAAGATCGTGGCCTTCGAGGTGGCCAGCAGTTCGGCGGTGCGATCGAGATCCGCACGAGTCAGGCCGGTGGCCTCCAGAACCGTGGCGAGATCGACCGCGCGCATCTGCTTCTCGTACTCGCCGAAGCCCGCCGTGTGCGCGTCGACGAAGGCGCGGTCCACGACTGTGCCGGGCGCGCGGTCCTCGGCCTCGAACAGCAGTTTGGCCAGGCCCTGGAACAGCGCCATATCACCGCCGAGGCGGATCTGCAGGAAATCGTCGGCGATATCGATCCCGGTGGTCAGGCCGCGCAGCGTCTGCGGATCGCGGAAGCCCAGCAATCCGGTCTCGGGCAGCGGATTGACCGCGATCACGCGCGCCCCGTGCTCCTTGGCCTTCTGCAACGCCGAGAGCATGCGGGGATGGTTCGTGCCCGGATTCTGACCGGCCACGACGATCACCTCGGCCGCGGGGAAGTCGTCGATGGTCACCGAACCCTTGCCGATGCCGATCGACGCGCTCAACGCGGTGCCCGAGGATTCGTGGCACATATTCGAACAGTCCGGCAGATTGTTGGTGCCGTAGCTGCGCACCAGCAGTTGATACAGGAAGGCGGTCTCGTTGGCGGTGCGGCCGGAGGTGTAGAACAGGGCCTGGTCGGGCGAGTCGAGGGCGCGCAGTTCCTCGGCGATCAGCCGGTACGCCTCGCGCCAGGCGATCGGGGTGTAGTGATCCTCGCCGGGACGCAACACCATCGGATGGGTGAGCCGGCCCTGCTGGCCCAGCCAGTAGCCGGACTTGCCGGACAGCTCCGCGATCGAATGCCGGGCGAAGAACTCCGGATCGACCGTACGCAGCGTCGCCTCCTCGGCGACCGCCTTGGCGCCGTTCTCGCAGAACTCCGCGGGGCGGCGGTGATCGGTCGGCTCCGGCCACGCGCATCCCGGGCAGTCGAAGCCGTGCCGCTGATTGATCCGGGTCAGGGTGCGGGCGGTGCGGACCACGCCCATCTCCTCGACGGCCCGCTCGAGCGCGACCGTCACGGCCGTGACGCCGGCCGCCTGCTGCTTCGGCGGCGTGACAGCGACCTTGGATTCGTCGATATCGTGAGACGGAGCGCTGCGATGCATGGTTCCATCGTCCACCTGACCCGCGGATGCCGCGAATCGCCCCCATTCCGGCCGCCGGGACGCAAGTATCGATGCGACCGCCGGGGTGGCTGCCCCGGAACCGGACAGCAAGGATCGGAACAGGATGGACAAAGGACTCAGGACCGCGCGGATTCGCCGGCGCATCGCACGTCCCGCCGCAGCGGGTCTGGGTGTGGCGGCACTGCTGCTCGCCCCGGCCGCGCTGCTCACCGCACCCGCCGGTGCGACCGCGACGCAGGTCGGCACGGAACCGGGGATGAACTACGGTCTGGGCACCAATTACGCGGTGGGATGCCAGTCCACCGTGCAGGTTACGGTCAACGACCCGGTCCAGCCGGTCCAGGTCCTCGACAACAATCGGTCGATCGGCTGGTTCCGGCCCTCGGGCGGCACGGTGGTCGCACCCTGGGTTCCCGCCACGGTCGGTTGGCACCACATCACCGCCGTGCAGGCCGCGACACCACCCGGCGCACCGACGCCGTATGTCGACATCCGCGTCGCGAACGGCGCGCACATGGGCAACAACTGCGCCGTCTTCGGTTGAGCGGCACGGTTTCGAGACACCGGGGTCGAGTGGTCTCCGGGTGAACGAGCGGACCTTGTCGGCCGGGCGTTGAAGTCTCGAAGACGAGTGCGGGCGGCCCCCTCGAAGGGGCCGCCCGCACTGCTGTCCGCGTCGTTATCGGATGTCGAAGTTCAGCGGGCCCGGCTTCCACTTGGCGGACCGCTGTTCGGTGACCGTATCCAGGTGGGCGGGAGTCGCCTTCGGGTCCAGCGGGACCAGGCGCTCGATCTCACCCCAGTTGCGCTTCCAGTCGTCCTTCAGATACGAGGACATCACCTCCGGGCGGGTCAGCAGCTGGACGTACCCCAGCGGGCCGCCCGACGCGTGACTCTGCCAGTTGGTGGTCATGATCGCGGCGGCGAAATCCGGGGTGATGCGGTACTGCGGGATCTCCGCGACGCCGTCCCGGTGCCGGAAGGGTTGCTGGCACGGGAACTGCAGGCCGACGAGCCAGTCCAGCATCACCGGATCGGTGTGCCCGACGAGTGAGTCGAGGCTCTGCAACCGCGGCACGCGCGGCGGGG
Organism: Nocardia vaccinii NBRC 15922; assembly: GCF_001613305.1. GTDB lineage: Bacteria > Actinomycetota > Actinomycetes > Mycobacteriales > Mycobacteriaceae > Nocardia > Nocardia vaccinii. The sequence continues at coordinate 10,141 of NZ_BDCC01000019.1, forward strand.
TCACCGCGACCCACTGCAGCGGGTCCGAGCTGTCCACCGAGGCGACCACGCGCACGACGTCGGCTTGGGAAGGTAACTGCCGCAACGGAACTCGCAGGTTGCGCCAGGACGGCTGCAATACGCTCACATCGTCCGGGGTGACCCGGCCGAGTGACTGCACCCCGCCGGGGCCGGCGACGCCGTACTCGAGCTGGACGTTCTGTCCGGGCACGGGCAGGTTGTCGATATCGGTGGAAGCGATGCGCCCGGCGGCGGCGATCGAGACGATCTGGCCGCGGCTGCCCGAGGAGTCCGCGGTGGGCAGGCGGTACCAGCCCGAGATCAGCGACTTCTGCGCGCCGGGGCTGCCGAAACTGCCGAGCATGGGAGTCGTCGCGGGATTCAGCCCGAACGGCAGCGGGATGGTGCTGCCGTTGATGCCGGGCTTCGCGGCCTCGCCCCCGGCTCCGGTGTTGTCCTTACCGGTCTTGGTGGTGGTGCCCGCGCTGCCGAGGGACTGGCCGACCGAGGCGGCGGCCGCGGCCGAACCGTCCGGGGTCAGGTCGGCGAGGTTCAGGCCGTCGGGGGTGAAGCCGTCGTTCGTCCCGCCGCCGAGCGCGTGCGCCAGGCTGCCCGACAACGGTGGCAGCACACCGGCATTCGCATCCGGCTCGACCAGTACGTCGTTCGCCATGCCGCACGCATCTCCGGTCAGCGCCTTGACGTTCGAGGAGGCCAGTGAAAACGCCGGGTACTGCTCGACGGCCGCCTTGACGAACGAGAGCACCTCGAACAGCACGACCAGCGCCGCCGCGACGGCGAGGATCGGGATCGGGCGACGCGGCGTGCGTCGCTCGCCGTGGAACGGCTCGCGGATGTGGAACCAGCCCGCGGCGACGATCAGCAGCAGCGAGATCGCCAGCAGTACCGTGCCCGCGCTGATCCCGTGCACCGAGATCGGCTTGTCCCACCAGGAGATTCGATAACTCGCCACGTACCACCAGCCGTTGGAGCTGGCGAACGACAGGGCCAGCATGGCGAAGACGGCGGCGGCGAACAGTGCGCGGTTACGCGCGGAGCGCAGCGATCGCGAGCCCACCGCGACCGCGGCGACCACCGCGACCGCGCCGCCCAGACCGGCGAATACGCCGAGGTGATGGGTGAACTTGGTGGGCGAGAACATCATCAGCGGCACCGCGGCGACCGTGGTGCCCAGGATGCGCCGGGTGGGTCCGGCCGCGAGTCCGGGAATCCGGCCGCTCTTGCGCAGCAGCGTGATCACCGCGGCCGCGAGCGCCAGGAACATCACCAACATCGCGAACCGCCGCGCGAGCGAACCGTCCGGGGTCGGCTGCAGCAGGTCCTGATAGACGAGATAGTCGGTGTACCACGGCATATCGGGTCCGACGACCTTGTGCGCCTGACGCATCGCCGACACCTCGGCGAACGGCTGTCCGGCGAAGACGATGGTCAGCACGACCAGGCCCGCGGCCAGCGCGGGTGCGATCAGCGCGACGTATCCCGAGGTGCGGGCACGTTGCACGATGATCTGTACCAGCGGTCGCGCCCCGGCCAGCAGTGCGGCGAAGCAGATCAGGCCCGACGGGTTGGTGACCACGGCCAGTGCCGCGGGGATCAGCGCGACCGCCGCCGGAGCGAGTCGCCGGGTGGCCAGTGCGCGTTCCATCGACACCCAGGTCAGCAGGACGCCCAGCGCGATCGCCGGTTCGGGGCGCAGGCCGTTGTTGTAGGGGAGCCAGAACGCCAGCAGGACCAGCCCGCCGGCCCAGATCGCCGAGCGGTCGGTGCGCGCGCCGACGCCCAGGCGCGGCACCACCTCGCGGCTGATCAGGAACCAGCACGCGATGCCGAAGATCAGCTCCGGCAGTCGTACCACGATGCTCGCGGTGGACAGGCGCGCGAGCAGTTCGAAAAGGTTGTCGTAGGGAATGCCGATGGGCGTCTCGGGCACGCCGAAATAGGCGAAGTAGTTCGCCAGGTATCGCGCGGGCCCGGCGGTGCGCGCCATGCCGAAGATGTAGCCGTCGTCCGCGGTGCCGACGCCGATGAAGTACCACAGGACGAGCGTGCCCAGTACGACGGTGTCGACCAGTCGGGGCCGCCACCAGCGGCGCGGCAGTACGCGCCGGTTGCCCCGGCCGTCCTGGCAGTCGAGCCGGTGCAGCGAGTACAGGGCCACGGCGGTGGCGATGATCGCGCCGATGATCGCGATCAGCTTGAGTACGGTCGGGGAGGTGGTGAATCGCGAGTCGATCACCACGTCGGCGTGCATACCCGCCGGTGCGGCACCGGTCAGATCGGTGAACAGGCCGACCAGCTGCGGTCGGTGCTCACCGGCCAGTGTGACGGGCGCGCCGCCCGCTTGAACGGTGGTGGCTGTGCTGTCGGAGGAGATCGTGATCGTGCAGCCGCGCGGCAGATCGCGCACCGGCGTGTCGATCAGGGTCTGATCCCGCAGCACCACCTGCAGCCGGTCGCCGGTGGGTGCGGCGGCGACCAGGACGTTCAGGCCGTAGTGCCAGGACGATCCGGATGCCGCCGGGACCGTGGACAACAGCGTTCCGCCGCGGGGGCCCAGCGCCGCCGCGGCGCTGCACGGGATGTCGGCGTGCACGCTGGTCGGGGAATAGGACACCAGCGGCGCGGTGACGCTCGCCGCACGGCCCGCCTGCGGCCAGGACAGCGAGGACTGCTCCTGATGCACCGGCAGCAGTGGTACCGCCACGGCCAGCAGTGCGCCGAGGAGGCCGGTCACGACGGCGAGGGTCCGCCACAGTCGACTGCTCCCACGTCGGGGAGCGGGTTGGTCCAGCGGCCGATCATCGGCCGGGTGTCGACTGAGCGTCTGGGTCACGGTCGGGCATGCTATCAACCGGAACTGAGACCGTGTCCAGCTCGACGGACACCTCGATCGATGCTATGTCGCATTGCGCTCAGCCGACCGCGCTCACCAGCTGTGATGCGGTGGGTTCGGTTGTGGCCGAGCGGGTTTCCGGGCGTAGCCCGAGCAACGCGGTGGCTACCGTCGCCACACAGGCTCCCGCGCCCACCCAGAACGCGACGGTGAACTGACCCTCCTGCGGCAGCGGCAGATGCGGCAACAGCTTCGCGGTCAGCAGGGTGGTGATGACAGCACTGCCCAGCGCGCTGCCGACGGTGCGGGAGATGGAGTTGATCCCGTTCGCCACCCCGTTGTGCCGGTGCGGGACGCCGGCCGCGATCAGCGCGGGCATGGCGGCGTAGGCGAAGCTGATCGCGATGCCGACGACCACACTGGCCGTGATCACGGTGCCGGTCGCCTCGTGCGCCAGGGCCATCCAGGCGAATCCGGCCGTGCCGACGACGCCGGACAGGGCCAGCACGTACCGGCCGCCGATGCGGCCGACCAGCAGTCCGCCCAGCGGTGCGGCGAGCATCGAGGCGATCGTGCTGGGCAGTAGATATTCCACCGAGGCGCGCAGGATCGAGGCGGTGAATCCGTATCCGGCGATCCGCGCGGGCATCTGCGCCAGATACGAGACGCCCATGAACAGCAGGAACATCGCGAATCCGATGAAGACGCCGGACAGGTTGGTGAACAGCACCGGCCGGTGGGTGAACATCTCCAGATCCACCAGCGGCGCGGCCGAGCGGCGTTCGATCAGGACCCACAGCACGGCCATGACGATCACACCGCCGAAGCAGCCCAGCGTCGCGGCGGAGGTCCATCCCCATTCGTGCCCCTGCGAGATCGGCAGGAGCAGCAGGATGAGCGCGCCGCCGAGGGTGATCGCACCGGGCAGGTCGACGCTGCCGGGATGCCGGGCGCCGGTCGCGGGCACCACGACCGCGGCCAGGCCCAGGGCGACTGTCGCCAAGCCCGCGGTGAACCAGAACACCACGTGGTAGCCGGGATCGCTGCCCTGGGTGAGCAGACCGGTGGCGACCAGCCCGATACCGCCGCCGAAGGCGAGGGTGCCGCTCACGATGGCCATCGCGCCGTGCAGCCGTTCGACCGGAATCTCGTCGCGCAGCACCGACAGCGCCAGCGGGAAGATCGCCGTCGCCACGCCCTGAAGGGTGCGTCCGGCCAGCAGCATGCCCAGTGATCCCGCGGTCGCGGAGACGACCGAGCCGGCGACCGCGACCACCAGGACGCCAAGCAGTGTGGGTTTGCGGCCGTAGAGATCGCCGATGCGGCCCAGCAGCGGAGTGAATACCGCCGCGGACAGCAGCGTCGCGGTGGTCACCCAGCACACCGACGTCGTCGAGACGTGCAGTTTCGTCGCGATCAGACCCAGGATCGGCACCGCCTGGGTCTGCATTACGGTCACGATCATCGCGGCGAACGCGAGGACGCCGGTCAGCAGCGCGGCCTTCCGCGTCATATGACACCTCCAGAAGCTTGAGTACAAATACATTTGAAGTCCTCAAGCATCTAAGGCTTCAAATATATTGGTTGTCAATCGCGCCGGTAGGATCGCGGCTATGAGTCAGGCCACAGAACCGAGTCCTCTTGCGTTACTGATCGGACGGTTCGTCTCGGCCTATCTGCAGGATTTCCTGACCGCCGCCGAGGAACACGGCCTGACCCTGACCCAGGCGAAACTGCTGCTGGCGCTCAACGAACCCCCCGCCGAACTGCCCATGCGCGAGCTGGCCGGTCGCCTGGCCTGCGACCCCTCCAATCTGACCGGCGTCGCGGACCGCATGGAGTCCCGCGGCCTTGTCCTGCGCACGGTCAACCCGGCCGATCGCCGGGTGAAATATCTGGCATCCACCGACCAGGGCCGCGACCTGGCCGCGCAGATCCGCGGGTCGCAGGTCCGTGCCTACCGAGCCCTGGCCGAGTTGACGCCCGAGGAGGAACGGCTGCTCGCGGGCATGCTCGAGCGTCTGGTGCCCAAACTCGAAGCGGCGGAGTAGGTTCGGGGAGCGGCGAAGAGCAGGGCGGTATCGCCGAATTCGTGCCACAGATAGCCGGTCTCCAGTGCTGTGCGATATGCGGCATCGACCCGCTGGGTTCCGGCGACCGCCTCCAGCAGATGAAGATGCGAGGCTCCCGGTTCGTGCCAGCCGGTGATGAGCCCGTCGACCGTGCGGGCGAGGCGGTCCTCGCCGAGTACCAGGTCGGTCCATCCGGACGCCGGGTGGACCAGGCCGGAGGGGTCGGCCGCCGATTCGAGGGCCCGGGTGACGGTCGTGCCGACGGCGACTACCCGGCCGCCCGCGGCGCGAGTCGAATTCACCAGGCGGGCAGTCGTTTCGGGGACGGTGTAGCGCTCCGGGCTCGGCGGCTCACCCGTCTCCGGTGAGGAGACGCCGGTGTGCAGGGTGATCGGGGCCAGTGTGATTCCCGCGGTCACCAGTTCGGTTACCAGCGCATCGGTGAACGGCCTTGCAGCACTGGGCATCTCGGCGCTACCGGGTTCGCGGCCGAAGATCGTGAGGTAGTAGTCCGGTGACCATCGCTGTGTCACATAGGAATACGTGATCGGGCGGCCGTGCCGGGCCAGTAAGGCGGGCACCTCGGTATCGACCTCGGCGATCCACAAGCGGCGGGCGGGTGGGAGCCAGGGGGCGCGAAGTCGCGCCGTGGCGCCCGGCAGGTGTACGCGGGCACCGGGTTCCGGTTCGCACGCGGTGAACGGGGTCCCCTCGGGGGCGCGGAGTTCTACGACCCAGCGCCCGTCGTCCAGGCGCGCCGCCATATGCAGGACGGCCGGAACGTCACGGTAGCGGGCATCGACCGCCGCTGCCAGCATCGACGAATTGTTCACCACGACAAGGTCTCCGGGCCGCAGGAATCGCGGCAACTCCCGGAACCTGGCGTGGGTGATGCCCGCGTCGGCGGACACCAGCAGGCGCACCTCGTCGCGGGCGAGTCCGCGCGCCTCCGCGGGGACGGTCGCGGCTCTGTCGGCGGGGAGGACGAATTCGCGTCGGATGGCTCTCATCGGGTGCCTCTTGCCTCGGTCGTCCGGAACCGGCGGTTGTGCGGTCCGGTCCGATGGGTCGGGTCGGGTTGTCAACGCGGAGCGGACAGCTCCGCGGCGGTGTATCGGCCGCTGGGCGGGCGGGTGTCGATCAGGTGCAGCAGCGCCGGGACGACGGTCTCCGGTTCGGGGCGATCGGAGATGTCCTCGCCCGGGAATGCGGCCTGGTGCATGGCGGTGCGCATATCACCGGGATCGAAGCCGTAGACGTACAGCCGGGGGTTCTCGGCGGCGAAGATGGCGGTCAGGTGGTCCAGCGCCGCTTTCGACGCACCGTAAGCACCCCAGCCCTCGTAGGGCGTCACCGCCGCATCGGAGCTGATATCGATCGCCATTCCGTCGCGGACCCGCAGTTTCGGCAGCGCCAATTGCAGGACGGCGAGCGGTGCGACGACATTCGTCTGCAGCACGGCGGCGAATTCGCCGAGCGGATAGTCCGCCAAGCGCGGCATCGGGCTCGGCCCCAGTGCGCTGGCGTTGTTGAGCACCAGATCGAGCCGGTCTCGGCCGGTGAGCACCGCGGCCAGGTGTTCGCGATGCGCCGGATCGGCCACGTCGCCCGGCACGGCGGTCGCGCCGGTCGCCGCCCGCACCCGCTCCAGCGGTTCCGGACCGCGTGCGGTGATGATCAGGTCCCACCCCCGCTCCGCCAGGGCCAGTGCTGTCGCGCGGCCGAATCCGGCGGAGGCTCCGGTGATGAGGGCTGTCGGGTTCTCGGACATGACCTCATCGTGAAACCTGAAGTCAACTTCAGGTCAAGGAACGGATTTCCGCCTGGAGTGAAACCTGCCTGGTATGTGGTCGGCCGGTGTGTCTCGCGGCCGATGAATTCGCTGCCGCGGTGTCGTCTCAATTGTGCGAGTCCCCAACATCTCCCCAGGAGCCACCATGACCTACACCTTCAAGCCCGGAGACCCCTGCTGGGTCGAGCTGTTCACCTCCGATCCGGAGCGTTCCATCGCGTTCTACTCCGAACTGCTCGGCTGGACCGCCGAACAGGCCGGGCCCGAATACGGCGGGTACATCACGTTCCGCAAGGACGGCGATGCCGTCGCGGGTGGTATGCGCAACGACGGCTCCTCCGGCGGGCCGGATCAGTGGACGATCTATCTGGCCAGCGCCGACGCCGAGGCGACCGCCGCTGCCGCCACGGCCGACGGCGGCCGGGTGGTGGTGCCCCCGATGCGGGTCGGCGAGCAGGGCACGATGGCCGTTCTCGGTGACCCCAGCGGCGCCGGCGTCGGGGTGTGGCAGCCGGATGCGCACCCGGGATTCGGTGCGCTCGGCGATGTCAGCGGTGGGCGGTGGAGCGAGCACGTGGGCGTCCCGTCCTGGTTCGAACTGCACACCCCCGCCTACGACGAGGCATTGAATTTCTACCGCGAGGTCTTCGGCTGGCAGGACCCGTTCACAGTCTCGGATGTCCCCGAATTCCGTTACACCACAATTCATTCGACCAGCCCGATGCTGGGTGGGGTGATGGACTCGGCGGCATTCCTGCCCGCCGGCGCCCCGGGTGGCTGGCGGGTCTACTTCGGGGTCGAGGATGTCGACGCCGCGGTGAAAACCGTGGTCTCCCTGGGGGGTTCGGTGGAACGTGAACCGGAGAACACTCCGTACGGGCGGCTGGCCGCCGTGGTCGATCCGGGTGGCGTGCGATTCAGTCTGGGCGGCAACAACTCCTGAGCCGGATGCCGGACGTCGTCGCGACGTCCGGCATCACTACAGGCCCACCGCGCCGTCGATGCGCTCACGCAGCAGATCGGCATGGCCGTTGTGGCGGGCGTACTCCTCGATCATGTGGGCCAGCACCCAGCGCAGCGACACCTCGCCGAGCCAGATGTCCACGCCGGTGATCCCGAGATCCGGCGTGGCGGTGGTGAAGCGTTCGGCGAACGCGACCTCGGCCCGCCAGGCGCCCCATGCGGCGGTGATCGATCCGGAATCGGTGTTCGCCCCGTCGAAGTCGTCATCGGGACGGTCGGCGGAGGTGAACAGCGGCGGGACGTCCTCCTTTGCGAGCACCCGGCGGAACCAGCGCCGCTCGACGTCGGCCAGATGCCGCACCAGCCCCAGCAGCGACAGGGTGGACGGGGCGACGGACCGGCGGGCCAGTTCGGTGCCCAGACCCGCGCACTTCAATTCGAGCGTGGCGCGCTGACCGGCCAAGATCTCGGTCAGGACGCTGCGTTCGTCACCGGTGGTGTGGAGGCGGGTTCGGGGATCGTGTTCGGGGGCAACGAACATCTCGGCCCGTCGGGTATCGGTCGGCGTCTGCCGTGTCTCGGCCACTCCCGCCTCCTTCGCATTGGTCCAGCTGCCGGACCGGCAAACCTGGGGCTCGGCCGATCGGGCACGATCGGGACGATATCGCGTGTGGCGGTTCATCGGAACGTTCGGCGGCACATCGGTCTCAGCGTACGGAGGAAAACGCCGCCGCGCCCGACAGCAGCCCCGCCGCTACCGTCGCATGGCGGTGCGCGTCACCGGAACATCCGCGCCGCGGTGGGCGCGGCGGCCGCGCGGTCCGCGGCGACCAGGCCGATTCGGGTGCGGCGATCCAGCAGGTCGTCCGCGTCCAGCGCGCCCTCGTGACTGATCGAATACGCGAATTCGGCCCGCAGCACGTCGATTCCAGGGGCGACGGGTTCGGCCAGGGCCGGATCGTCCTGTGCCAGAGCCAGGATCGCGCGCGCCTGGCTGCCGTAGCGTTCGATGAGCGTCGGCGGCGCGTCCAGACGATCGCGCGCCGCGCCGGAGACCGCGCCTGCCAAGGGGATTCGCCGGGTCCGGCACGGGCCCGCGGTCAGGCCCGCGTAGCCGACCGCGGCGTCGACGGCGTCCTGCGCCATCTTGCGGTAGGTGGTGAGCTTGCCTCCGACGACGGTGATCGGGCCGTCGGGGGAGTGCAGCACCGCATGCTCGCGAGAGATATCCGCGGTGCTGCCCTCGGCGGTGCGCAACAACGGCCGCAGGCCCGCGAAGCTGCCGCGAATATCGTTGCGGTGCAGTGGCTCCCGGAGCACTGTATTGACGGTGTCGAGCAGGAAGCCGATCTCGGCGTCGGTCGGTTCCGGTTCGTCGGGCACCGGCCCGGGGGCGTCCTCATCGGTCAGGCCCAGATACACCCGGCCGTGCGCGGCGGGGAACGCGAAGACGAAACGGCTGGTACTGCCCGGAATCGGCACCGTGAGCGAGGCGCTGAGCCCGCCGAACGCGGCCGCGTCGAATACCAGGTGGGTGCCGCGGCTGGGCCGCAGTTCGATGGAGGGGTCCAGCCGATCCGCCCACACGCCGGTGGCATTGATCACCGAACGCGCTCGGACGGTGAGGGTTTCACCGGACAGCGCATCGTGCAGCACCGCGCGATCGCCGCTCACCCGCTCGGCCCGGACCCGGGTGAGCACGCTCGCCCCGTGCGCCGCCGCGGTGCGCGCGAGGGTCATCACCAGGCGTGCGTCGTCGACCAGCTGGCCGTCCCAGGCGAGCAGTCCGCCGCGTAGTCCCGCGCGGCGCACCGTCGGAGCCAGCCGCAACGTCTCGGCGGCCGCGGCTCGCCGCGAGCGCGGCAGCACCGAGGCCGGGGTTCCGGCGCTGCGCCGCAACACATCTCCGGCGGCGAATCCCGCGCGCACCAGTATCCGCTGTGCCGCACCGATATCCGGCAGCAACGGCACGATCTGGGGAATCGGCCGGGTCAGGTGCGGTGCTGTCGAGGTGAGCAGGATATGCCGTTCCACGGCGCTCTCGTGCGCGATCCCGACCCCGCCGCCGGCCAGATACCGCAGCCCGCCGTGTACCAGCTTGGAGCTCCACCGGCTCGTGCCGAAGGCGAGGTCACGTGCCTCCACCAGAACCGTCCGCAACCCCCGGGAGGCCGCGTCCAACGCCACCCCGGCCCCGGTGACCCCGCCGCCGATCACCAGCACATCGACGATTCCGGCGTCCCCGAGTTCGCGCAACTCCCGTTCCCGCCGCGCGGCATTCAGCGCGGAGTCTCCGAAACCTCGTGCCGTTCCGCTCATCTCGTCACTCCATGTCTCGTCGCCGGGATAACCGTGCGGGTTTCGCTCGTTCACGCCACGCACCGGTTCGTTCGCGGGCGGCTGGCATCAGTTGTGCGTGCGGTGTGACCAGACATCCGGGCGGCTCCTGATCGGGCCGAGCGCGCTGTGTGCTCATCGCAGGTCGGGACTGCCGCCGGGCAGCAGGTAGCCGTCCAGCGCGCGGGCGAGTTCGGCGTCCAGGCGGGACTCCTCGAGGATGTGGCCGACCATTCCGGCGGACTGCACGGCGGACTGGGAGATCAGCAGAACCATGGTGGCCAGCTCGTCCGGATCGCCGGGGCGGATCGAGCCGTCGCGCTGGCCCTCGCGGATCAGCGCGGCGAACAACAGGATCAGCTCACGCTGGTTGCGACCGAGGCGGCCGAAGACGTAGGTCAGCATCAGGTCGGTGTCGGTGCGGAATATCTTGGCGAACAACGGATTCTCGCGGATCGTCGCCGCGCCCGCGACAACTCCGTCGACCAGGCGGGCGCGGGCCGGGCCGCTCCCGGGCATGGTCCGGCCGACGATCTTGCGCAATTCCCGCACCAGCAGTTCGGCGAGCAGCGAGCCGGTGTCCGGCCAGCGGCGATAGACCGTGGGACGGCTCACACCGGCGCGCCGGGCCACCTCGGTCAGCGTGGTGCGGCGCACACCGAACTCCTCCACGCAGGCGCGGGCGGCGTCCAGGATCGCCAGGTCGATCTCGGAGGGTTCGTCGCCGATACCGGCGACGTCGATTGTCTGCATCGGATCACTTGTCGGGTCGGGCGCGGACGGCGGCGGTCCGCACGACGGCTGATTACTGCTTGACATTCTATGTAAGACTGTAACGCATGGTCGATGAACGGCAGGAGGCATCTCCTGCGGCAATGCCGGGCGAGTTGTCGTCCCGCCCGAGTATGGTGTGGGACGCCTGGGGCATTCCGTCCGCGCATGCGCCGCTCCCGGAGAAGATCCGGACCTTGCTGGTGCAGGTTTTCGGGGTGTCCGGTGATTCAGTGGCGCGTCGCGATGAGGGCAATGTGCCATTGCGCGCCTCGGCCCTGTCGCAGGCGCACCGCGCGGGGTTGTCCGCGGTGGTCGGCGCGGAGCACGTCCGCACCGATCACCGCGCCCGGCTGTTGCGCGCCGGGGGTAAGAGCACACCCGATCTGCTGCGCCGCCGTTCCACCGATCCGCAGGAGGCGCCGGATGCGGTCGTCTTCCCGGCGGACCACGCCGAGGTCCTGGACGTCCTGGGTTACTGCGCCGAGCGCGGGATCGCGGTGGTGCCCTTCGGCGGCGGCACCAGCGTCGTCGGCGGGGTGGACCCCGCCCGTGCCGGCTTCGACGTCGTTGTCGCCCTGGATCTTCGGCGGTTGACCGGGTTGACGGAGCTGGACGAGGTCAGCCACACCGCGACCCTCGGAGCCGGTCTGACCGGACCGCAGGCCGAGAAACTCCTCGCGGAGCGCGGCTTCTCCCTCGGACACTTTCCGCAGAGCTTCGAATTCGCCAGTATCGGCGGTTTCGCCGCGACCCGTTCGAGTGGGCAGGCATCGGCCGGATACGGCCGTTTCGACGATATGATCCAGCGTCTGCGAGTCGCGACTCCGCGCGGCACACTGGATCTCGGCCGCGCACCGGCCTCGGCGGCGGGACCCGATCTGCGCGAGCTGTTCTCGGGTTCGGAGGGCGCTCTCGGGGTGATCACCGAGGTCACGCTGCGGGTGCATCCGGTACCGGAAACCGTCGCGTATCGAGCATGGTCGTTCCCGGACTTCGCGACCGGCGCGGCCGCGCTGCGCACCGTCGTCCAGGCCGGGGCCGCCCCGACCGTATTGCGATTGTCCGATGAGGCCGAGACCGGCCTGAATCTGGCTCGCGCGGGCGATATCGGCGGCGCACCGGTGGCCGGATGTCTCGCCGTCACCACGTTCGAGGGCACCGCCGCCCACGTCGAAGCCCGCAGCGCCGAGGCGAACGCGCTATTCGCCGCCGCCGGTGGGGTCGTGCTGGGCGAGAAACCCGCGCGGGAGTGGGAACACGGCCGCTTCGCCGCGCCCTATCTGCGGGATGCGTTGCTGGACCACGAGATTCTGTGCGAAACCCTGGAGACCGCGACCAGTTGGTCGAACCTCGCCGCACTCAAAGCGAAAGTGACCGCGGCGCTGACCGAATCACTGGGCGGGCAGGGCACTGCGCCACTGGTCATGTGCCATATCTCGCATACCTACCCGACCGGCGCCTCACTGTACTTCACGATCATCGCCAAACAGCTCGACGATCCGATCAGCCAGTGGCACATCGCCAAACGCGCGGTCGGCGATGCCATCGCAGCGGCCGGGGGCACCATCACCCACCACCATGCCGTCGGCCGGGACCACCGCCCCTGGATGTCCGGTGAAATCGGCGAACTGGGCGTGCAGGTGTTGCGCGCGGTCAAACAGACGGTCGACCCCGCCGGAATCCTCAACCCCGGCAAGCTGATCCCGTGACCGGCCACACCGGGGTGGGCTCGGTATTGCTGGTGACCAACCCGTTGGCCGGGCACGGCAAGGGGCAGGCCGCCGCTGCGGTGGCGGCGGCGCGGCTGCGGGCGCGCGGTGTGGCGGTGGACGAGGTGAGCGGCGCGAGTGCCGCGGAATCGGTTCGCCTGGTTCGGGATCGGCTCACCGGCGACGCCGTTCCCGATGTGGTGGTCTGCGCGGGCGGCGACGGGCTGGTCTGCATCACCCTGCAGGCGCTGGCCGGGACCGGCGTGCCGCTGGGCCTGGTGCCCGGCGGAACCGGTAACGATCTGGCTCGCGAACTCGGTGTGCCGCAGGACGATCCGATTTCCGCCGCGGACATCGTGCTGGGCGGAACGATGCGCACCATCGATCTCGGTGCGGCGGAGGTGCGGGCCCCCGAGCCCGGAACAGTCGAACCAGACTCGGTGGGAACAGGATTCGGCATCGCTGGGCCGATCAGGTTCGCGACCGTGGCGGGCACCGGATTCGATGCCCGGGTCACCCTGCGCGCCAATCGGATGCGCTTTCCGAAGGGGCGCCTGCGCTACACCTTCGCCGCCGTGACGGAACTGGCCGGCGGACTGGCCGTACCCTACCGTCTCGAATTATCCGGTGTGCCAGGACGATCCGTGGGATCGGTCGTCGAGACCGAGGCGGTGATGGTCGCGGTGGGCAATGCTCGCACCTACGGTGGCGGCATGCTGATCTGCCCGGACGCGGTGATCGACGACGGGCTGCTCGAGGTGACCGTGGTCGGCGCGATGACCCGGCGGGATATGGTGCGCCTGCTTCCGGCCCTGTCCGCGGGACAGCGCGTCGATCATCCGGCGTTGAGCCGATATCGCGCGGCGACCGTGGAGTTGCGAGCTCCGGACGCGCCGGTGACCGCGGACGGTGAACCGGTCGGCATGCTGCCGGCGACCTTTCGCGCGTTACCGGGCGCGCTGCCCGTGCTGGTTCCCTGACCGGCGGCGCTACCAGAGCTGCACCACGGCCAGTTCCGGGCCGGGCTGCAGAACCAGGGCGACCCGGCCGTCGGGCTTGTTCGCGGCCTCGTTGACGATGCTGGGCAGGTCGGCCCGGATGTGGTCGCCGGTCCTCGGCAGTTGCGAACCGTGGCCGATGCCGACGGCGATCGCGTCGGCCGGAAGCGCCTGATCGATCAGCGCCGGAATCGGGCCGTTGGCGAACGTCCGGGTCTCGCCGTGGTTCAGCTCCACCCCGACCCCGCCGGTCCGCGGGACGGTGACGGGGGTGAGCGCCGCGGCCGATCCGGCGCCGACGAATCCGGCGGTGATGCCCGCCACGGTGGCGATGACAACAGTCCGAGCACGCATGAGAATCCTCTTTCGTGAGCGACCGGCGGTCCGGTCACGGCGCGAGCGAATTTCCGGAGCAGGCACAGGCAGCGTCTGTACTGTTCGCCCCAAGTAGGCAGGATCGCGGGCCCGGCGGCAACTCGAGGAGGTATGCGTCACAGCCGGTGTGTGTGCCTACCCGATATGTGCATGTGGGGCAATCCCGCACCAACACAAAGGATTCGGGCCGAACCTGAGAATTCGATATGAAACGGGAATACCGCATGAATCGGCGGTAACCTGAATCTTGTGGGCGGGGTTTTCGGTGTCCCTCATCCGCCGAAACCCCCGCCCTCTCGGGTATCCACACCCCCGTTCGGCGCGCGGGCGTGATCGCTGCGGAGCCGCCTGCGAGCCGATGCGGAAATGCTCCGCCGGGGCCGTCGTCCGGGCCGTGACCCAATTCCTTAGAATCACACGGTGACCAGCACAGCCTCTGAGAACTCACGAAATCGTGCCGATGCCCTCCCCAAGAGCTGGAATCCCGGCGATGTGGAGTCGGACCTGTACGAGGGCTGGGTAGCCGCTGGTTACTTCGCCGCTGACGCGAAGAGCGCGAAGCCCCCCTACTCGATCGTGCTGCCGCCGCCCAATGTCACCGGCAATCTGCACATGGGTCACGCCTTCGACCACACCATCATGGATCTGCTCACCCGCCGCAAGCGCATGCAGGGCTACGAGGTGCTGTGGCTGCCCGGTATGGATCACGCCGGTATCGCCACACAGTCCGTGGTGGAGAAGCAGCTCGCGCGGGATGGGAAGGCCAAGGAGGACTTCGGCCGTGAACTGTTCGTCGACAAGGTCTGGGATTGGAAGCGCGAGTCCGGCGGCGCGATCCAGGGGCAGATGCGCCGTCTCGGCGTCGGCGTGGACTGGGCGCGTGACCGCTTCACCATGGACGAGGGCCTGTCCCGAGCTGTGCAGACCATCTTCAAGCGCCTCTTCGACGCGGGCCTGATCTACCGCGCCGAACGCCTGGTGAACTGGTCGCCCGTGCTTAAGACGGCGATCTCCGATGTCGAGGTCAAATACGAGGACGTCGAGGGTGAGCTGGTCTCACTGCGCTACGGCTCGCTGGAGGATGACGAGCCGCACATCATCGTGGCGACCACCCGGGTGGAGACCATGCTCGGCGACACCGCGGTCGCGGTGCACCCCGAGGACGCGCGCTACGCGAGCCTGATCGGCACGACGCTCTATCATCCGATCACCGGACGGCAGATCCCCGTGGTCGCCGACGATTACGTCGATCCCGAATTCGGTTCCGGCGCCGTGAAGATCACCCCCGCGCACGATCCGAACGACTTCGAGCTCGGTCTGCGCCACAACCTGCCCATGCCCACCATCATGGACAAGACCGGCAAGATCGCCGATACCGGAACCGAATTCGACGGTATGGACCGCTTCGAGGCGCGGGTGAAGATCCGCGAACGCCTCACCGAAGAGGGGCGCATCGTCGCGGAGAAGCGGCCGTATGTGCACAGCGTCGGTCATTCCGAACGTTCCGGCGAACCCATCGAGCCCCGGCTGTCCATGCAGTGGTGGGTGAAGGTGGAATCTCTGGCCAAGGCCGCGGGCGACGCGGTTCGCCACGGGGACACCGTGATCCACCCGGCCAGTCAGGAGCCGCGCTGGTTCGACTGGGTGGACGACATGCACGACTGGTGCATCTCGCGTCAGCTGTGGTGGGGGCACCGCATCCCGATCTGGTACGGCCCCGAGGGCGAGGTCGTCTGCGTCGGACCGGACGAGCAGGCCCCCGAGGGTTACGTCCAGGATCCGGACGTGCTGGACACCTGGTTCTCCTCGGGCCTGTGGCCGTTCTCCACGATGGGCTGGCCCGATGCCACCCCGGAGCTCGAGAAGTTCTATCCGACAAGCGTTCTCGTCACCGGTTACGACATCCTGTTCTTCTGGGTGGCCCGGATGATGATGTTCGGCACGTTCGTCTCCGACGATCCGGCCATCACCGCCGGGAAACCGGCCGGTGCGGTGCAGGTGCCGTTCCGGGATGTGTTCCTGCACGGCCTGATTCGCGACGAATTCGGCCGCAAGTACTCCAAGTCCAAGGGCATCGGCGTGGATCCGCTGCTGTGGATCGACGAATATGGCTCGGACGCAACGCGTTTCACCCTCGCACGCGGTGCGCAGCCCGGCAGTGACCTGTCCGTCGGCCCGCCGCACGTGACCGCCTCGCGCAGTTTCGTCACCAAGCTGTTCAACGCCACCAAGTTCGCGCTGATGAACGGCGCGGCCCCGGGCGAGATCACCGACCGCGTCGCCCTGACCGATGCCGATCGGTGGATCCTGGACCGTCTGGAACAGGTTCGCGCGGAAGTGGATTCGGCGTTCGACCGGTACGAGATCGGTAAGGCATGCGAGGCGCTGTACCACTTCGCGTGGGACGAGCTGTGTGACTGGTATCTGGAACTGGCCAAGGTGCAGTTCGCCGAATCGGACGAGCGCGCCGCGCACACCCGGACAGTGCTGGGTGCGGTGCTGGATTCGGTGCTGCGCCTGCTGCATCCGGTCATCCCGTTCGTCACCGAATCGCTGTGGCAGGCGTTGACCGGCGGTACGGAAGGCGAGTCCATCGTCGTCGCGTCCTGGCCGCGGTCCTCGGGCGTCGCCGCCGACGAGACCGCCGCGCGCCGCATCGCCGACGCACAGCGCCTGATCACCGAGATCCGCCGTTTCCGCAGCGATCAGGGGCTGACCGACAAGCAGAAGGTGGCCGCCGCACTGGTGGGCATCGACACCGCCGACCTGACCGGGCTGTCGGTCCAGATCGCGAATCTGGCGCGGCTCACCGAGCCCGCCGACGATTTCAGCGCGACCGCCTCGGTTCAGGTGCGGCTGTCCGGGGCGACCGTCACCGTCGAACTCGACACCTCCGGCACGGTCGATCTGGACGCCGAACGTCGTCGCCTGGAGAAGGATCTCGGTGTGGCGCAGAAGGATCTGACGAGCACCACGGCCAAACTCGCCAACGAGGCGTTCCTGGCCAAGGCGCCCGACGAGGTGGTCGCCAAGATCCGCACCCGCCGGGAGGTCGCCGAATCCGAAGTCGCGCGGATAAGCGCCCGGCTGGAGGAGATCGCGCGTCTGGCGGTGAAGAAGTGAACTCCGAACCGGAATTCCAGCGGGGTTCGTCGGAGCGGCTGCACTCCGGGCCCTCCCCGGTGGATCTGGCCGAGATGGCGCTGGTCGAGGCCGAACTCGACCAGCGCTGGGGCGAAACCAAACTCGAGCCATCGCTGACCCGGATCGTCACGCTGCTGGATCTGCTCGGATCACCGCAGCGCGGGTACCCGGCGATCCAGGTGGCCGGGACGAACGGCAAGACCTCGGTCACCCGCATGATCGACGCGCTGCTCACCGCGCTGCATCGCCGCACCGGCCGGATCACCAGCCCGCACCTGCAACTGGCCACCGAGCGGATCGCCATCGACAACGCACCGATCAGTCCCGCGAAATATGTCGAGATCTATCGCGAGATCCAGCCGTACATCGAGATGATCGACCAGCGGTCCGAGGCAGCGGGCGGGCCGAAGCTGAGCAAATTCGAGGTCTTGGTGGCGATGTCCTATGCGGCGTTCGCCGAGGCGCCGGTCGACGTCGCGGTGGTCGAGACCGGGATGGGCGGCACCTGGGACGCCACCAATGTCGTGGACGGCCAGGTCGCGGTGATCACGCCGATCGGCCTGGACCACATGGACTATCTGGGCTCGGACCTGACCTCGATCGCCGGGGAGAAGGCCGGGATCATCAAGAAGGCCCCCGAGGATCCGCTGGTGCCGCGCGAGACCGTGGCGATCATCGCCGAACAGGATCCCGAGGCGATGGATGTGCTGCTGCGCCGCACGGTGCAGGCCGATGCCGCGGTCGCCCGCGAGGGCTCGGAATTCCGGCTGCTGTCCCGGCGGACCGCGGTCGGCGGGCAGGTGCTCGAGATCCAGGGTCTGGGCGGGGTGTACGACGAGATCTTCCTGCCGCTGCACGGCGAACATCAGGCGCACAATGCGGCGGTGGCGCTGGCCGCGGTGGAGGCGTTCTTCGGTGCGGGCGCGGACCGGCAACTGGACATCGAGGCCGTGCGCGCCGGGTTCGCGAACGCGATCAGCCCGGGACGGATGGAGCGCATGCGCAACGCGCCCACCATCTTCCTGGACGCCGCGCACAACCCGCACGGCGCGCAGGCCCTCGCCGCGACCCTGACCGAGGAGTTCGACTTCCGCAAACTGGTCGGCGTCGTCGGCGTGCTCGGCGACAAGGACGCCGCGGGCATCCTGGCCGCGCTCGAGCCGGTGCTGGACGAGGTCGTCGTCACCACGAACGGATCACCGCGCGCCCTGCCGGTCGACGATCTGGCCGATATCGCGGTGCAGCGGTTCGGGGACGAGCGGGTGGTCACCGCGGCCACGCTGGCCGACGCGGTCGAGACCGCCATCGCCATCGCCGAGGAGGCGGGCGAGAGCGGGGAGCCGGTCTCCGGTGCGGGGATTGTCATCACCGGATCGGTCGTCACCGCGGGTGCCGCGCGTTCGCTGTTCGGAAAGGATCCCGCATGAGTGAGAATCCGGTACCGCCCCCGGCGACCGATCCGTGGAAGGGATTCCGCGGTGTGATGGCCGGTGCGCTGGTCCTCGAAGCCATCACCGTGCTGCTGGCGCTGCCGGTGGTCGCCTCGGTCGGCGGTGGATTGAGCTGGTGGTCGATCACCTATCTGGTCGGCCTGGCCGTTTTGATGTTCCTGGGCGCCGGGGTGCAGCGGCGTTCCTGGGCGATGCGGTTCAACATCGCCATGCAGGTGCTGCTCCTGCTCGGCACGTTCGTCCATCTGTCGATCGGCATCATCGGCGTGGTGTTCGTCGCGGTATGGGCGTTCATCCTGGTCCTGCGCGCGGATGTCAAGAAGCGGATGGATCGCGGCCTGCTCCCCAGCCAGCGGACCTGACGCCCCGTCGCAATCGCTCGGCCGGCACGAATACGGCGAGCCTTGGGGGCCGCGAACCACCGAAGCGAAGCGGACGCAATAATGACACAGTGACTGAACAGACGTTGATACTCATCAAGCCGGACGGCGTGGCCCGTGGCCTGGTCGGTGAGATCATCACCCGCATCGAGCGCAAGGGTCTGAAGATCGCCGCGTTGGAGTTCAAGCAGGTATCGCAGGAGCTTGCCGCGGCGCACTATGCCGAGCACGCCGAGCGGCCGTTCTACGGTTCGCTGATCGAGTTCATCACCTCGGGTCCGGTCGTGGCCGCCGTGCTCGAGGGGCCGCGCGCCATCACCGCATTCCGGCAGATCGCCGGTGGCACCGATCCGGTCGAGAAGGCCGTGCCCGGCAGCATCCGGGGCGACTACGCTCTGGAGACCCAGTACAACCTCGTCCACGGTTCGGATGCACCCGAGTCGGCCAAGCGCGAGATCGCGCTCTGGTTCCCGGAGTTCGCCCAGTAGTCGCCGGATATTTCCGCCGGAGTGGGATCGATACCGGCCGGCCCCGGAGTTCGAACCCACTCCGATTCCCGCACCAACCCCGTCCGAGGAGCGGCGTTACCCCCTCGGCGAGTTCTCGCGCGCCCGTCTCCGACCTGGCTCCGGTCCCGGTCCGAACCGGTGTGACGGTGCTCGCAAGGGCCGTGAACACGCCGGAGCGAAGCACAGGCAATTGGACACGGGAGCCATTTACTCGAGCGCGTGTGGGATACTGGCAGTGGAAGCGCTCGAGATCGGCCGCCCAGGCCGGTGCGGGCTCGACCGATGGCACCGCGGCTCGACGCCGATCATCGCTGCCCCGGACGGTTACCAAGACTCGGCCGTCCGGCCGCACGCTGGATGAGCGCTCGGACCCGGTGTTGGAGCCAACAGCCAGGCGCCGCGTGATCGGTTACCCGAACGACGACCGACAGGGTGACAACGGGTCACGCGGGGCGGAGACCACTTGGCCTTGCGTCCACGGGGCGTGAGGCAACCGAACAGCGCCCCCGCGTTGGCCGCGTCACTCTCGTTCGAGTGGGACGCGCCCGGGGATCCGAGGAGATTTCGTGGCCGATCAAGAGCCGCAGGAAACGTCGCACGATACGAATGGACACGCGCCGCAGCAGGCGCCAGGGGTAGGGGAGGCGGCGCAGTTGCCGGAACGTATCCGGGTACACGCGCTGGCGAAGCTGCTGGGAACCACCAGCAAACGCATTCTGGCTCATCTGACCGAGCTGGGGGCCGAGGCCCGCAGCGCGCAGTCGAGCCTGGATCGCACGGTCGCCGAGTCGGTGCGTGAAGCCTTCGTCCCCGCGGACCAGGCCCCGGAGCAAGCTCCGACGGCCGCCGAATCCCGAACCGAAACTCAGGCAGCGCAGCAGACGGCGTCGGTGGCGACCGCCACCCCGGACGCAGTGCCCGAGGCCGTGGCGAGTGCTCCCGAAACGATGGCGAGTTCAGCCGAGCCCGCGACGACCGTGCCCGATGCGGGAGCGAGCAGCTCCGAAGCGTCGGCGGGGACGTCCGCGACCGAGGTGAGCAAATCCCCGTCGGCAGGCGCCGCCGAATCGGTCGCGAGCACGTCGGGGACAGGGGCGAGCACGGGTGGGACAGCGTCCGGCCAGGTCGCCTCGACGCCCGAGGCCACCACGGCGCAGCCCGCAGCCGCTGCCGGGGCAGCGCCCGTTGCCGGAACCACTGCCGCGCAGCCCGAGACACCCGCCGCGACCCCGCAGACCGAACCCGCGGCTTCGGCCGTTGCGCCGCAGCGGCAATCGCTGTTCACCAGCCCCTTCCGGGCACCGCAGCCCCAGGCTGCCGAGCCGGTGACTTTCGAAGCGCCCGCGATGGTCGCCGCACCGCTGTTCCTGCCGCCGGACGCCGCGGCCGCGGAGGAGGCGCGCCGGCAGCGCCGGGCCGCCCGCCAGGCCAAGGCCGCCGAGGAGCAGGCCGCCGCCGAGGAAGCCGCCGCTCAGCAGGAGGCGGCTCGCACCGAATCCGCCGCGGATCGCGCGAGTACCGACGACACCGCCACCGCTACCGCCGAGACTGCCGAGTCCGAGACCGAATCGGGCGACTGGGACGACGACCAGTCCCGGGAGGACTCCGAGGACGGCGGGCGTTCGCGTCGTCGCCGTCGCGGCCGTCGCGGCCGGGGCCGGGGCCGGGGTGAGCAGTCCGCCGACGGTGATGCCGAGGAGTCGGAGGATTCCGAGGAGCAGGAGGAGTCCACCGAGGAGTCCGGCAACACCGAGGCCGAGCCCGCCGAGGGCGGTGCCGAGGACGGTGAGGCGGTGCCCGAGGGATCGACTCGCCGCCGCCGTCGTCGCCGTCGTCGCAAAGCTGGTGAGGATGCCGAGAACGAGGTGTCGGAGGACGATCCGCCGAACACCGTCGTGCACGAGCGCGAACCGCGCAACAAGCGCCGGGTCGCCGCCTCGTCGGTGGACGAGGTGCAGGGCATCAGCGGTTCGACGCGGCTCGAGGCCAAGCGGCAGCGTCGCCGGGACGGTCGTGAGGCCGGACGTCGTCGTCCGCCGATCCTGACCGAATCGGAATTCCTGGCCCGCCGCGAATCGGTGGACCGGGTGATGGTGGTGCGCGAGAAGACGTTCACCGATCATCCGAGCGCCGTCACCCAGGTCGCCGTGCTCGAGGACAACATCCTGGTCGAGCACTTCGTGACCAGCACGGGGTCGGCGTCCATGGTCGGCAACGTGTATCTGGGCAAGGTGCAGAACGTGCTGCCCAGCATGGAGGCGGCATTCGTCGATATCGGTCGCGGCCGCAACGGCGTGCTCTACGCCGGTGAGGTGAACTGGGAGGCCGCCGGGCTCGGCGGTAAGGAACGCAAGATCGAACAGGCGCTCAAACCCGGCGACACCGTGCTGGTGCAGGTGAGCAAGGATCCGGTCGGGCACAAGGGCGCCCGGCTGACCACACAGATCAGCCTGGCCGGACGCTTTCTGGTGTACGTGCCGGGCGGGACGTCGACCGGTATCAGCCGCAAACTGCCCGATACCGAGCGCAAGCGACTGAAGGAGATCCTGCGCGATATCGTCCCGCAGGACGCCGGTGTGATCATTCGCACCGCTTCCGAGGGCGTGGCCGAGGCCGAACTGGCCCGCGACGTCGAGCGGCTGCAGGCCACCTGGAAAATCATCGAGGAGCAGTCCAGGAACGGCTCGGGTGCGCCCAAGACGCTCTACGAAGAGCCGGACCTGCTCGTCAAGGTCATCCGTGACCTGTTCAACGAGGACTTCTCCAAACTCGTCATCGAGGGTGAGCGCTCCTGGACGACCGTGGAGAACTACATCCGCACCGTCGCGCCGGATCTGCTGGCGCGGGTGCAGCGCTACGACAACGACAGCGTCGACGTATTCGGCAGTTTCCGGATCGATGAGCAGCTGTCCAAGGCTCTGGACCGCAAGGTGTGGCTGCCCTCGGGCGGCACACTCGTCATCGACCGCACCGAGGCGATGACCGTCATCGACGTCAACACGGGTAAATTCACCGGCGCGGGCGGCAGCAACCTCGAGGAGACGGTCACCCGCAACAACCTCGAGGCGGCCGAGGAGATCGTGCGCCAGATGCGCCTGCGGGACATCGGCGGCATGATCGTCGTCGACTTCATCGATATGGTGCTCGAATCCAACCGTGACCTGGTGTTGCGTCGGCTGACCGAGGCGCTGGGCCGCGACCGCACCCGCCATCAGGTATCCGAGGTGACCTCGCTGGGCCTGGTGCAGATGACCCGCAAGAAGTTGGGCACCGGGTTGGTCGAGGCGTTCTCCACCACCTGTGAGCACTGCCACGGCCGCGGCCTCGTCGTGCACGACTATCCGGTGGAGTCCGCCCCCGCCGAGGACGGCCTCGGCCGTCGCGAGGGCCGTCGCCGTCGCAAGGACAAGGACAAGTCCGGTACGACCGCGCCCGCCGCGGCGCCGGTGCCCGTCGAGGCGCATGCCGAGGAGGATGCCGCCGCCAAGCGGGCGCATCCGGTGGCGTTGGCGATGGCCGCGCACCATGGTGACGAGAACGAGGCGCATGCGGACGCCGTGACGCCGGGGGTGTCCGCGGAGTCGGCGCCGGAGGAGACCGCCGAGCGGCCGTCGCGTCGACGCCGTTCACGGTCCGGTCGTGAGCTGGCACGGGAGCAGGTTGTGCGCGCGAGCGAAGCGGCGGAGTCCGGCGATTCGCATCGTCCGGAGGAATCGGCTGCGGCGAGTGAGCCGGAAGCCGGCGGACCGGCGCAGGACGATCGGTCCGGCCGCGCGAGTGAGCTCGTGGCGGTTGCGGCTGGTGAGGCGGCGCGGGTGGCGGACGCCGAGCGGGGGGACGAGTCCGCGCGAGCGAATACCGCCGCGGAATCGGCCCGGCCGTCGCAGACCCCCGAACCCGCTGCGGCGACGCTCTCCGCCGAGGAGGAGGGTACGGACCACGGCGACGCCGCCGATCGGGCTCGCACCGCCTCGGATGGCGCGCACCCCGAATCCGCCCGCAAGGGTCGTCGTCGGGTGGCCCGCTCCTCGGCCGCGCTCAGCACGGACAGCGCCGCGGCGGTATTCGTACTGTCCAACTCCGATCAGCCGGAAAGCGCTGCGGCGTCGGTGACCGACTTCACACCGGTTGCCGTGCCGCGCAGCCGTCCTCGTCGCCGTAGTGCCGGTCGCGCCGCGGGAGCACCGGAACAAGGCGAGTAAGCGGGCCGATCAACCGAGCGGTTGGTCACAGTCGGATCCAGCGATGCGGGGCCCGGGCATGCAGTGCCCGGGCCCCGCACTCGGTGTCGGCCGGTCGACGCACACCCTGCCCCGTCGAGCCGTGCGGGCGGCCGGGCCCTCGCGTGAAGCGAACGAGACTGCTCTCGGTGCGGCGAATCCGGTGGCCGGAGCGGGGATTACCGGATGCGACCCTGGTTTTGTCGCTGGGGTACGCGTCCTGTAGCCTTGGACAGTCGCTGCTCGGCGTCAGCACTGTCTTGTGCGCTGGCCCGTGGCCCGGTTCGACGAGAGCCACAGGCGCTGAGGCGGCGGTGATTACCAGACCAGTCGTGCGGCGGTTTCCGGTGTTGACCGGACAGCAGCCGCGCGAACAGAGTGCCGAGCACTAGTAGAGAAAGAGGGCAGCCGACCGATGGCAACGTACGCGATCGTCAAGACCGGCGGAAAGCAGTACAAGGTCGCGGTCGGTGACCTGGTGAAGGTCGAGAAGATCGAGGGCGAGACGGGCAGCGCGGTATCGCTCTCCCCGGTGCTCGTCGTCGATGGCGCTGAGCTGACCACCGATGCGGACAAGCTGGCCAAGGTCTCGGTTTCCGCCGAGATCGTCGACCAGACCAAGGGTCCCAAGATCCGCATCCACAAGTTCAAGAACAAGACCGGCTACCACAAGCGTCAGGGCCACCGTCAGAAGCTGACGGTCCTGAAGGTCACCGGCATCAAGTAAACGGCCTGCGGGCTTCATCACCCCGCACACGTCCGTCAGGATTCCCGGGACCAACCATCTCGGGCTACGAGGAGTAAACCAGCAATGGCACATAAGAAGGGTGCGTCCAGCTCCCGTAACGGTCGTGATTCGAACGCCCAGCGGCTGGGCGTGAAGCGCTTCGGCGGTCAGGCCGTCCAGGCGGGCGAGATCCTGGTGCGTCAGCGTGGCACTCACTTCCACCCCGGCGTCAACGTCGGCCGTGGCGGCGACGACACGCTGTTCGCCCTCGCGGCGGGCGCGGTCCAGTTCGGCACCAAGCGCGGCCGCAAGACCGTGAATATCGTGGTCCCGGAGCCGGTGCAGGCCTGAGCCGCACCGGAGCCTTCCACACATTCTTCGAAGCGGGTCAGGGTGAGAAACCCTGGCCCGCTTCGTGCGTTCGGGCACCCGCTTCGTGCGGAGGCAGATTGAGCACTGCCGAAATTACGGAGGATGATCAACAGCATGTCGAAGTTCATCGACCGCGTCGTGCTGCACGTCCGCGCAGGTAAGGGCGGACACGGGTGTGCTTCGGTGCACCGCGAGAAGTACAAGCCGCTGGGCGGCCCCGACGGTGGCAACGGGGGGCACGGCGGGAATGTGATCCTCCAGGTCGACCCGAATGTGCACACTCTGCTGGACTTCCATTTCCATCCGCACGCCAAGGGCGGCAACGGCAAACCCGGCGAGGGCGGTAACCGCGACGGCAAACAGGGTGCGGATCTGCTGTTGCAGGTTCCGGACGGGACGGTGGTCATCGGTTCCGACGGTGAGGTGCTCGCCGATCTCGTCGGTGTCGGCACGACCTATATCGCCGCGCGCGGCGGGCGTGGCGGACTGGGCAACGCGGCGCTGGCCTCCAAGGCGCGCAAGGCGCCCGGTTTCGCACTGCTCGGCGAGGACGGTGAGGAACGCGATGTCATCCTGGAGCTGAAGTCGGTCGCCGATGTGGGTCTGGTCGGCTTCCCGTCGGCCGGTAAGTCCTCGCTGGTCTCGGTGCTCTCGGCGGCGAAGCCGAAGGTCGCGGACTATCCGTTCACGACGCTGGTGCCGAATCTCGGCGTGGTGTCCAGCGGTGACACCACCTTCACCGTCGCCGATGTACCCGGCCTGATTCCCGGCGCGAGCGAGGGGCGCGGTCTGGGCCTGGAATTCCTGCGGCATCTCGAACGCTGTGCGGTGCTCGCCCACGTGGTGGACTGCGCGACACTCGAACCGGGTCGCGATCCGGTCTCCGATGTGGACGCACTGGAGGCGGAGCTGGCCGCCTACAAACCCGCGTTGAAGGCCGATGCCGAGCTCGGGGATCTGGCCGATCGCCCACGTGTGGTGATCCTGAACAAGGCGGATATCCCGGACGCCGCCGACCTGGCCGAAATGGTGCGCGCCGAATTCGCCGAGCGCGGCTGGCCGGTCCACACGATCTCGACGGTGAGCCGGGAAGGGTTGCGGCCGTTGATTTTCGCGCTCGCGGAGATGGTTCGCGAGTACCGCGAGGCACATCCGAAGGCGGCTCCGCCGCGACAGGTGATCCGTCCGGTGGCCGCGGGCGAAAGCGGTTTCAGCGTCGAGCGTGATGCCGAACTCGAGGGCGGATTCATCGTGCGCGGTGAACGTCCCGAGCGGTGGGTGCGTCAGACGCAGTTCGACAACGACGAGGCCGTCGGCTATCTGGCCGACCGGTTGGCCCGTCTCGGTGTCGAGGAGCAGCTCGAGAAGCTCGGCGCCGAACCGGGTGCGCCCGTCACGATCGGCGACGTCACCTTCGACTGGGAACCGCAGATCTCCGCGGGCGTGGACGTGGTGATGACCGGTCGAGGCACCGACCCCCGCCTCGACCAGACCGAACGCATCTCCGCGGCCGAGCGTAAACATGCGTCCCGGGTCCGCCGCGGCCTGATCTCCGACGACGAGATCGTCGAATGACCCCTGCCCACCGCACCACTGCCAGGATTGCGCTCCATTCATGGTGCGGTGCATCGGGTGTGGTCACCGGTCGGGTGCACGGTTGCTTCCCGGGGCGGGTGCGGCTTCATCGGTGTGGGCGAGATCCGCGAGGGGCGCTCGTTTGCGGTACCGCCTCCGAGACTGCGCTCCGGATGCGGCGCGATGGATCAGGCGCGTCCGTATCACGTGGCATTCGGGAGCCCGAAAACTGTTGTGGTGTCGATCGGTTCAGGTGAGGTTGATGAGCTCCGGTATGACGCAGGCGGATTCGGATCACGCACTGAGCGAGACGCGACAGGTGATCGCGTCGGCGCGCAGTGTGGTGGTGAAGATCGGATCCTCGGCGCTGACCAGTCTCGAAGGCGGGCTCGACACCGCTCGGCTGGATCGGCTGGCCGATGCGGTGGAGGCGCGCATGCGCGCCGGATCCGATGTGGTCGTGGTGTCCTCGGGCGCCATCGGCGCGGGCATCGCGCCACTCGGATTATCCTCGCGGCCAAAGGATCTTGCCACCAAACAGGCCGCGGCGAGTGTCGGCCAGCTGGCGCTGGCGCACGCCTGGGGTACCTCGTTCCAGCGTTACGGCCGCACGGTCGGGCAGGTCCTGCTGACCGCCGGTGACTTCTCCCGGCGCGAACATCATCGCAATGCGCAGCGCACGCTGGATCGGCTGCGCTCCCTGCACGCGATCGCCGTGGTCAACGAGAACGACACGATCGCCACCGAGGAGATCCGCTTCGGCGACAACGATCGCCTGGCCGCCCTGGTCGCGCACCTGGTCGGCGCCGACGCTCTCGTGCTGCTCTCGGACGTGGACGGGCTCTACGACGGCGATCCGCGCAAGGGCGGTGCGACATTCATCCCGGAGGTGCGCGGCAGCGCCGATCTGGACGGCGTGATCGCCGGAAGCGGTGGCGCGCTGGGCACGGGCGGAATGGCCTCGAAGCTGTCCGCGGCCCGCCTCGCCGCCGACGCCGGGGTTCCGGTACTGCTGGCCGCCGCCTCCGACGCCACTCTCGCGCTCACCTCGGCCACCGTCGGCACCGCCTTCGCCGCCCGCCCGATTCGCTTGTCCGCCAGGAAGTTCTGGGTCCGGCACGCCGCGGACAGCCGCGGTGCTGTGCTGCTCGACGCGGGCGCTGTGCGCGCGGTCGCCGGCTGTCGCCGCTCGCTGCTGGCCGCCGGAATCACCGGTGTGCGCGGCCGCTTCTCCGGCGGCGACGTCATCGACCTCATCGCCCCCGACGGCGCCCTCGTCGCTCGCGGTGTAGCGGAATACGACAGCTCCGAACTGGAGGCCATGGTCGGCCGCTCCACCAGCGAACTCCCGGAAGGTATGCGGCGCCCCGTCATCCACGCCGACGACCTGGTCAAGGTCTGACCGCGTCATCCGGCCGGCGCTGTCACATGGCGAGCGGGCCGCCGACCGGCGAGGTCAGTGGTCCGGGGAGACGCCGGGCTGGTCGGGGGTGGTGGGTGTGGTGTTGTTCGGGATGGGTCCGGTGATGCCGGGCTGGCCGCCCGGATCACTGAGTCGCGGGTCCGCGGGCGGTGCGGGTATGGGAGAGGCCGGCGGGCTGGGTGGTCGCGGTGCCGGGGCCGCGTCCGGGGGCTGGATGGATTCCGGTGGCGTCGGCGATGGTGCGGGCTCGGTCGGTGGCGCGGGAGTTGCTGGGGGAGCGGAGTTTTGCGGATGCGCTGGCTGCCGCGGTTCCGCGTGCGGCTGCGGAGTCTCGGGTTGCTGCGGCGTCGCGGGATATTGCTGCTGGGGCGGGACTGATTGTGGTGCGGTGTGGTTCGAGTGGTTCGGCGCGGACGAGTCGTCCCCGGGCAGCACAGGAGGTTCGGGCAGCGCCGGAATTCCGGTTCCCGCACCGGAATACGCCGGTTTGTAGATCATGTTCATCGCCAGCACGGCCTCCTGCCGCAGCGTCTCCTGTGCCAGCGCGGCATCGATGACGTGCGCCGCCTCGAGAGCGCGGGCGACCGCGCCGACCGGTCCGGAGCCGCCGGGCGGGGCAACCGCCAGTTTCACCGCTTCGGCCGCGGCGGCGACCGCCCCCAATCGCGCGCCGACCTCGGCCATGACCTCGGCCAGTTCGTCGAGGGACTCGGCGAAACTGCGCGTGCTGGCATATGCGGCGTCGGCCGCGGCGCCCTCCCATCCGGTGGAATTCATCACCCCGTCCGTCGTGGACCGGGTGATCGGCATCGCGGTGTTGATCGTCGCGGCGCCGTTCAGCCACACCAGCGACGCCCGCGCGATCTCCCCGGCATCGATCTGCTGCGTGCCCGCGTAGATCCGCTCGTGCGGTACGGACTCGAAATGTTCCATCGCACTGATGTATTCGGGATCGGTGGGCCGTGCGTGCGGGCCGAAATGCGTGGCGCCGAGGACATGTTCACTCATGACACGCCCCGTTCGCGCCGGCGCCTCGAACCGGAACCGCCCCGGAACTGTGCTCGAACACGCTCACCACGGCTGCCTCGACGAGAGCGCGCGCAGGGCGGCGGCGTGTGCGATATCGGCCTCCTCGTGCAGCCCGGCGCTGAGCAGGAAGGCTTCCTTCATACGATAGGAGGCGGAGATGTATCGATCCAACTGTGCGGCCGCGTCCCGGGCCTTGCGGGAGAATCCGGCCTGCAACTGTTCCGCGGAGAAGAATCCGCCGAAACCGTGCAGCTGTGAGACCGACTCCAACTGCTGCTGCAGGGCGATCAGCCCCTCGGCCTGCTCCTCGTACTGCGCCGCGCAGCGCCGCGCCGCGTCCGGATCGAAACGGACCGTGCCGCTGCGCGCTGCCTGCATGAACCGGGCGATATCGGCTTGACTGGTTTCGATCGTCAATGCGCACCCCCTCGAGAATCGGTCGGTCGTGCCAAGCCTAACCGCAGGACACGTCGGCGGTGCGGCGATGACGGTATCGGCGGCATCATCGCGGAATGCGTTTCTGCAGGTGGGCGCCGATCTGCTGGGTCGAGGCAGGGGTGAGGTGCACCTGTTCCCCCGCGCGGACCAGATAGCGGCCGTCTCCGTCGACGTCGAACCAGGTGTAGTAGACCGGTGCGGGCGGGGTGGGCCGGTCCAGCCGCGGTTCGATCCGGATCTGCCCCTCGGCGTTGTGCGGCTTGAGCAGCAGCCGCCGGATGCGCGCGGCGAGTCGATCGGTGGTGACCACGGTCTCCTCGTCGCGCACCGCGGCCGCGGTCGCCGAGCGGGCCGGTTCCTGTCCGGGCGGGGCGTCCGGCAGCAGTGCGGCGATACGGGCGCCCAGTTTGCCACTGTGGCCGATCGAAATATGCACCCGCCCACCGAAATCCGGTGACGAGCCGGTGTCCTGCACGGCCAGTACGGCATGGTCGTAGACTGCGGCGCCCACCGCGCGGATCTGCGCGTCGGGGTGGTGCGCGCCGCCGATGGCCACCACGCGCGTATGCGGTTGGGCCAGAATGCGCAGGCAGGCGGACAGATCCGGATCCGAGCCCAACGGTATGCGGCTTTCCAGCGTGCGACGCAGCGCGGCGGCCTCGTGCTCGGTGCGGGGGGTCTCCAGAATCCGGATCGGGAACGGGTATCGGTCCAGGTCGGTCTCTCGCCAGATGTGTGCGAACTCATCCGGTGTGAAAGACCAACTCACGCCCAGACTCACCCTTCACCGTTCCGTCCCCCGAACCCGAACAAGCGTAACGGGACGCCACGGGAGCGGCCAGACGACGTCGCGGAATCCGCGTTCCGACAGTCATCGGAAGGCCATGGAAAGGGCAGTGGGAGGGCCGCCGGAAAAGTGCATGCTGGAAGTGCACCCGGCGCCGCAAGGAGATGTCCCCTTCGCAGATTGCGGCACAACCGGATCCGGTGTGGTCCGCCCTTACCACACCGGGCTCGCGGTCCGGTTCCCGCGTTTGTGGCGCCGGGTGTGTACGTAGTGAAGGTGGGCGAGGTACTGACTGCGGGGCACGCAGGCCGCCGGACCGGCTCGCCGCGGTCCTGGAGGTACACGTCATGTACGTACCGCAACCCGACGATCCGGCACAGCGGCGAGGCGGCGATTCGGCCGCCCGTCTACCGAATTGGCACGAATTGCTCGCGGCCTTCTGCGGGCACGTCGGCGACGATCCCGACGCCCACCCGGTGACGAGCTGGGCCCGCGAACTCGCCGAACTTCACCTGACCCGTCGGGAATCGCCGTTGCGCACCGCCGAGATCGATTGTCGCCGTGCCGAAATCGTCGCCCATATCGACGACTGGATCGCCGCGGTCACGCACACCCGGCGTCCGGCTCCGCAATCGCTCGGCGCCGAGGTGGATGCCATGGCGGCGGCTCAGGTGCGCGCGGTCGCGGTGCTGCGCGTCGGCGCGGACGTCGGCGAAGAACGCGTCCATTCCGCCTGGTCCCTGCTGGCCGCCCTGGCGGACGAATGGACCGAGCTGGTTCGCCGGACGACGCCCGCAGCCCCTGAGGCCGCGGCCGGACGGCGAGCCGTGCCGGTCTTTCCGCCCCGCGCGGCCGGACAGTGAGGGCAGCCGCCGGGCCGACGAAGGTAGTGCTGTTCGCCTGCTGTTTCCGTGCGCGTGGCCTGGGACAGGTTTGATC
Organism: Nocardia vaccinii NBRC 15922; assembly: GCF_001613305.1. Lineage (GTDB taxonomy): Bacteria > Actinomycetota > Actinomycetes > Mycobacteriales > Mycobacteriaceae > Nocardia > Nocardia vaccinii. The sequence goes on from NZ_BDCC01000019.1 coordinate 41,009, forward strand.
GTTGCCGATTGCGGGAAACTTGTGGTGACCCGGAACAACACGTTCATGATCAGCGGGGCAGATATCGCAAATGGACAACCGAGCCGAGGAATACCCCGGGCAGTCGGGTGGGTCGGGCATGCCTGCGGGCGATGGGCACGGTGCGGGAATGCTCGCCGATATGGACGCGCTCGCGCCGCAGGAGTCGCGAGATCTGACCTCCGCCGAGTCGCTGCGACGGCTGGGGCTGGTGCGATACGGGCGGATTGTGTTCGCGCGCTACGCATTACCCATCATTCGCCCGGTCAACCACATCGTCGACGGTGAGACGATCGTCGTACACGCCACTCGCGCCGCGGCGCTCTCGGCCGAGCGGCAGATGGTCGCTTACGAGGCGGATGTCATCGACGAGAACACCCGTCGCGGGTGGTGCGTGATCGTCACCGGGGCCGCGGAGCCGGTACAGGATCCCGAGGAGATCGAGCGTTGTCGCGCACTGTTGCGGCCGTGGCTGCCGGGTCCGCGTGAACACCTCGTGCGCATCCTGCCCGATATGGTCACCGGACTCGAATTCGTCGATCCCGCGGAGGCGGAGCAGTAGCGCTCCGGGGCAGTCCCGTCCGGTCAGTACCCTGCGGCGACGTCGATGCGGGCGACCAGTTCGCGCCCATGGGTGAAGCGGCCCACATTCTCCGCGACGTGTTCGGCGAAGGCGACCGTGCGCAGCTGCGGCGGATTCGAATCGTGCGGTGTGATCAAGGCATTGGGCAGATCCCACAGCGGGTGGCCCTCGGGCAGCGGTTCCGGGTCGGTCACGTCGAGTCCGGCGCCGCCGATCGTGCCCTCGCGCAGCGCGTCGACCAGGGCATCGGTGTCCACCAGACTGCCACGGGCGATATTGATCACCCACGAGTGCGGTTTCAGCTGGGCCAGTTCGGCTTTGCCGAGTAGATGCCGGGTGCCGGGGGTGGCCGGGGCGGCGATCACCGCGTGATCGGTGCGTGACCAGACCTCCGGGAGGTGCTGCGCGGGAAGGGTTTCCACCACACCGGGTAGGTCGACCGGGGTGCCGGACCGGTTCACCGCGATCACCCGGGAACCGAGCGGGGCCAGCAGGGCGATCAGTTCCCGGCCGATGCCCCCGGCTCCGACCACGGCGACCGTGGCGTTGCGCAGCGTGCCGATACTCCGGCCGAGTTCCGCTCTGCGCCAGCTGCGGGCGGCGAGATGTTCGGGCAGCGCACGCACGCCCGCGAGCAGCAGCATCAGCGAGTGTTCGGCTACCGTCCTGGCGAAAGCGCCTGCCGCGGAGGTGAACAGGACGTTCGGATGGCGGTCGAAAACCGATGTGTCGAACCATTCCTCGACGCCCGCGGAGAACAGTTGCACCCATTCGATGTTCTCGGGCAGTTGCTCGGGGAACCCGGCCGGGTCCGCATCCCAGATCAGGGCCCGCGCGGCATCCAGGTCGGCCAGTGCGCCCCCTGCCCCGGTGATCGCTCGTTCCAGCAGTGGGGTGCGGTTCGGTCCGAGCGCGATAGGGGTCGCCGTCATGAGGATCTCCTGTGCGATGTCCGGGGCCGGTCGGATCCGACGTTAGCCGGATGTGTCCGATCCGGTGTTGCCGGTGTCCTCGTCCAGATCGATCTCGACGGGTTCGCGTTCAGCCCATTCCAGGAGCTGATCGATCCGGAAGACGGCCTCGTCGATGCCCGCGTGCAGATCGCCGAGTTCGGCGTAGCGGGCGGGCACGGTGGTGATGGTGAAGTCGCGGGGTTCGATGTCCGGGATCTCCGCCCAGCGCACCGGTGTGGAGACGGTCGCCGCCGGGACGCCGCGCACCGAATAGGCGGCGGCGATGGTGTGGTCGCGGGCGTTCTGGTTGTAGTCGATGAACAGCAGCGTGGGGTCGCGGTCCTTACGCCACCACGTGGTGGTCACGTCGTCGGGTGCGCGGCGTTCGACTTCACGGGCGAATGCGAGTGCGGCCCTGCGAACGTCGGTGAAACCCCATTCCGGCGCGATCCGGACGTATATGTGCAGGCCCTTACCGCCGGAGGTTTTCGGCCAGCCGACCGCACCGACCTCGTCCAGCACCTCGTGCACCACCTCCGCCACCCGTCGCACCCGCGACCACGGGCACTCGGGCATCGGATCCAGGTCGATCCGCCACTCGTCGGGTTTCTCGGTGTCGAATCGGCGCGAATTCCACGGATGGAACTCCACGGTGGACATCTGCACGGCCCATGCGACCTCCGCGAGCTCACGCACACACAACTCGTCGGCATGCCGTCCGTAACGCGGAAAGTACACGCGCACAGTGGAAATCCAGTCCGGTGCGCCCGCGGGCAGCCGCTTCTGATGCACCTTCCCGCCCGGCAACCCCTTCGGAAACCGATGCAACATACACGGCCGATCCCGCAGCGCGTTCACGATGCCCTCGCCCACCGCGAGGTAGTACCGCACCAGATCCAGCTTCGTGGCCCCGATCTCGGGAAAGTAGACCCGATCAGGGTTGGATACCCGCACCGTGCGCTCGCCGACCGTCAACTCCATCGCCGGCGAGGCAGACTTACTGGCCACCCGATCGACCATAGCGAGTCGATCATGCTTCCCGCACCCGAACATGCCCACTGGTCCCGTCCGGATGATTGTGGATTCCCTCCCCGCCAGCCCGAAACATCATTACGCGAGGGTATGCGACTGAGACCCGGTTCCCGGCCGAGTGTGAATGTGCGCGGATCAGCCGGAACACGTGGTGAGATCTACCGGCGCCGGGGCGGCGGTCACTCGCGCCGATCGGTTGGGGATGGGCGGGGCTGTGATGGGCGAGGCTGTGATGGGCCGCCAGCGGCCGGGCGTCAGGTGGGAGTGGCGAGAGCGAAGGGGAGCACGGCGGAAGCTCCAGCGGCTCGGAGGGTGTGGGCGGCCAGGGTGAGCGTCCAGCCGGTGTCGGTGAGGGCGTCGACGAGCAGGAGGGGGCCGTCGAGGTCGTCGAGGGGTGGGGTGTCCCAGGAGTCGTGCAGGGCGGCTACGCGGTGTGCCGAATTGGCGGCCGAGACCGGTGGGCGGCCGGGGCGAACGTGCAGGGTGCCCAGGTCGCGGAGGCGGCCGATATGGGCCAAGCGGGCGGCGAGGTCGGCGGTCAGCTTGGGGTGAGTGGGGGATTCCATGGCCATGACGGCGGTGGGCCGTTGATCCCAGTCCCAATCGCGCAGGACCGCGATGCATGCGTCGACGATGTGATCCGGGACCGGTGCGTCGGGGCCGTCGAGCAGTGGGCGCAGGCGCTGCCCCCAGCCCAGGTCACTGAGTCGGCCCAGCACCCGGCCGGTGGCCGGCCCGTCGGTGATCTTGCCGGACAACGGAATTCCGAGTTTCGCCATACCGGTCGGCCACTGTTTGCGCGGGGACAGGTCGATGCCCGGGCGGTCCAGGCGGGTGCGGATGGCGGCCAGATCCTCGGTGTCGACCGTCGTATCGGGGCGGACGCCGGTGCAGTTGTCGCAACGTCCGCAGGCGGGGGCATCGGAACCGGCCCCGCTCAGGGCCGGATCGTCGAGTTGGCGGCGCAGGAAACTCATCCGGCATTCGGTGGTCGATTGATAGTCGATCATCGCCTGCTGCTCGGCCTCACGCGCCAGGGACAGGCGCTCATAACGTTCGGTGTCGTAGGTCCACGGTTCGCCGGTCGCGAGCCAGCCGCCCCGGACCCGGCGCACCGCCCCGTCGACATCGAGCACCTTGAGCACCATCTCGAGCCGGGAACGATTGAGTTCGACCAGCGGTTCGAGCGCGCTGGTGGACAGCGGCCGTTCGGAATCCAGTGCGTCCAGGACGGCGCGGACGATATGTTCGCGCGGAAAGGCAACGGAGGCAAAGTAACTCCAGATCCGCCGGTCCTCCGGACCGGGCAGCAGCACCACCTCCGCGCGGGCGGTGCCGCGACCCGCACGACCCACCTGCTGGTAGTAGGCGATCGGTGAGGACGGCGCGCCGACGTGCACGACGAATCCCAGATCCGGCTTGTCGAATCCCATGCCCAGGGCCGAGGTCGCCACCAGTGCCTTGACCTCGTTGTCCAGCAGGGCTTGTTCGAGCGTCTCCCGTTCGGCCGGATCGGTCCGGCCGGTGTAGGCGCCGACCCGGTGGCCGTGTGAGCCGAGGACGTCCGCGAGGTCGTGGGCGGCCGCGACGGTGAGGGTGTAGATGATGCCCGAGCCGGGAAGTTCGTGCAGATATCGGCTGAGCCACGCGGTGCGTGCGGTCGCATCCTCGATCTGCACGACGGACATGTGCAGCGATTCGCGGTCCAGGGTGCCGCGCAGAACCAGCGTGTCGGTCCCGATCTGACCGGCCACATCGGTGACCACCCGGTCGTTCGCCGTGGCCGTGGTGGCCAGGACCGGGACGTCGTCGCCGAGATCGGCGACCAGGGTGCGGATCCGGCGGTAGTCGGGCCGGAAATCGTGACCCCAGTCCGAGACGCAGTGGGCCTCGTCGATCACGACCAGTCCGGCATCGGCGGCCAACTCGGGCAGGACCGCATCGCGAAAGTCTGGATTGTTCAAGCGTTCCGGGCTGACCAGCAGGACATCCACCGCTCCGGCTGCCACTTGCGCGTGGATATCGTCCCACTCGGTCATATTGCCGGAATTGATCGTCGCGGCGACGACACCCGCTCTGCGCGCCGCCGCGACCTGGTTGCGCATCAGCGCCAGCAGTGGCGAGACGATCACCGTCGGCCCGCGTCCGGCCGCGCGCAGGAGTTTGGCGGCGATGAAGTACACCGCCGACTTGCCCCAGCCGGTGCGCTGTACGACCAGCGCCCGCCGCCGCTGCCGGACCAGCGCATCGATGGCGGTCCACTGGTCCTCTCGGAGGTGAGCCCGTGGCCCGGCCAGGTCACGCAGTAGTGCCTCGGCGGATTCACGCAGGTCGGTTGTAGTCACGCCGACCATGGTGCCCGAGCCCACCGACACACTCCACCGCCCAGGGGCAGACGCACCCGATGTCGGCACCCGCACCTGGTCCAGGACTTGCTTCGGGTGCGGGTGTTCGCAAGGAGTGCGGTTATCCCGCTCTTGATCGCCGCCGCACGCGAACTGCGAACTGGTCGTCTGTACACCGTCCAATCCTTCGCATGACGTCGAGACGGGTGCTGACCGGCCGCACCTCATAGCCGAATCCGCACGGTTTCGGTCAGGCTGCGAAGTATGCGAATCATGACAGCGGGTGCGGCTGTGACCTGGTCAAATGACTATGGAACCGGATGGAGCCACCTAGCGTCGAACTAGAACAAACCCGGTTCGACCAATTCGTATGGGGAGGTTCGAGCGTTGAAGCATTGTCAAGGTTGCCGCACCTCGTGGCGTAACGGAATCGGCTCTCGCGCACCGCGGGTGCGTCCCGTCCTTCGGCACGATGCGTTCTGTGAGCGGTTCACCTCGCGCCCCACCCGGCGCCCGCGCCCGGAGACCGATTTCCGGTGAGCGCCACGAGGTTGCATCCGGTCTTCGGTTCCGCATCCGGCCCGCGCATCGGGAACCGGCTCGCTCGTCCCGGCGGTGCGGCGGTGGGGCAGGAGTGTCGCCCGCGGATCGGCTCGGTGACCGTCGGGGGCAGTGGGGGAGATCCGGCCGCGCCGCACGATTGCGGTACCGCCGCGCAACCGTGTGCGACGTCCGCCGAGCAGGCCCGGATCCATCGGCGGCGGGATGCGCTCGCCCAGGGCGTGACCGACGATCAGATCCGCCGGATGTGCACGGGCGGGCGGTGGCGGCGGCTGCGGCGCGGGATCTATTCGGAGGAGGCGGTCTACGCGGAACTGGATGCGGTTGCCCGCCACCGCGTTCTGGCCGCGGCGGTGTTGCCCGATATGGCGGCCGACGCTGTGGTGAGTCACCAGTCGGCGGCGGCGATCTACGGTGCGCCGATCTGGGCCGCGCCGATGGATCGCCTGTGCGTGACCCGTAACCGCCGAAACGGCGGCCGGATCAAGCCGGATCTGAAGGTGCATTGCGCACCGATCGATTCCGTGGCCGAGGTGGGCGGCCTGCTGTTGAGTACACCCGCGCGCACCATCGTCGATCTGGGGCGTACGGTCGCGTTCGAGTCCGCGGTCGTCGCGGGCGACTGGCTGGCCCGCGAATACGGCGTCACCGCGGCCGATCTCGACGTGGAATTGCAGGCGGCCGGTCGACGCCGCGGGATCGATCGAGCACGGCAGGTCGTCGGATTCCTGAATCCGCACAGTGAGAGCGTCGGCGAGTCGCGCAGCCGGGTGATGCTGCGCGACCTCGGCCTGCCGATACCGCAGTCGCAAGGCGACGTCTTCACCGCCGAGGGCAGATTTCTGGGCCGGGTCGACTTCTATTTCGGCGATACCGGCATCGTCGGTGAATTCGACGGCCGCACCCGCTACGGCCGCCGGACCCACCCTGGCCACGATCCGGCGGACGCGGCCGCGACCGAGAGACGACGTGAGGATGCCCTGCGCGGCACAGGTTTCCACGTCATCCGCTGGACCTGGGACGAACTGCCCACCGACGCGGTGACCGCTCGCTTCCGCGCCGCGCTGGCCCGCATCGGCCGCCGGCGCCCGCAGGGACACATCCGCCGATCATCCCTACCCGAACCCACGCCCTTGCTGATCCGAAGTATCTGAGCGACAGCGGTATCCGGGCCGAAAGGTACATTCGTCCCGGCTCGGACGGTGGTAGCCGTCCGGGCCGGGGCAGTCGACCGGCGGCGCATCGGTTCCGGTCGTCCGGGCGCGACATGCCAGGGGCCTGCGAACTGTGCTCCCGATGCCGGACGGCGATCTCCCTTTCCTCGACTTTGGTACAGCTACCGAAGAGTTCGGCGGCCGGGCGTTGTTCGCCGTCCCGCTGACGACTCCGAACCTCGGGAGGCGGGTGAGGTCGGGCGCGGCCGCACGATGCGGCCGATCCGCTTCGTGCTCAAGCGGTTTCGGCCGCCAGGGACAGCAGTCGTGTGCGGACCAGGTCGGGACGCTCCTCGGGGATGAAATGTCCGCAGCCGGGGACGTATTCGACGGTGTAGTCGGTGGCGTCGGCGGTTTCGGCGGCGGCCAGTGAATGGTGGATGGCGCCATCGGCGGTACCGAAGAGGGCACGGATCGGGAGGGTGGCGCGACGTCGTTCGCCGCGTCGCAGGGCGGGGACCTCGCGCAGCAGGAAGGTGCGGTACGTGTCGGTGGCCGCGCGGGCGGTGACCGGATCGCGGAAACGATCGGTATAGGCGTGCACCACATCCGGTGTGAATTCGGTGGAGTCGGCGACCGCGAACCGGAATAACAGATCCAGGAAGGGAGTGTGCTGTTGCAGCGGCATACCCAGTGCCGCGACGAGAGGTTGATACAGCAGGAACCGCCACACATGTGGCGCGAGGGTGCGCGGGGTCTGCCACGGGTGCGCGATGTTCAGCGGCACGAATCCGGAGAACCGCTCGGGTTCGCGCAGGACCATGCGGAAGCCGACATATCCGCCCCAGTCGTGACCGACCAGCAGCGTGCGTTCGGAGGTCAGCGAATCCAGCAGGGCGAGCACATCACTGGCGACTTCCTCCTTGAGCCAGCGGTGCGGAGCCGGACCGGACCAGCCGTACCCGGGCAGATCCGGCGCGATGATCCGCAGTCCGGGCGGTGGGTCGGCGAGCAGGTGCCGATATGCGTAGTGGTGCTGTGGCCAGCCGTGCAGTGCGAGAACCGGCCGGCCGTCGACAGGACCCGCCTCGGTGACGTGGAACCGCACACCGCGGGCGGTGATATGGCCGCGGCGCACTCCGGCGATGTCCGGAGGCTGTGAGATCGCATCGGGCATATCCGATGCTAACCGTCCGCAACCCGGCGAGTCGTCACCCGAAGGATTTCGGCGTCCGCGAGGATAATTAAGGCGCTGGGCGCGACAATGGGTGCGGCAGCGGCGACGAGCCGTCGCGCACCGCGGGAGCAGGGAGGACGGGCGATGCCGAACAAGTTCGAGTCACCCCCGGGCTGGGCGCCACCCGGTGCGCAGTTCCAGAGCCGTGGCGTAACCGGCCGCACCGTGACAGGTGTGCTGATCGCGCTGGTGATGACGCCGATCGGTATCGCCTTCGCGGCCAAGGGCGGTGCGGATATCCGGTATTGGGTGATCATCGGCGGTGTCACGGACCGATGGACCGCGGCCGGTGAGATCATCGTCGGATCGGTGCTGCTGATGCTGGTGGCGGCGATGGCCGCGTTCTCCCCGGCGGGCACCTTCGTGGCCGGGCTGGTGTTCGGCGTGTTCCCGGGAATTCTGCACATCCTGTTCCCGGACGACACCTTCCGCCTGATCGGCGATCTACCGTCCATCGATTCCACCTGGCAGGTGGCGCTGCATTCCTGGGTCACCAACGGATTCGCGCTGATCTCCGGATTCATGCTGATGGGAGCGGGTTTCGCCGGATTGATCCGCAGGCGTTGAGGCGAATTCACGAGTAGTCGCGGAAGCTCATCACGAATCCGACGGCCGCGAGCAGGAACAGCAGGACGTACGCGATCACCCGGAGCGCCGTTGTCGGCAGTTCGTGTACCAACAGGGCGCTGACGAAGGCGACCAGCATCATCAGCGTCCCGAGGAACGCTGTCCGGCGCGGATGTCCTGCCATGAGGACTGGGTACCCGAACGAGCGCTGATTTCCCGCGACCCCGGGCGGACGGCGTGTCGGCGTGTGCCCGTTCGGCGGAGGCGGCACGGTAGCCGTATGCAGGTGACCGCAGGACCATTCCGACGCATCTACGATCCGAGTGACGGCGAGACGCATCCGTGGTACATCAACGACCACACCGTGATTCGCGACCGGACCGGGCTCTGGCATCTGTTCGGGATCACCCATCCGGAGCCGGCCGACCCGTGGGACGAGACCAGGTTCGCACACGCCACCGCCGAACATCTGCTGGGGCCGTGGACGAAACAGCCGCCCGCGCTGGAAGTGGATCATGAGTACGGCGAGACGCACCTGTGGGCTCCGTACGTCGTCGACAGCGGCGCGGGCTATCTCATGTTCTACGACGGCGGCGGCGAGGACCGCACCGCGACCGCGATGAATCTGGCGACCTCCACCGATCTGCGGAACTGGACACGTCGGCCGCGGGGCCCGGTGTTCCGCGACGGCTACGACGCCCGCGATCCGATGGTGCTGCGCTTGGACGACCGCTGGGTGATGTACTACTGCGCGACCAGCGAGCCGGCGGGCGGCAACCACGTGGTCGCCTACCGCACCAGCACCGATCTCGTGCACTGGGGCGACCGCGCGATCGCCTACACCGATCCGGCCACCGGCACCGGGGCGGGACCGACCGAATCACCGTTCGTGGTGCGGCACAACGATTTCTGGTACCTGTTCATCGGACCGCGCCCCGATTACGTCGGCACCGACGTCTTCCGCAGCGCCGATCCACTGCACTTCCGCGCCCAGGATCGCGTCGGCCATATCGAAGCCCACGCCGCGGAGATGGTCGCCGATGGTGACGACTGGTGGATCACCACCGCGGGGTGGGGTCAGGGCGGCGTCCATATCGCGCCGCTGCATTTCGCCGACCCGGCCTGAACGAGTGCCGTCGACCGGTCCACCCGGGCGAGGGCTTTCGCGCCCCTGGGACAACGAAATCCGTTCGGACGGACCCGCTCGGCTTCGTGCACCGATGATCGGAGGAACGGTCGGCACGGACCTCCTCGCCGCTGCGGCCGGGCTGAATGTCGATCCGCCCGGAACCCGGACGCTGATCTTCCCGCTATGGGGTCGTCTGTCGACTCGGGCAGCTGCCGCATCGGCGTGGATGCAGACACCGGGCGTGGCATCTCTCCGGATGGAATCCGGGCAGAGTTGGTGAATCGCGGTCGGCCGAGGCGCTGGCCTGTAATTCTGGTGACGTCGGCCGATCGGCCCCGCACGGCGGGCGGGACGGGACGACGCGGGTTGGCAGGCGATGCATCCGGGCAGGCGAGGAAAGGGCAGCGCTGATGTTTCTCGGGATCGATATCGGCACCTCCGGTTCCAAGGGTGTGCTGGTTGCCGGGGACGGCACCATTGTGGCGAGATCCGAACGGGCGCATGGGGTTTCGACGCCGCACCCCGGTTGGGTCGAGCACGACGCGGAGACCGTGTGGTGGGCAGATTTCGTCGCGATCACCCGGGAACTGCTCGATGCGGCGGGGCAGGAGTCAGTGGACGGGCTGGCGGTCAGCGGTATCGGCCCGTGCCTGTTGCCCGCCGACGCCGCGGGCGCGCCGCTTCGTCCGGCCGTGCTCTACGGCGTGGACACCCGAGCGACCGCCGAGATCGCGGAACTGAACGTGGAATTCGGTGCGGAACAGGTGCTTTCGCGTGCGGGTTCGCCACTCACCAGTCAGGCCGTCGGGCCGAAGGTGCGCTGGCTGGCGCGGCACGAACCCGATGTCTACGCACGCACCCGAATGCTGCTGATGGCGAGTTCCTTTCTCGTGCAACGTCTCACCGGGCGCTATGTACTCGACCACCAGTCGGCGAGCCAGTGCGTGCCGATGTACGACCTGCGCCGCCGCGAATGGGCCGCGGATTGGGCGGATTCGGTCGCGCCCGGGCTCGAGCTGCCCGAATTGTGTTGGCCCACGGAGGTTATCGGTCGAGTGACGCGAGGCGCGGCCGCCGCCACCGGACTTCCGGCCGGTCTGCCCGTCACCGCAGGCACTGTCGACGCTTGGGCCGAGGCCACCAGTGTGGGGGTGCGCGCGCCCGGCGACGCCATGGTCATGTACGGCACCACCATGTTCCTGGTGCAGGTGCTGACCGACCCGCGCCCGCATCCGGGTCTGTGGGGGACGTGCGGAACCTGGCCCGGCACCTACACTCTCGCCGCCGGAATGGCCACCTCCGGCGCGGTGACCGACTGGTTGCGCCGCCTGGTCGGCGGGGATTTCACCGACCTGGTCGTCGAGGCGGGCGAGGTTCCGCCCGGCAGTCGCGGGCTGATCATGCTGCCCTATTTCGCCGGTGAACGCACGCCGCTGTTCGATCCGGATGCTCGCGGCATCGTCGCGGGCCTGACCCTGGCTCACGGTCGGGCCGAGCTCTATCGCGCGGCGCTCGAGGGCATCGGCTACGGAGTGCGTCACAATCTGGAGGCGATGGCCGAAGCGGGTGGCCGGGCGCATCGGCTCGTCGCGGTCGGGGGCGGCACCAAGGGCGGTCTGTGGACGCGGATCGTCTCCGATATCACTGGATTGCCGCAACAGCTCCCGGCCGAGACCGTCGGCGCCTGCCTCGGTGACGCGATGCTCGCCGCCGAGGCGGCGGGTGTGGATACCGCCCGATGGAATCCGGTGGTCACTACGGTCGAGCCCGATCCGGCGCACACCGAGCTGTACGCGCAGTACTACCGGCACTATCGCGCGCTGTACGAATCCACCTGCGACGCAGCGCATTTCCTAGCAGCAGAGCAGCACCGCACCGCCGCACGGTGATCTCGCGCCGAGGTGCCCACCCAACTGGGTCGCGGACTTTCCGCACTGCCGCGCGGACCGTGGGCCGACCTCTCCGCGCGGCCGCAATTGTTGCTTCTCGAGCCTCACGATCGCACTGTGGCGTCAATATGGAATGTATGCTCTAATTCGATATAGAGGGAACATTCCATATCGAACCGGCCGCGCCCCGGAGGCTCGGCCGAGAGGGTGATTCACGATGGCTGTGCTCAATATCCACACCCGCCGCATCTCGGCGCCCGCAGCGCGGGCGGGGGCTCTGCTCGATACCCTCGCCGGGCCCGGCGACCGGCTCTGGCCGGGTGATGCGTGGCCGCCGCTGGTGCTGGACCGGCCGCTGTCGGCGGGCGCGTCCGGTGGTCACGGCGTGGTCCGCTACACGGTGCAGGGGTATCAGCCGGGTAGCTGGCTGAACTGCCGATTCGATCGGGTCTTCGGCACCACGGGCGTCGAGGGCTTCCACGAATTCCTGGTCCTCGACGCGGGAGGCGAGACGCTCCTGGTCCATCAGTTGGCGGCGCGGCTGAGCGGCCGGTTCCGGCTGATCTGGCCGCTGGCCGTGCGCTGGCTGCACGATGCGCTGATCGAGGATCTGCTCGATCGCGCCGAATTCGAGCTCACCGGATCAGTGCGCACCCCGGCGCGCTGGAACCGATATGTGCGGCTGCTGCGCGCCGCACTCGGCCGGACCGGAACTTCCGAGCCTCGGGCCGCAGCTCACGCGGTGTAGCGTGGCGGTCCGGAGTGGGTGTCCCGGACAGTGACGTGGCCCGGGATTCGTGAAAGAATCCGAAACTATGCAGGCGAGTTGTGATTTCGGGAGGGCCGCATGCCGACGCAGGCGCTGAATGAGCAGAATTTCCAGCAGGTCGTCTCGCGTGGCGGCATCGTTCTGGTGGACTTCTGGGCGACCTGGTGCGGATGGTGCACCAGATTCGCGCCGGTGTACGAGGAGTCCTCGCGCATGCACCCGGATATCGTGCACGCCACCGTCGATGCCGACGCCGAACAGCAGTTGGCGGCCATCGCGCAGGTCAGCAGCCTGCCGACCCTGATCGCTTTCCGCGACGGCCTGCCGGTCTACTCCGAGCCCGGTTTCAAGACCTCCGAACAACTGGAAAACGTTGTGCAGGAGATCATGTGGCTGGATATGGACGAGGTCCGCCGCGAGCTGGTCCGACAGAATCCGGAACTGGCGAACGCGCCGGAGATGGCTCAGCAGAATACGCCCGCCGACCGCAGCGCGGGACTCGCCGACGGGCCGCTCCGCTACGGCTGGCCCGGTCTGCGGGGCGCGGTACTGTTCTGAGCCGGTGCGCCGGGCCGGTACGCCAGCCCGGCGACGGCGGCGAGCAGGCCGACCGCCACCATGTACACCCATCCGGCGCGATAATCGCCGAGTCCGGGAACGACCGCACGGGCCAGGATGGCGGTCAGAATCGCCACACCCAGTGCGGAACTGGTCTGTCGCGCCATCATCAACGTCCCCGAACCCAGGGAGAGCTGATCGGCGGGCAGTAGTGCCGAGGCCCCGAACAGCGGCGGTTGCAGCAGCGCGGTACTGGCTCCGGCGAGGATCGCGCCGGGTAGGAACATGATCGGATACGACGTGGTGAGTCCGGCCGTGGCGATCCACCATGCCGCGCCCAGTGCGATCGTCGCTCCGCCCAGCGCCGCGCAGGCTCGCGCGCCGATCCGGGCCACGAGGCGTCCGGACAGCGGTGAGAGCAGCAGGCAGCTGATCGGGATGGGCGCGATGCCCAGGCTCGCGGTCAGCTGCGAGTAGTGCCACTGTTGGGTCAGGAACAGCGTGGCCTCCAGGATGAGGGCGGCGAAGGCCAGGTAGTAGGCGAACACTCCGGCCGTGGCGATCCGGAACAGCTTGTGCCGCAAGACCGCCGGGCTCACCACCGGATCCGGGTGACGTCGCACGTGCCGGCCGAACGTGCCCGCGAGCGCCGAAGCGGCCAGCAGGGCGCCCACCGTGGCGGGCGAGGTGTATCCCCAGTCCGACGCCTGGACGAACGCGGTGGTCAGGGCGGCGGTGGCGGCGAGAATCAGTGTCGCGCCGAACAAGTCGAGTTTTCGTCCGGCCTGACCGCGAATATCGGGCAGCACACGCAGCCCGAAGAGGAAGGCCGCCACCGTGAACGGGATGTTGAGCAGGAAGATCCAGCGCCATCCCGCCTGCAACAGCAGTCCACCGATCACCGGACCGCTGCCCGCGCCCGCGGCGGCGATCGCGGTCCAGATCCCCATCACGGTCGGGTGTTCACGGGCGTCGAACGAGGGCAGTACCAGTCCGAGCCCGGTCGGTACCAGCAGTGCCGCCGCGGCGGCCTGCACGACGCGGGCGGCGATGAGCGCGCCCAGGCCGGGCGCGGCCGCGCAGGCGACCGAGGCCAGTCCGAAAAGCGCTATGCCGAGCAGGAATCCGCGTTTGCGCCCGGTGTCGTCGGCGAGACGTCCGGCGGGCACCAGCAGTGCGGCCATGACGATCGTATAGGCGTTGAGCACCCAGGACACCGTGCTCGCCGATGCGTGACCGAAGGAGGTCTGCAGCGTCGGAAAGGCGACCGTGACGGCGAAAAGGTCCAGAATGGCCAGATATTGGGCGACGGCCGCGACCGCGAGCACCCGCCATCGTCGCGGCGATGCGGCCAGGGATACGGACTCTACCGGCGCAGGCCCATTGATACTGGCAGAAACAGTCATGGGTGCAACTATCCAGTCACGGCACGAGCGCGGCCAGTGGCAGAATTGACAATATGCGCTAGATTATCGACATGACCGATCGTCGCGAACGGACCATCGCTATCGCCATCGCCACGGGTCAACCGATGTTCGAGGTGGCGATCCCGTATCAGGTGTTCTTCGAGCCGCCCCCGGGCGTCGACGTCGCGGACTGGTACGAGCTGCGGTTGTGCGGTCCGCGCGGGACTCGCCATGCGACACTTCGTGATCCGTTCGTCACGCTCACCGATTACGACTATGACGACATGCTCACCGCCGGAACCGTCATCGTGCCCGGCACGCCCGACGTCCGGCAGGACCCGCCCGCCGAATTGGTCGAGGCCGTGCGCGCGGCCCACGCGGCCGGGGCGCGCATCGTCGCGCTGTGCTCGGGTGCCTTCGTGCTGGCCGCGGCGGGACTGCTCGACGATCGGCGGATGACCACGCATTGGAAACACGTCGACGTGCTGCTGGATCGGTTTCCCGGAATGGACGTCGACCCGTCGGTGCTCTACATCGATGACGGCCGCATCCTCACCAGCGCGGGCACGATGGCAGGGATGGATCTGTGTATTCACTTGGTACGCAAGGATCTCGGCTCACGTGTCGCCAACGCGGTCGCTCGGAATCTCGTGGTCCCGCCGCATCGCGCGGGCGGCCAAGCGCAATTCCTGGCCGCGCCGGTGCCCGCCGAGGCGACCGATCCCGGTCTCACCGCGACCCTGCAATGGGCGCTGGAAAGACTGGACACCCCGCTCACCGTCGGCGATCTGGCCAAGCGGGCGGGGATGAGCGAGCGGACCCTTGCTCGGCGTTTCCATGCCGAACTCGGTGCGACACCGCTGCGGTGGCTGCTCACCCAGCGGTTGATCCGGGCGCGAGAGTTGTTGGAGACCACCGATTTTCCCGTGGACGTCGTCGCCGAACGCTGCGGTCTGGGCAGTGCGGCGAACCTGCGCGCGCACTTCGGCCGGGAGGTGGGCATCGCGCCCAGCGAGTACCGGCGCTCGCACCGCTCCGACCGGCACGAGGTGGTCACCGCAGACTCTTGAAACACCGTGCCGGGCAGTGGATTCCGAGTCAGAGAAGGTGGTGCCTGCGTCCGGTCACCGATCGGTGCTGGTACCACCAGGAGGTGGTGGCCACCTCGGCGCTCTCCAGCGGCAGGTAGCGGCCGCCGTCGCGCCAGCCCAGCGCCTGCAGGGTGACGCGCAGACTCCGGTCGAAGCAGATCGGGTCGCGCACATGCCAGCGGTACATGCCGAATCGCTGCTCCGGCTGATAGATCCGGTCCGGCGGCAGCACCTGCACCAGGCCGAGATAGGGCGTGGAGTAGGTCTGATAGGCGTCCTGCATGTCGAAATTCCATGCGCCGCCGAAGAAGTCCTCGGTGCCGGTGCCACAGATGGTCGGGAATTCGGTATCGCCGTCGAGATAGAACTTCATCTCGCCCTCACCCCACCAGCCCGGTGCGTTGGGCACGATCGCCAGATAGGTGCCGACATAGCGACCCGGTCCCGGAATATCCTCCAGCACAGTGTGAATCGCCGGATTGCCCAGCGGATTGCTGTGCCGCCGCCATGCGTGCAGATAGCCCGCCGAGCGCGGCACATCCTGTTCCAGGTAGGTGATCTGGTAGTAGACCGGCACCGAGCGGTCGCCGCCGTTGTGCAGGGTGAAGCGGGCGTGCGCGCGAAACGGCATGGGCCAGAAGCTGTTCAGCCCGCCCGCCGGGGCGACCACCACCATTTCCGAATTGACCTGTGCCAGTTCGTCCCAGGCGTTGCAGAAGAACGAACCGAGCGGCACCTCGATGGCCGGATCGGCATCGTTGTCCCAGTACACCCGCAGCGTCATCTCGTTCAGCAGCGCGCGGTCGGTGGTCAGCCAGAAGTGCCGGACCACACCGGGCCCGGAGACGTCGGCCAGGGTGGCGGTTTCGCCGGGGGAGAGATCGATCGACGGCGATATCTTCCATCCGATGCCCAGTTCCGCGGCCGCATGTGCGCCCGTACCCTCCGTCGCGCGCCCGCCGCCGCCCGGCGCTCCGGTCGGGTTCTCCGGGCTGATGGAGCGGGTCCGCGCCTGATCGATCCGCCATATCTCGTGCACCATCGCGATTTTTGCATGCCGACCGAGGGTCGTGGGGGTAATTCGGCGTCGGCGGTGATCCGCATTCGGCGCGTCGGGGTGCGCCGGAATTCGGTGTCGCGCCGACGACCGGCGGCTTAGCCTCGGCGTATGACTTGGACTGTCCCGGAGATAGCGCGACCCCGCCACCTTCTGGTGGGGCAGGAGCGTTCGATGCTGCAAGCCATGCTCGATCAGCAGCGCACGACCCTGCTGTGGAAATGTCAGGGCCTGACCGCCGACCAGTTGGTGATCCGCGCCGTCGAACCGTCCTCGATGTCGCTGCTGGGCCTGATCAGGCATATGACCGACGTGGAGCGAGCGTGGTTCCGGCTGCGCGCGGCGCGGCAGGACGTGGCGTACCAGTACTCCACCGTGCAGAA
The DNA here is from genome assembly GCF_001613305.1 of Nocardia vaccinii NBRC 15922. Taxonomy (GTDB): domain Bacteria; phylum Actinomycetota; class Actinomycetes; order Mycobacteriales; family Mycobacteriaceae; genus Nocardia; species Nocardia vaccinii. The sequence goes on from NZ_BDCC01000019.1 coordinate 57,741, forward strand.
CCAGGACGGCGATTTCGACGATGTCGACACCGCCGACGCGGCCCGCGATTTCAACCTGTACCACACCGAGATCGATCTGTGCGACGCCGCGGTCGCCGCACTGGCGCTCGACGCCGCCTTCATCCACCCGCGTACCGGCCGCGAGATCAGCCTGCGCTGGGTCTACCTGCACATGATCGAGGAATATGCCCGCCACAACGGCCATGCCGACCTGCTGCGCGAGCGCATCGACGGCGTGACCGGCGAATAGCCCCTCAGAGGCCGTGATCGCGAGCCCAGGCGGCGATCTGGGTACGGGAGGTGAAGCCGAGTTTGGTGAGAATGTGCTCGACGTGGGTTTCGGCGGTGCGCACCGAGATCACCAGGTCCGCGGCGATCCGCTTGTTGCTGTGACCCGCCGCGATCAGCCGGGTGACATCTTTCTCCCGGCGGGTGAGCATTTGTGTGGCCGCGTCATCGATTGGTATGCGACGCAACGGTTTCGGCGCGGTCTGAGCGGGGTCGGCGGTGCGGCCCAACGCGTAGTCGATGGCGGCGGGCAGCGACAATGCCGCGCCGCTGTCGTATGCCTCGCGAAACCCCTTCTCGCCCAAATCCTCCAGAACGCGAAGGCGAACCTTCTCGCCGACCGCGGTGGCAATGGCGTGGGCCAGGCGCACGGTGTCGCGCTGCAGGGTCTGCGCCGCGCCCATCAATCGGGCCGCGCGCACCATATCGCCGCGGGCCGCCGCCGACCAGGCCATACCGTCGAATGCCGAGGCCAGCCAGACACATCGGTCGAATTCGGCGAACATCTCCACCGCGCGGCTCATATATGCCGCGGCCGCATCCTGATTGCCGTGCCGCCAGTGATCCACGCCGACCGTCCACAGCGCCAGGCCGCCGAGCAGGTGCACGCCGTGCCGCTCGGTCAGCGCCCGCAGGGTCTCGGCGATCGCGGTCGACCGGTCGTCCTCGAGCAGCGTGGCGCACATGAAACCAAAAGAGAGACTGTCCATTTCGGTGGTGGTATGCCCGGCATCGCGGGCCAGTGCGGCGGCCTGCTCCGCCATCGTCAGCGCGCGCCGGGTGTCGCCGTCGGTGAACGCGATCAAGGCGCTGTCGAGCCGGTTCTCGGCGAGGATGTCCGCCGCGCCCAGTTCCGTCGCCAGCGCGAGACTCTCCTCGACGAATTCGGCCGCGGATTCGCGATCGGACAGCAGCGCGGCCAGTGATGCCGCCGAGGACAGTCCGCGTGCCCGTTCGGGAGAGGGAGTCGCCGGAACGCGCATCAGGGCGTCGGTGAGCCAGCGGCGACCCTCGGACAGGAAGCGGTAGTGCTCCCAGTACGGGCGCAGCGCGGTCGCGGTATCCAGTGCGAGGTGCGGTGCGTCGGACATCGAGAACTGCAGGGCCGAACGGAGATTCGCGTGCTCGCGGGACAGATCCCGGAACCACGCCACATCGTCGGGGCTGCAGTAGGCGCGAGGTCCGCGCATCGCCAGGCGGCGATAGTGGTCGCGATGCCGCGTCCGCACGGCCGACTCCGCACCGGACTCGACCAGCCGGTCGTGGCCGAACTGCCGAATCGGTTCCAGCATCGAATATCTGGCCTTCTCCTCGTCCTGACGCAGCAGCAGGACCGACTTGTCCACCAGTCCGGTCAGCGTGCCGACGATATCCGCGCCGGGCAGTGCGCAGACCGCCTCCGCGGCGTCGATGTCCAGCCCGCCGACGAAGACCGAGAGTTGTTGCCACAGTGCCTGTTCGGCGTCCGTACACAGCTGATAGCTCCAACGGATGGCGCCCTCGATGGTCCGCTGACGTCCCGGCGCGGTGCGTGGGCCGGTGTTGAGCAGTGCCATCGTGTCATCGAGCCGGTCCAGAATCTGAGCGGGGGTGAATACGCGAAAACGCAAGGCCGCCAGCTCGAGTGCCAGCGGCATCCCGTCCAGGCGGCGGCAGATCGCGGCGAGTGTCGCGCGATTGGCAGGTGTGCTGGCGAAGCCGGGATCGACCGCGCCGGCCCGTTCGACCAGCAGGCGTACCGCATCGCTGTCGCCCGCCGGATCCTCGGGTTCGGGCCGTTGTCGGCCGACCGGCAGCGGCGGCACCGGCATCACCTGTTCCCCCGCGATCCCCAGCACCTCACGAGTGGTCGCGACCACCCGCACCGCCGGGGTGGCAGTGACGATACGCTCGGCCAGCTCGGCGCAGGCGTCGACGAGATGCTCGCAGTTGTCCAGGATCAGCAACATCCGTTGGCCGGTAAGGAATTCCAGCAGCCGCGGCAGCGGATCGGTGGTGTCGTCTCCCAGGTTCAGCGCCTCGGCCACGCTGAGCGTCACCAGAGCAGGATCGCGCACGTCGGCGAGTTCGACCAGCCAGACCCCGTCGCGGAAAGCACGTCCGACCGATGCGCCGAGCTGTCTCGACAAGCGCGTCTTACCTACACCGCCCGGGCCGAGCAGCGTCAGCACGCGTGTGGTCGACAGCAGATGCTTCGCGGCGGCCAGTTCGTCGTGGCGGCCGACGAAGCTGGTGACCTCGGCGGGAAGGTTCCCGCTGACACGACGCGCCATATCCGCCACACTAGCGCGTGCCCGGACGCCGGAATCGGCCCCGCGAAGAACCGGCCGCCGGACACGAACCCGGCGGGCATAGGCTAGCCCGATGCGTGTTCCGCACCACGTGTGGGACGTGAGCCAGAAGCATCGACGACCGAGGAGGCCCGCTGTGCGGATCGGCATCCTGTTGAACGAACCGACCGGACCCGACGGCCTGCGCGGACTGACCGACGAGCTGCGGCGCGCCGCGGACGAGGGCTTCAACGCCGCCTGGATGTCGCATATCTTCGGTGTGGACGCGCTCACCGCGCTGGCCGTGGCCGGCAGCCAGGTGCCCGGAATCGATATCGGAACCGGTGTCGTGCCGAGCTATCCGCGTCACCCGGGTGCGCTGGCCCAGCAGGCGCGAACCACCGCGCTCGCGGTCGGTCCGGGACGTCTCACGCTCGGCGTCGGTCTGTCCCACAAGATCGTGATCGAGAATATGTTCGGGTACAGCTTCGAACGCCCGGCCCGGCACATGCGCGAGTTCCTGTCGGTGTTGACGCCGCTGCTCGAGCACGAGCCGGTGTCGTTCACCGGCGAGACGGTCCGGGCCAACCTGGCGCTGTCGGTGCCGGACGAGGGACGCGTCCCGGTGCTGCTGGCCGCGATGGGCCCGGCGATGCTGAAGCTCGCGGGCCGGGCCACCGACGGCACCGTGCTCTGGATGACCGGCCCGGCGACCATCCGCGATCACGTCGCCCCGGCGATCACCGCCGCCGCGGCCGAGGCGGGACGCCCCGCACCGCGCGTGGTGTGCCCGCTGCCGGTCTGCGTCACCGATGACGTGGACGCCGCCCGCGAGCAGGCAGCCAAGGTCTTCGCCGTCTACGGTTCACTGCCCTCGTACCGGGCGATGATGGATCGCGAGGGCGCCGAGGGGCCGGCGGATCTGGCCATCATCGGCTCGGAAGACCATGTCGCCGAACGTATTCGGGCCATCTTCGACGCGGGCGCCACGGAATTCGTGGGCGCGGTCTTCGTCGGCGGCCAGGATGCGGTCCGCACCCGGACCCTGCTGGCCGGGCTGGCGGATTGATCCATGCCCGGGTCACGGCGCGCTCGGATCGACGACGTGCACGAGCTGGCACTGGCCATGCCGCACGTCACGGTCGAATACGGCTCGCTGGCGAATCCGGTCTATCAGGTCGGGCGCAAGTCGTTCATCTTCTTCCGGACTCCGCGCCCGGACGCGGTCGATCCGGAAACCGGTGAGCGCTATCCGGACGTGATCGTGATCTGGGTTCCGTCCGAGTCCGACAAGCTGGCGTTGATCCAGGATCCGGACTCGCCCTGGTTCAGCACCCCGCATTTCGACGGGCATACCTCCGTCCTGGTACGCGCATCCCGGATCGGCGAGCTCCGCCTGGACGAGTTGCGCGAGGTCGTGCAGGATGCCTGGCTGTCCCGGGCTTCCGCGGCGCGCGGCAACCGCTGGCTGGCCGAAAACCGGCTCTGAACCGGGCGAAAGAGCGATCGGTTGACCTCCACCCGGGTTGAGGTTGCAGGCTGGACACATGACACAGCCCGCAGAGTTCTGGAACACCGTCTACGACAACGACACCGCCCCCTGGGTGATCGGGGAGCCGCAGCCGCAGGTGCTGGCCCTGGAACGGGAGGGCTGGATCCGGGGCCGCGTGCTGGACCCCGGATGCGGCGCGGGTGAACACACCATCGCGCTGACCGCGCTCGGTTACGACGTACTCGGTGTGGATCTCTCGCCCAGCGCGGTCGCCTACGCGCGCGCCAATGCCGAGCACAAGGGTGTGCCCGGTGCGCGATTCGAACTCGCCGACATGGTCGCGATCGGCGGTGATCCCGGCCTCGCGGCCGGCCTCGGCGTCTTCGACACGATTCTGGACAGTGCGCTGTTCCACGTCTTCCGCGAGGACCCGCAGGCTCGGGCCGCCTACGTGCACGCCCTGCACGCGCTGTGCGCTCCGGGCGGCCGGGTACTCCTGCTGGCGCTCTCTGCTGCCGAGCCCGGATTCGGCCCCCGCATCAGTGACAGCATGATCCGCGAATCATTCGGTGCGGGATGGGAATTGGAGGATCTGCGGCCCGCGCGTTATCGCGGCAGGATCACCAGCGCCCTGCCGCCCGAAGCCGTCGAGGGGGTGCGTGCCGATCCGGACGGAAATGTCGAGACCGCCGCCTGGGCCGCGCGGATAGCGCGGCGCTGACCACGCGGCCGCCGGATGCTCCGTCGGGTCAACGGCTCCGCGGACGTCTCGGGAACAGGGCGCGTCCCGCCTCGTGCGCGACCTCGAGCACCACTCGGGCGAGCCGATCGAAACCCATCGCGTCGGCCGGGCCCGTCAGGGAGAGTGCCGCCGGTGCCGCACCGCGCACGCGCACGGGTGCTGCGACACAGGCGATTCCGGACACCGCTTCCTCATGGTCGATCGCCACGCCCTGGCGAAGCCGGATGCGGTCGAGTTCGCGACGCAATGCGTCGGGCTCGCAGACCGTGCGCGCGGTCAGGCGCGCCGGACGGGTCCGGACAACGGATTCGGCGATGGGCGGCTCCAGCGTCGCGAGCATCGCCTTGCCCAGAGCCGTTGCGTGCGCCGGCATCCGGCCGCCGAGGCGGGTCGGCAGTGCGGCGGCGAACCGGCCGCCGACCTTGTCCAGGTAGACCACCTCGCGGCCGTCCAGCACGGCCAGATGGCCGACCAGACCGGTGCGTTGGACCAGTTCGTGCAGCAGCGGGCCGACCGTATCGCGGGTCTCGTTGTGATCGGCGGCTAGTCCGCCCAATTCCAGAGTGCGCATACCCAGCCGGTAGCCGCCCGACGTGTGCGCGAGCCAGCGTAGCCGGATCATCTGGTCCAGGATCCGATGCACGGTCGATCGGGGAAGTCCGGTTCGCTCGACGATTTCCAGCAGGGTCAGAGCCGGAGTCGTGGCGTCGAACGCGTCGAGGATCAGCGTCATCCGCTCGATCATCGACACCGGGGTCGGCCGGGCCGCGCCGTTCGCGGGGTGCTGCTCGGATTCGGTCGCGTGGCCGCGGGCGGGTACGGCGCCATCGTCGACGGGCGGCGCGCTGGCGGTCATATGTTCCTCCGTTGGCTCATATGCGGTCTCGAAGGCCGTGGACTGGGCATCCTCGGGTCGCATATTCGTATTACCAGTCACAGTGGACCCTCGCCGCCGGATGGCGAATCGGTGGAACTACGTATCTTCCACCGATTCGTCCCGGTCACCGGGGCTACGTATTGACCGGTGCCCCTGCTCGTAGCCGATGGTCTCGGGGGATGCCCGGGTGGGATGTATCAGCCGGTCAGTACCCTGGTCGACATGACAGCTAGCACTGCGACCGGTCTCGACGATGTCCGCACGGCGGTGCGCGACGCGGCTCGCCGGGCCCGGGTGGCCTCGCGCGCGCTCGCCCGGCTGACCACCGCCGAGAAGAACGACGCACTGCAGGCATGTGCCGACGCCCTGCTCGCCGCCGCGGAGCCGGTGCTCGCGGCCAATGCCGAGGATATCGAGGCCGCCCGCGCGGACGGTACCGCCGATTCGTTGCTGGACCGGCTGCGCCTGATCCCGGCCCGGGTCGACGGAATCGCCGCGGGCCTTCGTCAGGTCGCGGGGCTGCCGGATCCGGTCGGTGTGGTGATCCGAGGCTCGACCCTGCCCAACGGTCTGGAGATCCGCCAGGTGCGGGTGCCGCTCGGCGTGGTCGGCATGGTCTACGAAGCCCGGCCGAACGTCACGGTCGACGCCTTCGGGCTGGCGCTGAAATCCGGTAACGCCGCCTTGTTGCGCGGCTCCTCCTCGGCGGCGCGCTCGAACGCCGCACTGGTCGAAGTGTTGCGCGATGCGCTTGTCGCACAGGGACTTCCGGCCGACGCGGTGCAGTTGCTGCCCAGCCACGACCGCTCCAGCGTCACCCATCTGATCCAGGCGCGCGGTCTGGTCGACGTGGTGATCCCGCGCGGTGGCGCCGGGCTGATCGAGGCCGTCGTCCGGGACGCGCAGGTGCCCACCATCGAGACCGGCACCGGCAACTGCCACGTCTACGTGCACTCCGCCGCGGATCTGGATATGGCCGAGTCGATCCTGCTCAATGCCAAGACCCGTCGGCCGAGCGTATGCAATACCGCCGAGACGGTGTTGATCGATCGGGCCGTCGCGGAAATCGCGGCGCCTCGGCTGATCGGCGCGCTCGAGAATGCCGGCGTCACCGTGCACGGTGATCTGCCGGGGCTGGTGCCCGCCACCGAGGAGGACTGGGCGCAGGAGTATCTGTCCCTGGATATCGCGCTGCGGGTCGTCGACGATCTGGACGCGGCCGTCGAGCACATCAACCGGTGGGGTACGGGCCACACCGAGGCCATCGTCACCGCGGATCTGCGCGCCGCGCGCGAATTCACCGAACGGGTGGACGCGGCCGCGGTGATGGTCAACGCGTCCACCGCGTTCACCGACGGCGAGCAGTTCGGCTTCGGTGCGGAGATCGGCATCTCCACCCAGAAGTTGCACGCCCGAGGCCCGATGGGCCTGCCCGAACTCACCTCCACCAAGTGGATCGTGTGGGGCGACGGCCAGACCAGGGCGTGACGAATACCGCGTCTCGGCAGACAACTTACTGAGAAGTAATGTTACTGACCGGTAATTTGTGTTTGTACGGTATACAGTCGAAGGGCGGCCGGTAGGGCCGATGGGCGTGGCAGCCCACGTCGCAAGGATGGAGTCCAACAGTGCAGACCCCGGTGCACGAACCGATCTTCGCGTCGGTCGAGGATGTGATCTCCCGACTCGCCACGACCGGCTATCTGTCGGACAAGGCGACCGCGACCTCGGTGTTCCTGGCCGACCGTCTCGGCAAACCACTGCTCATCGAGGGTCCGGCCGGTGTCGGCAAGACCGAGCTGTCCCGGGCGGTCGCCCAGGTCGCGGGCGCGGAACTGGTGCGGCTGCAGTGCTACGAGGGCATCGACGAGGCGCGGGCGCTGTACGAGTGGAATCACGCCAAGCAGATCCTGCGGATCCAGGCCGGTGCCGCCGGCGCGGAGTCGGGTACGGCCGAGAACGGTTGGGCGGAAACGAAATCCGACGTCTTCAGCGAGGAATTCCTGCTCTCGCGCCCACTGTTGACCGCGATCCGGCGCAGTGACCCCACCGTGCTGCTGATCGACGAGGCGGACAAGGCCGACGTCGAGATCGAGGGCCTGATGCTCGAGGTGCTCAGCGATTTCGCGGTCACCGTGCCGGAGCTGGGCACCATCACCGCCACCCGCACCCCGTTCGTGGTGTTGACCTCCAATGCCACCCGCGAGCTGTCCGAGGCGCTCAAACGCCGCTGCCTCTACCTGCACATCGATTTCCCGGACGAGGAACTCGAACGCCGGATCCTGGCCAGCCGGGTGCCCGAGCTGAAGCCCGCGGTCGCCGCGCAGCTGGTGCGGATCGTGCACGTGCTGCGCGGGATGCAGCTCAAGAAGCTGCCCTCGGTGGCGGAGTCGATCGACTGGGGTCGCACACTGCTGGCCCTGGGCCTGAAGGATCTGGACGACAGGTCCGTGCGCGCCACCCTCGGTGTGGTGCTCAAACATCACAGCGATCACCAGCGCGCGCTGGCCGAGCTGAAGCTGGCCTGATGTTCGGCGGCGGATCCCGGGCGTCCGGGGCGGCGCGGCCACCGGCCGACCTCCCGGACGCCGCGCCGCACGGGCTGTCCGGACATCTGGTCGGTTTCGTGGAGGCGTTGCGCGCCAGGGGAATTCCGGTCGGGCCCTCGGAGACGGTGGATGCCGGACAGGTCATCGCGGTGCTGGATCTGATGGACCGCGAGATGGTGCGCGAGGGGCTGGCCTGCGCGCTGCTGCGACGCCCCGCGCAGCGTGCCACCTTCGACGGCCTGTTCGACCTGTGGTTCCCGGCCGCGCTGGGCGAGCGCACCGGTGCGGACGAAGTGGAGATTCCGCGTCGGCCCGACGGTGAGGTCGACATCCTCGAACTCCGAAAGATGTTGGCCGAGTTGCTCGTCGCGGATCCTTCGGCCGAGCGGGCCCAGCAGTTGCAGCAGCTCGCCGCGCAGATGGTCGAGCAGATGGGGCAGTATCGGTCGGCCAACGGCCCGTCGTTCTCCGCCTACCAGACGCTCAAGGACGTACAGCCCGAACTGCTGGTGAGCAAGTTGCTCGCGGGATTGGCCGCGGGAGTGGACGATTCGGATTTCGGCTCGGAGATCGCGCGGCGCGCGGCGCGGGAACGGGTAAGAGAGTTCCGCGGCACCGTCGAGGCGGAGACCCGGCGCCGGGTGGCCGAGCGGATCGGTCGCGAACGAGTCGCCACCTACGGCGTGCAGCGCCAGGCCGAGGACGCGGATTTCCTGCGCATCTCCGAGAACGAACTGGCCGAACTGCGGCGCAGCAGCCAGCGGCTGGCCCGGGTGCTGGCCTCCCGGCTGGCCGCCCGCCGGCGTCGCGCCCGGCGCGGGGAGATCGACCTGCGCAAAACCCTGCGCCGGTCGATGTCCACCGGCGGAGTGCCGATCGATCTCGTCTCCCGCAAACCGCGTCCCGGCCGCCCGGATCTGGTTCTGCTGTGCGATATCTCGGGCTCGGTGGCGGGATTCTCCAGTTTCACCATGCTGCTGGTGAACGCGTTGCGAGAGCAGTTCTCCCGGGTGCGGATCTTCGCGTTCGTGGATCGCGCCGACGAGGTGACGCACCTGTTCGACCAGGTGACGCCGCTGGATCAGGTGACCCGGCGGATCTTCACCGAGACGAAGGTGGTGGGTTTCGAAGGGCATTCCGATTACGGCGCGGCCCTGGACGGATTTGCCGAGCAGTGGCCGGACGCGGTCACCAGCCGCACTTCGCTGCTGATCCTCGGCGACGCGCGCACCAACTATCGCGATCCCGCCCTGGACACCCTTCGCCGCCTCGCCGATACCGCCAAACATGCGTACTGGCTCAATCCCGAGGCGGAAAAAGTCTGGGGCACCGGTGATTCCGCGGCTCGCCGGTACGCGGAGATCGTCGAGATGTACGAATGCCGGTCGGCCCGGCAGCTGACCGCCGTCGTCGGGGGACTGCTGCCGATCTGAGCGGTGGGTGATCATTAGGTTTTCTTAAGCGCACCCCATGAGGGAATCGCGATCATCCACGTATGGATTCGGCGGAGATCAGGCACGCACTCGCCCGTGCCCGCACGGGGCTCGAGGGCCGTGATCGCACCCGGCGCCTGGAAGACCTCTCCGCTGCCGCGCGCGCCGGCGCCGATCGGGCCGCGGAGGCGGAGGTGCTGCTGGACCTGATTCAGGCGTATACGTATGCGGGAGAACGAGATCTGGCGCCGATCGCCATCGTCCGGCTGTTGCGGATCTTCGACGAGCATCCCGACGCCACCGCGGAGCTGTCGCGATCGGTGCACTGGTACATGAAATGGATGACCAGCGACCTGATCGACAATCCGGCCGTGCCGCTGGGAACCGTCCGCCGCTGGTTCGACGAGCTCGAAAATCGCTATCGCACAGCGGGTTACAGTGTTCGCCCGGTGTTGAAACTGCGATCGATCCTGGCCCGTGATCTCGGCGAGTACGGGGAGGCCGCGCGGCTGCGCGCTCTCGCGCTGGACGCGCCACGCGACGAGATGACCGATTGCGAAGCATGCGAATCGCATTGGGCCGGAATGTTATCGGTGTGCATCGGACAGGACGCCGATGCGCTGCGCCGGTGGGCTCCGGTGCTGGACGGCAGGCGACGGTGCGCGCACGAGCCGCACCGCGTTCGCGCCGACGCGCTGCTGCCGCTGGTGCGCACCGCGGCCTTCGATGCGGCCCGCGCCGCGCATCTGACTGGATATCCACTGGTCAGAGGTGTCCTCGGGCTGTGTCACGCGGTGGCGCGGCACATCGAATTCTGTGCCCTGACCGGTAACGAGTCTCGCGGCCTGGACATCCTGCGCGAGCACGCCGACTGGCTGACCGACAGCGGCACGGATGCGAATCTGCGGCTGGAATTCCTCACCGGCGTCTGCGTACTGCTGCGGCGGTTGGTGGAACTCGGACACGGTGACGTGCGCGTCGGCGAGAGCGCGGCCGAGGTATCACTGGCGACGCTCACCGCGGAGGTCGACGGGCTGTGTGCCCGGTTCGACGCCCGCAACGGCACCGATTCGATCGGTGCGGTCGTTCGCGCACGACTGCACCGGGCGCCGCTCGTGGATCACCTGCCCCTCGGCGTTCGCGCCGTGGCTGATCTGCGGCTTCCGGTCCGCCCCGCCGCTCCCGCGACAGAACCCGGGCAGCGACCCGAGACCGAGCGGTTGGCCGAATGGGCCATCGCCCGCTTGGCCGTGGACCCCGCCGGGGCCGAGCGGCGCCTGCGCCGGGCACTCGAGGCCGGCGCGTCGACACTGCCCGGCGAGCAACTGGCCCGGTTGAGTTCGCTGCTGGTGACGGCGATCTCGGGACAGCGCGGTCGCGAATCCACCCTGGCCGACGCGGCGCTCGTCGCGGCCTGGCGGTGGGAGCCGCTCTCGGCGGCCGACGCATTGCATCACACCCTGGTCGCGGCGCGGGCCTATCACCGCGCCGACCGTCACGGCGAGGCCGCCGCGCTGTTCGAGCAGCCGCTGGCACTGGAGTCCGGTTCCTCTGGACAATCCTTGCCCGACAACGCGATTCCCTACCCGCCAGCCGAGATCGCGCTGATTCGAAGGCAATTCGGTGAATCGCTCAACGCACTGAACCGATACCGCGACGCCGCGGCGCAATTCGCCGAGGCCGCCCGGCTGATCGAGAACGATCCGCGGCAGCGCGAGCTGATCGCGGACCTGGTCCACGCCGAGGCCGCGGCCCTGTCGGTGTGCGGCCGCGACGCCGATGCGCTGGTCGCATACCTGCGTGCCGCGAATCTCTTCGCGGATCTGGACCGCATCGGTCCGCGGGCCCGCAGTCTGCGTTCGGCGGCGTGGCTGCAGTTCTGGGGCGGCGAATCGGTCGCGGCCGCCCCGCGCGTCGGACTGGCCACCATGCGGACTCTGCTGGAAGATTTGGAGCGGCTCGCACGGACTGCGGCCTCCCCGGAGGTGCGCGGCGAACTCCTGCAGACCCGCCGACAACTCGACACGATGCGAGAGGAGGCGAGCGCGGTATGACCCACAGGGTGCCCCTGTCGGCTCTGGTCCTGGTGGTCCTCGCGGTGGTCGCCGCATGTCTGTGGGCCGGATCCCGATCGGCCTCCTGCACCGCCGCCGAAACCGGCCGCCACCACCGCACGTCCGTGGTCCGGGTGGAACGCTGTGCCGCGGCGGGATTCAAGACGCTGGTCCACCGCTGAGCGCCGAGATGCGCTCGCTGAACGCCCGCGACGGGCGGCGGTGACTCGCCCGGGAGACGCCGCCCAGTAAGCTCGGCAGTCGTGCAGGAAACAGGTCGGCGCAAACTGGGCGTGATGGGCGGAACCTTCGATCCCGTTCACCACGGACACCTGGTCGCCGCCAGCGAGGTCGCGCATCGTTTCGAGCTCGACGAGGTGATCTTCGTCCCCACCGGCGAGCCGTGGCAGAAGTCCGGTAAACAGGTCAGCCCGGCCGAGGATCGCTATCTCATGACGGTCATCGCCACGGCGTCCAATCCGCGATTCTCGGTCAGCCGCGCGGACATCGACCGCGGCAAGGTCACCTATACCGTCGACACCCTGCGTGACCTGAAACAACAGTATCCCGGCGCGGAGCTGTACTTCATCACCGGTGCGGACGCACTGGCCAGCATCCTCACATGGCAGGATTGGGCGGAACTGTTCGAACTGGCGAAGTTCGTCGGGGTGAGCCGTCCGGGGTACGACCTGAACACCGACCATCTGGAGAAGCATCTGCGGGACAGCCCGCCCGATGCGGTGACCGTGATCGAGATCCCGGCGCTGGCGATCTCCTCGAGTGAGTGCCGTCGCCGGGCTGCCGAGGGCAGGCCGGTGTGGTATCTCGTGCCGGACGGGGTCGTGCAGTACATATCGAAGCGGCATCTGTACGTGCCGGTAGGGAACGGGAAGGTGGGCCGGGCGTAATGACAGCATCCGCCGAAGCGGTGCAGATGGCACAGGTGGCCGCGCGCGCCGCCGACGAGAAGCTGGCCACCGATGTGGTCGTGCTCGACGTGTCCGAGCAGTTGGTGATCACGGACTGCTTCGTCATCGCGTCCGCGCCCAACGAGCGGCAGGTCAACGCGATCGTCGACGCCGTCGAGGAGCAGTTGCGCCTGGCCGGGCACAAGCCGGTGCGCCGGGAGGGCACCCGGGAGGGCCGCTGGGTGCTGCTCGACTACGTCGAGGTGGTGGTGCACATCCAGCACAGCGACGAGCGCGAATTCTATGGGCTGGAACGGCTTTGGAAGGATTGCCCGCAGGTGCCGGTCGAGGGGATCGGCAAGGCCGGGACGGCGGACGGATCGCCCGAGTGACGGACGGATCCGCGACGGCGTGGCCGAGCACACGCCGTCCGGTGGTCGGCTGGGCGTCGGAGACGGATACGGATACAGATGACTAAGCACGTCGGCGTTCGCCGGTTGATTTTGCTGCGGCACGGCCAGACCGAATGGAATGCTGCCGACCGTATGCAGGGCCAGTACGACACCGATCTGAGCGAACTCGGCCGTCGGCAGGCCAAGGATGCGGCCCGCGAGCTGATGGGTGTCGAGCCGATCGCGCTGATCTCCTCGGATCTGCGTCGCGCGTACGACACCGCGACCGCTCTGGCCGATCACAGCGATCTGGGCGTGATGCCCGATCAGCGGCTGCGCGAAACCGGCCTGGGCGAGTGGGAGGGCCTGACTCATATCGACGTGGACGCACGTTATCCCGGCGCGCGCCAGCAGTGGCGGCTGGATGCGTCGTTCACCCCGCCCGGCGGTGAGAGCAAGCTCGAGGTGGGTGCGCGGGCGCTGCCGGTGGTGCGCGAATTGTTCGACGCGCGCGCCGACTGGCCCGGCCGTACCATCATCCTCGTCGCGCACGGCGGGTTGATCGCGGCTCTGACCGCCGCGCTGCTCGAACTGCCTGCGGCGAACTGGCCCGTCCTGGGTGGACTGGCGAATACCAGCTGGGTGCAGCTCAGCAGTCACGGTCCGAGCATCGAGCGCCCCGGGTGGCGGCTGGATGTATGGAACGCGGCGGCGAAGGTAGCACCTGATGTCCTCTGAGAAACCCACCCCGAACGACCGGGACGATACCCGGCAGGTGTCGGACGAATTGTTGCGCAAGGCGTCCGAGGGGCCGGTCCGGCATCTGCCGGACGCGCTGTTCGGCGGGCCCGCGCCCGCTCGGCCCGGCGACGAGCCGGCCGGCACGCGCGCGACGGGCGCCGAGCGCGACGGGGCCGTCTCCGACGAGTTGTTGCGCAAGGCGTCCGAGGGGCCCGTGCGTCATCTGCCGGATCTGCTGTTCGGCGGGCCCGTGCCGGAACCGGCTGCGCAGGAGGGGAACTCGGGTGCGGGCGAGGGCGGACAGTCCGGGCCGGGAGCTGTCCCGGGGGACTCCGTGGGAGATACGGGACCGCCCGGGGTCTCGGTGCGCTCCGAATCCACTGTGGTCGCCGACGATTCCGGCGATCCGGTGCCGCATGCCGAGTCCGCGATCGCGGATGGTCCCGTTGCCGCGAATTCCGCTGCCGATCAGGAAGTTTCGAGCGGCGGATCGTCCGATGCCGGGGCCGCGACGATGGACCGGGCAGCTGCATCGTCGGATGCGGAAGGTGTCGATTCCGCATCGGCTGTATCGACGAATATCGTTGTTGCCGAGGGAAACTCGGCTATCGTAGCGGAATCGTCCGAGGCCGGTTCCGCGGCCTCGGGCGAGGTTGTCCAGCTCGAACCGCCCGTTGCGGAGTCGGAAGCCGTTTCGGGCGAGCATGGTTCGGCCGCCGGGGTCGAGGTCACGGCCGACGACGCTGTTCCGGCCGGCGCCGAGGACCGCTCTGTGGCGGGCGACGGTATGGGGGGATCCGGTCGGCCGGTTCTGCTCGTGATCGCCGATTCGCTGGCGTACTTCGGGCCCAAGGGCGGCCTGCCTGCCGACGATCCGCGTATCTGGCCCAATCTGGTTGCGTCGGAACTGGATTGGGATGTGGAGCTGATCGGGCGGATCGGCTGGACCTGCCGCGACGCCTACTGGGCGCTGATCGGTGACCCGCGGGTCTGGGCCGCGGTGCCGCGGGCCGGTGCGGTGGTGTTCGCGACCGGCGGGATGGACTCGCTGCCCTCGCCGCTGCCGACCGCGTTGCGTGAGTTGATCCGCTACGTCCGGCCGCCGTCGGTGCGGCGGCGGGTGCGCGACGGCTACAACTGGTTGCAGCCGCGGTTGTCGAAACTGGGGCGGCCGGTTGCGCTCCCGCCGCATGTGAGCATCGACTACCTCGAGCAGTCCCGTATCTCGTTGGCGCAGTTGCGTCCCGAGTTGCCGATGGTCGGTGTGCTGCCGTCGGTGCACGACTGCGAGGCGTACGGCCGGGTGCACACCGGTCGCGAGCCGGCGGTGCGGGCGTTGCGCGAATGGTCCGCGAAAACCGCTGTGCCGCTGGTTGATCTGGGTGAGGCCGTGCGTGACAACGTCTTCCACGGCGAATCGAACCCGGATGGCATCCACTGGGGCTGGGAGGGGCATACCGCGGTCGCGCGGGCGATGGTGAAGGTGATCTCGGAGGTGAGTTGCTGACGATGGGAAGGCCTCGGGGCGAATGTCCGTCGTGGTGGTGACCGACTCCTCCGCGAGCCTGCCCGCCGATCTTGTGGCGGACCTCGGCATTCTCGTGGTGCCGCTGCATGTGCTGGTGGACGATCGCGAAATTCGCGAAGGCGTGGACGAATGCGCCATCGATTACGCCTCGGCGACGGTGAGCACCTCGGCCGCCTCCCCGGGTGAGCTGCGCACTGTCTACGAGCGCGCGCTGGAACTCAGTGATGGCGACGGCGTTGTGGCCGTACATATTTCCCGTCAGCTCTCGGCGACCTGGGAGGCCGGGCGGCAGGCCATCCGCGATATGGACGCCGCCGACCGGGTTCGCCTGGTGGATTCGCTCGGCGCCGGACTCGGCACGGGCCTGCCGGTCCTGGCCGCGGCGCGGCGCGCCCGGGCCGGCGCGGGGCTCGACATCGTCTACGACGCGGCTGTCGCCTCGGCGGGGCGGAGCCGGGCGTTCATCATGGTCAACCGCACCGAGCAGTTGCGCCGCGGCGGACGGCTCAGCAGTGCCGCCGCGTTCTTCGGCACCGAACTGGTGACCAAACCCCTGTTGCAGATGGTCGAGGGCCGCCTCGAATTGCGCGAGAAGGCACGTACCAGGTCCAAGGCCTACGCGAAACTCGTCGCCGCGGCGGTGGATGCGGCCGGCGAGGCAGGTGCGGCGATCGCCGTTCAACACCTCGCCGCCCCCGACGCCGCTCTCACCCTCGCCACCCAGCTCACCGAGCTGATACCCGATATCCGCGAGTTGATCACCGCGGAATTCGGCCCGACCCTCGGGGTGCACCTCGGCTCGGGCGCGGTCGGTGTACTGGTGGTCCCCGGCGGCTGCGGCTGACCTTCCGGGCGTGCCCGAAGTCTGCGACGGGCCGTGGCCCCGGCCGTCTTCCTGCCCGAATATCGCTGTCGCAGAATCTGGTTCGCTCTCGCGGTCGCAGTACCCCTGCCCGGCTCGGATCTGCTGGGGTCCGGGTGGTCGCAGGCGGCGGAATGGTTCTCGGCATCAGCACAGGGGGACCGACATGCGCGGGTCCGGTCGGGTGTGTTCTCCACAGCGGATGGGTTGTCCACAGGGGAGATATAGCCGCAGGTCGGCACGGCTGGGAGCCGGGATCTCGGTCCTACGGTGGCTGATATGGCGCGCGATGACGAGCGGATGCGGGTTCGAGAGCGGTTGGGGGCGCTCGATGGGCAGGCCCCCGGCCGATCGGCGATGCGCGGGGGACGGTGGGACGCCGAGCAGGTCGAGTTCGAGGAGTCCGAAACCGGCCGCGAAACGTCCGGGGGATGGGACGACGAGGCGTCGGGAGCGCCGAATACCCCGGACTGGTTGAGCGAGCCGGTGGGCAGCGTTTCGCTGTGGCACGAGCGGTTGGTGCCCGGGCGGTTCCGTGGGGTCCGGCTGCATCCGGGACGGCGCGGGGTGCTGGTTCTCGCGGTCGTGGGTGTTGTCGCGGTGCTGCTGGCGGTCGTGGTCACACAGCGGGAAAGTCCTGTCGCGCAGCCGGTTCCACCTCTGCCGGTGGTGCAGACCTCGGCGGTGGCGGCTGTGCCCGTCGCATCCGGCGCATCGGCCGAACCAACCACGCCCGCGCCCGCACCGAGCCGACCGGCTGAATTGGTGGTCAGTGTCGTCGGGCTGGTCGAGCATGTCGGTCTGCTGCACCTTCCGGCGGGCTCCCGGGTCGCCGATGCCGTGGCGATCGCGGTGGCCAGGCAAGGCGCCGACCTGGCGCGCCTGAATCTCGCCCAACGACTGGCCGACGGCGATCAGATCATCGTCGGCGCGCTGGACCCGCAGGAAGGCGTACCCCAGCTCGGCAGCGCGGTGATATCCGGCAGTGAGCGCGCCAATGCCGCTTCCGGCACCGCCTCGGCCGCCGCGGCCAAGGTGAATCTCAATACAGCCACCGAATCCGAACTGGATGAACTCCCCGGCGTGGGTCCCGCGACGGCCCGCAGCATCATCGCCTGGCGCACCGAACACGGCCCCTTCACCACCGTCGACCAACTCGCCGAAATCCCCGGCCTGGGCCAATCCCGCCTCAACCGCCTTCGCGACCTGGTGACGCTTTAACGGTCCTACCGCCTGAAGGCGGGAGATTTCCAGCTCGGACCGCAACCGATTCCACCACCGGAGCAGGTGAATCCGCTTGTCTTACACCCTCAACACCGGCGTGGCCCCGTTCTGCCGTATGCGAGAGATCGAAGGCAGGATCGGTGGTGGTCGCCGTGGTGGTCACACCCCAGTCGATTCGGATACCGCCCTGGCCGCGTGGACGGTCCGCGATTTTCCGGCGCACGACGAAGGAGGCATGCCAGTGCCCGAGACTGTCCCGGCTGAGGTGGACCGATGTCGGCTCGGACGGCAATTCTCGCGGCCAGACGAGCGAAATCGTGATGCCCTTGGGCAGTATCAATCGGCCCGCACGGATCGAGGGCCCTCGCCTCGGATATTCCTGCGACGGCACGGAAGTTCTGCGGCACTTGACCTTCGGGCGACCACGCCCCTTCACGGTGAAGGACTCGTCCGGCAACCGCGCGTAATCAGCCAGCGTTTGTTGTTGGGGCGACTGGAGAACCTTCGCGCAGCCACGGCATCGTCGCTCGCGCTCGGGTCAGCGGCTTCGCGAGGCGCGCGAACGTCGGTTTCTGCCCGGATTCATGCTGGTGGACCGCTTCGCTCCACAGCCATCGGCAGCGCCCCCACCCGGCCGGCAGCGCTTTCAAGAATCTGTCATGCGGTACAAGCGGCGCGTCCGCCCATTTCCCGCTGCGGCAAACGGCGGAGTATCCAAGGCGGACGCCCGATGAATCCGCCCAGGGCGTGCAGCCAGGCATACGGGCCGGATGTGGTTGTGCTCGCCGCCCCGGTCGCGGATCAGGATGCGCCCCTCATGCTGCCGATCGGCATCGTCGCGCATCCGCGCATGTGGGATGTTCCCGAGGAACGCGTCGTCGAATTGGAATCAGGGCGCTTCGTTTCCCCAACGAGGCTGATCACCGGCGTGAACGGGGACCTCGAATGAGGGGGCGTGGGGTGGGGGAGCGGGCGGACGGGGACGCGGTGCTGCTGCCGCAGGTGCTGGATGCGCGGCTGGTTCCGGCGGCTGTGTTGTGTTGGGGGACAACGATTGTGACTGTGCTGGCGGGGTGGCGGACAGGGCTGCTGGTGGTGGGGGTGCTGGTCGGGGTGGCGATCGTGGCGGGGGTGTGTGCGGTTCGGGCTCACGGGGACGGGTTGCGGATGGCTGCCGCGGTGCTGTTGGCCGCTGTGGTCGCGGGTGCGGGGTTCGGGACCGCCGCGGCGTGGCGGGAGTATCGGGTTGCGACGCATCCGTTGCGCACTGCGGCGGTGGGCACCTCTCTCACGGTCACAGTCGTGCCGACCGACGATCCGAAACCGTTGCCCGCCAGATCTTTCGGCGGTCGGCAGTGGATGGTCGAGGCGGATTTGCGGGAGTACCGGTACGGAAGGGCGCCGGTGCGCGCGGGTGGTTCGGTCATCGTCCTTGCCGCGCGGACCGGGTGGCCAGGACTGTTGCCGGGGCAGGCGGTGCGTTTCCGGGCGCGCCTGGATCGGCCGTGGCGGCGAGATCTGACAGTGGCGGTGCTGCGGGCGCAGGGGCCTCCGGTCACCGTCGAGCGCCCGCCGTGGTGGCAGCGCGCGGCCGGATCGGTCCGCGCGCACTTCGCCGCGGCGGCCTCGCGCGCCCTGCCGAGTACAGAGGCCGGACTACTGCCGGGGCTGGTCGATGGCGATGTGTCCCGCCTGCCCGATCACGTGCGCGAGGATTTCCAGCACACCGAACTCTCACATCTGGTGGCCGTCTCGGGTACGAACGTAACGATCGTGCTTGCCGCGGTGCTGATTTCGGTGCGTCTGCTGACCATCGATCCACGTGTGGGCGCGGTGCTGGCGGCGCTGGCTCTCGTCGGTTTCGTCGTTCTGGCACGTCCCTCTCCGACGGTGCTGCGCGCGGCGGTGATGGGTGCTGTGGCCCTGCTCGCGGTGCTGCTCGGCCGGCGCAAGCAGGCTCTGCCCGCGTTGTGCGGTGCGACGATCGGGTTGATCGGGTGGTCCCCGCAGTTGGCCTTGGATATCGGATTCGCGCTGTCGGTACTCGCGACGGTCGGGCTGATCGTTCTGGCGCCGCGATGGTCGCACTGGCTCGAGGAACGTGGCTGGCGGCGCGGTCCTGCCGAGGCGGTGGGTGTCGCCACCGCCGCCTTCCTGCTGACCGTACCGCTGATCGTCGCGCTCACCGGACATGTCGGACTGCTCGCCATCGTGGCCAATCTGCTGGTCGAGCCGGTTATCGCCCCGATCACGGTGGTCGGCGCGATCGGCGCGGTGCTGTCCTGTACGTGGCTGCCCGCCGGTGTGCTGGTGTTGCGGCTGACCGGACCGCCGCTGTGGTGGTTGCTGTTCGTCGCCGAACGCGGTGCGTCACTGGGTATTTCGGTCTCGCTACCGGACGGGCCGCGCGGCGGTTTCGCCACCGCGATACTCGTCGCAGGTCTCCTGGTCCTGCTCCACCGCGTCACCCGCCCGGCGGATCCCTCGTGCCTCGGTCCGCCGGAAGGAGAATCGCGGGGGGCCGGGCAACTCGGTGACACTCGCCGCGAGACCGCCGTCATCACCGGCCGAGTCCGTCAGTGTGATCGGCCGCACGATCTCGTTGGGCATCCCGGTCGTCGGGGCAACCGGTTGCGGAGGTGATCCGTTGCGGCGGCGAGGTGCGGCGCTGTCGGGGGCCCACCGTAGGATGCGGGACGTGACCGATCGTCCTGCCTCTGTCCAGCTCGTGCTCGGTGAGGAAGAGTTGCTCATCGAGCGCGCGGTCGCCTCGATCGTCTCCGGTGTGCGCGCGGTCGCCCCGGACCCCGAAGCGCTAGCGGTGGATCGGTTGCGGGCCGGCGATGCGAGCACCGCCGAGCTGGCCGAGTTGCTGAGTCCGTCGCTGTTCGCCGAGGACAGGGTGATCGTTCTGGAATCCGCGGCCGAGGCGGGTAAGGACGCGGTCGCGGTGATCACCGATGCCGCGGCCGAACCGCCGGAGGGCGTGATCCTGGTCGTCCTGCATTCCGGTGGCGGGCGCGCCAAGGCGCTGGCCCCGGCGCTGCAGAAGGCGGGTGCGGTCACGCACAACTGCGCCAAGGTCGGTAAGGCGGGTGAACGGGTCGAGTTCGTGCGCAACGAGTTCCGTTCCGCGGGGCTGCGGGTTCAGGCCGAGGTGGTACAGGCCATCCTGGAGGCGGTCGGGTCGGATCTACGTGAACTCGCCGCGGCCTGCTCTCAGCTGGCGGCCGATACCGGCGGCAAGGTCGATATCGCCGCTGTGCGCCGCTACTATTCGGGCCGGGCGGAGGTGACGGGATTCGATGTCGCGGATCTGGCCGTCTCGGGGGATCGTCCCGCCGCGATGGAGGCGCTGCGCTGGGCAACCGATCGCGGCGTGCCCGCGGTCCTGCTCGCCGACGCCCTCGCCGATTCGGTGCACACCATCGCTCGCGTCGGCTCGGCGGGTCGCGGCGACCCGTTCAAACTCGCCTCCCAGCTCGGCATGCCGCCCTGGAAAGTGAAGAAGGCTCAGGGCCAGGCTCGCGGCTGGACGGCCGCGACAATCGGTTCGGCCCTGCAAATCGTCGCGACCCTCAACGCGGACGTCAAGGGTGGCGCGGCGGATACGGATTACGCCCTCGAACACGCGCTGTCCACCATCCTGGACCTGCACGGCGCGGCCTGAGCCGCGGTCGCCGTGCCCGCCTCGGCCGCAAGGGTGCGCGCACGACAAAAGCCGCCGTGGTCGTCTGCTCACGCAGACCCTCTGCCACGGCGGCCGTGAAGCGTATGCGGTAGGTGCTACCGCGACGAATCAGCCGAGCTTGTTGTAGGCCAGCGCCAGCGCCGACTTCTTGTTGGCGGCCTGGTTGGCGTGGATGACGCCCTTGGAGGCGGCCTTGTCGAGGCTGCGGCTCGCGGTGACCAGCAGATCCTTGGCCTGGTCCTTCTCACCGGCCGCGGCGGCCTCGCGGAACTTGCGGATGGAGGTGCGCAGCGCGGACTTCACCGACTGGTTGCGCAGACGCGCCGCCTCGTTGGTGCGGATCCGCTTCATCTGGGACTTGATGTTGGCCACGCGTAGTTCCTCTGATTCCTGTCGTCTGTGTGGTGTGTTCTGTACTACCGGGAAGTCTCTGGGCGCACTACACCGAAATCATGATGACCGGGTAGCGCCGCACCGACGATCGAGAGTACCAGCCAGGTGGACTCCGAGTGAAATCACCCTGGTCACTGCCACTGGTACTCCTGGCACAGGCGATGCGCCACGACATCGAAGGTACGGCGCGGCAGGATCGCCCCCTCGCGCCGGATGCCCTCCTCGGGGACGTCGAGCACCCGATCCAGCCGCACCCAACTCGTCCGGCCCTGATAATCCCAAGGGCCCGAACCGATCTCGACCCAGTGATGGTCACGCGAACGTTCCGGATTCGAGGAGAGCATCAACCCCAGCAGCGTGGTCCCCGCCCGGCCGACGACCAGCACCGGGCGATCCTTGCCCTCGTTCGGATTCTCTTCGAAAGGCACCCAGGTCCACACGATCTCACCGGGATCGGCCCGTCCGTCCAGACGCGGGCAGTAGACCACTTGGCGGGCCCGCTCGCGCGTCGGCACCGGAACCGACGCAGCCGGTCGCACCGCCACCCCGGCCGGGCGGCGCTTGCCCACCGCTCGATCCCAGATCGCCGCGCGCTGCATCCGATCGACCAGTTTGGGAGCCTGCTGTCGGACGATCCGAGGCCCCTGTTCCCGGGCGAGGGTTCCCAGCTGCCTGCCTAGTGAGCTCCACGTACCGGCCATAGTCCGCGAGCATAACGGCGGAATCCGTCGTTCTCATCCCAGCCTGGTAGTACGAAGTCAGCGCAGCAGCTTGCCCACCGGTCGCAGCGCTCGCGCCCAGTGGCCGGGATCGGACGGCGGGCGCGTCCCCGGCGGGTTCAACGAGTTCGCGCCGGTGCGAGCGGAGCCGGTCAGCCACTGGTCGGTGTTCTGCGCCGCGTTGATGACGTGCCGTGCCCTGCGGAAGTTCTCCGGATTCGTGGGATCCGCGACGAGGGCGTCGACCACGCCCTCGATCTGCTGCGACTCGGTGGTGGCGATCCAGTTCATCATGCGCTGTGCCTGTGTGGCATCCATTCCGTCGAGCCGAGTCAGCGACTGGACGAGCTCGTAATTCTCGGCGCTCGTGTCGGGATCGCCGGGATTGTCCTTCTTCAGCGCCGGAATTCGATGATGGCCGTTGGACCACTGTTGCAGGGCCTTGATCTTGGCCTCGGTCGGGGCGAGCATGTAGTCCTCGACGTACTGCCGCTCCACTCCGTTCGCCCGGCCCTCGTCCAGCTGGACGTTTCCGAACTTCCTGATGCGGTCCCGGTATTCGAGCATGGCCTGCTGCATTGCGGCGATGTTGCCCGCCGCCTTACCGGCTGTTGCTCCCCGCGTCCCCTGAACGAGTGCGTCCGCCGAGTTCATGGTGCGCTGAGTCGCCGCCACCAGCAGGCCGAGATTCTTGTCCTTGAAGGTATTCGAATCGGAGATCAAACCCGCCTGCACCCACGCCGAGATGACATTGTCGACCATATCCCGGTCCTCGAGCCCGGCCATTTCCATCGGGCCGTACGACGTGTACGCGTTCACGCCGCGGTGACGCAGTGCCGCGAGCGCGTAACCTGCGCCGCGGTAGCTGCGCACGCCGCCGTTCGCCTGTGCGGCCGCGCGTGCCCTGTGCATGTATTCGCGCCGATCGATGTACTGCTGCGACTGGGCCTGGAGGTACCACGGAGTGTTCTTGTACGTCCAGTCCTTCACCTGTGCCCGTTTCTCCATCCGCGCATAGGGATTCAGCGGGTTGCGGGTCTTACCCATCGCCCAGGCGGTCACCGGTGAGGTGGCCACCCAGTTCAGTGCGCTCAGATTCAGCAGCATCCGATTGGCCGCGAGTGTGTGCGCCGAGGGAGGGGGCGTCCCACTCCCACCCCCACCGCCGCCCGATCCGGCGCTCCCGCGCCCGGATGAGATCGCCGCGGTCAGATGCCCGGTCACCCAACCGTTGCCGCGAGTCACCGCCGCGGTCAACCGGCCGAACTGGAAGATGAAGATGACCTCCACGACCGCCCCGATCACGAACACCGTCATGACCTGACCGTTCGCCTCGGTGAACAGATCACCGATGAACAGCACGTACACCCCCAGCGCGATGACCTGGACCATCATCCGTGCGGCGGCGATGAATCCGTCCACGACGTTGTGAATCGTGAATATCTGCGTCGGCCCGTATACATAGCCGCCCGCCGCGAATCCGAATATCGTCAGGAAACCGTGATAGATGGCGTCGAATGCGGACCAGATGATTCTGATCGCCAGATAGGCGGCCCACAGCAGCATGATGGTGCCGGAGATCAGTAGTACCAGCCCAGAGCCGATCTGGCCCATGGTCGGATTCGACGAGGCGGAATAGGCCGTGGTGTCACCGCAGATCTTCATTCCGTTCTTGATCGCGCTCTCGCTGCCGGAGATCATGCCCGCCGAGTAGTAATTCTGGCAGGTCGAGGACAGCGTATGCCCGAAATTCCACACCTCGGCGGGTTTGCGCGCGAAATTGTCGGCCATATCCGCTTCGATCGTCGCGACCAGCTGTGTCGGATCCGGACTGCTGTCCCCGTTCAGCCCGGCGGCCACCGAGATCCCCACATTTCGCCCCTGGGCCAGTAATCCGTCGGAATCCAGTACGTCCGCGAGCGGATTCGCCAGGAACAGCGGGCTCAGCATGGCGATGACGATCATGGTCACCACCTGCACGGTCGCCTTGCTGTAGAAGCCGCGGACCACGAAATACGCCACGAAGAACGCGCCGATCGTCGTCGCGGTCACCAGCATCAGCGGTGTCGCGAGCTGTCCGGTCAGGCTGTCGGCCACTCCGTGCAGCGCTTCAGCGACCAGATTCAACCACTGGAAGCTCAATGCGAAGCCGATCAACCAGATCGCGGTGATCACGATAACCAACCAACCGATGAATTCCAGTCCGATAATCACCGACAGAATGGTGTTTCCAGGGTGGAAGAGGCTGCCGTGATCGGTCACGAACAAATAGTTGGACAGCGGCGCACCCGACGAATCCTTGATCGACATCCAGCTCAACGCGCTGATGACCGACGAGGTGACACCGGTGGTCCGATCGGAACCGGCCGCGACGCCGGTCTGCGCCCGCGCCGCCGCCCCGACGATGCCGGGCACCAGGAAGAACACGGTCAGTGCGGCGGTGATCCCGGTCGTCCAGCGGCGTCGCCGGGTCGTACCGACCCACGTCCGCACTCGCTTCCACACCGTGCGGGGATGCCAGCGCCGAGCATCCCAGAACAGCATCTCGCGTTCCCATATCGCACGGGAGCCGACATTCGTGGAAATGTCGAGGCGCGGTGCCGTGGCGCGTTTATCCAGTAAATCCATCGACGAGAATTTCATTGCTGGCTCGAGGATATCTTTCGGGTCTATGATCGCGATTTTCCTACCCGACGAACATTACATTCCGCTGCGTTCGCCGAATCCGCACTGCAGGTGCACAAAGCTTGGCGAGACGCCCAATAGTTGATTAATGAGACGTGAACGCGCTCGTTCTCGCCGCGGTGCACTCCGGGTGGCACGAACCGGCCGGCCTCGGCCGGTCGCAGCCGGGTGCCGGGGCTCAGTCCGGACCTCGGGGCGGGGGCGGTGCGGGCTCATGGGATCATGGATGCCGCCTGAATACCCTTCGTGACCAGGAGCCCAGTGCCCAGCTTCGCCGATACCACGTTTACCGATCCGTCGCAAATTCGGAACTTCTGCATCATCGCGCACATCGACCACGGGAAATCGACCCTGGCCGATCGCATGCTGCAGCTCACCGGAGTTGTCGAGGAACGGGCGATGCGCGCGCAGTACCTGGACCGGATGGATATCGAGCGTGAGCGCGGTATCACCATCAAGGCCCAGAACGTGCGGCTGCCCTGGTCCGTCGACGGTTCGGACTATGTCCTGCACCTGATCGACACGCCCGGTCACGTGGACTTCACCTACGAGGTCTCCCGGGCGCTGGAGGCGTGCGAGGGCGCGATCCTGCTGGTCGACGCCGCGCAGGGCATCGAGGCGCAGACGCTGGCCAACCTCTATCTGGCGCTGGACAAGGATCTGACGGTCATTCCGGTGCTGAACAAGATCGACCTGCCCGCCGCCGATCCGGACCGCTACGCCGCCGAACTCGCCCATATCGTCGGTTGCGAGCCCGAGGACGTGCTGCGCGTGTCCGGGAAGACCGGCGTCGGCGTCACCGAACTGCTGAACGCGGTGATCGAGCAGGTCCCGCCGCCGGTGGGCGAGGCGGACGCCCCGGCCCGCGCGATGATCTTCGACTCGGTCTACGACACCTATCGCGGCGTGGTCACCTATGTGCGTGTGGTCGACGGCAAGCTCACCCCGCGCCAGAAGATCAAGATGATGTCCACCGGCGCGACCCACGAACTGCTCGAGATCGGCATCGTCTCCCCGGAGCCCAAGCCGACGCAGGGCCTGGGCGTCGGCGAGGTGGGATACCTCATCACCGGTGTGAAGGATGTGCGGCAGTCGAAGGTCGGCGATACCGTCACCACCGCCCGCGACGGCGCGTCCGAGGCGCTGGCCGGATATCAGGACCCGCGTCCGATGGTCTACTCCGGCCTGTACCCGGTCGACGGCTCGGACTATCCGGATCTGCGCGACGCGCTGGAGAAGTTGCAGCTCAACGATGCCGCGCTGACCTATACCCCGGAAACCTCGGTGGCGCTGGGCTTCGGGTTCCGCTGCGGTTTCCTGGGCCTGCTGCACATGGAGATCACGCGCGAACGGCTACAGCGCGAATTCGGTCTGGACCTGATCTCCACCGCACCGAACGTGGTCTACCGCGTGGTGCTCGAGGACGGCACCGAGCATGTGGTGACCAACCCGTCGTACTGGCCCGAGGGCAAACTGCGGCACGTGTACGAGCCGGTGGTCAAGACCACGGTGATCGCGCCGAGCGAGTTCATCGGTTCGATCATGGAGCTGTGCCAATCCCGGCGGGGTGAACTCGGCGGAATGGACTATCTGTCGGAGACCCGTGTCGAGATGCGGTACACGCTGCCGATGGCGGAGATCATCTTCGACTTCTTCGACTCGCTCAAATCCCGCACCCGCGGCTACGCGAGCCTGGACTACGAGGAGGCCGGTGAGCAGGAGGCCGATCTGGTGAAGGTCGACATCCTGTTGCAGGGCGAGGCCGTGGACGCGTTCTCCGCGATCGTGCACCGCGACGCGGCGCAGGCATACGGCCACAAGATGACGACCAAACTGCGCGAACTCATTCCGCGGCAGCAGTTCGAGGTACCCATCCAGGCGGCCATCGGCTCGAAGGTCATTGCGCGCGAGAATATTCGGGCGATCCGCAAGGACGTGCTGGCCAAGTGCTACGGCGGCGACATCAGCCGCAAGCGCAAACTGCTGGAGAAGCAGAAGGAGGGCAAGAAGCGGATGAAGACGATCGGACGCGTCGACGTTCCGCAGGAGGCCTTCGTCGCCGCATTGTCGACCGAGGCATCGTCGGACAAGCCGAAGGGTAAATAGCCGCCGGTCGATCTCGGGGCTTTCGAATCGAACCGCGCACTGGCACCCTGGTGTGGCGCACCATGATCCGGTGTTCACCATGTCTGGAGGATGTGACAGCCGGGATATCCGGAAATATGGTGTTACCAGTTTCTCGACAGTTGGCAAGACCCGTTCGGTTCTCCGGGCCGGACACCTGAGAGCGGAGTGTGTATGACGCGTGACCTGCCCCTCGACGCAGACGCGGAGGACCCGGGCGATCACGCCGGGGACACCGCGTACCGCGTCGCGACCGGCGTCGCCCGGGTCGCCAGGGCAGGGGCGTATGTCACCGGTGGTGCGCTGGTCGCCGAGGGCAGCGACACTCCGGAGAACGGTGAATCCCACGACGCCAGCCGGATCGCGGGTTGGTCGCTGCAGGATCCGCAGCCCAATGCGCCCAGCCCGGTCATCACCTATCCGGATCCGGCTCCGGACTCGGTTCCGCCTGTCCTCGGCCACCCGGGTGCGGCCGCCGCCGACCATCCGCCGCTCGCATTCCCGAACCTCCCGCCGGGCTTCGAATTTCACGTTCGGATCGAGACCGGTCCCGCCGCCGCGGCCCAGCAGCCCGACCTGAGCAAGATTCCCGGGATGAACGGGATGCCCGGAACCGATGACAGCACACCGGGATTGAGTATGGTTCCCGGCCCCAGTGAGAGGGCCGTGCCGGGTACGGGCGAGGAGCATCTGCCCGGTACGGGCACCGTGCCCGGCCTGGGTAACGGGGTGCCGGGTCTGGGTAACGGGATCCCGGGGCTGGGCAACGGTATTCCCGGATTCGGGAATACGCCGGGTACCGGTGATTCGCCGTTCGATCTGCCGAGCGTTCCGGCGATGCCCAATGTCCCGTCGGTTCCCGAATTCCAGATCCCCAAACTGAATTCCGGTAACGCCGGTTCGAACCTCGGCCTGCCCGGCATCCATCCGGCGGCCGCGCCGATCGCCGCCGAGAATGACCAGGGCGCGACGCCCACGAGTCCGGTCCATTCGGCCGATGCCTCGATTTCCGAGGCCGGCAACGGTTTCGGGCCGATCGATCTGGGTGATGCCGCGGCCGCCGACGGGGGAACGAATTTCGGCCCGCTCGGCTCGGAAAACGATGCGCTGCACATGCTTTCCGGATTCGAAGGAGTGGGCAGCGCCCAGCTGAGCATCTACGCCGACGTTCAGGTGCACCTCGACGCACACGCCGGACTGGACGGTGTCTGGTTGAACGCCGGTGCGCAGGCCGCGGGTGGTGTCGCCGGCGGCATCGGGGAGCAGATCGACACCTACGGTCAGTGGTTGGGCGGTGGCGAGTCCGCACCGGCCGCGGCGGCGGACCCGGAGTCCGCACTCGTCCATGGCCTGGCCGGTCAGCCACACGGAATCCGTTCGGGGATAGGGATTCCCGGTTCGGATGGGCCGGGACCCACCCACGGTCCGGTGGCTCCGGGCGCGGGGATCGCGCAGTCCGGCGTGCCCGGTGCGGCGATGCCGGTGAGTTTCGCGGGCCCGGGCGTCATCGCCGCCGCGCCGGTCGTTCCGGCCACCGTCGCCCTGTCCCCGGCACTGCCCACGGCCGGACCGGTCGTCTCGGTCGTGCCCGCATCGGTCGCCGCGCCCGCGGTGGTGACCACGCCCGCGGTCGCGACCTCGGTCGCCACCGCGCCTCAGCCCGCCGTCGTGGCGATCGTGGCGCCGCCGGTTCCGCAACCGGTCGTCACGACGCCGCTGCAACCCGCGGTGCACCCGGATGCCACGGCGCACATACTGGCCGGCGCGCTGCCGGATCATCTCGGGCCGATACCGCTCGGGGCGGCCGCGGCGGTCGGGCCCGCGGCATTCCTCGGCCTGCCCAGGCCCGGTCCGGCCGCGGCGGCCACCCCCGTGCCCGGGGAGCACGGCGGGAGCACCGCGCCGACGTCCGCGCAACCCCTGACCGGGACGTTCGACCACCTACCGATCCCGCACGTGAGCATCCCGCCCCTCCCGCCCCTCCCGCAGCCGGGCAGTGTGTTCCCGCTACATCCCGAGAATCCGACGCATACGACCTACGGCCCGACATCGCCGTCGCACGCGCATGGACCGTCCGCCCAGCCCACTCCGACGGGAACGCCGTCACACAGGCACGGCAGCGACTCCTCCGGCGCCACCTCCACCATCGCGGAGCACCCGAGTCCGACCCTTACGAGCGATACGACCACCGACTCGCATCCCGGCGCGACCACGGTCGACCCGAGCACGGCCGCACAACCCGGCTCGGCCTCCGCGACCGCGCCGACCACCGTGGTGCCGAGCCACGGATCATCCACGCCTACACGGGATTCGACGCCGACGCACGATTCGACGCCGACGCACGATTCGCAGCCCAGCCACGGCCCGGCGTCCACCGATGACTCCGATCCCACTCGGCAGTCCGTACCGACGCACGATTGGACGCCGTCGCACGAGGTTCCGATGCCGTCCCGCGAACCGAGCGTGCCGACAATTCCCGGTCACGAATCTCCCGCGGTCACGGCCCCGCAGATTCCGGGCGGCCACGGTACCTCGCCCGGCGTGCACACACCGCACGCCCCGACGGTGCCGCAGATCACCATGATCCCGCACCTGCCGACGAAACCTATTGCGCAGCTGCATGATTCGAGCGCCTATCAGCCCTGGCCGGATTCCGGTCACACCGGTCTGACCGCGGTGCCCGCGGGATTGTCCGGCGGTCTGCTTCCCGGAGCCGGCGTCGATCCGGCGCACGTCCTCATCCACCCCGCCCCCGACCCGCATATCGCACTGTGACCACGGTCGATCCGGCCGCGGCCAAACATCCCGACGCGATGGCGCCGCTATTGCGGCAGATCGACGAGTTGCTGGGTCTCACGCGTGCGGCCGGACGGGCAGACCTGACCGCCCGGCTGAGCATGTCCAGGTCCCGGGTGGCCGATCCCCGAGTGCGGCTGGTCGTGGTCGGCGAACCCAAGAACGGGATGAGCACCCTGGTCAACGGCCTGGTCGGGACCGTGGTCAGCGCGACCGACAGTCCGGTCAGCGTCCCGGTGATCGCCGAGTACGGACCGCAGGCCACCGCGACGCTGGTGCGCGCGGTCGCCGGTGGCCGCACCGAACGTCAGCCGGTCGACCCGCTCAATCCGGCGGCGGCGATGTCCCTGGAGGACGTGGTCCGCGCCGAGTTCACCGATCCGAGTCCGCTGCTGGCCGAGGGGTTCGTCCTGATGGACGCGCCCGGTGCGCCCGCCGACACACCCACCACCTGGTCGTTGATCGCTGCCGCCGATGCCGTGCTGTACGTCGCGGACGCGGGGAAGGAATACACCCCGGAACAGATCGTGCTGTTGGCGCGGATCCAGCAGGTCTGCCCGACGGTGATCTGCGTGCTGAACAAGATCGACCGATATCCGGTCTGGGGTCAGGTGCAGCAGCGCAATCGCGAACTGCTGGACCAGGCGGGTCTGGGATTCGCCGTCGCGCCGATCTCCGCCGAGAAACATCTGCGGGCCGGTGCGGATCAGCGCCGGGACCTGGAATCCGGTGTGCCGCAACTGATCGAGCATCTGCGCGAGTACGTCCTGCGGCGCGCGGACGCACTGGCCCGCGAGGCCGCGGTGCGCGATATCCGCACCATCACCGACCATCTGGCGCTGGCCCTGCGCAGCGAGGCCGAGACGTTGCGGGATCCGCAGCGGTTCGCCGAGATCACCGAACAACTGCGCCAGTCACGTGCCGAGGCGGACAACCTGCGACACCGCTCGGCGAACTGGCAGATCACCCTCGCCGACGGCTGTTCGGATCTGATGGCCGATATCGAACACGATCTGCGCCACCGGCTGCGCAGCCTGGTCCGCGACGCCGAGGCCGAGATCGTCAAGGGCGATCCGGCGCGCGGCTGGAAGGAATTCGGCGCGGATCTGGACGCGCGCATCTGCGAGGCGGTGGAGGAGAACTTCGTCATCGCGCACTATCGCTCGGCGGAATTGGCCGAGGAGGTCGCGGAGAAGTTCCCCGGCACCGACTACGAGGCCGTGCTCGCCGATATGCGTCTGGAGAATCCGGCCGACGTCCTGGAGCCGGTGGCCTCCCTGGAACCGCTCGCGTCGGCGAAAATCGGTGTGATCCAGCCGATTCTGAACATCATGCGGGGTTCCTACGGCGGTCTGCTGATGGTCGGCGTGGTCCTGGCCAGCGTGTTGAACATTCCACCGGTGAACTGGTATTCGGGTGCGGCCGCGGTACTGCTGGGCGTCAACGCGCTGTGGGAGGATCGCAAACTGCGTCGCGAACGTCGTCAGGCCGAGGCCAAGACGGCCGTCGCGCGCCTGATGGACGATGTGATCTTCCAGGTCAGCAAGGAGTCACGGCACCGCCTGCGCGGCGTGCAGCGTACGCTGCGCGACCATTTCACCGAAATCGCAAGTCAGACACTGCGTTCGGTGGACGAATCCCTGCGCGCCGCGGAGGAGGCGGCAGCCGAACAGTCCGGCCCGGCCCGAGACCGCCGCCTCACCGAAATCGAATCCTCCCTGATCCGCCTCCGCGAAATCCACGGCTAGTGCGCCTTCCGTGACTTCGGCGTGCTTGCCCGCCCCACGGAGTTGCCCTTCTCCGCGTCGAAACTCGTGCGCCCACGCCGAGCGGGCACCGGGAATCATCGATCGATCCCGATAGCCGATGCCCTACAGCGCAACCGGCCGATAACTCAGCGCTTCGTCGATTACCGGCCGCACCCGATCCGACACCCCTACCCCAGATTCAGTCGAGGCGCCGGAGGGAAGACGACCGGTAGCGCCACCATCGCCCGGTGGAACGGACCAGGGCGCCAACTGATTTCACTCGGGTTTACGGCCAGGCGGATCTCCGGCAGCGCGTCGAGAAGCTGATCGATCGCGTCCTGCACCACCAGATAGGCCACCGAGCGGGCCGGGCACGCGTGCGGGCCCGCACCCCACGCCAAGTGCGAGCGATTACCGGTGCGATTGCCGCCCGCGATTTCCGGATCGCGATTGCAGGCAGCCAGACTGACCACCACCGGTTGATGGGCGGGCAGCCAGGTGTTGTCGATCAGAATCGGCTGGCGCGGATAGGTCATGCAAAAGTTCGCCAGCGGCGGATCGGTGAACAGCACCTCGTCCAGCGCATCGCGGGTGGACAGGCTTCCACCGAGGATGTCGCCACCGAAACGTTCATCGGTGATCATCAGCAGCAGCGTGTTGGAAATCAGATTCTGCTGCGGTTCGATACCCCCGCCGTAGAAGACGATCAGGTTGCGGACCATTTCCTCGTCGGTGAGGTTGGCCCGATGATGGGCCAGATGCGAGGTGACATCGTCGGCGGGTGCGGTGCGGCGCAGCTGTACCTGTTCCATCAGCGCCTGACTCATATGCTCCATACCCCACGCGGCGTTCACCGTGTCGAATATCGCCGCCATCCCGGTGGCGACGCGCCCGCCCAACTCCGCCGAGCAGCCGACCATGCGGTTCAGCACCTCGAAAGCCAACGGGAATGCGTACTGAGACACCAGATCCGCCGAACCGGATTCACAGAATTCGTTGATCAGCGGGATGGCGATCTTCTCTACCGTGGTGTGCAATTTGTGCAGGTCGACCCTGTCGAAAGCGGCCGTGAACGCCTGCCGATAGCGCAGGTGAGCACTGCCGGCACTGCGAATCACGTTCGGATACCACTCCATGATCGGACGTACCGGGCAATCTTCGGGCACGGTTCTCTCCCACGCCCGCGGGTCGGCTGGGAAATGGTCGGGATCGTTCAGGATCCGCAACGCGGTGTGATAGCCGATGACCAGCGTCGCCGGTACTCCGGGTGCCAGCTCGATCGGCACCATCGAGCCATAGCGGCGGCGCATCGCCGCATAGGCACGGTGTGGATCGGCGACGAATTCCGGTGTGTCCAGCACGATTCGGGGGCTGTCGGTGTCGAACGGGGAGCCGGTGTGCTGGACCGGGCAGCCGGGGCTGGCCGACAGGTCGGAACGTGGTGTTGTCAAAGGGGCTAACTCCAAAGAATGAACCAACAAGCGCGACAAGGGATTCACTGTTGGCCGTTAGCTAACAACGTAATCTCATGCTTCGGTCAGAATAGGGGCTGTGGCAGCCCGCCAGCTAGCGTATTCGTAAAACAGATCGTCGGTCAGGAGAGACAGAACCTGCGCGTCGATACTGTTGCCACAAGGACAACGAAATGGCTTGTCGTTCCAGCCGACGCACGCGTGTCAATGCCACTCACGCCGGCTCGACTCACCGCAACGACCGCGCGGCTACTAGCCCGCGCGGTGTGCGGGGTGGAATTCGCCTGCGCTGATGGATTGTTCGGCGCGGATGACGTGGGTGAGCGCGTTGATCAGAGCCAGGTGGGTGAACGCTTGCGGGAAGTTGCCCAGATGACGTCCGGTACGCGGGTCGATCTCCTCGGCGTACAGCTCGAGCGGGCTGGCATATCCGAGCAGCCGCTCGCACAGGTGCCGGGCCCGCTGCACCTCACCGATCTCCACCAGGGCCGAGACCAGCCAGAACGAACAGATCGTGAAGGTGCCCTCCACACCGGACAGGCCGTCGTCGGTGGTGTCGGTGCGATAGCGCAGCACCAGGCCCTGGTCGGTGAGTTCGTTGGCGATGGCCAGCACGGTTTTGTGCACCCGGGGATCGTCCGCGGGCAGGAAGCGCAGCAGCGGCACCAGCAGTAGCGAGGCGTCCAGGGTGTCGCCGCCGTAGGTCTGGGTGAAGACGCCGTCGGCGTTGACGCCGTTGTCGAGGATGTCCGTGCGGATCTCCCGGGCCAGCTCGGACCACTTCTTGGCGAAGTCGGTCTCGCCGTGCATCTCGGCGAGATGGGCGCCGCGGTCCAGCGCGACCCAGCACATCACCTTCGAAGAGGTGAAATGCTGCGGTTCGCCGCGGACCTCCCAGATTCCGCGATCGGGCTCGCGCCAGTGCTCGATCGCTCCCTGCACCTGCCTTTCCAGCATGGGCCACAGCGTTTCGGGAACCTGCTGGCGTGAACGCACGTGCAGATACACCGAATCCAGGATGGTGCCCCAGATATCGTGCTGGTCCTGGTTGTAGGCCCCGTTGCCGATGCGGACCGGCGATGCGCCGTCGTAACCGTGCAGATGGCCCAGTTCGTATTCGGTAATGGTGCGTTCGCCGCCGATGCCGTACAGCACCTGCAGCGGGAGCGTCTCGCCGTTGCCGCCGGTGGCCGCGTCGTGCAGGAAGGCGAAGAAGTCGTCGGCCTCCCGGTTCATGCCGAGGGTGTACAGACCCCACAGCGCGAAGGTGGAATCGCGCACCCAGGCGTATCGGTAGTCCCAATTGCGTTCTCCGCCAGGGGTTTCCGGTAGCGAGGTGGTTGCCGCGGCGAGTAGCGCGCCGGTCGGCGCATAGGTGAGGCCCTTGAGGGTCAGCGCGCTGCGCTGCAGATATCCGCGCCACGGGTGGTCCGGGAACTTGCCCAGCGTGATCCACTGCCGCCAGCATTCGGTGGTCGCCCACATCTTCTCCGCGGCCTCGGCGTAGCTGCGCGGGGCGGGCAGCTGGGACCAGGACAACGCGACGTAGACCTCGTCACCCTCCTTCATCCGAGTGCGGGCGCGGGCCTCGCGTCCCTCGATTCCGATGCGCAGATCGGTGGTGAGGGTCAGGCTGGTGCAGTCGGCCTCGCCCTCACAGGTCGCGGTGGCCTGCTCGTAGACGTTGCCGGTGTACTCCCAGCGGGCCGGAGCGCGGTGGTAGTCGAAGGCCGGTTCGCAGCTGACCTCCAGTTCGACCACGCCGTTCACGCATTTCACCGTGCGCAGCAACATGTGTTCGGCGTCCCAGTCCATCGGCGTGCGGCGATGGGTCCTGCTGCGCTTGTCGTTGTTGTGCCACGGGCCGAGCACCAGGGCATCGCGCACGATCAGCCAGCCGGTATCGGTCTGCCAGGTCGTCTCGACGATCATGCCGCCGGGTAGGTAGCGGCGGGCCGCGGGCACGTTCACCCCATACGGGCCGACCCGGAAATGTCCGGCGCTGCGGTCCAGCATCGCGCCGAAGACGCTGGGCGAATCCGGGCGCGGCAGGCACAGCCATTCCACCGCGCCGTTGCGGGCGATCAGGCAGTTGGTCTCGCAGTCGGACAGGAAAGCGTAGTCGTCGATGGGCGGATAGGCGGATTTGTGCGTCACACCCGCCGGGGTGGGCAGATATCCGGCGGTGAGTTGATCGTCTGCGACATCGCCGAGGGCGTCGCGGCGTACCGCGGGAGCGTCGGCGTTCATGGGGAGAGTGTCTGAGGGAACGGGCTGCGGCGGGATATCCGCATTGCTGACGTCGTCGGGTGCGTCGCTCAGCGGTTCGTCGTAGGACGTCATAAGGACATCATCGGCCCGTCACGACCGTGTCGTCCAGCGTCGCGCGCGGTCAGCGGGTGAGCAGCCAGGCGACGATCACGAGCACGATGAGGGCCAGGAGAGCCAGTTGGACCCGTGAGCGGGGCATCACACCACTTCCTTCTGCCGCGCGCCCGGGGTGTGGGACAGCGCTCGTGCTCCGTATCCCAGCGGCTGTGGCCCGTAATCCAGGGGCTGCGACCCGAATTCCAGAGCTGGTGGTC
Organism: Nocardia vaccinii NBRC 15922; assembly: GCF_001613305.1. Taxonomy (GTDB): domain Bacteria; phylum Actinomycetota; class Actinomycetes; order Mycobacteriales; family Mycobacteriaceae; genus Nocardia; species Nocardia vaccinii. The sequence goes on from NZ_BDCC01000019.1 coordinate 93,314, forward strand.
CGTAATCCACCACAGTGGGGCCGGTCTCCGTGGGGTCGGCGCGATTCTCGGCGTCGATCGGCGAAATCGGCTCCGGCCGAACCACTCGATCGCGGCCGAGCAGGCGCAGCGCCTCACGCAGTAGCCGATCGAGCAGATACGCGATGAGGAAGCTGATCGGGACCATCCCGATCAGCACCACCGCGAACTGCGGTAGGAACGGCAGGCCCGCGACCCACAGTTCGAAACCGTCCCACCAGCCAGCAATGCGATGCACAGGCTCAGCCTAGCCCGCACGCCGGCGAGACGGGAGGACGCCTCGGCCCTGGGCACGAACGCCCTGCCGCTGTCGGTTGCCCGGGGTACGCTCTCGCCCATGTCAACCGATGAGGATTTCGCTGAACTCACCCAGTTGCTCGACACCGAGGAACTCGAGGAGAGCCCCCGGCTGATCGCCACCCATTACGCCGCCCCGGACGAAGCGATCGAGATGGTGCGCGCCGCTCAGCTGCTCGGCCTGGGAGTCCGGCTGCACAACCGGCTGCGGATCGAGGAGGCCGACGAGGACGGCGAGGAGTCCGCCTCCGAGGAATGGATCCTGGATCTGCTGGAGAGCCCGCCGGAGCTGGAAGAGGACTGAGGAGACCGGCGGCTCGGCCGACCGGTGGTACCTGCTGACGTACCGATCAGCCGGTTCGCCGAGCCGCCCCCTTTCCCTGTCCCGCAGGTGGGGTAACTACCTCGCCACCGCGTTTCGCCCGCCCCGCCGGAGCGAAGCGGAGGCCGAAATTACAGCCCCAATCGTTTTCCGATCTTCGAGACCGTCTCGCCGACCTCCTGCCCCACGGTGCTCACCGCGGTCCCGACATCGCGGCCCAGGTTGCGCACGGTGCGGATCAGGGGGTCCTCCGAGGTGTCGAAACTTTCCCGGTAGGTGCGGGCGGCCTCGCGGATCTCATCGCTGATCCGGGTGTTCTTGTCCTGCTCGCGCAGTGGGTACCGGCCGTCGAGGATACGGTCGTACTCGCCGCCCGCGATCCAGCGTCGCAGTTCGGCCGCGCGCAGTACCGAGAACGGGTGTGTCTGCAGTTCGATGTTCAGCAGTTTGAGCACGCCGTCGCGCAGATCGCCGGTGCGGTCGTAATCATCGGCCTGTTGCAGGAATGCGGCATGATTCATCTCGCTCACCATCGCGCCGCCGGCCAATTTCATATGGACGCGTACCGAGGCCTCCACATCCTGTCCGCAAAGCAGCCCGGCACGGTCGCCGGAGAGTTCGGATTTGCGGCTCCACTCCATCAGCGCGGCGATGAGCGCGCGCAGCGCCCAGCCGCCGATCGGCATCCAGCCGAACGAGGACGCCAGATTCAGCAGGTGCATCAGCATGGTCCGGTAGACCGCGTGCCCGGACATCGCATGCCCGAGTTCGTGGCCGACGACAAACCGCAGCTCCTCCACGTCCAGTAGTTCGACCAGTCCGGTGGTCAACACGATGAACGGCTCGTCCATGCCGATGGTGAAGGCGTTGGCGACCGGGTCCTGCAGGACGTACAGCTCCGGTGCGACGGGCGCGTCGAGGATGCGCACGGCATCGGCGCGCAGATCGTGCAGCGTCTTGAATTGCCGCTCGTCCACGCGGACCGCGGTCGCCAGGTACATCAGCCGGTGCTGGCGCTCACGCAACAGGCCGGACAGGGTGCGCAGTACGGTGTCGAATCCAGCGAAGGTGCGCATGGCCACCAGCGCGGTGCGATCCGCCGGATGCTCCCACGCACGCGTGCTGATACCGGGAAAGGTGCGTCGGACGCGGTCCGGAGCGGCGGATGCGGCCACCGTCCGGTCGCCTGGTGCGGGCTCGCGCGATGCGGTCACAAATACCCCCTGGAGTTCGATTGGGTCGCGGTGATTCGTCCTGTTCTGCTACAGTCTGCCCGTGTCATCGAGTGTTCTGCCGAAGGTCCGCCATGAATTGGCGTTGATCGCGGTCGGCTGCCTCGTGCTCGCGGACATCTACTGTCGCTGATAGGTCGGACACTACTGCGTGCCTACACTGGCCGCGATCGAATTTTCCAGATGTGTCCGTATTCGCCAGGCCCCTTCGGGCCTCGTCGCGGCGTTGTCGAAATCGTCTGCAGGGCAACGGAAGCGGCATCTCGATCCCACCCGCTGCGCAGGCGGGCAGGCAGGAAAGGTCCACATCCGAATGTCTCGCAGCAAGGGGCCCGGCGCCCGGAGATCGACCCCTGCCGTCGTGGTCGCGCTCGTAGTGGTACTGCTGAGCGCGTGTAGTGGCGGTACCAGCGACGTGCCCGGCAGCAAGGGCGGCAAGGGAGGCAACGGCGCGCTGACGCTGTTCGCCTATTCCACCGCCAAACCCGCCTTCGACAAGGCGGTGGCCGCGTTCAACAAGACCGCGGTCGGCGCGGGCATACAGGTGCAGCAGTCCTACGGCGCCTCGGGCGACCAGTCCCGCAAGGTCGCCGCGGGTGCCGCCGCCGATGTGGTGAACTTCTCGGTCGAACCGGACGTCACCCGCCTGGTCACCGCGGGTCTGGTCGATTCGAAGTGGAATGCCGACGCCGACAAGGGAATTCCGTTCGGCTCGGTGGTGGCGATCGTGGTCCGCAAGGGCAATCCGAAGGGCATCCACGACTGGAACGATCTGCTGAAGCCGGGAGTGCAGGTGGTGACTCCGAATCCGTTCAGCTCCGGCTCCGCGAAATGGAATCTGCTCGCCCCGTACGCGCAGGAGAGTGACGGCGGCAAGGATCCTCAGGCCGGGCTGGACTATCTGGGCAAGCTGATCACCAAGGACCACATCAAGGTGCAGCCCAAATCCGGCCGCGAGGCGACCGAGACCTTCCTGCAGGGCACCGGTGACGTGCTGATCAGCTATGAGAACGAGGCGATCCTGTCCGAGCGGGAAGGCGATGCGATCGAGTACCTGATCCCACCCGTGACGTTCAAGATCGAGAATCCGGTGGCCGTGCTCGCGAACAGCCGCAACCTCGACAAGGCCGTGGCGTTCAAGGATTTCCTCTACACCCCGGCGGGTCAGCGAGCGATCGCCGATGCCGGATTCCGCCCGGTCGATCCACAGGTCGCCGCCGAATTCGTCCATGATTTCCCGACGCCCGAAAAGAAATTGTGGACCATCGCGGACCTCGGGGGCTGGAAGAAGGTGGACAAGCAATTGTTCACGCCCGATACCGGCAGCGTGGCGACCATCTACGACAGGGCGACGAAATAGTGACCGAGATCGAAACCGCCGCGTCGGTCCGTACACCGAGCCGCAGATCATGGCTGCGGGTGACCGGATCGGTCGGCCCGCTCGGCATCGCCACGGCGGTGCTGTGGTTGAGCGTGATCGTCCTGCTTCCGTTGGCGGCGTTGGCATTTCACGCGTTCGACAACGGCTGGTCCGGGTTCTGGTCCGCGGCCACCGCACCCGCGGCGCTGGACGCGCTGAAGGTGACCATCATCCTGTCGGTGCTGGTGGCACTGCTCAACGTGGTGATGGGCACGCTCGTGGCCTGGGTGCTGGTGCGCGACGAGTTCCCGGGTAAGTCGATCGTGAACTCGCTGATCGACCTGCCGTTCGCCCTGCCCACCATCGTCGCCAGCATCGTGATGCTGGCGCTGTACGGGCCGGACAGCCCGATCGGCATCCACCTCAACGCCACCCGGCCCGGCGTCATCATCGCGCTGGCCTTCGTGACGCTGCCGTTCGTGGTCCGGGCGGTGCAGCCGGTGCTGTTGGAATCCGATCACTCGGTGGAACAGGCCGCGGTATCACTGGGTGCGAGCAACTGGACCACCTTCCGCGGTATCGTGCTGCCGTCGCTGGTCCCGGCGATCGTCTCCGGCGGGGGCCTGGCCTTCGCCCGCGCCATCGGCGAATTCGGCTCGGTGGTGTTGATCGGCGGGAACATTCCGGGACATACCCAGGTCGCCTCGCAGTACATCCAGCAGCAGATCGAGGTGGACCGGCCCGTCAGCGCGGCAGCGGTTTCCGTTGCGCTGCTGGTTATTTCGTTCGCTACGTTGCTGGTGCTGCGGCTGTTCGCCGACCGCACCGCGCGCAAGGAGCTGGCGAGCCGATGAAACTCTCACCGCTCAGCCGCATTTCGCTGCGGGTGGTCGCGCTGGTCTATCTGCTCGCACTGTTGGTGGCGCCGCTGGTGATCATCCTGTGGCGCAGTTTCGCCGAGGGGGTGGGGCAGTTCTACGACTGGATCTCCACGCCCGCCGCGATCTCCGCGTTCAACATCACGATGATCATCCTGCTGATCGTGGTTCCGCTCAACGTGTTGTTCGGCATTCTCACCGCGATCGCCCTGGTGCGCGGAAACTTCCCGGGCCGCAGCCTGCTTCAGGGCGTGGTGGATCTGCCTTTCGCGGTTTCGCCTGTGGTGGTGGGTGTTTCGCTGATCATGCTGTGGGGTGTGACCGGATGGTTGGGTGGCATAGAACATCTCGGCTTCCGGGTGATCTTCGGCCTGCCCGGAATGGTGATCGCGACGCTGTTCGTGACCCTGCCGTACGTGGTGCGCGAGGTGGAGCCGGTACTGCACGAGATCGGTGACGATCAGGAGCAGGCCGCGACGACGCTGGGCGCCTCACGCTGGCAGACGTTCTGGCGGATCACCCTGCCCGCGATCCGCTGGGGCCTGACCTACGGCATCGTGCTCACCGTCGCACGGTCCCTCGGCGAATTCGGCGCGGTGATCATGGTCTCGACGGGCCTGCCCGGCGGCGGCCAGACCTTGACGCTGCTGGTGAACGCGCGATATATGGACGACCGCAACATCTTCGGCTCCTACTGTGCGGCGACGCTGCTGATGGCCATGGGCCTGGTCACGCTGCTGTTGATGACCGTACTCGAACGCAAGCGGGGTACCGCGAAATGACGAACTCGACGACCCCCGCCGGAGGCGAGCACATGATCAGCGTTGCGAATGCGAAGAAGAGCTACGGCAGCTTCGCCGCACTCGACGATGTCAGCATCGATATTCCCGCGGGCGAGCTGACCGCCCTGCTCGGCCCCTCGGGCTCGGGCAAATCGACACTGCTGCGCTCGATCGCCGGATTGGAATCGCTGGATTCGGGCGTGGTCACCATCGCCGGGCGCGACGTCACCCGGGTGTCACCGCAGAAGCGCGATATCGGCTTCGTATTCCAGCATTACGCGGCGTTCAAACATATGACCGTGCGCGACAACGTCGCATTCGGCCTGAAGATCCGCAAACGGCCGCGCAACGAGATCGCCAAGCGGGTGGACGAGTTGCTCGGCATCGTCGGCCTGGACGGTTTCCAGCATCGGTATCCCGCGCAGCTGTCCGGCGGTCAGCGCCAACGCATGGCCCTGGCCCGCGCGCTGGCGGTCGATCCGCAGGTGCTGCTGCTGGACGAGCCGTTCGGCGCGCTGGACGCGAAAGTGCGCACCGATCTGCGGACCTGGCTGCGCCGCCTGCACGAGGAGGTGCACGTGACCACGGTGCTGGTGACGCACGACCAGGAGGAGGCCCTGGACGTCGCGGACCGGATCGCGGTGATGAACTCCGGGCGCATCGAGCAGATCGGCAGTCCCGAGGACGTCTACGACCGTCCGGCGAACGAGTTCGTCATGTCCTTCCTGGGTGCGGTGGCCAAGTTGAACGGACATCTGGTGCGTCCGCACGATATCCGGATCGGCCGTGATCCGGAGATGGCGCTGGCCTCGCACGAGGGCACGGCGGAATCGGCGGGTGTCACCCGCGCCACGGTCGAGCGGGTGGTGGTGCTCGGCTTCGAGGTGCGGCTGGAGTTGCGCAACGCCGCCACCGGTGACGTGTTCACCGCGCAGATCACCCGCGGCGACTCCGAGGCGCTGCAGTTGCGTGACGGGGAGACCGTATATGCCCGCGCGACCCGGATTCCGGAGTTGCCCGCGGGATTCTGAGTGCGGCGCCGAGCGGACTTCCGATGTGGTCCACCCGGCTCGCCGACAGCTGCGCGGGCGGTCGATCCGTACGGTTTGACCACTTCTGAACGGTATGTGCGGGAGATGTCAGGAGCGGACAACCTCTTGTCCGGTGGTTGTCAGCGCCGGGTTGCGGATGGTTGCCTGAGACTCGTTCGGATCACGATTGCGTAAACCCTGTTCGTTCGTCGACCGAGGTGGGTGTAGATGGCAGTTGGGCTCGGAGTCAGTATCGGAACGGTCAATACGGTGTGCGAAGTGGCGGGGGAGAGTGGCCGCGCCGCGCATCGGAACAAGAGGAAGAGCGTGCCCACGAAGTGGCGCACCACCCTCACGTTCGACAGCGCCGGCGTCGCACGCGTCGGCCACATTCCCAAACATGGCCGCGCGCTGGCCGAATTCGCCGATTTGAGTCAGCGTTCCACGCCTACCGCGCGGGTCGGTGACCGCACGCTCACCGCGGCGGATCTGGTGGCGACGGTCGCGCAGGGCGTGATCGCCGAAACGCTCGGCGCGGAGCCGGATGAGGATCTCGCGCTGGCGGTGACTCATCCCGTCGGTTATTCGGACGAGCAGGTCGGCGAATTGCGCGGCGCACTCGACACGGTGGGCCTCGAACGGGCCGAGTTGATCGCGGAACCGGCCGCGGCGGCGGCCTGGTTCGAGGCCACGCAGGGCCCGATCACCCCGGGACTGATGCTCGTCTACGACCTGGGTGGTTCCGGTCTGAGCGTGACCCTGGTCCGGGTCGGCGCGGGTGCGCCGGACAATCGCGTGGTCGGCACGCCGGTGCGGTCGAGCGAGTACGGCGGACGCGCCTTCGGGGCCCTGATGACCAAGCGTGCGAGCCGGCTGGCCTCGCCGCGCTCGCTCACCGGTTCCGATGCCGCGATCTCGGCTCTGCGTTCCATCCATGTGCTGCGTTCGGTGGATCTGGTCTACACCTGCCTGCGCACCGCGGATCTGACCATGGCCGATGTGGATCGGGTCCTGGTGATCGGCGGCGCTGCCCGGCCGCGCGAGGTCGCGAAGGTGCTCGGTGAAGAACTCGCCCGCACGGTGGTCGTCGCGGCTGATCCGGAGCGCACGATCGCGGAGGGTGCGGCGATCCTCGCGCAGCGGGCGGCCGAGGCGGCACACGGGACGGTCGGTCGTCGGCGGAGGGGCACGGCGTGGTCGCAGCGGCGGCTGGTGCGCGTCGCGGCGGCGGTGCTGATCGCCGGTGGCGGCGCGATGGCCGGAGTCGTGGTGCCCGAGGCCGCGGTGGCGGCCGGATCGGCCCACGCGGGGTTGGTGCCACCGGACCGATGACCTGCGACAGTTGACGTGACCCACGGTTGGTGTAACTATTGGAAACAGTTACCCAACGAGTGGAGAGGCTGTGACGATGACGTCCGTTGCCACGACGCCTGGTACCGACCACGTCGAGCCCGAGGATCCGATTGTCCGAGAGGCGCGGGAGTACGCCGCCAAGCTGACGCTGCTGTCGGAAGGTTCGGTGAACCGTCACTTCGATCCTTTCCAGGACATCGACTGGGAAAACCCCGATTTCCACCCGGATGCCGCCCCCGAGCGGTGGATTCTGCCCGTTTCCGCGGATCCGCTCGGGCGGCACCCGTGGTATCTGTCGCAGTCCCGGGAGCGGCAGATCGAGATCGGCAAGTACCGCCAGGCGAACGTCGCCAAGGTGGGTCTGCAGTTCGAGTCGATCCTGATCAGCGGGATGGTGAACCACACCTTCGCGCTGCCCAACGGCGATCCGGAGTTCCGGTACTGCACGCACGAGATGACCGAGGAACTCAATCACACCCAGATGTTCCAGGAGATGGTCAACCGGATCGGTGCGGACGTACCGGGTATGGGCCCGGTGGTGCGCAAGCTGCGGTATCTGGGCGTTCCGGTGGCCGTGCTGACTCCGAATCTGTTCTTCATGGCCGTGCTCGCCGGCGAGGAGCCGATCGATCACATCCAGAAGGCGATTCTGCGTTCGGGTGAGGAGGTGCACCCGATCATGCGCGGGGTCATGTCGATCCACGTCGCGGAGGAGGCGCGGCACATCTCCTTCGCGCACGAATTCCTCGAACACCATGTGCCGCAGGTGACACCGGCCAAGAAGTTCGTGCTCTCGCTGGCCATGCCGCTGATCATGTGGATTCTGGGCCGGTCCATCGCCACGCCGCCGAAGTCGTTTTTCCAGGAGTTCGACATTCCGAATGAGGTTCGCAAGGAGCTGTTCTACGGTTCCAAGGAGGCTCGCAAGGTTTTCAGCGACTATTTCGTCGACGTGCGGGCGCTGGCCAAGCAGATCGGCCTGATGAACCCGGTCGCCAAGGCCGTCTGGAAGCTGCTGCGCATCGACGGCCCGAGCAGCCGTTATCGCTCGGAGCCGCTGCGCGTGCTCGAGGCGAGCTGAGGGCGAGCGGACAGTGCCGTACGTCGTCACCCAATCCTGTTGTAGCGACGCGTCCTGCGTCTACGCATGCCCGGTCAACTGCATCCACCCCACTCCGGACGAGCCGGATTTCCTGAGTGCGGAAATGCTGTACGTGGATCCGGAGGCATGCGTGGACTGCGGGGCGTGCGCCACCGCGTGCCCGGTCGACGCCATCACCTCGACCAAGCGGCTCACTCCCGAGCAGCAGCCCTTCATCGAGATCAACGCCGATTTCTACCGGCAGGTGCGCCCGCGTCCGGTGCTGGCGCGGCCGGTGCCCGCGGCGCGGGTCGAGGGCGGGCCGCTGCGGGTGGCGATCGTCGGTTCGGGCCCGTCGGCGATGTACGCCGCCGACGAACTGCTGACCCAGCCGGATGTCTCGGTCACCGTGATCGACCGGCTGCCGGTGCCGTACGGCCTGGCTCGGTTCGGCGTCGCCCCCGATCACACCAAGACGCGTCGGGTAAGCCGGTTGTACGACGTGATGTCCGAGCAGTCCGGATTCGGAGCCTATCTGAACCTCACTGTGGGGCAGGATATTTCGCACGAGGAACTGCTCGCGCACCATCACGCGGTGATCTACGCCGTCGGCGCCTCGACCGATCGTAAACTCGGCATTCCCGGTGAGGGCCTGCCGGGCAGCGCCTCCGCCACCGACTTCGTGGCCTGGTACAACGGCCACCCCGATCAGGCCGAGCGCGACTTCGATCTGACCCAGCGACGGGCGGTGATCGTCGGTAACGGCAATGTCGCGCTGGACGTCGCGCGGATTCTCACCGCCGATCCCGAGGCGCTGGCGCACACCGATGTGTCGCCTCGGGCATTGGAGGCGTTGCGGCACAGCAAGGTCGAAGAGGTCGTGATCGTCGCGCGGCGTGGGCCGGCCGAATCTGCCTTCACGGTACCCGAATTCGTTGGCCTGCTCGGTGCGGACGTTGACATCGTTGTGGATGGCGATGTGCCCGAACCAGTTCCGGGGATGCCGCAGAAGGTCGAGCACAAGTTGCGGATGCTGCGTGGTCTGGCCGACCGGCCGGTGAGCGACCGCAAGCGGATCGTTTTCCGCTATCTGTCCTCACCGACGGCTCTGGTCGGCACCGACCGGGTCACCGGAATCGAGCTGGCGCACAACGAACTCGCCACCGATGCCGACGGCACGGTGCGCGCGGTGCCCACGGGTCTCACCGAAACCCTCGACACCGGAATGGTTCTCGCCTCGGTCGGATACCGCGGTGTACCGCTGCCCGGCCTGCCGTTCGACGATGCGGCCGGGGTCATCCCGAATTCCGCCGGGCGGGTGCGATCGGCTCCGGGCGGCGAGATCGTCCCGCGCGTCTATGTGACCGGTTGGATCAAGCGCGGCCCGACCGGATTCATCGGTACCAACAAATCCTGCGCCCAGGAAACTGTGCGCGGTCTCGTGGCGGACTTCAACACCGGCCGCCTCCCCGAACCCGCGCACAGCGCGGGCGATTTCGATGCGCTCGTCTCCGCGCGTCGTCCGTCGGTGATCCGGGGCGGTGCGGTGGCAGCGCGGCCCAGGCGTAAGCGCCGTCTGTTCGCGCGGGCCTGACTATCGGTGCTTCGGTGATGCGTGTTCTCACCGAAGTCGGTGCATTGCCGGACGTGTCCGAGCTGATGCGGGGAACGCGCGCTGCCGGATCGATGGTGCGCCGTGGCGGGATCGCTCGACCGCGGTTGTCCGGCATCATGTCTGGACGTCGCGGGAGCGGAACACAGTGAGCGGTCGGGTGGTTGTTCCGTTCGGTGTGGGCAGAGGTCGATTCGCGCCTCCCGGGTGACTCGGCCTCTGCCCACACCGACGCGGCCGTCCGTGAAATGCGCTGTCCTGTCGGGGCGACGAATGCCATTGTCCGAGACCGACTGCCGGATACCGGCCGGTCCGTCCGGAAGGTCGTTCTGTCCGAAATGTTCGCCGTTCTTCGGTGGCAACTATTCAGCCATTCCACATAGATCGATCGAATGATGGTGCCTGAAAGCTGTTGCGACACATCCGCAGCGCACCGGTTGGTTTGTGTCGCTAGTTACTGAAAGGTAGCTGGTTTTTCCGGCTGATTGGGCGTGTCGCACATTCCGTGACCGAATTTTCCAATTCGTATACCGGTCTATCAGGTGTTTTGTTCTGTGTACCGGTGGGTATGAAACCTTTTCCGCCCATTGGGTGTCCGCGATCGATATCGACCAGCTAACCTGGGTTCGCTGTTTGGTAAACGACCGCGACCGCGAGGTTCGTACCCCGGGCCGTGGTCTCGGTGCGTTTGACAGGATGGCAATGACTGTTGGCTTCGGCATGAGCATCGGCACAGTGAACTCCGCGTGGGCAGCCACCACCGGAGAGGGGGACATTCCCACGGTGCGGGTGCGTCGCACCGCCGTCACATTCGACAGCGCCGGCGGCGCGCGAATCGGCGGCCTGCCGCGATTCGCTCCGGTGGTAACGGATTTCGCCGATCTCACCCGTGAGATCGAACCCGTCGTCGTGGGTGGGCGGATCTGGACCTCGGCCGATCTCGTTGCCGCCGTAGCCACCTGCCTGATCGGCGCCACCGAATTCGACGGCGAACCGGTGATCACCTATCCCGCTTGCTATTCCGACGCACGGGTTGCCGCACTGCGGCACGCCCTGGACTGGGCCGGAGCCACCGGGACGCTGCTGATGCCCGAACCGGTCGCTGCGGCCGAGTGGCTCGATGCCGAATACGGCGTATCCGACAACGGGCTCACACTCGTCTACGATCTCGGCGGCAACAGCCTCGACATCGCGGTCGTGCGCACCGAGGCCGACCGAGAGAAACGCGGTGTGCTCGGGAAACCGGTGCGTTCGTACGAATACGGCGGCCGGCCGCTGGGGACCACGCTGGCCCGCTACGCCCGGGCGCTGGCGCCGGACGCGTCGTCGCCGGTCTCGAAGGTCGTCCCGGCCGACGACACCGCCCGATTGCGTACCTGGAATATTCGCAATTCCCTGCGCCTGGTGCGGCGTTGCGTTCGCGCGGCCGGGCTCACGATCGGCGATGTGGACCGGATTCTGCTGGTCGGCGGAGCGGCGCGGCCGGTCGAGGTGGCGCAGGTGATCGCGGAGCTCGGGCGTCCGGTGGTGATCTCGCCGGATCCGGCGCACACCGTCGCGGAGGGAGCCGCGCTGGCTTCGTTCCGGATGGCCGACACCGGCGCCAATCTCGGTCGGTACGCGCGCGGTGCGGCCGTATTGTCCAGTGCCGCGGTCGCTTCGGCACTGGCGATGTCGGCGGCCACCATGCTCGGCGGCGGTCCGATCGGCTCCGACGGTCCCGTGCTGGAATTCGCGCCCGCGCTCGCGGGGCCCGCGCCCGATCCGGCGCCCGAGGTGCAGGTGATCGACGGAACCGTTCCCGGCGCGCAATCGATGGGCTCACCCGTGGTGTCCGATGCCGCACTGCCGCTGCGGTCCTATTCCAGGGTGCAGGCCTACAGCGCTGTGGTACAGACTTTTCCGGACTCGAGGTCGGCCGAGGCGCAACGCGCGCTGAACGAGCACGGCCCCGGTACGCACTGCGGCCCGCTCGGTCGTCTCCGGCCGCCGATCTACGCCGACCCGGCACAGTTCGTCAACCCGCTGCCGTTCGCGAAAGCGTCCGGCGCCCCGATACCCGCGATCAGGCTGCCGCACCCGTCGATGGGTTCGGGAAACACCGCACCCCACCACGATCCGGATCACGACACACTGCCGCGCAGGTGGGATCCGGCGGCTCGGGTAGCGCCACCGTCGAAGGCTTCGTTCACAGATCCCGTTGCGACACAGGCGAGTACCGGGACTCCGCACCCCGTGGCGGATTCGCAGCCCGGATCGGACCTGCCGGACGGGAATTCGTCGGCGGGAGGCCGGAATTCGGCTCCGGGCAATACATCAGGCACGAGTACGCGTCCCGGTTCCGGCACTCCCGGCACGCCCCACTCCGGCTCCGGGGCGAGCACCGCGGGAGATTCGGCGAGCACCGAAACCGGGGGCGCCCTGTCTTCCGGCGGCAATACGACATCGACCGGTCCCGCCGGCGACAGCCAGACCTCGAGTCCCGCGTCCCATGGCGGCGATGCCGCGGGCTCCGGTAACGGCCTGTCGAATTCTTCCGGAAGTAATGCCGCACACGACACTTCGAGCTCATTCGGCGGCGCCTTCGCTCACTCGCCGGGCGGCGGAACCTCGAACAACTCCCACCGCCCGCTGGGCGGAGTCACGTCGAACGGAACCTCCCACTCCTCCGGCGGATCGACCTCGAACGGGACGTCCGGTCCGTCGCACAGTGGCCCCAGTTCCGCGGGGGGCAATTCCTCCAACGGTGGTTTCCACGGTGGTTCCTCGTTGGGTGGTTTTCACGGTGGTTCCTCGGTCGGTGGTTTCCACGGCGGCGCGAGCGGCGGTTCCCATGCAGGGGGCGGACTTCACTGACGCCGTCCGGACCGCCGCAAAATGAGGGGCGGCGGTCCGATCCCGCCCCGGCCGCACCCGTTCGCACTCTCCATTCGCTGTCCTGCCGAGACGTCGGATATGGGGCAGTGCGGGGTGCGGCGGGGTGTGCCGCCGCCGTCGAGCAGCCTTACATCGGAGGTAATCGACGGGATGAGCCGATGCGGGCACGGTATCGAATGTGAACGATTCCCCGACGAACACCACACGCACTGTCGTCGAAGAACTGGTGCGCCGGATCGGCGCCGGCGACCCGGATGCCATCGCCGCTCTGTACGCCCCGGTCGCCGAGTGGAAACTGAACTGGCCGGAACACGAACACGGACGCCCCGCGACGCCCTGGATCCGGCATCGCGCCACACCCGCCGACGCGGCCGAGCATTTCCGCGAGATCGCCCGCCACCACATACCCGAACAGGTCGGCACCGTGGTCGAGCGCATCCTGGTCGACGGCCCGGATGCGGTGGTACTGGGCGAGATTCGTCAGACGGCCCGTCCCACCGGCCGCGCCTACCGTTCCCGCTTCGCCCTGCATCTCACGATCGAGAACGGCCTCATCGTCCGCTACCATCTCTACGAGGACAGCCTCGCCGTCGCCGAAGCATTCGAGGCGCGAAATCCCGAGCCCGAGCCCGAACTCCCGTAGTCGGCGCACACTGATGGGATGGAACCCAGGATCATCGGAAGTGTGATGCCGGTGCTCGAGGTGTCGCTCGACCCGGGGGAGACCCTGGTTGCCGAATCGGGGCAGCTGTCGTGGATGACCGAGTCGATTCGGTTGCACACCTCGACGCGGGCGGGGTCGGGCGGGGTGTTCAGGGCGGTGAAGCGGGCCTTGGCGGGGGCCGGGTTGTTCATGACCGAGTACTCGGCGGCGCGTCATCCGGGGACGGTGGCGTTCGCGGCGAAACTGCCGGGCCAGATCGTGCCGGTTCCGGTGGAGCCGGGACGGGACTATCTGCTGCATAGGCACGGATTCCTCTGTGCCACAGGCGATGTCCGGGTTTCGCTGAGCTTTCAGCGTCGGCTGGGTGCGGGGATCTTCGGCGGCGCGGGGTTCACGTTGCAGCGGGTGAGCGGGGCGGGCCATATGTGGGCCGAGCTGTCCGGCGAGGTGATTCGATACGATCTGGCCCCGGGGGAGCGATTGCGGGTGCATCCCGGACATGTCGGAATGTTCGATGCCACTGTCGGATTCGACATCACAATCCTGCGCGGCATCCGGAACATCCTGTTCGGCGGGGACGGCCTGTTCCTTGCCGCGCTCACCGGTCCGGGCCGAGTGTGGTTGCAGTCGTTGACCGTTGCCAACCTCGCGCACGCGATCACCCCGTATCTGCCGCTACCCGAATTCGACGGTCGCCGGTAGGACGTCCACGGCGATGAAAGTGCATCCGTGCGATCGGCAAGAATGAGGCGGTGGACGACACTGCCGACAGACCTCGACTGATAGCTCTGGATGTGGACGGAACCCTGCTGCGGACCGGTGAGCCGATCACCCCGCGCGTGCGCAAGGCGGTGCACGCGGCGGCCGCCGCCGGTGCGCACGTGGTCGTGGCGACCGGCCGGACCCTGTTGGCGACCAAGCTGGTGGTGCGGGATCTAGGCTTGGGCGAGGGCCGGACGATCTGCTCGAACGGCGCGGTGCAGGCGGATATTTCGACCTGGGAGCCGCAGGATGTGCACACCTTCGATCCGGAGCCGTCGGTCACCGTCCTGCGCGAGCTGTTCCCCGACATGGTGCTCTCGGTGGAGAAGGTCGGCATCGGCACCTGGACCACCGGTTACTACCCCGGCAGCTTCCGGCTCGGTGAATTCCGGTTCGTCGAGGACGAGGACCTGAGCCTGGAACCGACCACGCGCCTGAACGGCTGGTGGCCCGGCGGTTCACTGGACGATATGGTCGCCGTGATGGGCGAGCACGAGCTTCCCGGCGCCGGCTGGGTGCACGGCGAGGACGAGCCCTGGCTCGTCGCGTGCCGCCAGGGCATATCCAAGGGCTGGGCGCTCGAACGGCTGCGCCGCGAACTCGACGTCCCGCCGGCGGCCACCCTGGCCATCGGAGACGGCTACAACGATTGCGAAATGCTCTCCTGGGCAGGGCATTCCGTCGCCATGGGCAATGCCGTCGACGCCGCCCGCGATGTCGCCGACGAGGTCACCGGCACGGTCCACGAGGACGGCGTCGCCGCCGTCCTGGAGCGCTGGTTCGGCAACTGATCGCGGACGGCCCATCGCGATGTTCCCCTGTGCACCTATGCGGGATGCATGCGGTGTGGTGAGGTGTGAAGTTACGCGACGGCGATATCGGAGTCGGACCGCACCCGCAGGTGGCGTACCGCCGTCTCGTACCGCTGCGCAACGACTTTCGCGACGAGCCCGTGACTTCCGAGCGGTTCGGCATGGGTGACGTGTGGCGCGGCGGTGACGAGGCGATCGGTGAGCAGACCGGGGGCAAGGAACCACGGCGCGACGACGAACCGGGTGCACTCCAGCGCATGCAACGCCGAGATCGCTTGGGGGAGAGACGGTTCGGTAGTGGCGAAGCACACCGCGGTACGCCAGGCGGTGCCCGCGGCGAGCAGGCTGCCCAGGGTGCGGGTGCGGCGGTTGGCCTCGGCGGAGGAGGAGCCGACCGCCGCGACGGCCACGCCCAGCGTGTCGTCGTTCGGATCGGATCCGGTCGCCAGCACGCGTTCGCGCAGAGCGGTGATCAGCAGGGTGTCCGGACCGAGCACGTCGGCCTGGATCAGCCGCAGTCGCGGATGCCGCGCACGCGCCGATGCGAGCACCCCGGGTAGGTCCACGCGTGCGTGAAACGCGCTGCCCAACAGCAGTGGCGCCACGACGATCTCCCGATGCCCCTGTGCGGCAACGGCATCGATGACCTGTTCGGCCGACGGCGTATTCAGATCCAGAAACGCCAACCGGACATCCAATCCTGGATGCTGCTGTGCCACATCGGCAATCACCGCGGTCATCGTCGCCGCGGAGCGTGGATCCCGGCTGCCGTGTGCGACCGCGATCAGCGCCGGACCACCGGGCGAACCCACCCGGCCCGGTGCCACCAGACCGCCGCGAACCGGCCCGGCTCCGGCCCGGAGGCCGGAGCTGTCGAGCGGTTCGCCGCCGTCGTACGACATCAGCTCTCGGTGCCGACCTCGACCGCGGTCAGCGCATCGCCCACCAGGCCCGCGGCCAGGGTGTTGCCCCCGGCGGGGTCGATGAGCAGGAAGCTGCCGGTGTGCCGGTTGACCCGGTAGTCGTCGGCCACGATCGGATCCGCGACGCGCACCGAGATGCGCCCGATATCGTTGAGCGCCAACGACTCCGCCTCGGTATCCGCGGCCAGATGCTGTTCGTCGAAACGCTCGAGCAGTGCGCCCACGACCGCCTGGGTGGTGCGGGTGCCGTGCTTGAGCAGCAGCCGCGCGCCCGCGCGCAGCGGCTTGTCGCCGAGCCAGCACACGGTGGCGTCGAAGGTGTCGATGGGCTCGGGGGCATCGGTCGCGGCGGCGATCACATCGCCGCGCGAAACGTCCACATCGTCGGCGAGAATCAAGGTGACACTGCGTCCGGGCTGCGCCGACTCCAGCTCACCGTCCGCGGTGTCGATCCGCTCGACCGTGGTGCGCGTCCCCGAGGGGAGCACCACGACCTCGTCCCCGCGGCGCACCACGCCGGCGGCGATCTGCCCGGCGTAGCCGCGGTAGTCCGGATACTCCGGAGTGCGCGGCCGGATGACGTACTGCACCGGGAAACGCAGCCCCACCTGGTGCCGCCCGTGCACATCGGCGTCGACCGGAACCGATTCCAGATGCTCGATCAGCGAGGGACCGTCGTAATAGGGGGTGTTCTCCGAACGAGAGGCGATGTTGTCGCCGTGCAGCGCCGAGACCGGGATCTCGGTGACGTCCTCCCGCGCCCAGCCCAATGTCGTTGTCAGCTGGGTGAATTCGTCGACGATCTTCTCGAACACGCCCGCCGCGTCGTCCACCAGGTCGATCTTGTTCACGGCCAGAACGAGTTTGGGCACGCCCAGCAGCGCCATCACCGCGGCGTGGCGCCGGGTCTGCTCGATGACGCCCTTGCGCGCGTCGACCAGCAGGATCACCAGCTGTGCGGTGGACGCGCCGGAGACCGTATTGCGGGTGTACTGGACGTGTCCGGGGGTGTCGGCGAGCACGAAGGATCGCTCGGGCGTGGCGAAGTAGCGATACGCCACATCGATCGTGATGCCCTGTTCGCGTTCGGCGCGCAGGCCGTCCACCAGCAGCGACAGATCCGGTGTGGACAGGCCCCGGTCCACCGAGGCCCGCGTGACGGCGTCGATCTGGTCCGCGAGAACGGATTTCGTGTCGTAGAGCAGGCGTCCGACCAGTGTGGACTTACCGTCGTCGACGCTGCCGGCGGTGGCCAGTCTCAATAGGTCGGACATCAGAAATAACCCTCTCGCTTGCGGTCTTCCATCGCGGCCTCGGACACCCGGTCGTCACCGCTTCGGGAGGTGGCACTGTGCGGCGCGTTCGGTGTGGTGGGTAGCTCGGGGCGCATCAGAAGTAGCCTTCTCGCTTGCGGTCTTCCATCGCGGCCTCGGACACCCGGTCGTCACCGCGGGTCGCTCCGCGTTCGGTGAGCCGCGATGCCGCGACCTCGGCGAGGATCGCGGCGTTGTCGGCGGCGTCGGAGACGATCGCGCCGGTGGTGGATCCGTCGCCGACGGTGCGGTAGCGCACCGATTTGGTGACCAGCTCCTCGCCGTCGCGTGGGCCGCCCCAGCTGCCCGGGGTCATCCACATGCCGTCGCGCTGGTAGACCGGGCGCTGATGGGCGTAGTAGATGGTCGCCAGCTCGATGTCCTCGCGGGCGATGTACCGCCAGATGTCCAGCTCGGTCCAATTGCTCAACGGGAACACCCGGACGTGCTCACCCGGCGCGTGCCGACCGTTGTACAGGTTCCACAGTTCGGGCCGCTGCCGCTTGGGATCCCAGCGCCCGAACGCGTCGCGCAGCGAGAAGATCCGCTCCTTGGCCCGCGAGCGCTCCTCGTCGCGACGTCCGCCGCCGAACACCGCGTCGAACCGGTTCTCGGTGATGGCGTCCAGCAGCGGCACGGTCTGCAGCGGATTGCGGATCCCGTCGGGGCGCTCGGTCAGCCGCCCGTCGGCAAGGTACTCCTCGACGCTGGCCACATGCAGCCGCAGCCCGTACTTCTCCACCACGTGATCGCGGAACTCCAGGACCTCGGTGAGATTGTGCCCGGTGTCCACGTGCAGCAGCGCGAACGGCAACGGCGCCGGCCAGAACGCCTTGAGCGCCAAGTGCAGTAGCACTGTGGAGTCCTTACCGCCGGAGAACAGGATCACCGGCCGCTCGAACTCACCTGCCACCTCGCGGAAGATGTGAATGGCCTCGGACTCCAGCGCGGCCAGGGTGTCGAACTGCGCGGCTGGGATGCGCAGCGCGCGGTCGATGTCGGCGGCGTCGGTCAGCTGGGTATCGGTCGCGGTAGGAGTCATGATTGATGTAACCCGCATTCGGTCTTGGCGAGGCCGGCCCAGCGGCCGCTTCGCGGATCGGCTCCCGGTTCCGGCTTCCGCGTGCACGGAGCGCAACCGATGGACGGATATCCCTCTTCCACAAGGGGATTGACGAGGATGCCGTGGCGGTCGATGTACTCGGCCATCTCCTCGTCGGACCAGGCGGCGATCGGGTTGATCTTCACCAGGCCGAAACCCTCGTCGAAGGAGATCAGGGGGGCGTTGGCGCGGGTGGGAGCCTCCACCCGGCGGATGCCGGTGACCCAGGCGTTGTAGCCGCTCAGGGACTGCTTCAGCGGAACCACCTTGCGCAGGCGGCAGCACTCGTTGGGCTCGCGGGCGAACAAATCCTTACCCAGCAACCGATCCTGTTCCGCCACAGAGTGTTCGGGCCGCACGTTGACGATGTTCACGCCGTACACCGTCTCCACCGCGTCGCGGGTGCCGATGGTCTCGGCGAAGTGGTAGCCGGTGTCCAGGAAAAGGACGTCCACCCCGGGGCGGGTCTGCGCGGCCAGCTGCACCAGCACCCCGTCCTGCATATTCGACGCGACGATGTAGTTCGAACCGAAAGTCTCGTCGGTCCACCGCAGCAGATCGGCGGCCGAGGCGTCCGGACCGAGTGTGGCCGCGCCGTTCTCGGCGATATGCCGCAGTTCGTCCTCGGAGAGCTTTTCCAAAGTGCTTGCCATTGCGTCTCTTTCCCTTACCGGAGATCGGCCTCGTCGGCGCGGACCGCCCACTGCGCGAACCGCTCACCGTCGTTGCGGTTCTTGACGAAATTGCGCACCACGCGCTCGATGTAGTCGCCGAGTTCGTCGCTGGTCACCTTGTGCTGGCGGAGCTTTCGGCCGAAGGCGGCATCGAGGCCGAGGGTGCCGCCCAGATGAACCTGGAAACCCTCCACCTGATTCCCGTCGCCGTCGTCGACGAGCTGACCCTTGAAGCCGATATCGGCGATCTGCGAGCGGCCGCAGGAGTTCGGGCAGCCGTTGATGTTGATCGTGACCGGCACATCGAGCTGGGCGTTGATGTCGGCCAGCCGCTGATCCAGTTCGGGCGCGAGCACCTGGGAGCGCTTGCGGGTCTCCACGAAGGACAGCTTGCAGAACTCGATACCGCTGCAGGCCAGCAGGTTTCGCCGCCACTTGGACGGACGCGCCTGCAGGCCGAGCGGCTCGAGCTCGGCGATCAGTTCCTCGACCTTGTCGTCGGCGACGTCGAGCACGATGAGCTTCTGGTACGGGGTGAACCGGATCCGGTCGGACCCGATCCGCTCGGTCGCCTCGGCCACCTTGGTGAGGATCGTGCCCGAGACCCGTCCGGCGATGGGGGAGAACCCGACCGCGTTCAGCCCGTTGCGCAGCTTCTGCACGCCCACGTGATCGATGGGCCGGACCGGAGCCTCGGGCGCGGGGCCGTCGATCAGCTTGCGCTTCAGGAACTCCGATTCGAGAACTTCGCGGAATTTTTCGATACCCCAGTCCTTGACCAGGAACTTCAACCGCGCCTTGGTGCGCAGGCGGCGGTAGCCGTAGTCGCGGAACAGCGAGACGACCGCCTCCCACACATCGGGCACCTCCGCGAGCGGCACCCACGCCCCGACCCGTTTGGCCAGCATCGGATTGGTGGACAGCCCGCCGCCGACCCACAGGTCGAAGCCGGGGCCGTGCTCGGGGTGCTCGACGCCGATGAACGCGACGTCGTTGATCTCGTGCACCACATCCTGCTGGCCCGAGATCGCCGTCTTGAACTTGCGCGGGAGGTTCGAGTACTCCTTCTTGCCGACGTAGCGGCGAGTGATCTCCTCTACGGCCCAGCTGCCGTCGATGACCTCGTCCAGCGATTCACCGGCCAGCGGGGAGCCGAGCACCACGCGCGGGCAGTCGCCGCACGCCTGGGTGGTCTGCAGGCCGACGCCTTCAATGCGCCGCCAGATCTCCGGGACGTTCTCGATCTCGATCCAGTGGTACTGCAGATTCTCCCGGTCGGAGAGATCGGCGGTGTCCCTGGCAAATTCGGTCGAAATCGTCCCCAGCGTGCGCACCTGCTCGACGTTCAGCGCGCCGCCGTCGCAGCGGACCCGCATCATGAAATACGCGGCCTCGAGAATGTCGATGTTCTCGTCGCCGGTCCAGGTGCCGTCGTAGCCCTGCTCGCGCTGGGTGTACAGGCCCCACCAGCGGAACCGGCCGCGCAGATCGGCCTTGTCGATCGAGTCGAATCCGCCCGGGGCGTAGATGTTCTCGATGCGGGTGCGGACGTTGAGCGGGTGATCGTCCTTCTTGCTCTGCTCATTCGGGTTGAGCGGCTCGCGGTAGCCCAGCGCCCACTGACCTTCGGACTTGCGGCGCAGTGGTTTTGCGGTGCGTTCGCGCGGGCCGCTGACCTCCGCGCGCGGCCGTGACCGGCGTTCGCGGGCGGCCTGCGCACGCTCGCGCGCGACTTCCTGCTCGCGTGCGAGACGCTCGGATTCCGCGCGTGCGACGGGTTCGGACTCGGCTGTATGACCGGCGTCGGTACTCGACGTCATAGGGGTCGCTCCTGGGGGTGGTGATCAGACCTGGCGACAGGCGGGAGGGGCTGCTCGCGCCTTCGGTAGTCAGCGGCCGGGACGCCGCGACGGTGACGCCGGAACCGGGAACAGGGGCCGAACTACCGGAGGCTTTCCGGCAGACAGCTCGCGCTGCAGACACGCTTGAAGTCGACGTGGCGACGAGCCACGAGACGCACTCCAAGTCCGGTCATGCGGTCTATTGTGCCATGTCAGCCGGGTAGTTCGGACCGACCGCCCATATTTTCCGAAGATTCGAGGGAAATTCCCTGGACGCTCGTCCTAGTTTGTGAGATGCGTCATAGATCATCCGCGCCCACATGATCTCGACCTCCGCGATGCCGATCCGCGAACGCGTGCGAGGGGTGTGCCGGACGCGCGGGAGACATCTGTCACAGCCCGGTACATCGCCTCCGATTCCCGAGATTATCGCCCGGTCGGATGGGCGCGGAACCGGCACCCGCGCCCGGCGGCGCGGTGGCCCGCACGCACACTGGAGGAGTGAGCCCCGCCGTCCAGCAGACCGCACTGCCCGCCCCGCCGCTGCGTGATTTCGGCGGCGGGCCGTTCGGCATCTACGTGCACGTCCCGTTCTGCGCGACGCGCTGTGGATACTGCGATTTCAACACCTACACCGCGGGCGAATTGGGCAGCTCGGCTTCACCGGAGTCCTGGCTGGAGGCATTGCGTGGTGAGATGTCCACGGCCGCAGCGGCTTTCGATGCACTACCGAGTCGGCAGCCGCCGGTGTCGACGGTTTTCGTCGGCGGCGGGACGCCCTCGCTGCTGGGCGGTGACGGGCTGGCCGACGTGCTCGCGGTCATCCGCGCGAACTTCGCGCTGGCCGCCGATGCCGAGGTGACCACGGAATCCAATCCCGAATCCACCTCCCCGGCATTCTTCGACCGGATCCGCTCCGCCGGTTACACCCGGATATCGCTGGGAATGCAGTCGGCCGCGACGCACGTTCTGCGCATCCTCGATCGCACGCACACTCCCGGCCGGCCGGCCGCCGCTGCCCGCGAGGCGCGCGAGGCCGGTTTCGACCACGTCAACCTGGATCTGATCTACGGCACCCCCGGTGAAACCGATGCCGATCTCGATACCAGTCTCGACGCGGTGCTCGCGGCCGGTGTCGACCACGTCTCGGCCTACTCGCTGATCGTCGAGGACGGCACCGCGATGGCCCGCAAGGTCCGCCGCGGTGAACTGCCCGCCCCCGACGACGATGTGCTCGCCGCCCGCTACGAGCGCATCGACGCGCGCCTGTCCGCGGCCGGTCTGCGGTGGTACGAGGTATCCAATTGGGCCTCGGGCGATTCCGCCCGCTGTCGGCACAATCTCGGCTATTGGGACGGCGGCGACTGGCTCGGCGCGGGACCGGGCGCGCACAGTCACGTCGGCGGTGTGCGGTGGTGGAACGTGAAGCATCCGGGGCGTTATGCCGAACGTGTCGCGGCTGCTCGGGCCCTGCCCGCGGACGGGTGGGAGGAACTCACCGACGCCGAGCGCTACACCGAACGAATCATGCTCGCGGTGCGATTGCGTTCCGGGCTGCCGCTGGCGGACCTGGACGCCGTCGGGCGCGCAGCGGTCGACGGGCTCGTCGCCGACGGTTTGGTCGAGGTCCGGGATCGGGCGGTCGTCCTCACCGGCCGCGGGCGCCTCCTGGCCGACGGAGTCGTGCGCGCACTCCTGGACTGAACCAGCTCGTCCGGGCGGCGGACCGGAGTCCGCGCCGCGGTTGCGCCACGCCACACCGGGGATCAGGCTTTCACGAACTAAACTGGAACCGGATCAACTCGGGATCCGCGCGGTCGATGCTGCTCGCATACGCCGGGCGGTCCGATGGCGAACGAGGAGGTGGGGCCGATGTCGAGCACCGAGAAGCGGCGGCTCGAGGTCCTGCGCGCGATTGTCGCGGACTACATCGCGACCAAGGAGCCGATCGGGTCGAAAACGCTGGTCGACAAGCACAACCTGGGCGTTTCCAGTGCGACGGTGCGCAACGATATGGCGGTGCTCGAAGCCGAGGGTTACATCACCCAGCCGCACACCAGCTCCGGCCGCATTCCCACGGACAAGGGCTATCGCCAATTCGTCGACAACATCGCCGAGGTCAAGCCGCTGTCCACGGCCGAGCGCCGGGCGATCATGGACTTCCTCGACGGCGGCGTCGACCTGGACGACGTACTGCGACGCGGCGTGCGGCTGCTGGCGCAGCTGACCCGCCAGGTCGCGATGGTGCAGTATCCGACGGTTTCGGCCTCCACGGTCCGGCACATCGAGGTCGTCGCGCTCAATCCGGCCCGGTTGTTGCTGGTGGTCATCACCGACAGCGGGCGTGTCGATCAGCGTCTGGTCGAACTGGGCGGGGTGATCGGGGACGAGGATCTGACCGCGTTGCGCGCCATGCTCGGCAAAGCGATGGACGGCAAACGCCTCTCGGCGGCCTCCGCGGCGGTCGCGGATCTGCCGGAGAATTCCCCGGCCCGCCTGCGTGACGTGCTGGTCCGGGTATCGACGGTGCTGGTGGAGACCCTCGTGGAACATCCCGAGGAGCGGCTGGTGCTCGGCGGCACGGCGAATCTCACCCGCAACGTCAACGACTTCGGTTTCCCGGGTTCGCTGCGCGCGGTGCTCGAGGCCCTGGAGGAACAGGTGATCGTGCTCAAGTTGCTGGCCGCCGCGCAGCATCCGGGCACGGTGACGGTGCAGATCGGCGAGGAAACGCAGCTCGAGCAGATGCGCGGAACCTCGGTGGTTTCCACCGGGTACGGTATGCCGGGTACCGTGCTCGGCGGTATGGGTGTGCTGGGCCCGACTCGCATGGACTATCCGGGGACGATCGCCTCGGTCGCGGCAGTCGCCCGATACATCGGCGAGGTACTTGCCGAGAGGTGACCGCGCCGGGTGAAGTGTTCGCGATGGGAAGATCGTGAAGCAAACGGATTCGGAACAGGACTAGAGACGCAAGTGGCACGGGACTACTACGGATTGCTCGGTGTCGGACGCAACGCGTCCGACCAGGAGATCAAACGCGCCTATCGCAAGCTGGCGCGTGAGCTGCACCCCGACGTCAACCCCGATGCGGACGCCCAGGAGCGGTTCCGCGAGGTTTCGGCGGCCTACGAGGTGCTCAGCGATGCCGAGAAGCGCCGCATCGTGGACATGGGCGGCGATCCGCTCGAGTCCGGCGGCGGTCCGGGTGGATTCTCCGGCGCCGGCTTCGGTGGCCTGGGCGATGTGTTCGAGGCCTTCTTCGGCGGTATGAACGCCTCCGGTCCGCGCCGTCCCCGCGGGCGCGTGCAGCCCGGCGCGGATTCGCTGCTGCGTACCCGGTTGTCGCTGGCCGAATGCGCGGTCGGGGTCACCAAGCACCTCACCGTGGACACCGCAGTGCTCTGCGACCTGTGCCAGGGCGCGGGCACCAATGGCAACTCCAAGCCGGTGCGCTGCGAGACCTGTGGCGGCGCGGGCGAGGTGCAGACCGTACAGCGCTCGTTCCTCGGCCAGGTGATGACCTCCCGGCCGTGCCCGACCTGCCGCGGCGCGGGGGAGACCATCCCCGATCCGTGCCGCAAGTGCGGCGGCGACGGCCGGGTGCGCTCGCGCCGGGAGATCGCCGCGCCGATTCCCGCGGGCGTGGCCAACGGCATGCGGGTGCGGCTGGCCGCACAGGGCGAGGTCGGCCCCGGCGGCGGCCCGGCCGGTGATCTGTACGTGGAGATCGTCGAGCAGCCGCACGATATGTTCGTCCGCGACGGTGACGATCTGCACTGCACGATCCGCGTCCCCATGGTCGACGCGGCGCTCGGCGCGACCGTGGTGGTCGACACGATTCTCGACGGCCCGACCGAACTGACCATCCCGGCCGGGACGCAACCGGGCGAGGTGTCGGTGCTGCGCGCGCACGGTATGCCCAAGCTGCGTTCGAGCGCCCGCGGCGATATGATCGCGCACCTGGACATCGTGGTGCCGACCAAGCTCGACGCCAAGCAGTCCGATCTGCTGCGCAAGTACAAGGCCATGCGCAATGGTGAACGCACCGAGGTACTTTCGGCCCAGTCCGAGCACAACAGCGGTTTGTTCGCGCGCCTGCGGGCCTCGTTCAGCGGACGCTGACTCAGGCGGAATCACAGTGGCGGCAACGGTTTTCTATCTCGACGAGATACCCGAGCCGGACGGTATCGCGATCCTGGACGGCCCCGAGGGCCGCCATGCCGCGACCGTGCGGCGCATTCGTGTGGGTGAGCCGATCACCCTGTCCGATGGCGCGGGAGTGCTGGCTTCCTCGGAAGTTGTTGCGGCGCAGAAGGATCGACTCGAACTGCGGGTGCTCGACCGAACCCTCGCGGAACCGGTAGCGCCGCCGGTCACGGTGGTGCAGGCACTGCCCAAATCCGATCGCTCGGAGCTGGCGGTGGAACTGATGACCGAGGCGGGCGTCGACGTCGTCGTGCCGTGGCAGGCCGCGCGCTGCGTGGCCAACTGGGAAGGCAAGGCGCGCAAGGGCGTCGAGAAATGGCGTGCCGCGGCGCGCTCGGCGGCGCGGCAGTCCCGCCGGGCGTTCATCCCGGAGGTCGCCGAGCCGCATCACACCTCCGATGTGCTGGCACTCGTACGGGAGACCAAGGCGGACAACGGAATCGTCGTCGCGCTGCACGAATCGGGTACGGCCCGTTTCGTTTCCCTGCCGTTGGCCGCCGCATCGCGGATCGTCCTCATCGTCGGGCCCGAAGGCGGCCTGGACGATGCCGAAATCACCGCGCTCGCCGATGCGGGCGCGGACGTCGCACTGCTCGGGCCTACCGTGCTGCGCACCTCGACCGCGGGCGCGGTCGCCTTGGGTGCGTTGGGTGCGCTGACCTCCAGGTGGTAGAGCAATCATTCATTGTCTTGGCGCACAACCGGTTCGATCGCGTTGTCATACCTCGCACCGGCTGTCGGTGATCAATTCCACGTCGGCGGGCGCTCGCCTGGCGAACGCCGGGCACGACCCCTATATTCGGTCCGTATGACTTACGGAGGGGGCCATCGGCGGAAGGAGCCGGACGGTCCGAGTACCGAGCGGTTGCCGCATGGCACTCAGCCGCGCCTGTCGCGCGTGGCGAAGGCGCGTTCGGCGCGGGCCGAGAGGGCGCACGCCGTGCCGCCTACGCGGCAAAGTCGTTCGCAGGCACAGGAACCCGAGTCGGGTGAGTCCCAGTCCGACGAGTCGAAGACGCGAGAGACGCAGCCGGATCCCGATGCCGCGACGACGTTGCTGCGGCCGCGCCGGCACTCTCGGCGCCCGGCCCGGCCCCAGCGCACCGCCAAGGCGGTGGTCGCGGGTCGCACCCTGATCGCGCTGGTTTCCGTCCTGGTTCTGGTCGGAACCGGTGCGGCATGGCGGATCTACGATCACGCGGTCAAGGGCGTGATCACCTCCAATGCCATCAGCGACGGTCCCAAATCCGCGGGCAAGGATCAAAACATCCTGCTCATGGGCTTGGACAGCCGTAAGGACGAGCATGGCAACCCGCTGCCGCAGGCGATGTACGACGCCCTGCACGCCGGTGACAACGACAACGGCGGCATGAACTCGAATGTGCTGATGCTGATCCACATTCCGGGTGACGGCTCCAAATCCACGGCGATCTCGATCCCACGCGACGACTACGTGACTCTCGACCCGGCCGCGTGTGACGGTGATCTCTGCAAGGGCAAGATCAAGGAGGCGTACGGCCGCACCTACGGTGCCGTGCTGGGCAAGCAGGCCCAGGGCGATCCGGACGCGGAGACCAAGGCTCGCGACGCCGGCCGCAAGGCCGAGTTGAAGACGGTGAGCAAGTTCCTGGGCGATATCCCGATCGACCACTTCGTGGAGATCACGATGGCCGCCTTCTTCGAGATCGCCCAGCAGGTGCAGCCGATCACGGTGTGCCTGAACGAGAATACGCACGACACTTTCTCCGGTGCGAGGTTCGTCAAGGGTCAGCAGTCGATCAACGCTGCACAGGCAATGGCTTTCGTGCGGCAGCGTCGTGACCCGGACGAGTCGCTGAACTTCACCGATATGGACCGCACCCGTCGCCAGCAGGCGTTCGTCGTCTCGCTGGTGAACAAATTGAAGAGCAGCGGAACGCTTTCCAGCCCGAGCACCCTGATGGGTCTGCTCAAGGTCGCTCAGCAGAACATGGCCGTGGACAGTGGTCTGGACCTGGGTAAGTTCGCCGGGCAGGCGTCGTCTCTGATGGGTGGCGGGCTGACGCTGTACACCCTGCCGGTCAAGGACTTCAAGGTCATCGACGGCGAGGACACCAGCATCGTCGACCTGGATCTGATCCACGCCTACGTGAAGAATCTGCTGTATCCGCCGAAGCCGGGGGCCGCCACCACGACCCCCAGCGCGACGCCGACGAGCACGAACATCCCGTCCGCGTCCGGAGTGACGGCGAACGTGGTGAACAGTTCGGGCAAGAACGGTCTGGGTGGAAATCTCGAAAAGGCGCTCGCCGGTCGCGGTTTCGCGCAGGGTGAGGCGATCACCGGTGCCACGCGTAGTTCCAGCACGTTGCTCTACGGTTCGGGTGCGCAGGAGGCGGCGACGGCGTTGGCCGGGCAGTTGGGGTTGACCGCGACCAAGTCGTCCTCGATCAGTTCGCAATCGATTCAGCTGACCGTCGGCACGGAGCTGGCGAGCAGCAGTTCGATCACGAGCATGGCGGGCAGTTCGGGCGATGACGGCAGTTCCACTCCGACCTCCACGACGCCGCCGCCACCGCCGGTGTCGGCGACCAACGCGGGTACGAAGGCTCCGGCGCCGACCGACATGTCGAGTATGGCGGGCAGCGGGATTCCGTGCGTGAAGTGATTCCGGTCTCGGGGCGGTAACCCGCGCATTTCGCCGGCGGCGATATCGCGGCCTATATTCGGTCCGTATGACCCATGAAGGGGAGCGTCCACGAAGACCGGCGGACGGTCCGGATACCGAGCGGTTGCCGCATGGCACCGAACCGCGGTCGTCGCGTGTGATGAAGGCTCGCACGGCACGCGGCGATCGGTCGCAGGCTGGGGAGCAGACCGGTGCGTCGTGGCCGCGTCGGCCTTCGCGTGCTCCGGTGCGACGTCGGCGCAACCGCAAGGCGGCGCTGGCCGCGCGCACGCTCATCGCCCTGGTCTCCACTCTGGTTCTGGTCGGCACGGGCGCGGCGTGGCGGGTCTACGACCACGCGGTCAAGGGCGTGACGACCTCCGACGCGATCAGCGACGGCCCCAAATCGGTCGGCCACGAACAGAACATCCTCATCATGGGCCTGGACAGTCGCCTGGACGAGCACGGCAACGCGCTGCCGCAGGACATGTACAACGCCCTGCACGCGGGCGACGACAGCGTCGTCGGGATGAATTCGAATGTGTTGATGCTGATCCACATTCCGGGCGACGGCTCCAAGTCCACGGCCATCTCCATTCCCCGCGACGACTACGTCACCTTGGATCCGACTTCCTGCGGCGGTGATATCTGCAAGGGCAAGATCAAGGAGGCGTACGGCCGCGCCTATTTCGCGGCGAAACAGAAGTACGAGAACACGATCAAGAGTCCGGAAGCGCTGGACGCCAAGGCACGTGATGCCGGGCGCAAGGCCGAGGCCAATACCGTCACCAAATTCCTCGGCGGCGTGCCGATCGACCATTTCGTGGAGGTCACGCTCGCGGCCTTCTTCCAGGTGGCTCAGGCGGTGCAGCCGATCACGGTCTGCCTGAACGAGCGGACTCGGGACAAGTTCTCCGGCGCGGATTTCGTGAAGGGCAGGCAGGAGATCAATGCCTCGCAGGCAATGGCCTTCGTGCGGCAGCGGCGCGATCCGGACGAATCGCTGAACTTCACCGATCTGGACCGCACCCGTCGCCAGCAGGCGTTCATCGTCTCCTTGGCGAGCAAACTGCAGAGCAGCGGAACGATGTCCAGTCCCGGCAAGTTGATGAATCTGCTCGGGGTCGCTCAGCAGAACATGGCCGTGGACAGCGGTCTGGATCTCGGCAAATTCGCCGCGGAGGCGTCGTCGCTGATGTCCGGTGGTCTGACGTTGTTCACGCTGCCGGTCGAAGATTTCGGCAACGATCCGAACAACGGTGAGGCCATCAACATCGTCGACCCGGACAAGATCCACGCCTACGTGAAGAATCTGCTGAATCCGCCCAAGCCGGGGGCCGCCACCACGACCACCGCCGCGCCGCCGACCACCACGGCGATCGCCTCGGCCGCCGGGATCGTGCTCGACGTGGTGAACAGTTCGGGTAAGACCGGTCTGGGCGGAAATGTGGCGAAGGCCCTCGCCGGCCGGGGGTTCACGCAGGGTGAGGCGATCACCGGTGCCACGCGTAGTTCCAGCACGTTGCTCTACGGTTCGGGTGCGCAGGAGGCGGCGACGGCGTTGGCCGGGCAGTTGGGGTTGACCGCGACCAAGTCGTCCTCGATCAGTTCGCAATCGATTCAGCTGACCGTGGGGACCGAGCTGGCCGGCAGCGACTCCCTCACCAGCGTGGTGGGCGTGGGCAGAGATGGTTCGTCCGGAACCCCGACATCCACCACACCGCCCCCGCCGCCGGTCTCGGCGACGAACCTCGGTGCGAAGGCTCCGGCCCCGACCGACCTGTCCAGTATGAACGGCAGCCGGATTCCCTGCGTGAAGTGAGTTGATCGGGTCAGGGGCACCACACCGGCCCGTGCCGGTGTGGTGCGTCTACGCCTGTGCGGACGACCCCGATGTTTCCGGAGCCGGATTTTCGTGCAGGGTGGTTGAACGGGCCGCGAGCAACCACATCAGGTCCTCCAGGCTCAGTTCCAGTTCGTTCGCCCGGATTCGGGCGAGTTCCAGTTCGAGCGTGCCGATCGACGACTCCAGGGCGAGCAGAATCATCTCGGCCAGCTCCATGCAGGTCAGCGCCTGCTTCTCGGTCAGTCGAAAGCCCGGCGGGAGGAACGAGACGATCCACCGCCCCCGGTCGCCGCCCGGAACATCGATCCGGAAGGCCATTTCGTCCACGATATCGCTGCTGATCAGCCATTCTGCTATTCGAACCGGCATTGCTTTCACCCCCGTCCTCGCCCCGCAACCGATACGTTGCGGTTCAATTGTGGGGTACCCGGGCAGGCCGCGGCCAATGCTTTCGGTCCGCGCTGAGTTTGCTGGCCGCTCGCCCGCACACTCGTCCGGGTCCGGCCCGCCACGACCGGGCGCGCTGCCGAGCGGTATCTCGACTACGGCACCGGCTCGGCGGCGAAGCGGCTCCTCGCGCATGCCGATCTCAACCCGGTCAGGTCGCGAATCGATCGGGATCCACCAGCCCCGGACGAGCGGTCCGGCGGACCACGATCCCAGCCCCGACCAGCAGCGCACGGTCGGTCCGGGGGTGGAGGAATCGGACCTCTGCGACCAGATTCTGGGGTATCCGCCCCAACCGGGGTCGGCGGATGCAGAATCGGATCGGTCGAAGGAGTGCATGTGGTAGTGGTCGGTGCGATGTGTCGTGAAGGGGCGGGTCCGGGGTGGGCGGGTCGGTCATGGTGACGATGAGCCGGCGATCGCTACTGTTGTCGGCGGCTGTGCTGCCGGTGACGGCGGGGTGTACGGCCGGACCGGAGCGGGTGCGGTTGCCGCTGGCAACCGGACTGGCGGGCGGGCCGTACGAGACCTTCGGCCGACGGCTCGCCGACGAATTGCAGCGCACCGTAAGCGGTTTGACGGTCCCGGTGCTCAATACCTCGGCGAGCGTGCAGAATCTGCTGTTGATCGGCTCTCGGCGCGCGGAACTCGCTCTGGCACTGGGGGATTGCGTCGCCGACGGTTACGCCGGCACCGGATCCTTCTCGGCGCCGGTGCCCGTCACGGCACTGGCACGGCTTTATCTGAACTACACGCTGCTGGTCGTGTCGGCGGACGCGCCCTACCACCGGGTCGACGACCTGGCCGGGCGTCGGGTGGCGCTCGGAGCCGAGGAATCCGGCACCGCCGTACTCGGCGAGCGGATTCTGTCCGCCGCCGGACTCGCCGAGCCCGCCTCGACCCGGTATCTGGGCACCGACGATGCCATCGCAGCCCTCACCCGGCGCGAGATCGATGCGTTCTTCTTCTCCGGGGGCGTGCCGATCGATGTCTTCACCGCGCTGTCCCGATACGCGCCGATTCGGCTGTTGCCGTTGGACGGACTCGCCGCCGGGCTGCGCCGGGTTTACGGACCGACCTACACCGATGTGGTGATCCCCGTCGGCACCTACGGGCAGCGGGCCGAGGTGCCCACCATCGGGGTGCCGACTTACCTTGTGGCGCATCGTGATCTGCCGGAAGATCCAGCCTTCCGGGTGACCCGGGCGATCTTCTCCGCCCGGGATCGGCTGCCCGGACCGGAGACGCCCGGCGCGTACTTGGACGAGCGGTTCGCCATCGGTACGGGCACGGTTCCACTGCACCCCGGGGCCCGGCGGTACTACCGATCCGTATACGGCTGAGCGACACTCATGGTTCGTGCAGCGGGAGCTCCAGGGTGACGACCAGGCCGTGCGGCGTGGCAGCGGTGAGAGTGAGGCGACCGTGCGCGGCGGTGGCCAGTTCATCGGCGATGGCCAGGCCGAGTCCGCTGCCCTCGACGTTCGCGTGCCGGGTGGAGCGCCAGAAGCGTTGGCGCGCAACGGCTATCTCGTCCACGGGCAGGCCGGGGCCGTCATCGGCGATGGACAACCGAGCGCTGCGGCCCGCGGCGGTCAACGACACCGTCACCCGGCCGCCCGGCTCGGTGAACTTCAACGCGTTGTCGATGGCGATATCGGCGACCCGGCCCGCGGTGTCCGGCGGGCAACGGGCGGTCAGCCGGGACGGTAATTCGGCCCGCAGTGTGATCGCGGCGGCGGTCGCGACCTCCTGCCAGGTACGCAGACGAGGGCCCAGTTCGCCGACCAGGTCCACGGATTCGGCGAGAACGGTACCGGATTCGATGCGG
Organism: Nocardia vaccinii NBRC 15922; assembly: GCF_001613305.1. Taxonomy (GTDB): domain Bacteria; phylum Actinomycetota; class Actinomycetes; order Mycobacteriales; family Mycobacteriaceae; genus Nocardia; species Nocardia vaccinii. The sequence continues at coordinate 125,228 of NZ_BDCC01000019.1, forward strand.
GCCAGCGCGAGCAGATCATCGAGCAGGGTCGTCATCCGGTCCATCTCCTCCAACGCCTGCTCGTAACCGGTTGCGCCGGAACCGGTCAGGTGCGGTCGCAGGTTCTCCAGTCGCAGCGACAGCACGGCCAGCGGTGTGCGCAGTTCATGCGAGGCGTCGGAGACGAACGCGCGCTGCCGGTTCAGCGCGTCGGTCACGGCATCGGCCATCGCGTTGAATCGCTGTTCCAGCTGCCGCAATTCGGGTGGACCGGTGACCGAGGTGCGGGCGGACAGGCGGCCCGCGGTGATCGCCGCGGTGGCCGCGTCCAGTTCGGCGACCGGCCGCAGCATCCAGCGCGCCAGTCGCCGCGCGGCCACGGCGGCGAGCAGGAAGGCGAACAGGGCGGCGGCGGTCAACGCGAGCCAGACCGCCGCGACCGCGTGTCGCGCCGCGGTCGTGGGCGTTGCGAGTACCACGGTGCCGAGCACCTGCGCGTCGCGGCCGACCGGTTCGGCGATCACCGCGCGAACCGGCCCGAAGGGGGTGATCATCGCGAGGTTCTCGGTGGTGCGGCCCAGCATCGCCCCGTGCACGGCCTCCTCGCCGCTCGCGGGCAGCGATGTCCCTGCGGCGGTGAGCACCACGCCGGTGTTCGAACGCACCTGCACCGTGGCGTCGTAAAGGTCGGCGTAGCGGTCGATTTCGATGCGCAGCCGGGAGGTGTCGCCGTCCTGCACGGCCTGTTCGGCGAGCAGCGCGAACCTGGTGGCATCGGCGCGCCGATCGAGCAGCAGCTGATTGGTGCGCTCGAGGGCGAACGCCCAGCCGAGCGGAATCGCCAGGGCCAGAAGCAATCCCGCGATGAGGGTGAGGTAGGTGGCGAGAATCCGGCGGCGCATCAGGGCGCGGTCGTCTCGCCGAGGTCCAGGCGGTATCCGGCGCCGCGCAGGGTCCGGATCAGGTCGGGGCGGCCGGTTTTCGCGCGAATGCCCCGGATGTGCACGTCCAGTGAGCGGGACGCGGCGAGAAAGGCGTCACCCCAGACCGCGTCGAGTATTTCGGCCCGGCTGCGCACCACACCGGGGGTGCGGGCCAACAGGGCCAGCACATCGAATTCGCGACTGGTCAGGGCCACCGCGCTTCCGGCGACAGTCACCGTGCGGGTGGGGAATTCGATCCGCACATCCCCGGACACCACGATATCCGCACCGGCCGTCGGCATTCCGGGCCGGGGCAGCCGACGCCGCACCACCTCCATGCGGGCCAGCAGTTCCATGATCCGGAACGGCTTCACCAGATAATCGTCGGCGCCGCCCCACAGCGCGCGCAGCACCGTGGTCTCCTCGGCGCGCGGTCAGCACGATCACCGGCACCGCCGAGACCTGCCGCAGCCGCCGGAGCATGTCCAGGCCGTCGCCGTCGGGCAGACCGAGGTCGAGCAGGATGAATTCCACGCCGCTCTTGCGGCGCAAACCCTCGTCGGCGCGGGCCACCCGCTCGACCCGATGACCACGGCCCGACAGTGCCGTGGTCAAGGCATCGGCGAACCGATCGTCGTCCTCGACCAGCAGCACTCTCATCGTCGCCACAGACTACGCGCTGACCTGCTCCGATGCCCGATCCTGGCTGGAAAATGCCACATTCCGGGTCTCCCGCATCGCGATGTACACGACCAGCGAGATCGCGCAGCACCCGGTGACGTACCAGAAGAATCCGGATTCGATCCCGGCGTGCTTGAACCACAGCCCCACGTATTCGGCGCTGCCGCCGAACAATGCGTTGGCGATCGCGTAAGGCAGTGCGACGCCGAGGGTGCGGACATAGGTGGGGAACAACTCGGTCTTCACCACACCGCTGATCGAGGTGTATCCGGTGATGATCACCAGGCCGATCAGCATCAGCACCAGCGCGTCACCGAATCCGTGCACACCCTTCAGTGCGGTCATCAGCGGTACGGTGCCCAGCGTCGCGGTCACGCCGAAGCCGATCAGCAGCGGACGTCGACCGATCCGGTCCGAGAGCGCGCCGGCCAGCGGTTGCAGGACGATGAACACCACGATGGCGCAGAAGCTGACCAGGGCGGCGGTGTCCTTGCTGAGCCCGGCGCTGTTGGACAGATACTTCGTCATATACGTGGAATACGTGTAGTCGCACAGTGTGCCACCCATGCTGAAACCCAGCACCAGCAGGAATTCCCGCTTGTAGGTGAACAGCGCGCGCAGTGTGCCGCGCTCGCGTCCGGCCGTGTCGTCCTCGTCGAACGTCTCGGTCTCGAGCATCTTGCGCCGCATGTAGTAGATGCCGGCCGCGGCGAAGCCGCCGAAGACGAACGGGATGCGCCAGCCCCAGGAGTGCAGGGTGTGGTCCGACATCGAGTGCTGCAGGATGATCTGCAGCGCCAGCCCGAACAATTGCCCGACCTTCATGAAGACCATCTGGAAGCTGGAGAAGAAACCTCGTCTGCCGGGTATGGACGTCTCGCTCAGATAGGCCGCGCTGGCCGCGTACTCGCCGCCGATCGACAACCCCTGCAGCAATCGCGCCAGCAAGAGCACCAGCGCGCCGAAATAACCGACCTGGGCATAAGTGGGCGCCACCGCGATCAGCAGGGCGCTGGCCGTCATCATCGTCACGGTGGTGGTCAGCGCCGCCTTGCGCCCCCTCCGGTCGCCGAGCCGTCCGAGCAGCCAGCCGCCGACCGGGCGCATGAAGAATCCGACCGCGAAAATGCCTGCGGTATTGAGCAATTGGGCCGTCGGATTGCCCTTGGGAAAGAACGCCGAGGCGAAGTACACGGAAAAGGTCGAATAAACGAACCAGTCGTACCACTCGATCAGATTTCCGATCGAACCGCCGATCAACGCTGTCCAGACGTTGCGCGCGCCCGGCGCACCAGTCGTGGCCATGAATGCCTCCTCGATAGGCCCGCGATCACGTTCTCCGCGGGTCACCGAAAGGGTCACCGGCCACGCCTCGTCGGCACGGCGATCCGGCCCGGGATCTAACCCGGGGTTAACATTCGCCCGGGACTCGGCCGGGGTGAGAGGGGTTCGGACGACTTCGGCGGGGCAGCGGCGCGTGGCCCACCGGGATCGTCAACGGGCGGCGCGTGCCAGGTAGGCGCTGACGGTTTCCCGGCTTCGGCTCAGGCAGGCGATCTTGTCGTCGAGGCTGATCAGTTCAGCCCGCAGGATCGCGGCGAATTCGCTGTCGCATGCGTCGGTCCAGTCGTCCGGCCTGTCCTCGGCGGACAGGACGACGCGGATCAGTCTGGTGGGCAGGCCCGATCGGATCAGGCTGGCAATGGTTCGGGCGCGCTCGATGTCGCTGTCCGGGAAGTAGCGGTAGCCGTTGGAACCTCGCTCGGACCGCAGCAGGCCCTGGGATTCGTAGTAGCGCAGCATTCGCGTGGAGATTCCGGTGCGCTCCGCGAGTTCGCCGATCTTCATCGTGGCTCGAACTTTCCTCTTGACTTTGACATAGATGTCAAAGTTTACGTTTTCGATGTGAACAGATCAAAGGGCTTCCTGATACCGCTACTGGCGCTCGGTGGGGCGACCTTCACGACCGTCAGCGCCGAGATGATGCCCGCGGGAGTCCTGGACTCCATGAGCTTGTCCCTCTCGGTCGACGTGTCGACGGCCGGATTACTCGTGACCGGCTGGGCGGGCACCATCGCGCTGACCGGAATTCCGTTGGTGCGCTTGACGATGCGTTGGTCTCGCAAGTCGGTGGTACTGGCGAGCCTGGGCGTCATGGCAGCCGCGAATCTGGCCACGGCGCTGGCTCCGGCGTATGCGATGGCGCTGGTCGCCCGGATGGTCGCGGCCGCCGCACACGGCTTGTTCTGGGCCGTGGTCGTCGCCTACGGCGCTTCGCTGGTCCCTCCCGAGCGGGTCGGGCGCGCCCTGTCGATCGTGCTGGCCGGACCCACCGTCGCGGGTCTGGTCGGCGTGCCGCTGGGAACGCAGGTGGCGCACCAGATCGGCTGGCGGGTGACCTTCGCGGCGCTTGCCGTACTGTGCGCCCTGTGCGCGGCGGTCATCACGATCCTGGTACCGCCGGTCGGCAACGGCACCCGACCCGAGCCCGAGCGTTGGGACCGATCGGCCAGGTCCGTGCTGCTGGTTGCCGGGGGCGGGTTCTTCTCGCTCATCGGGTACTACGCGGTGTTCACCTTCGTCGTTCCGGTCAGCGCCGCCGCCGGGCTCGGCGCCGGAGCCGTGCCCGGGGTTCTGCTCGCCAGCGGGATCGGCGGTTTCGGCGGTGTCCTGGTGGCGGGCCGGATCGGAGATCGCTGGCCCACCGCGGCGCTGCCGGTAACCGCCCTCGCGCTGGCCGTGGTCACCGCGGGGATGGGAATACACAGTGGCGCAATCGTTTACGTCGTCCTGGTGACGCTGTGGGGGGTACTCATCGGGGTCCTTCCCGTGGTCCTGCAGGCCCGCGTCATGCGGGTGGCCTCCGAACGGTTCCGCAACACCGCGGGCAGCATCCTGATCACGGTGCTCAACCTCGGCATCGGCCTCGGGGCCGGTCTCGGCAGCCTGACCTCCTCTCTCGGCGTCGTGGGATTGCTGCCCGTGATCGCCGCGGTCGTCGCGACCCTCGCGCTCGTCCCATTCGCCCTCCTGCACTCGGGCATTCGGAAGGATTCATCCGGAAATGCGGCGGATCGCGAGTTGCGTTATGTCGAGTAGACATTCGGAGTCCACGCCCCGGACGATTAGCTGGACATGAGCTCGATGCCCGACCTAAGCTTTTGTCCGCGTTTGTGACACACGGCCGCGGAACTCGGTGATTCCATTACCTCTCAGTACTCTCCGTACCGCTGAAGCTGTACCCGAATGAAGGTGATCGGTCGTCGAGCGTGCGTTCCGATCCCCGGCCGCCGACGGTTGCCGCGGCGATGTTCGCGAGCGGTGCCGCCCTCGGCGGATGGCAACTCACCGAATCGCTGTACCGGAACGATCACGTCGAAAGGGAGTGTATGGCAAGGGATTTGACGCAGCTGGAGTTGCTCGAGGAGCTGGAGCCCGCGGTTGCGCAGAATCTGGACCGGCATCTGGGGATGGCCAAGGCGTGGAACCCGCACGATTACGTTCCGTGGGACGAGGGTCGCAACTTCGCCGCAATGGGCGGAATCGACTGGGAGCCCGAACAGTCGCGATTGTCCGAAGTGGCCAAGGTTGCCATGATCACCAATCTGCTCACCGAGGACAATTTGCCCTCCTATCACCGAACCATTTCCGAGAATTTCTCCAGCGACGGCGCGTGGGGTACCTGGGTCGGCCGCTGGACCGCCGAGGAAAACCGCCACGCGATCGCCATGCGCGATTATCTCGTGGTCACCCGCGGCGTCGATCCGGTGGCGCTGGAGAACGACCGGATGGTGCACATGACCCGCGGGGTTCACGCGCCCGCCGGATTCGGCGGCGTGCTCGACCAGGTCGCCTACGTCACAGTGCAGGAATTGGCCACCCGGGTCAGCCATCGCACGACCGGCCGGGTGTGCAACGACCCGATCGCCGACCGCATGCTGACGCGGATCGCCGCCGACGAGAACCTGCACATGGTCTTCTACCGCAACCTGTGCGGTGCGGCCCTGGATCTGGCCCCCGACCAGAGCATCGAGGCGATCACCAAGGTTGTCGAGCACTTCAAGATGCCGGGCGAGGGTATGCCGAACTGGCGCCGCAACGGCGTGCTCATGGTCAAACACGGCATCTACGACCTGCGCCAACATCTCGACGAGGTGCTCAACCCGGTACTGCGAGCCTGGAACATCTTCGACCGCAACGATTTCACCGCGCGCGGCGAGCGCAGTCGCGAGGAGTTGGCCGCGTACATGGAGAAGTTGGGACGCGATGTCATCCGCTTCGAGGAGCAGCGTGCGCGGATTCTCGCGCGCGAGGCCGCGAAGGCCGGCGACCCGGCGATGTCCGTGTGACGGTAGGGGCCGAGATGAAGTGCCCGCCCGCTCTCGGGCGGGCACTTCACGTTCGGCGGGCGGTCCGGGCGCGCGCTGGGCGCGGCGGGCCGAGTCGTCGACGTTCGCGCAGGCCGGGCCGGTTGCCGCGACGCGACCGTACACGGGCTCGTGACCTGCTGGTTGTGGTCTATTCACTGGGCTGTGTCGGTGCTCGGCTGTAAACTTTCATCACAACCAATGAGGTTCTAGACCGGAAAGCAGGCCATAGGCACTTTTGAGAACACCAGGTGAAATAGGCGACCCGACAACTCCTACCGCCGGGGACGGCGGCAACGGTACCGGACCGGCCGCGCGGACCGCGCGCTCCAGTATCGAACTCGCTCCAGAATCCGTCTTCGGCTTCCTCGGTTCGGCCGACGAGAACCTGCGTGAACTCGAACGCCTGCTCGATGCCGACATCCACGTCCGCGGCAATGCCGTGACGCTCACCGGCCGGGCCGCCGACGTCGCCCTGGCCGAGCGCGTGATCGAGCAGCTCGTGGCGCTGACGGGCCGCAATCGGGTGGTCACCCCCGAGGCTGTGCGGCACACGTACGCGATGCTCACCGAGGGTTCCTCGGATTCCCCGGCCGAGGTGCTGAGCCTGGACATCCTGTCCCGCCGCGGCAAAACCATCCGCCCCAAGACGCTGAACCAGAAGCGCTACGTCGATGCCATCGACGAGCACACCGTCGTCTTCGGCATCGGCCCGGCCGGTACCGGTAAGACGTACCTGGCGGTGGCCAAGGCGGTGCAGGCGCTGCAGAGCAAACAGGTCAATCGCATCATCCTGACTCGGCCCGCGGTCGAGGCGGGTGAGCGGCTCGGCTTCCTGCCCGGCACGCTGAACGAGAAGATCGACCCGTATCTGCGCCCGCTGTACGACTCGCTGCACGACATGATGGATCCGGAATCGATCCCGAAGCTCATGCAGTCCGGCGTCATCGAGGTGGCGCCGCTGGCGTATATGCGCGGCCGTACCCTCAACGATTCGTTCATCATCCTGGACGAGGCGCAGAACACCACGCCCGAACAGATGAAGATGTTCCTGACCAGGCTCGGCTTCGGTTCCAAGATCGTCGTCACCGGCGATATCACCCAGGTCGACCTGCCCGGCGGCACCAGATCCGGCCTGCGCGTGGTCAGCGACATCCTCACCGACGTCGATGACATCCACTTCGCCCAGCTCACCTCGAGCGATGTGGTGCGGCACCGTCTGGTCGCCGATATCGTCGACGCCTACGAGCGTTACGAGGCCGACCGCCCGGCACTGGCGGCGCCGCACTACCCGGGCAACCGGGCGCAGCGCCGCGCCGCGGAGCGTTCCCGGCGCTGAGCAGAACGGACGGTGGACGCCGGAGCCGATCGAGTTCGGCTTCGGCGGCCACCCGTGGGCATGTGGTGACCTGCGAATCCGCCTCGGCCTGAACTCGGGTTCGGCTGCGGACCGAGGGCCCCTGAAGTCGCGGGCACTCGTCGACGACATATGGCTCGGATGATGCCGTTCGCATCGGCCGGCGGCAGGGACCGACGCGATCTGCCGGTGATGCCGACAGCGGCGCCATCCGATGTCGCGTGTTACCGCGCGCGGCACGATGGCGATGTGTATGTGAATTCAGCTGGGTGCGAGTCGTTTCGAATGGCCTCGGGTTCGCCGATGAGCGCCCTGCGGTGCGCGCGGGGGAGCGGATGAGCTGTCGGCGGCGTTCAGTTCGTACGGAGTCGCAGGCCCGGGTTCTGGTCGAGGATGTCGGCGACGGATTGCGCGATCATCGAGATCTGCGGGACGGCGGGCAATGCTTGCCCTACCAGCGGGCCGGCCTGCTGGAACGCCTGGGGTCCGATCAGCTGGAGGATGCGGCCCAGGGTGATCGGGGAGCCGGGCGCGGAGGGCGGCAGGACGCTGGGGCGGTCGGTGGGGAATTGGGAAGGGTCGGAATAGAGACCGCCATCGCTGATGATGCCGATCGCGAGGGTGCCCGACAGGAGTGCTCCGCCGCTGTCGCCGGGCAGCGACAGGGCGCTGTGCTTGAAGCGGATCGGCGGGCGCTGCGGGTCGGGTTGGTCCACAGCGGTGATCACACCGCAGGTGAACCCGGTGGTGGAACCCGATTTGCATACGGGCGCACCGGGAACCGGGATGCCGACGCCGGTGATACGGATATCGGGCCCGCCGATCGGTCCGCGAACGAGATTGTTGCGGAACGAGTTTCGCGCCGCCGGGGTGATCCGCACGATCGAGTAGTCCCGGATCCCGTCCACCACCGACTTCTCGAACGAGCCGGTCGAGGGGCCGGTCACATGGTCGTTCCGCCACGGGAAGGTCTGCTGGTCCGGGGTGAGCGGATGTCCGGCCAGTACGGCCTCGTTGCAGTGGCCCGCGGTGAGCGCCGCGGGCATGCCGTCCGGATCGACCACGTTGAACGCCCAGGAGCATTTGGCCGCCTGATCGCTCGGTGGAGTGCGGCTCAGATAGATATCGCCGCCCGCGATCGGATCGGCCGGGGCGTCGGCGGCCGGGGTGTGCCGAGGTGCCGGGATCCGATTGCCGGACTGAACCTCGTGGGACGCAAGGGGATTCGACTGACCGGCCGAATCATCGGTGAGCTGGAAGCCTGCGTGCCGTGCCGCCCCCTGCGCGGCGGTGCCGACGGCCGCGATCAACGCTCGGCCCTGCTGATCGAGCCGAATTCCGCGTACCGAGCCGGGCGAGCGCCGCTGTTCGGTCGCGGCGAAGACGGCCAGCCGCTGGGCCAGGTCCGCGCGCCGCTGATACTCCTCGACGGAGATACCCAGATCGCGGTGCACCGCGGCGGCCAGCGCACCGGTGTCCGAGGCGGGGGACGGCGTCGCCGAGGCCGCCGGAGCGCACATGATGGCGGCGAAAACTGTCGCTACCGCGGCCTGGCCTGCCGTGCGTATGGTCTTCACCGCCGCGAACTTAGCACCAACCGCGTGGTTCGGCGGCTCGCCGCGCCAGGTTCGCCGGCGGTCGCATCGACGCCCTCGCCCGCTTGGGGCGACATCACCGCCGTGTCGCGAACGTCCGCCGTCATTTCCTGCGTCAGCCGCATCGGCAGCTGAACCGACGACGCCGGAGAAGGGCGGTGCCGCCCGATCTCACCGAGGTCGTACGACACGCTTTAAGCTAGCGGCGTGAGTATCGAGGTCGCCAACGAATCGGGAATGGACGTTCCCGAGGAAGATCTGGTCAGCGTCGCGCGTTTCGCGATCGGCCGCATGGATGTGCATCCGGCGGCCGAGCTGTCGATGGTGCTGGTCGATCTCAACACCATGGCCGATCTGCACATGCGCTGGATGGACCTGCCGGGCCCGACCGACGTGATGTCCTTCCCGATGGACGAACTCGAACCCGGTGGCCGCCCGGACGGCGCCGAGCCGGGCCCGTCCATGCTCGGCGATATCGTGCTGTGCCCCGAATTCGCCGCGGCCCAGGCGGCCAAGGCCGGACATTCGCTGGACCACGAACTCGCCCTGCTGACCGTGCACGGCGTCCTGCATCTGCTCGGCTACGATCACGCCGAGCCGGAGGAGGAGAAGGAGATGTTCGGCCTGCAGAACACCCTGCTCGCCGAATGGTACGAGAGCCTGCGCGAGGCCCAGCGCCGCGCCGCCCTCGCCGAACGCGACCGCAAACTCCTCGGCAAAACCGGTTTCGGCGACGCGGGCGACCCGCTGGACCCGGCATGAGCGGTCAGGCCCGGAGGCGGCAGCGGAGCGTTACCACGCAGGGCCCCGCTCATGCTGTGGATAGGCGCGGCATGAGCGGTCAGGTACGCGGTACGAGCGGTGGGAGCGGAGGCGGCAGCCTGCGTAACCACGGAGTGACCGGGGAGTGCTGCCATCGGACACTGCGGCGGCAGCGGAGCGTTACCACGCAGGGCCCCGCTCATGCTGTGGATAGACGCGGCATGAGTGGTCAGGCGTCGTGAATGCACTGATCCTGCTGCCGCTGGCCATTGCGCTGGTTCCGGTGGGCGGGGTGTTCGCGGCGCTGGATGCGGCGCTGGCCACCGTGTCGCCCGCTCGGGTGGAGGATCTGGTTCGCGCGGATCGGGCCGGGGCGCGGCGGTTGACGCGGATCGTCACCGAACGCGCCCGGTACGTGAATCTGATGGTGCTGTTGCGGCTGGTCTGCGAGATCACCGCGACGGTGCTGCTGGCGGCGGCGCTGATCGACACGCTGGGCACCGGCTGGTCGCTGGTGGTGACCGCGGTGGTGATGGTGCTGGTCGATTATCTGGTGATCGGCGTCGGCCCGCGCACGCTCGGCCGCCAGCACGCGTATTCGATAACGCTCGCCGCCGCGCTGCCCCTGCAGGCGATCGCGGTGCTGCTCGGCCCGCTGAGCCGCCTGCTCATCGCGGTCGGTAACGCGATCACCCCGGGTCGCGGATTCCGCAACGGTCCCTTCGCCTCCGAGGTGGAACTGCGCGAGGTCGTGGACATGGCGCAGCAGAGCGGCGTGGTCGATTCGGACGAGCGCCGCATGATCCAGTCGGTCTTCGAACTCGGCGACACATCGGCCCGCGCGGTGATGGTGCCGCGCACCGAGATGGTGTGGATCGAGGCGGACAAGTCCGCGGCGCAGGCGACCTCGCTGGCGGTGCGTTCGGGACATTCGCGGATTCCGGTGATCGGCGAGAACGCCGACGACGTCCTCGGCGTCGTCTATCTGAAAGACCTTGTGCCGTACGGTGATCGCAGTCGCAAGGTGCAGGTGCGCGAGGTGATGCGTCCCGCGGTGTTCATACCCGATTCCAAACCGCTCGACGAGCTGCTGGACGAAATGCAGCGTCGCCGTAACCACATGGCGCTGCTGGTCGATGAATACGGTGGTATCGCGGGTCTGGTCACCATCGAGGACGTGCTGGAGGAGATCGTCGGGGAGATCGCCGACGAGTACGACACCGATGAGATCGCGCCCGTCGAGCGGCTCGGTAACGGCAAATTCCGCGTCTCGGCACGGCTTTCGATCGAGGATCTGGCCGAGCTGTTCGATATGGAGATCGATGAGGAGGACGTCGACACCGTCGGCGGTCTGCTCGCGCATGCGCTCGGGCGCGTGCCGCTGCCCGGATCCAAGGGCGTCATCCACGGCCTGCAGTTGCGGGGAGAGGGCGGCGCGGACGCGCGGGGCCGGATGCGGGTGCACACCGTGGTGGTGCGGCGAACCCCGGAGAAGAAACACGATCGCGAACCCGGACACGAGGATGGAGACAGCAATGAGTGACACTGCGCCGCGGGCCGGTGGTTTGGATGCCGAGGACGAGAAGCTGCTGGTGCTCGCCCGCGGCGCGATGGGCCGCACCGGCGGCAACAGCGGCGCGGCGGTCCGCGACACCGACGGCCGCACCTATGCCGCGGGCGCGGTGGAGCTGCGGGCGTTGACGCTGACCGCTCTGCAGGCCGCGGTGGCCGCGGCTGTTTCCAGTGGCGCGGAGGGTTTCGAGGCCGCGGTGGTGATCGGGGCATCGTTCCACGACGCCGGAATCGCTGCGGTGCGCGAACTCTCGTCCTCGGGGAAGATCATCTTCGCCGATCGCAACGGCGCGGTCTACGACACGGTCGGCGCCGAGGCCACGCAATGACCGATGCCGAATTCCGTTCCGGCTTCGTCTGTTTCGTGGGGCGGCCGAATACCGGCAAGTCCACGCTCACCAACGCGATGGTGGGACAGAAGATCGCGATCACGTCCTCGCGCCCGCAGACCACCCGGCATACCATCCGCGGCATCGTGCATCGCGAGCACGCGCAGCTGATCCTGGTCGACACCCCGGGCTTGCACCGGCCGCGCACGCTGCTCGGTCAGCGGCTCAACGACCTCGTGCGCGATACCTATTCCGAGGTCGACGTGATCGCGCTGTGCATTCCGGCGGACGAGAAGATCGGTCCCGGCGACCGGTGGATCCTGACCCAGATCCGGCAGATGGCCCCGAAGACGACCCTGCTGGGCGTGGTCACCAAGATCGACAAGGTGAGCCGGGACCAGGTCGCCCAGCAACTGGTCGCGTTGTCCGAACTGCTCGGCCCCGAGGCCGACGTGGTGCCGGTGTCCGCGGCGAAGGGCGAACAGGTCGAGGTTCTCGTCGACGTCATCGCCTCGAAGATGCCCGAGGGGCCCGCGTTCTATCCGGATGGCGAGCTGACCGACGAGCCCGAGGAAACGCTCATGGCCGAGCTGATCCGCGAGGCCGCGCTCGAGGGGGTACGCGATGAGCTGCCGCATTCGCTCGCGGTGGTGATCGAAGAGGTGCTGCCGCGCGAAGGCGATGCGGGCCAGGACGATTCGTCTCCGGAGATGCTCGACGTGCACGCCCTGCTCTACGTCGAACGCCCGAGTCAGAAAGCGATCGTCATCGGCAAGGGCGGCGCGCGGCTGAAGGAGGTAGGCACCAACGCCCGCAAGCAGATCGAGCACATCCTCGGTACCCGCATCTATCTGCATCTGCACGTGAAGGTGGCCAAGGACTGGCAGCGCGACCCGAAACAGCTCGGCAAGCTCGGTTTCTGAGTCCCGTTTTCTCGGGCGCGGAGTCACAGTGTGATCTCGGTGGACGCTGTTTGCGCAGGTGACGCAAAAGGGTCCATGCACGCGATGCCGGACGCACCTACGATCGTCGGGTGAAGTGGATGTCCCGGGCGTTCGGTTCGAAAGAGCTGCCGCCCCAACTGCGTTCGGATATGGAATGGGAGGGGATCGTGGTATTCGGTCCCGTGGACGGATCGGTGGCACGGCGCAGTTATCGGACTCCGTTGCATTACGCGTCGTCGAGCTGGGAGAACATCGGACAGGGGACCATCGCGATGAGTCGGCGGCGGTTCGTCGTGTGGGGCAACCGTGTGGCGCTGGTCGACGTCCCGCTGGGTCATCCGGCGGTATCCATGGAGCTGCAAGGGCCCGAACGCATGTTGATCGAGGCGGACGACCGCGAGATCGATCGCGCCCGCCGTGGCTGGACCACCTTACTGCTGCGCACGATTCACGCCCCGCGCATCGCCCAGGTCTACGGCGAGAACGGGTACCGCCAGGCCTGAGCGGGGGGCAGGAGCCGGGCGGATGTGCGTGGCTCGGTGTGCGCGTCCGGGCGGCGTGGGAGGATGGGGCCGTGCAGTTGTATCGGGACCAGGCGATCGTGGTTCGCCAGCACAAGCTGGGCGAGGCCGATCGCATCGTCACGCTGCTCACGCGTCAGCACGGGCTGGTACGGGCGGTGGCGAAGGGGGCTCGTCGCACCCGGTCCAAATTCGGGGCGCGGCTCGAGCCGTTCGCCTACGTCGACGTGCAGTTGTATCCCGGACGCAACCTCGACACCGTCACCCAGGTGCACACCGTGGAGGCGTTCGCCTCCGACATCGTCGCCGACTACGGTCGCTACACCGCCGCCTGCGCGGTCCTCGAGACCGCCGAACGCCTGGCCGGTGAGGAACGCGCGCCCGCTCCGCGACTGCACACCCTGACCGCGGGCGCGTTGCGCGCGATCGCCGCCGCGCAACGACCGCAGGAATTGATCCTGGACGCATTCCTGTTGCGCGCCATGGGTTTCGCGGGCTGGGCGCCGGCCCTGGACGAATGCGCCCGCTGCGCCACCCCGGGCCCGCACCGCGCCTTCCACGTCGCCGCGGGCGGCGCGGTCTGCGTGCACTGCCGCCCGCCCGGTTCGGCCACCCCGTCGGTGGGCGTACTGGAGTTGATGAGTGCCCTTTACCACGGCGAGTGGTCCGGTATCGACGCCGTACCCGAGACCATCCGCCGCCAGTCCAGCGGCCTCACCGCCGCCCACCTGCAATGGCATCTGGAACGCCAGCTCCGCACCCTGCCCCTGATCGAACGCACCCGCCCGCACGACGCCCCCGCGGAACCGTCGGCCTCGCGAGCGGGCTGATCCGGTTCTGCGGATCCGAACCCCCGGCTCCAACGGCCAATGCCTCCTGTGGCACCTGACCGGCTAGGGAACCAACGATCTACAACGCGATGGTTACGACCTTCACCGACGGATACCGGGCCGCGAATTTCCTGTCCAATGTGGCTATTTCGGCTCCACTCGTCTGGGCGAACGCGGCCAGATAGTCGTCGGTCCACAGCTTGTGGCTGGTCTCGTTGCGCGCCGAGAGTGCCCGGAAGACCGCCTCGAGGTCGGTGGGTTCCTCGGTCCACAGCACGCGTTCGTCCGCGAGTAGTTGGTCGATAATCCGCCATGCCGAACTACGGGTCAGGACATCATCACCCATCACCGCCGGATTGGAGAGCAGACGCAGCAGTCCGGTCTGGGTAACGCGGCACATCAGCAGAGTTCCGGACTCGCGCTCGAACCACTGAACCGCCGACTCGTTATGGACGTGTCCACGCCACGTCGCGGCAAGCCACAAGCCGACATCGATCAGTGTCGTCACGCGTACTTCTCTGCATCTTCGTCGGCGAAGATCTCAGCGATGTCTTCGTTGGTGAGGTCGGTCTTCTTGCTGGGACGGTTGCTGCCGACCAGGGGAAATTCGACCCGCCCCCGCTTCTGCGCCGACACCTGGGTACCGAGCTCATGCGCTAACGCCCTGGTGAACAACTCTTTGAGATTCATATGACGTTCAGCGGCCGCGACTTTGGCTGCACGCATCAGCTCTTCGGGTACATCGATTGTGGTGCGCATAAAAACATATTATCACCTTGGGGTCAGCGGCCCGCGAGGCCCGAGGTGGCGATGCCGCGGACGAAGGCTTTCTGGGCGAAGCCGTAGATGACGATCATCGGCAGCAGCATCAGGATCGAGGCGGCCATCAGGACCGGCCAGTGCGCGGTGTACTGGCCCTGCATCCAGACCAGGCCCAGGTTGAGGGTGGAGATGCTGGTGCGCTGGATCATCACCAGCGGCCACAGGAAATCGTTCCAGACCGTCACCCAGGTCAGCACCGCGAGGACCATCACCGCGGGACGCGCGTGCGGCAGCAGGACCCGCCAGTAGGTCTGCCAGATCGTGCAGCCGTCCAGGATCGCGGCCTCCTCGAGTTCCGCGGGCAGGGTCAGGAAGAACTGGCGCATCAGGAAGGTGCCGAACGCGCTGCCGAACAGGCCCGGCACGATCATCGCCCACGGTGTGTCCACCCAGCCGAAGGTGCGCATCAGGATGAACTGTGGGATCACGGTGACGGTGAGCGGCACCATCAGCGTGGCCAGGTAGGCGAGGAACAGCGTGTCACGTCCCTTGAACGGCAGCCGCGCGAACGCGTATCCGGCCAGCGAGCAGAAGAACACCTGCCCCGCGGTCACGCACCCGGCGTAGATCACGGTGTTCAGGAACATCCGGCCGAACGGCACGTACTCGAACACGGTGCGGTAATTGGACCACTCCGGATGCGGCGGAATCAGCGAATTGGTCAGCTGCCCTTGCTTTTTCAACGAACCGGACAGCGCCCACAGGATCGGGAACAACGCACACCACGCCATCACCACCAGCACGACGTACGCCAGCAGCCCGCGCACGCTGCGCCGGGCGATGATCCGCTGATATCCGGGGGACAGGGGAGCGGGTCCGGTCATGCCTCGTCCTTTCGTCCCATCCGCAGCTGTAGATAGGTCAGTATCAGCAGGATCGCGAACAGCACCCATGCCAGCGCCGACGCGTAGCCGAGGTCGTCGAATTGGAAGGCGTTCTGGAACAACATGATTCCGAAGATGTAGGTGCCCGATTCGGGGCCGCCCGCGCCGCCGGTCAGCACATAGGCCTGGTCGAAGGCCTGAAACGAATTGATGATCGAGATCACGAAGACGAACCCCAGGGCGGGCCGGATCAGCGGCACGGTGATCGAGAGGAATCGCCGGAATCCGTTCGCGCCGTCGATGCGTGCGGCCTCGTGCAGATCCTCCGGCACCCCCTGCATCGCGGCCAGCAGCACCGCCGCCGCGAACGGGACGCTCTTCCACACGCTGACCACGCACAACGAGGCCAGCGCCCAGTGCGGGTCGACCAGCCACGGGACCGCCCCGATGCCGAACCAGTGCAACACGCTGTTGAGCACGCCGGTATCGGGATCGAACATGTAGTTCCACACCACCGCCATCGCGGCGACCGAGGAGATCAACGGCAGGAACATGATGCTGCGGAAGATGCCGATTCCCCGGACCTTCGCGTTCAGCGCCGCGGCGACCGCGAGACTGATCACGATCGTCGGCACTACCGTCGCGATCGTGAAGATCACGGTGTTGACCAACGCGATGTAGAACATCGGATCGCCGGTGAACAGCCGACGGTAGTTCGATACGCCGACGAATCGCGGGGTGTGGAACAGATCCCAGTGCTGGAAGCTCAGATACAGCGAGAACAGCAGCGGAATCAACATGAAGATGAGTACCGCGAGCAGATTCGGCACGATGAACCGCTGCCCGGCCGCGGCCTTCTTGCGGGTCAGGGCCGATTGCGGCCGCGATGTCCGAGTCGAGTGCGTCCGCGATGTCCGGGCCTGCTCCTGAACCGCCGTCATTCCGTACCCCCGAGCAGATCGTTGATATGCCTGGTCACGTCACCTTTGAAGTAGGTGGCTGGGGCCGCGCCGCGCAGGACCCGGTCCGACGCACGATGGAAGGCATCATCGATTCGTGACCAATTCGGGCTCACCGGAATGGGATTCGCGTTCGAGGGGCCGCCGGTCAGCACCTCCAGATTTCGAATTCTGCTGTGCGCCTTGGCGAAATCTTCCGAATGCAGTGCCGATTTCAGCGCCGGAACGAACAGCCCGGACGCGGCCACCGCCTGTTGCCCCACCGGACCTGTCGCGAATTTCACGAATTCCCAAGCCAATTCCTTACGCGGGCTGGCCGCGGAGATACCCAGGCCCGTACTGCCGATATCGGATTTCGCGCTGTGGCCGTGCGGGCCGACCGGCAGCACCGTGATGTCGAAATCCAGGTCGGGCTCGGCGAGCATGGCGCTGTACTGCCAGTGCCCGGTCAGCACCATTGCCGCCTTACCCTGGGAGAACAGCTGGATCGAGGGCAGTGCGTCGGCATCGGTCGAGCGCGGCGCGACCCGGTGGCGTACCGCGAGATCGGCGTAGAATTGGAAACCCTCGATGAACTCATCGCCGTCGATCGCGGTGTGTTGCGGATCGGTGGGCGGGACGAACCACTCACCGCCGTTGTTCATTCCGAAGATCGACGCCGAGTATCGCGGCACCGGCCAGGCGTCGGCGAACCCGTACTGGGTTATCCGGCCCGAGGAGTCGCGCTTGGTCAGCGCCTGGGCCGCGGCCAGGAATTCGTCGAAGGTCCAGGCGTCCTCCCAGCGACCCGGCGGCGGTTGCACGCCCGCCTCTTCGAACAGTTTCTTGTTGTAGTACAAGAAGATTCCCGCCCACTGCTCGGGCAGGACGTATTGCCCGCCGCGATAGCGGAACAGTTCGTAGACCGCCGGCTCGCCGTCCTCGCGGATCCGGTCCGCGTAGGCCGGGTCGGCGTTCAGGTAGGTGTCGAGGTTCTCCAGGATGCCCAGTTCGACGAAGTGTGAATAGGATTCCCACTGCATCACCACGTCCGGGCATTTGCCACCGGCGGCGTAGGTGAGGATCTGCTGGGTCGGATCGGGCCCGGACATCTGCACCTGGACCTCGATCTCCGGATGCAACCTGGTGAATGCCTCGATGATCTGCATCCGCACCTTGGCCTCATCGGGTGCGGCCTGGAAGAAGAAGGTCAGCGCGCCGGAACTCGATCCGCAGCCCGCCAGGCTCGGCACGGCCAGGGCCGCACCCGCCAGGGCGCCACTACGGAGCAGGTCACGCCGGTTGAGCATCGTTGCCCTCCCGAATCAGACTGGGACGAACCGACGCTCACGGTAACCGATCCCACGCGCCACACGGGTGAGATTTGCGGGGATGCTGTGTTTTTGGCCTCCGCTCGGCTCCGGCGGGTTCGCGGCCCCCGGAGGTCTCGCCGTTCGGCCCCGTGTCGGGCACTCGTTCCTCGCGCCCGCCACGCGTCCGATCGGCGAGACGGGCCGCGAACTGGGGTGTTGGTGTTGCCCTGAGGGTCTCACCGTTCGATTGGCGTTCGCGGCCCGCGGTGCGCGAGGGTCAGTGGGCAGGCCGCAGGATTACCGGCAACTCCACGTGCCCGTTGGAGATGAAACTGCCGAGTTTCGCCAAAGTGCTCGGCTCCGTGGCGAATTGCATCGCCGGGAACTGTGCGAACAGCGCGGGCAGGGCGATCGTGGCCTCCATCCGGGCCAGCGGCGCGCCGATGCAGTGGTGCGCGCCGTAACCGAAGGCCAGATGCTGATCCTTGGTGCTGCGCAGCGGATCGAACTCGTCGGCGGTGTCGCCGTGCACCTTCGGGTCGCGGTTGGCCGCGGCGTACGAGGCGAGGATGGCATCCCCCTTGGGGATCGAGATGCCGTCGATCTCGATGTCCTCCACCGCGTATCGCAGCGGCATATGGGCCACCGGGGCCTCGAAACGCAGCATCTCCTCGACGACGTCCGCCCAGGAGATCCGTTCGGCCAGTACGTCCGCGCGCAGCTGCGGCCGGGTCAGCAGCGTGTGGATCGACTGGTCGATCAGGTTCAGCGTCGTCTCGTGACCCGCGTTGACGACCAGCATCAGCGTGTCCACGAGTTCCTTGTCCGAGAGCCGGGACCCGTCCTCCTGCTGGGTGTCGATCAGCACGGAGGTGATGTCGTCACCGGGATTCTCGTGCCGGTAGGCGACGAGTTCGCCGACGAGCCGGAACATTTCGACATAATTGGCCATCGACTCTTCGGGGGTGAGCGATCCGTCGAAGAATCCGTCGACGCACTTGTGGATGTCGGCGTCCAGATGTTCGGGCACGCCCAGCAATTGGCTGATGACCCGGATCGGGACCGGATAGGCGTATGCGGCGCGCAGATCCACGGTCTCGCCGGGCGGGGTGGCGGCCAGGGTGTCCAGCAGATCCCGGACGATCTCCTCGACGCGCGGACGCATCGCCTGGGTGCGGCGATTGGTGAACGCGGGAGAGACCAGCGTGCGCAGCCGCCGGTGCTCGGGCCCGTACGCGGTGAACATGCTCTCCGTGATAACCCACGGCAGCAGCGGCCACGACTCGGTGATCTCCCCGTTGATGAACGCCGACCAGTGCTGCCGGGGGTCCTTCGACACCCGGGAATCGGCCAGCAGGGTGCGCAGCAACACGGCATCCGTCACCGACCACGCCGGTACGCCACCGGGCAACTCGACCAGTGTCACCGGACCGCGGGCGCGAATCCGGGCGGATTCGCTGTGGATATCGACGCCAGTGGTATCCAGGATGATTGGTTCGTGCGCCATCGACGGGCTCCTTACATCACATTCAACGCGGGAGACTTCGGGAAGACGACCGGCAACGCTGCCATCGCCCGGTGGAAAGGTCCTGGCCGCCAGGATATTTCGTCCTTTCCGACCGCCAAGCGTAGTTCCGGAATCGCATCCAGCAGCTGATCGATGGCATCCTGCACGACCAGATACGCCACCGAGCGGGCCGGGCAGGCGTGCGGTCCGGCGCTCCACGCCAGATGGGATCGATTGCCGGTGCGGTCGCCGCCGACGATGGCGGGGTCGTTGTTGCACCCGGCCAGGCTGACCACCACGGGCTGATGCGCGGGCAGCCAGTGGTTGTCGATCAGGATCGGCTGGCGCGGGTAGGTGATGGAGAAGTTCGCCATCGGCGGGTCGTTGAACAACACCTCGTCCACCGCGTCGCGGGTGGAGGTGGCCCCGCCGAGAAAGCCGTCGAACCGGTCGTCGGTGAGCATCAGCAGCAAGGTGTTGGTGATGAGATTCGTCTGCGGTTCGATGGCCGCGCCGTAGAAGTTGAGCAGGTTGTAAACCATCTCCTCGTCGTTCAGCCCGGGTTTGTGGTGTGCCATGCGGGAGGTAACGTCGTCGCCGGGTTCCGCGCGGCGCAGCGCGATGAGTTCCGTGAGGGCCTCGGTCGTGTGCTGCATGCCCCAGGCGGCGTTCTCGGTGTCGAACAGCGCGGCCACTCCGGTGGCGATGCGCTGGCCGATATCCTGCGAGCAGCCCACCATCTGGTTCAGTGCCTCGAATACCAGCGGGAACGCGTACTCGGCGAGCAGGTCCGCCGAGCCCTTCTCACAGAAGGTGTTGATCAGCGGGATGGCGATACGCTCGACCGTGGAATGCAGAGCGTGCAGGTCGACTCCGTCGATGGCGGCCACCATGGCCTGGCGGTAGCGGGCGTGCAACATTCCAGCGTTGCGCACGGCGTTGGGGTACCACTGCATCATCGGTCGCACCGGGCAGTCCTCCGGCACGGTGTCCTGCCAGTGGCGCGGGTCGGCCGGGAAGTGCTCGGGATCGTTGAGGACCCGCAGGGCCGTGCGATATCCGATGACGAGCGTCGCGGGAACGCCCGGGGACAACTCGATCGGCACCAACGAGCCGTATTCACGTCGCATCCACCGGTAGGCCGTGTGAGGGTCCGCCGCGAACTCCATTGTACCCAACAGGATTCGGGGCTCGTTCGAGTCGAGCGGCGATCCGTGCTGGACGGGGCAGATTCCGGGCGTGGCCGTGCCGGAAGGCGATGGCATGTTCAAAGGGGACTCCAGGCGGTCGAACGAGAATACGGCCGAGGCGGGGCCGACTGCGTCGAACCATCTACCTCACACCCGTTGCAGGATCACGAGTTTCGATTGACCCGGCCCGCTGGACCGTAGCAATCGATCGAAACCCGAAAACCGCCCTAGATTAGCAGGACCGATCGGTATTTTTCGCTGATCCGGTAGACCTCCCCGGCGAGGGTGCTCGAGCCTTGGTGCGGGCATCCGGCGCCTCCGGCCCGTCTGTACCGACCGCGCCACCGTGACCTGCGGGAAACAGCAGCCGGAACAGCCGGTGTCGGCGTTCACCGGACCGGCGGGCCGAATTCATCGGGGCGGTCGGCAGCGGGTAACCGCGAGTCCGTTTTCGCTTGCGACCATGTCGTCGTCCGGAGCCGTTCGAAGTCTCGGTGCGGACTGCTCGTCCACCGGATGGATGGGGGATCAGCGATGAACCGAACGTCCGGAACAACGCGTCGCGCCGTGCTCGGCGGCATGATGGGCGCGGCGGGCCTGGCCGGAATCGGCACGCTGCCCGGCCGGGCGGCTCGCGCGTCGGCCGCGCCGCATCGAGGCAGCCTCGCCGACGTGCGGCACGTGGTGATCCTGATGCAGGAGAACCGCTCCTTCGACCATTATTTCGGCACCATGGCCGGGGTCCGCGGTTTCGGCGACCCCACCGCGCTGCGCTCGTCCGCCGGACGTTCCGCCGCGGGCGGGTCCGGTGCCCGATTCGCGGGCCGCGACGTCGGCAGCGTGCTCCCGGGTTCGGCGCCGAAGCATCCGGGCACCGTCCTGGCCCAGCCCGATGCCGACAGCGGTCTCGGCTATCGGCTGCCGTTCCGGATCGATACCCGCGTGGTGGACGGTCAGGACCTCCCGGATCTGAAGCACGACTGGGCCTCGACCCATCGGGCCTGGGCGGGCGGTGCGTACGACGGGTGGGTCGCGGCCAAATCGGCCATGACGATGGGCTACTTCACCGAGGCCGACATCCCGTTCCACCGTGCCCTGGCCGGTGCGTTCACGCTGTGCGACCACTACTTCTGCTCGATTCAGGGCCCGACGACGCCGAACCGGCTGTACCACTGGACCGGGACCATCGACCCCGAGGGCCGCCGGGGCGGGCCCGCGACCGGCAATCCGCCCGACTACCGGCCCGTCTTCGATTGGACGACCTATCCCGAGCGGTTGGAGAAGGCCGGGGTGTCCTGGCAGGTCTACGCCGACGACGTCGCCGGTGACACCGACGAGATGTTCCTCGGCGATTTCGGCGACAATCCGCTGTGGCTGTTCCGGGCATATCACGAGGCGCTGAACTCCGAGGACCCCGCGGTGCGGCGGCTGGCCGACCGGGCCAATGTCACCGGCAGTTGGCCACTGGCCACCGACGAGAACGGCAAGAGTGTCGATTATGTTCTGCGGCAATTTATTTCGGCCTGCCGGACGCATACGCTGCCGCAGGTCTCCTGGATCGTCGCCCCGCAGGGCTACAGCGAACATCCCGCGGCGCGGCCGGTGGACGGCGAGGCCTACGTGCAGCGGGTCCTGCAGGCGCTGTGGGATGAACCGGAACTGTGGCGCTCGACGGTGCTGCTGATCAATTTCGACGAGAACGACGGCCTGTTCGATCATCTGGCGCCGCCGACCGCGCCGCCCGGAACGCCGGGGGAGGAGTTGCCGCTCGACCAGACCGGCACCGGCGTAGCCGCGTCCGCCGCCGCGCACGGTGCGCTGACGCCGATCGGTCTCGGCCCGCGGGTGCCGATGATCGTGGTCTCGCCGTGGAGCCGCGGGGGATGGGTCGATTCGCAGGTGTTCGACCACACGTCGGTGCTGCGGTTCCTCGAGCAGTGGACCGGGGTGCGTGAGCCCAATATCTCGGCCTGGCGGCGGGCGGTCTGCGGAGACCTGCTCGGCTGCTTCGATTTCGAGAATCCGGATACCAGTATTCCGTCGCTGCCGGATGCGAAAGCCCTGCGCGCACAGGCGGACCGGACGCAATCGAAACTGCCCGCGCCCTCGCCTCCGGCGAAACAGTCCGTACCGCGCCAGAACCCGGGATCGGTGAAGGCGCGGCCCCTGCCGTATCAGCCGATCGTCTGGGCAGAGGCGACCGAGGCGAGCGTCACCGTGCACCTGGCCAATCAGGGCCGGGAAGCGATCGCGTTCCAGGCGTACGACTTTCGGCCCGAGGGCGGTGCTCGGGTGAGTCAGATCGTCGTCGGCGCCGGTGCCGCGACGTCCCGGGAGATCGCCTGGTCCGGAAACTACGACATCGAGGTGTACGCGGCGAACGGGTTCCGGTTCTCGGCCACCGGTGGATCGGCGGGGCTCGGGATCGTCGTGTCGGCGGCAGTTCGGGGGACGGCCGAGGAGCCGATTCTGGTGGTGAGCGTCCGGAACGCGACGCCGGCGCGGGCCGCCTTCCGGGTTGATGGCGCGAGCGTCACCGTACCGCCGGGCGCGGTGCACGACCTGGTGGCGCCGACCTCGGACGGTTGGTACGACCTCACCCTGACCGGCGCCGGTACGGCCGCGTGGTCTCGTCGATTCACCGGGCACCTGGAGAACGGCCGACCCGGTCGGACCTGGTGAGTGCGGGGAGCCGGCGGACCGCGGTCGCCGGGCCGGAACGGAAATTTCCCGGGCGTTCGGAACCACGGGGGGCCATCGGGCAGGATGGGGGCGTGATCGGTAATCGCACCCAGAACGCTGACGCACCGTCCACCCGCACGATTCGTCCGCCGTCGCCACATCCCTCGGGGGCGCGGCCGCCGGAGATCCCGGCCGAATTCGTGCCCCGCCACGTGGCGCTGGTGATGGACGGCAATGGGCGTTGGGCGCAGGACCGCGGGCTGCCGCGCACCGCCGGACACGAGCGGGGCGAGGCGGTGCTGATGGACACCGTCGAGGGATGTATCGAGATCGGCGTGAAATGGCTGTCGGCCTACGCCTTCTCGACCGAGAACTGGCGGCGCAGCCCCGAGGAGGTGCGCTTCCTGATGGGGTTCAACCGCGACGTGATCCGCCGCCGCCGCGACGAGATGCACGAGATGGGTGTGCGGGTGCGCTGGGCCGGGCGGCGTCCGCGGTTGTGGCGCAGCGTGATCAAGGAACTCGAGGTCGCCGAGAAACTCACCGAGGACAATACGGTGATGACCCTGACCATGTGCGTCAACTACGGGGGACGAGCCGAAATCGTGGACGCGGCAAGGGAAATCGCGCGTCGCGCGGCCGCGGGTGAACTGGATCCGGAGCGGATCAGCGAAGCGAGTTTCGCCAAGTACCTGGACGAGCCCGATATGCCGGACGTGGATCTTTTCCTGCGGCCCTCCGGTGAGTTGCGCAGCTCGAACTTCCTGATCTGGCAGTCGGCCTACGCCGAATTCGTCTATCAGAACACGCTTTTCCCGGATTTCGACCGCCGCGATCTGTGGGCCGCCTGCCTGGAGTACGCCAAGCGCGACCGTCGGTTCGGCGGCGTCAAATGAGCGAGGACGTCCAAATGAGTGAGAACACCGTCACCGCGGACCTGGAGGCGCGGGCCGGGGCCTGCCTGGCGCACTACGGCAGCGTCGACGTCCGCGTCGAGGAGAAGGCGCTGGGTTTCGAATACGAGGGCGCGCTGTGCTCGCTGCGCGCGGTGAACCTCGCCCCCGGCCTGGACGTACTCACCCTCACCGCGGTTCTGGCCTGGGATCGGCCGCTCAAGGCTCAGCTGCACAAGCGTGTCGCCGAACGCAACAACGCCCTGCAGTTCGGGTCGCTGACGGTGATCGGCCACGAGAAGCTGGCCGATGTCATCCTGCGGTACACATTCCCGGCCGCGGGCCTCGGCGACGAGGCTCTCGCTACGATGTTGCTGCTGGTCCTGTCCGGTGCGAGCCGCGCAAGGCAGGGGCTGGTGCCCTAGATCTGCGGTACCGCGTCGTCTCCGGTGCGGGCGGGAGTCACCGCCCGGCCGCCGCGCATTCGCAACAGCTCCCGAAGACCTCCATGGTGTGGCTGATATCGGTGAAACCGTGCTGGCGCGCGACGGTCTGCGCCCATGCCTCCACGGTCGGGCCCTCGACCTCCACGGTGCGTCCGCAGTGCCGGCACACCAGGTGGTGGTGGTGGCCCTGGGAACACTGCCGGTATACCGATTCGCCGGTGTCCGTACGCAATACGTCGACCACGCCCGCATCGGCCAGGGATTGCAGCGTGCGGTAGACCGTGGTCAGGCCGATGCCCTCGCCGCGGCGGCGCAACTCGTCGTGCAGGTCCTGTGCGGACCGGAACTCTTCGGTATCACTCAGCAGGGCCGCGATGGCGCTGCGCTGGCGGGTACTGCGAACTCCGACGATCTTGTCTTCCGTGCCCGTCTTGTCCGGCACTTGTCACCCTTCCTCGGCATGTGCGACCGCATCCACGACGATGCGGGCGAGATGGTCGTCCACCAGCTCGTAGATCACTTCGCGGCCGGTGCGCTCGCCGCGCACCACCCCCGCCGACTTGAGAATGCGCAGGTGCTGGCTCACCAGCGGCTGGGTCACGCCCAGGGTATCGACCAGCTCGTGCACGCACCGCGGCGACTCGCGCAGCTGCAGCACGATGGCGATCCGCACCGGCGCGGCCAGTGCGCGCAGCAGCTCACCCGCGCTGTCCAGCACCGGCCGTGTGGGCACGGCGGGCGCCAGCGGCGCGCGATACGGAAACGGGTCGTGCGGGATCGCGGTGGGCGCTTCCATCGCGACGCGGCTGCGACGTGCGGGAGCGCCGCCCTCGCGCGCTGTGGCACCACTGTCGGCGGTCATCGCATCCAACTCCTTATCGGAAACCGATGCCATTATTAGTATGCACACGTGCGCATGTCAATGCGCCCCCGCCTCCCCGAGATTTCAGCGTGTCGTTTGGTGTCGCGGGACTTGCGCGTCGGGCCGGCGGTGGTGTGTGTCGGTGCCTTTCGGGCGTGCCCGGGGAGTTACCCATGTGCGAATGAAATCAGTCGTTGCGTTGGCACACCGATACTGCTTGGAACTTTGTCCAATGCTCCCGATACTCTGGGGCGAATCAGACCGATCACCATTGCAGAGGGAGAGCTCCAGTCGTGGCACCCAAGTCGAAGGTCGACACCGTCGCCAATCTCGCCAAGCGCCGGGGCCTGGTCTACCCGAGCGGTGAGATCTACGGAGGCACCCGGTCGGCGTGGGACTACGGGCCGCTGGGCGTGGAGCTCAAGGAGAACATCAAGCGGCAGTGGTGGCGGGCCATGGTCACCGGCCGCGACGACGTGGTCGGCCTGGATTCCTCGATCATCCTGCCGCGTCAGGTGTGGGTCGCCTCGGGTCACGTCACCGTGTTCAACGATCCGCTGGTGGAATGCCTGAACTGCCACAAGCGGCACCGGCAGGACCATCTGCAGGAGGCGTACGCCGAGAAGCACAAGATCGACGATCCGGACAGCGTGTCCATGGAACTGATCTCGTGCCCCGACTGCGGCACCGTCGGCAAGTGGACCGAGCCGCGTGATTTCAACATGATGCTCAAGACCTACCTCGGCCCGATCGAATCCGAGGAGGGCCTGCACTACCTGCGGCCCGAGACCGCGCAGGGCATCTTCGTCAACTACAAGAACATCGAGACCACCGCGCGCAAGAAGCCGCCGTTCGGTATCGCGCAGATCGGCAAGAGCTTCCGCAACGAGATCACCCCGGGCAACTTCATCTTCCGCACTCGCGAGTTCGAGCAGATGGAGATGGAGTTCTTCGTCAAGCCCGGCGAGGACGAGAAGTGGCACCAGTACTGGATCGATACGCGTTTGGCCTGGTACACCGACCTGGGCATCGATCCGCAGAATCTGCGGCTGTACGAGCACCCGAAGGAGAAGCTCTCGCACTACTCGACCCGCACGGTCGACATCGAGTACCGCTTCCACTTCCAGGGCAGCGAGTGGGGTGAGCTCGAGGGCCTGGCCAACCGCACCGACTTCGACCTGAAGACGCATTCGGAACATTCGGGCGTGGATCTGAGCTTCTACGACCAGAATTCGGGCGAGCGGTACATCCCGTACGTGATCGAGCCCGCGGCCGGTCTGACCCGCTCGCTGATGGCCTTCCTCATCGATGCCTACAGCGAGGACGAGGCGCCCAATGCCAAGGGCGTCATGGAGAAGCGCACCGTGCTGCGCCTGGACCGCCGTCTGGCCCCGGTGAAGGCAGCGGTGTTGCCGCTCTCGCGCAACGCGGATCTGTCGCCGAAGGCGAAAGACCTTGCCGCGCAACTGCGTAAGAACTGGAACATCGATTTCGACGACGCCGGCGCGATCGGCCGCCGCTACCGTCGCCAGGACGAGATCGGCACGCCGTTCTGCATCACCGTCGACTTCGACACGCTCGAGGATCAGGCGGTGACGGTGCGCGAGCGTGATTCGATGGCCCAGGAGCGCATCGCCCTGGACCAGGTCGAGGGTTATCTGGCGCAGCGACTGATCGGGGCCTGAGCCCGCGATCGAGTGTCTGGGTCGGGGCCCGGAAATATCGGGCCGGGAGGTGCTGTTCGGTTACGTCGTAGACGTCGCAGACAGGAGTTGCACCATGGCGCAAGCAGTCAGGTTCGATCGGTACGGGGATGTCGACGTACTGAACGTGGTCGAGGTGCCGGACCCGGTGGCGGGGCCGGGCGAGGTCGTCGTTCGGGTGGTCGCGGCGGGAATCAACCCGGGCGAGGCCAAGATTCGCAGTGGCTCCCTGCACGAAATCTACCCCGCGAAGTTCCCGTCCGGGCAGGGGAGCGACCTGGCCGGGCGGGTGGTCTCGATCGGCGAGGGCGTGAGCGGGGTCGCGGCCGGCGACGAGGTGCTCGGCTTCACCAACGAGCGTGCGAGCCATGCGACGCACGCGGTCGTTCCGGTGGAGCAGATCGCGCCCAAGCCCGCCGGATTGTCCTGGGACGTGGCCGGATCGCTGTTCGTGGCCGGGACGACCGCCTTCGCGGCGGTCCGTTCGGTGAGCCCGGAGGACGGTGACACGATCGTGGTGTCCGGCGCGGCCGGTGGCGTGGGTTCGCTTGTGGTGCAACTGCTTCGGGCTCGGGGCGTCACGGTGATCGGGATCGCCGGGGCCGCGAACCACGAGTGGTTGCGGTCGCTGGGCGTCACCCCGGTCGCCTACGGAGACGGTCTCGCGGATCGGATCCGGGCCATCGCGCCCGACGGTGTGGACGCGTTCATCGACCTGTACGGACCGGATTACGTCGAATTGGCGATCGAGCTGGGCGTGCGGCCGGATCGCATCGATACGATCGCCGATTTCGCCGCCGTGTCGAAGTACGGGGTCAAGGCCGAGGGCAACAGTGCGGCCGACACCATCGACGTGCTGGCCGAGCTGGCCGAGCTGGTCGTCGCGGGAACTCTCGACGTGCCGGTCGCCGCGGTCTATCCGCTGGCCGAGGTGCGTGCCGCCTATACCGAACTCGAGCGCGGGCACACCCACGGGAAGATCGTCC
Source organism: Nocardia vaccinii NBRC 15922 (assembly GCF_001613305.1). Taxonomy (GTDB): domain Bacteria; phylum Actinomycetota; class Actinomycetes; order Mycobacteriales; family Mycobacteriaceae; genus Nocardia; species Nocardia vaccinii. The sequence goes on from NZ_BDCC01000019.1 coordinate 153,254, forward strand.
TTCATCCGTGAAAGCCGCTGAGTCACAGGTGATTCGGATGCGATGAGCGGGTGGGGCATGACAGATGTCATGGCGGAGTCGTGACGGACGGCGCAGGTGCGCCGGCCTCGCACGCCGGAGACTCGACTCATGACATCTGCACTCACGTCCGGCTCGGCGCACCGGACCGGCGCCGCACCGGCGATCGAGATTCGCGCTCTGCGCAAGACCTTCCGCACCTCCGCCGGGCCTGTCCACGCGGTCGACGGGCTCGACCTGGTCGTCGCGCCGGGTGAGGTGGTCGCCTTTCTCGGGCCGAACGGTGCGGGCAAGTCCACCACCATCGATATGCTGCTGGGCCTGCTGCGTCCCGACGAGGGCCGGATCGGCGTCTTCGGTGGCACACCCGATCAGGCCATCGCGGCGGGCCGGATCTCCGCGGTGCTACAGACCGGCGGTCTGCTGCCGGAACTGACCGTCGCGGAGACCGTGCGACTGGTCGCGAGCCTGCACAGTCATCCGCGTCCGGTCACCGAGGTCCTCGCGCGCGCGGGCATCGACGGTATCGCCGGGCGGTTGGTGGGTAAGTGTTCGGGCGGCCAGCAGCAGCGATTGCGATTCGCGCTGGCGCTGCTGCCGGACCCCGATCTGCTCATCCTCGACGAGCCGACCGCGGGCATGGATGTGGAGGGGCGCCGCCAGTTCTGGAACGCCATTCGCGCGGACGCCCGCGACGGCCGCACGGTGGTGTTCGCCACCCATTACCTCGACGAGGCCGACGCCTACGCCGACCGGATCGTGTTGGTGCGCAACGGAACCGTGGTCGCCGACGGCAGCGCATCGGCGATCAAGAACCTCGCCGCCGGGCGCGTCGTGTCCGCCACCCTGCCCGATGCCGATCAGGCTCGGCTGCTGGCCATTCCCGGCGTCGAACAGGTGGAACAACGGGGGGATCGAATTCTGGTGCACGCCAAGGATTCCGATGCCGTCGCACGATATCTGATCACCGCCACCGCGGCCGTCGATCTGGAGATCACCGGCCACAACCTCGAAGATGCCTTCCTCGCCCTCACCGGAGACCGTTGATATGCGCAGCCTCGCCCTCGGAAATACGTTGCCCGCCGACCGAATTCGCCGCGCCGGTGGATTCGGCTGGGAATTCGCCGCGCTGGAATTGCGCCGCATGCTGCGCAACCGTCGCACCATGATCGTCTCTCTGATCGTGCCGCCGCTGGTCTTCCTGTCCTACGGCACCCAATCCGGATTCCGCACCGCGGCATACGGTTCCGGGAATATGACCGCCTACGCGATGGTGTCGATGGCGCTCTACGGCGCGATGTTGTGCACCACCAGCGGCGGTGCGACGGTCGCGGTGGAACGCGCGTCGGGCTGGAGCCGGCAGTTGCGCCTGACCCCGCTGCGTCCGGTCCATTACATCGCGACCAAGATCATGCTCGCCATGCTGCTCGGATTCTGTTCCGCCGCAGTGGTGTTCATCCTCGGCGCGGTGCTCGGCGCGTATCTGCCGGCGGTGGCCTGGGTGAGCTGCTTCCTCATCGTCTGGGCCGGATCGCTCATCTTCGCCGCCCTCGGACTGTTCCTGGGCTACCTGCTGCCCGCGAGCAGCATCATGCAGATCCTGGGTCTGCTGCTGGCCATCCTGGGCTTCGCCGGCGGATTGTTCTTTCCGTTGCACGGCTGGACCGGCGACGTCTCGCGAGTGTTCCCCACCAACGGCGTGGCCACCCTCGCCCGCATCCCGTTCGGCGGTTCGAGCGGGCCGGACATCGCGCTGGCCGTGCTGAACGTCGTCTTCTGGGCGGTGGCGTTCACCGTCGGCTCGACGATCCTGTTCCGCCGCGACACCGCCCGGTGAGCATGCCCGCGCGCACCATTGCCGGAACCCGCACCGATCGCCGTGGCAGCCCGCCCGCCGATCGGTGCGGGTTTCGCGATGTCGGAAATGCCGACTGCCGGTGGGGCTTTCGTGTGGATGGCGATCACCGGCCCCGGCGATGGGCTACCTTCGATGCATGATCAGGTGCGCGGGAGTCGGCGGAGGCTGCCGATGCCGGTGAGGACCTGGTCAGTGGCGGCGGTGCGGCTGGTATCCGGCCTGCTGGATCGTCTGGCGGGTCTCGGCGCGTCCGATACCACCTCGGTACGGCGCGGCTGGTTCGGCGCGGTGATGGCCACGGTGTGGCTGTTCGGCCTGTTCGCGCCGATCACTCAGCGCTGGAACGAGGGACAGTACTTGCTGGCCGGTGCCGCGGGGGCCTGCGTGATCGTGTTCGGTGCGATTGTCGCGCTGTCGTTCACGCTGTTTCCGCAGCCGGGGTGGGACGGTGGCCTGCCCAGCCGTACCGTCGATCGGCGGGCCTGGCCGGTGCTGGGCGTGCTGGGTGTGTTGAGCGCCGTGACGCTGATCCTGCTGGGCGGCCCCGGCCTCGCCACCCTGACCTACCTGGCGACGATGTCCATCTTTCTGCTGCCGTCGCGTGAATCCGCCCGATTCGCCTTCTCGTACGCGATTCTCATGCTGGTCGTACCGATGCTGGTGCCCGACTGGCGCTTGGGCGGAGTCCCGTTCTATCTCGCCGCGATCCCGATCCTGATCTGGGGCGGGCGAGAGATCGGAATTCGCAGGCGGCGCACGGCCGAACTGGAACGGCGGCAGCGCGCCGAGATGGCCATCATCGAGGACCGCAATCGGGTGGCCCGCGACGTGCACGACATCCTCGGCCACTCGCTGACGGTGATCACGGTGAAAACCGAACTGGCGCTTCGCCTGATCGATCTCGATCCCGAACGCGCGCGGGCCGAGATGTCCGATGTGGAACGGCTCGCCCGCGAGGCGTTGGCCGGCGTGCGCGATACGGTCGGCGGACTGCGGGAGGTCTCACTGGCCGGTGAGCTGGCCAATGTGCGAACGGCGCTGGGGGCGGCCGGAATCGAGGCGGAACTGCCCGACGGGGACTTCGGCGACTACCACGCGATATTCGGCTGGGTGCTGCGTGAGGCGGTGACCAATGTGGTGCGGCACAGCGCCGCCTCGCATTGCACGGTGCGGGTCGGCCCGTCGCGCATCGAGGTGATCGACGACGGCACCGGACTGCGTCCGGATGCCGAATTCGGTTCGGGCCTGGCGGGGTTGCGGGAGCGGGTGCGCGCGGCGGGCGGCGCGCTCACCCTGGCCGCCGCACCGGGCGGCGGACTGCGGGTGACCGCCGATTTTCCCGGAATGAGCGTCGTGCGAACGGATTACGGTGCGGGTGATGGGGCGGAAGGAGATCTGCCGATGTCCGGTGAACGGAGGTGGCCGCGGTGATCCGGTTGCTGCTGGCCGATGATCAGGCCCTGGTGCGCGGTGCGCTCGCGGCGCTGCTCGGGCTCGAATCCGACCTCGAGGTGGTCGCCGAGGTCGGCCGGGGCGACGAGGTGCTCGCAGCGGTCGAGCGCAGTTCCCCCGACGTGGTGCTGCTGGATGTGGAAATGCCCGGGGCGGACGGTATTTCGGTGGCGGCGCAGCTGCATGCGAGCCGTCCGGAGGTACGAATCCTGATGGTCACCACGTTCGGCCGCCCGGGGTATCTGCGCCGCGCGATCGATGCGGGGGCGAGCGGATTCGTCGTGAAGGACACGCCCGCACGGGAATTGGCCGACGCGGTGCGGCGCGTCCATCTCGGTCTGCGAGTGGTGGACCCAGCGCTGGCCACCGAAACCCTCACCGCGGGGACCTCACCCCTGACCGCCCGCGAGCGCGAGGTGCTGGCCGCCGCGGCCGACGGATCCACCGCGGGGGTGATCGCCGCCCGGCTGCACCTGTCCGAGGGGACGGTCCGCAATCACCTGTCCGCGGCCATCGGCAAGACCGGCACCCGCACCCGCGCCGAGGCGATCCGGGCCGCGGATCGCCAGGGCTGGCTGTAAGGTGCCTGGTTGCGGTGTGACCGATCGGCGTAGGTTCGTGACGTGCATCTGACTCAGATCCGGCTGATCGTGGACGATTTCGCGCGTACCGCCGAGTTCTATCGCACCGTCGTCGGACTCGAACCGCTGGTGCCCGATCCCGCGCCGCCGTATGTCGCCTTCGAACCGGCGCTGGGCAGCAGTCTGTGCCTGCACGAGCGGGCAGATCTGGACGGGATGCTCGGCGAGGTGCTCCGGCCGGGCCGCGGCGATACCGCGATGGTGTCGCTGCGGGTCGACGATCTGACCGGATATCTCGGTGAGCTCACCGCCCGGGGAGCCGAGATCGCCGCGGGGCCGGTGGTTTTCGGAGATCGAATCCGGTGCGCGTATCTGCGCGATCCGGAAGGCAATCTGGTCGAGATCCAGCAGTGGCTGACGACGCGTTCCGGCGCGCCCGTTCCGCCCGCGAGCTGATCGGGCGCGGGATGGGCGCGCTGTCGGCGCCCGTGGTTACGATCTAACCGTGATTACCCTGGACGCATACACCGGCCATGTCTCGCCGGGGTCGAACCCGCAGCAGCGCGCCGTACCCGGTGCGCGCATCGTCAAGATGTCCGTGGGCAAGATGGACAACAACGCCTACCTGGTGCAGGACACGGCGACCGGGGCGAGCCTGCTGATCGATGCGGCGAACGAGCCCGAGCGTCTGCTGGAACTGATCGGCCAGGAGGCCGCCGGGCGGCTCGAGCTGATCATCACCACCCATCAGCATCCGGACCACTGGTGGGGCCTGGAGAAGGTGGTCGCGGAGACCGCCGTGCCCACCGCCGCCCACCGGCTCGACGCCGAACCGCTGCCGGTCACGCCCGACCGGTTGCTCGCCGAGGGCGACACCGTCCGGATCGGTGAGCTCACCCTCGAGGCGATCCACCTGCGCGGGCACACGCCGGGTTCGGTGGCGCTGGTGCTGACCGACGGGGCCGGGCAGGTTCACCTGTTCACCGGAGACGCGCTGTTCCCCGGCGGTGTGGGCCGCACCACATCACCGGAGGAGTTCGATTCGCTCTACCGCGATGTCACCACCAAGCTGTTCGACCGTTTCCCTGACGAGACGATCGTCTACCCGGGCCACGGTGACGACACCACCCTCGGTGCGGAGCGTCCGCATCTGCGCGAATGGCGTGAACGCGGCTGGTAGCTCGCGCCGCAATCTCGGCGTGATCGAACCCTGGCACACTCGGGGAATGTCCTGGGCCCCGACTCGTCCCGCACCGTCGCCCGCCGTCCGGACGGCTGCTCGTCCGCGCCGATCCTCCTCGACCGGGCGCTGGGTGCGTCGTGTGATCGCGGGCAGCGTGCTGGCCGCGCTGGTGCTGATCGGCGGGACGGCGGTTCGGGTGTGGCAGGTGGCGCGGATCGACGATTACTCGCATGCCGACGCGATCCTCGTGCTGGGGGCCGCGCAGTACGATGGGACGCCGTCCTCGGTGTTCCAGGCACGGCTGGGCCAGGCCTACCGGCTTTTCGGGAAAGGTATTGCGCCACTGGTGATCACGGTCGGCGGCAAACGTCCGGGGGACGAATACACCGAGGCCGCGGCGGGCAAGATGTATCTGACCGATCACGGCGTGCCGGCGGATCACGTGCTGGCGGTGGAGACCGGTTCGGACACCCTGGAGAGTATCGATGCGGTCGCCGGCGCCATGCGGTCGCGGGATTTGTCGTCGGTGGTGCTGGTCAGCGATCCGTGGCATTCGATGCGCACCCGGACCATGGCGCGCGACGCGGGTCTGGATGCGTGGACCGCGCCCACCCGCACCGGCCCTGCGGTCTACACCCGCGAATCGCAGTTCCACGGCATCGCCCGCGAGACCGTCGCCCTGCTCTGGTACAAGCTGACGCACTTCCCCGCAGACTTCAAATACACTGCGGAGCAGTGATTTCCGAGGAGATGTGATGACCGGCGGCCTCCCCGGCGGATCGGCCGAGCGCGGCATCGCGCAGGCATACACCGCGCAAGATCATGAACGTATGGTGACCGAGTCGGCCAAGAGCGCGGGACTGAGTTGGTCGTCGGTCGCCGAGCGGCGCAGCGATTTCGCTCGCGACCGCGCCCGCGTGCTGCACTCGGCCGCGCTGCGTCGTCTCGCGGACAAGACACAGGTGATGGGTCCGCGCGACGGCGACACGCCGCGTACCCGGCTCACCCACTCACTGGAGGTCGCGCAGATCGGGCGCAGTATCGCCGAGGAGCTCGGTTGTGATCCGGACGTGGTGGATCTGGCCGGGCTGGCGCACGATATCGGGCACCCGCCCTACGGCCACAACGGCGAGCGCGCCCTGGACGAATTCGCCTCGGCCTTCGGCGGTTTCGAGGGTAATGCGCAGAATCTGCGCATCCTGACCAGGCTGGAGCCGAAGGTGTTCGGCACCGACGGGGAGAGTTTCGGGCTCAACCTGACCCGCGCCGCACTGGACGCTACGGTCAAATACCCCTGGGCCAGAACGGATTCGGTCCGCAAGTTCGGCGTCTACGCCGCGGATGCGGACCGTCTGGAGTGGGTCCGCCGCGACGCGCCGACGCTGCGGCAGTGCCTGGAGTCGCAGGTGATGGATTGGTCCGATGACGTCGCCTATTCGGTACACGATGTCGAGGACGGGGTGATCGCGGGCCGTATCGACCTGCGTGCGCTGGCCGATCCGATCGAGCAGATCGCGCTGGCCGAACTCGGTCACGCCCAGCACCGGGGCCTGTCCATCGATGATCTGGTCGCCGCCGCGCAGCGCCTGTCCGAACTGCCGGTGATCGCCGAGGCCGTCGGCTACGACGGCACTCTGCGCGCCTCGGTGGCGTTGAAGCGGCTCACCAGTGATCTGGTCGGCCGCTTCGCCACCGCCGCCGTGGCGGCGACTCGGGAGGCGTGGGGTGGCCGCCGCCTGTCCCGCTACGCCGCGGATCTGGAGGTTCCGCCGATTGTGGCCGCGGAGGTCGCCGTGCTCAAAACGGTTGCGCTGCGTTATGTGATGTCCGATCCGGCCCACAACAAGCGGCAGGGGGCCCAGCGCGAGCGTATCCGCGCGGTCGCCGATCACCTGCTGTCCGACGCGCCGCACACTTTGGACCCGGTCCTGCTGCCCTGGTGGAATGCGGCCGCCGATGACGCGTCCCGTACCCGCGTCATCGTCGACCAGATCGCCTCCTACACCGAGAGCCGCCTCGAACGAGTCGCCGCCGCAATCGGATAGAAGCCGGCGCTGAATTTCTTCTGTCCCGGAACCGCATCCGCCGCATACGGCATGGGCTGCGGTCCCACCGCTCGTGACCGGCCGGTCATCGGGGCGATCAGGAATCCGGCCTCCACCACGAGCGCGAGCAGAATCGAGAGCCCCCTGACAGTTCACACCAATGATCCTCCAATTCGAACCACCGAATCTGGATCCCGGCAGTATGAATCGCCCCGAACGGTGATTCGTGATACCGACTGAAAGGTGAGCACCATGTTCCACAGCATCTGGCAGCCCTTCACCGACTTCTTCCACCCTTTCGTGAACAACTTCAACCGGGGATGGTTCCAGGGCCGGCGTCGCTGACCCATCCATTCGCTGTACCGGCCGAGCCGGTCGTCAGGCAATCAGGCCCGAGTGTCCGTCGACGGTCGGCTTCGTCGTATGCGGAGCGGTTGCCGAGCCACTATTTGTCGGCGGGCAGAATCCGGAACGAGTCGAAGCCCGTTGTCAGGGGTTCGATGGCGCGGAAATCGCGTTGGTCGAGCGTGAAGACACAGTCGGTCTTGTACTTGTCGGCAAGCGCGACACCGACCGCGTCGGCCAAGTCGAGTTGCAGCCCCTCGTATTTGGCTCGGACGGATTGTGCTGTGGATAGGTCGACATGTTTCAGTTCGGCGAGGCGGTAGCGGCCGTCGATCGCTCGGGCCAGTAGCGCGTCGGTGATCCGCATGGCCGCGGCGAAGCCCAGGTCGCGGCGAGTCAGGTGGTCCAATTCGGTGAGTACCAGTGGTGATATGACCAGTGTCTCGTGTTCCATGACCGACAGTGCCTGCTCGTGTTCGGCTTGGTCGGCATCGAACGCCGCGAAGAGTGCGGAGGTGTCGGCGACGATGATCATCGACGGGCCGACCGCTGCTTGATCTCCCGGTAGATTTCCTCACGCATCTCATCGGTACTGCGCGAGCGTCCGCTGCGGAAGACTGGCAGCGGTGCATCGTGACGCGGTCGATCGGATGCGTCCAGCAACATCGCGATACCGCGGCGGATGAGTTCCGCTTTGCTGATGCCCGTGGCCGCAGCCTCCGCGTCGAGCCGGACCTCCAGCTCATCGGGAAGGTATACGGTCGTCTTATTCATGCCACATATGGTACCACCCGTTGGTCTGAAATGCTGTGCGGGGAGGTGGGGGAGCTAGACTCGGACCTCGTGGCCGGTAGACTTCCTGATCGAGATATCGCGGCGATTCGTGAGCGGGTGCGGATCGAGGATGTCGTAGGGGAGTACGTCGCGCTCAAGCGGGCGGGGGCCGATTCGCTGAAGGGGTTGTGCCCGTTCCACGACGAGAAGTCGCCGTCGTTCCATGTGCGCCCCAATCACGGGCTGTTCCATTGCTTCGGGTGCGGTGAGGGCGGTGATGTGTTCGCCTTCCTGCAGAAGATGGAGCATGTCGGATTCGTCGAGGCCGTCGAGCAGATGGCGGACCGGATCGGCTACAAGATCAACTACGAGGGTGGCGGCACCTCCGTGCAGCGCGATCGCGGCACCCGGTCGCGGCTGGTCGCGGCCAATGCCGCCGCGCACGAGTTCTATATCGCGCAGTTGCGCGAGCCCGAGGCCGAGACCGCGCGCAAGTACCTCACCGATCGGCAGTTCGACGCCGCGGCCTGGCAGCAGTTCGGCTGCGGCTATGCGCCCGGCGGCTGGGATACGCTCACGAAACACCTGCTGCGCAAGGGGTTCAACGTCAAGGAGCTCGAGGCCGCGGGCTTGTCCAAGCCGGGGCGGCGCGGGCCGATCGACCGGTTCCACCGGCGGCTGCTGTGGCCGATCCGCAATCTCGGCGGCGAGGTGATCGGCTTCGGCGCGCGGCGGCTGTTCGACGACGACCAGATGACCGCCAAGTACATCAACACCTCGGAAACGTTGCTGTACAAGAAGTCTCAGGTGCTGTTCGGTCTCGACCACGCCAAGCGGGAGATCGCCAAGGGGCGTCAGGTGGTGGTCGTCGAGGGCTACACCGATGTGATGGCGATGCATATGGCCGGGGTGAAAACGGCTGTGGCGTCCTGCGGTACGGCTTTCGGCAGTGAACATCTGTCGCTGCTGCGCCGTCTGCTGATGGACGACACCTGGATGAGCGGTGAGTTCATCTACACCTTCGACGGTGACGAGGCCGGTCTAGCGGCGGCGCAGAAGGCGTTCGCGGGCGATCAGAAGATCGCCATGCAGACCTATATCGCCATCGCGCCCGACGGCCAGGACCCGTGCGAGTTGCGTCAGCGTTCGGGCGATGCGGCGTTGAAAGATCTTGTCGCACGCCGGATCCCGCTGTTCGAGTTCATCGTGAAGGGCTATCTCGCGCAATACGATCTGGACTCCGCGCAGGGGCAGGTCGAGGCGTTGCGGCGCACGGTGCCCGTGGTCGCGCAGATCACCGACAACGCCTCCCGCAAGGCCTATGCGACGCGCCTGGCGGGCTGGATCGGCTGGGACGACATCCAGATGGTGGTGCGCCGGGTCGGCGACGAGGCGCGCCGGAACCGCACCCAGGGCAACGGCTCACCGGCCACCGCGCGCCGGTCCGGCGGGGAAGGTCCGGCTCAGCCCGCGGCCGAACGTCCCGCGGCTCCGCTGAATCCGAACGATCCCACGCTGCTGCCGCAGCGTCAGGCGCTGGCCGCGGCACTGCAGTATCCGGCGCTGGCCGGGCCGGCATTCGACGCGATCGAGCCGGAGGCGTTCACACATCCGGCGTATGTCGCCGTGCGCTCGGCGATCACCGAGGCCGGCGGAACCTCGGCCGGCCTCGGCGGCGCCGAATGGGTGGCCCGGGTCGCCGACCACACCGACGATCTCACGCTGCGGGCGCTGGTTTCCGAACTGGCCGCGCTGCCGTTGCCGATCAAATCGATCGATGACGTCCAGCGTTTCATCACCGGCGTGCTCGCGCGCACCCAGGAGGCGTGGGTCGGCCGTCAGGTCGCGGAGCTGAAGTCGAAACTGCAGCGCATCTCCTCGACCGAGCAGTCCGAGGCGTACATGGCTCTGTTCGGCGATCTGGTCGCGCTCGAGCAATACCGCAGAAGCCTGCAGGCGCAGGCGATGGGGAATTCGGGCGACTTCGCCGCCACCTGAATCCGTTGAGAGGTATCTCTCAGCCGCGCAACTGATCGTGCGGCACCAGGACGGTGGTGCGCTCGTCGATCGGTTCCATCGGCTCGAGCTTGGGCTGCGTGCTGAGCTTGTCGGACAGTTTCTGGCGGCCGACCAGGACGAGCTTGCGGGTGACCGGGCTCTCGGTGATGGCGCGTGTGGTCTTGCTGATCTGCTCGTAGCGGACCCGCCCGGCCTTCGCGCCGAGTACGTATCCGGCCGCAATACCGATGATCAACCGCAGCATGTGCCCTCGCTCCCTCCAGTTACCTGTCCCGCGCCGTACATCCTGCCCGACATCCGGTTCGGCTGTCGATCCGGCACCGGTCGGTCGGGGGTGTGCGTTCTGGGGCACACCCTGCCACGGGGGTACGACAGGAATCGGGCATCCCGCCGGCATCCGGTTTCCGGTCGATCGTCCAGTTCTCGTAACGCCCGCGGCTTCCGTGACGACGTTCCGTATGGCACATGGTCCTCGGGGAGGCCTGTTCCTCCACTCGTCACTTCGGAATGGGGATCGGGCATGTCATCTCGTGAATTCTGGGCGCGCAAACGTACATTCGTTGTGCGCCATCGCATTACGGCGGCCGTCGCCGCGCCCGCGATATTGGGCACAGCGGTCGCCGTCGCCGTCGCGGTACTGCCGGACGCGGGGCCGCGCACGGCCACGCCACGGTTGATCGCGTCGGTCACCGACTGCCACGACATGGTCACCATCTCGGTCGCCGGGCGTAACGACAGTCCGTCGGCGGCCACGACGAAACTGCTGGTCGGAGCCGATGGCAAGGAGTTGCCCGCCGCGCTGTCCGACGACTATCACAGCCAGTGGGTCGATCCCGTGGTCAACGCGCCGAACGGCAAGGTCGATCCGGGCTCGTATGCCGCGGTCTACATCTCCTATCCGGCGAACATGAACAGCTACGAGGATGCCGTGAACGCGGGCGTGGCGAATACCGAGCAGGTGATGGAGCAGATCAAACAGGCTTGTCCGGCAACGAAATTCGCGATCGTCGGCTACAGCGAGGGTGCGGACGTGGTGCGCCGGGTGGCCATGCAGGTGGGGCATCAGGAGCCCGCGAAGGACGGCTCCTACGCCATCGTCGATCCCGCCAGCGTGACCGGTGTGGTCATCCTCGCCGATTCGGGCCGGTCCGCGGGTGACGGTCCGTTCCCGGGTGCGCAGAATCCCTACAGCAACCCCGACGGCTTCGACCAGAAATATCAGAACGGCACGACGCCGATCTCCGGGCAGGGCGCGTTGCCGGACAACAGCGGTGATTTCGGTTCGCTGGACGGCAAGGTCGCCTCGTTCTGTTCGGAGGGCGATCTGACCTGCGCGGCGCCGCAGAACATCTCGCTGCTGCAGCTGGCCGCCAACGTCGGACGGCAACTGAACGTGGACAAGTTGCAGGCCGACGGGCTCACTCCCGCGACCGGACAGGACGTCGCGACCGTGCTGGCCCGGATCGGTTACAACGCCTTCGAATACATCCGGTCCCAGCCGAATTGGATGGCCGGCGAGGAAACTCTGCTCCAGGTGCTGTTGAAGGTGTCCGAGCCGGGGTACAAGCCGGGTCAGCAACAGGCGGATCCGGCTCCGGCGCAATCGATCTCGACCGATGAGCTGGCGCCGCTGGCCTATTTGCCGCAGAAGGTGTTCAACGAGGTCGTCGGTCTGATCGTGACCAATCAGAATACGATTCCGGTGATCCTGAGCGATCCGTACCAGCTCACCCTCGGCCCGAACGGCACCGGCCACCACTTCGACTACTGGCGCGATTCGAGCACCGCCGACGGAAAGCCGCTGACCTCCGCCGAATACGCCGCCGCCTGGCTCACCCACCTGGCCCAGCAGGCCCAGGCGGGCAAGCAGATCGACACCACCTCCAAGCCCGACTCGACCGACGTCGCCGCCGCCTACAAGGCCGCCGCCGAAACCCGGGCCGCCTCGACCACCACGGCAATCCCCACGACGACAACCAGCCCCACGACCACCTCCGCCGCCCCTGCGACGACAGTCGCGCCCGCTACCACCACGACCCCCACTCGAACCACCACGACCGTCTCCCCGGCCCCGGCGACCACCGAGCCCAAGGCAGCCGAAGTCGCCCGCACTCCGCGAACTCCGGCACCGACCGCCGCGTCATCTGCCGAAACATCCAGCGCGACAACCACACCGGAGCGGACTACCACCGCTGCCCCGACAACTCCACCGAAGGAACCGGCGACAGCAGGCGCACACTGATCGCCCCGCGAGCCACATCCCGAACGGCTTTCGCGTGCGACGGTCACCATCCGCAGTATGCGCCCGAACTCGGCACTCTCATGGCATGAGGATCCAATCGGTGGATTCGCTGCCGCAGTACGCCCACGCCGGAATTCCGCTGTAGTTGGTCGTCGTACTCGATGCGAAGTTCGGGGTCGCCGAGGTCCCGGAATTCCGGCTGGGCGCACATGCCCGTGAGTACCGCCGGCACCGGATGCATCGCGACAAATCAGTGCACCTGGAAGATGTGGTCGTCGGCGAGATCCTCTTCGAGGACCTCGTCCGGTAGTCCTACCGAGGCGGCACCTCGCTGAGCGCGCCGATCACCGAGCATCGCGTCGACGGCCCGGTCCGACGGGTCAGGAGTCCTCGGGCGGGGGGAATCCGCCGGTGGCGACGGGGCCCCAGCGTTCGATGTGGATGCGGATCAGGGATTTGTTCTGCCGGGCCATCGCCGCGCGATACTCGTCCCAGTCGGGATGTTCGCCGGAGATGCAGCGGAAATAATCGACCAGGCCGTCCAGCGCCTCCGGCATGTCCAGTACCTCGGCGCGCCCGTCGACCTGGACGTACGCGTCGTTCCACTCGTCGGACAGTACGCAGATCGAGACTCGCGGGTTCCGTCGTGCGTTGACGGCTTTGGCGCGAGCCGGATAGGTCGAGACCACGATGCGTCCCTCGGAATCGACGCCGCAGGTCACCGGTGACATCTGCGGACTCCCGTCGGCGCGGGAAGTGATCAGTACGCCACGGTGCCGGGGCCGCAGGAACTCCAGCAGCGTGGTCAGCTCGACACGGTCGGCGGTCGCGATACGGGGCATACGCGGACTCCTCGATGGTTCGAATCGGAACCTTCATCATGCCCCGGCGGCGGAACCGGCGTTGGGTGCGGGCGGGGTTCCACGGCCTACCGAGGACCGCTGCGGCGGGTTTGCGGCCCGACTCTCGACGTCACTGTGAGAGTCAGAGCTGAATGGTTTCATTCGGGCTTTTCCGGCGGTAATTCTCAGAGAGTCTTTAGCCGTAACATAGCTGTTTTGCCGCTCTGAACGGCCGTCGTTTCATCCGCCCGACCTTTTCGGTGTCGGTATGAACCAACTTTCGCGACTCAGCAAATATATAGCCACTTCTGAAGTAGAAGAGCACAGGGCACCCTGCGTTTGTGACCTTGGTCCCTGTGGTTCGGGTTGGTAATGGTCGGACGATGGATACATGACAGAGGCGTCTGGGTATCGGGGCTGTCGGCGGGAGTCGGCGGAGCGGACGCCGACTGCGATGAGCCGTAGTTCATGAGAGGCAACTCGATCGCAGTTATCAAACCGCAAACATCTACCGCGTTGGCATCGGAATTGTTGCAGAAACATAACCCGATTGCTCTGGCGCGGCAATGGGAGAGCTGTGGAGATCGATATGCCCCAATCGAACAATGGCATGGCCGGGGGACGGCCGTCCTTCGATGTGCGCCCGCTGACCGCGGCGCAGCGAGGAATCTGGTTCGCCCAGCACCTTGCCGCGTCGTCGCCGATATCCGTGGCGCAGTATGTCGAGATCGTCGGTGAGCTGGATACCGATCTGCTGGTCGAGGCGTGTAACACCGCCAGCCGCGAATTCGGGTCGGGTCACCTGCGCCTGCTCGAGGTCGACGGGGAACCACGCCAGTTCGTGGACGAGAACGGCACGCCGGTATCGGTCGTGGACCTGCGTGATCACCCCGACCCGGTCACCACGGCGCGCCGGCTGATGGTCGAAGAGTATTCCGCCCCACTGGACTTGCTGAACGACGACCTCATGGCGAGTGTGATCTATCGGGTCGGCGAGGAACACTTCCTCTGGTATCAGCGCGCCCACCATGTCGCGCTCGACGGATTCGCGGCGGTGACGATGATGCACCGCGTCACCGAGCTGTACAACGCGTGGATCGCCGGCGAGCAGGCGCCGCCGTCCGCGGCGCGCGATCTGGGCGAAGTGGTCGAACAGGATATCGCGTATCGTGATTCGCCGCGTTTCGAGAACGACCGCGCGTACTGGACGGAACATCTGGCCGACGCGCCTCCCGTGGTGAGCCTGGCCGATCGGGTGGGCGAACCCACCATTCATCCGATCCTGGTCAGCACCCCGCTGCCGGAGCGCACCGCGCGTGCGCTGGACGAGGTCGTGCTCGACCGCGGTACGAGCGTTACCCCGGTGATCGTCGCCGCCTTCGCGTCCTATCTCGCCCGGATGACCGGAAGCGATGAGGTGTTGCTGAGCCTGCCCGTTTCGGGTCGGCATTCCGCGCTACTGCGCCGTTCCGGCGGGATGGTGGCAAATGTCGTGCCCCTGCGTGTGCGCGTCGCGGGCTGCACAATCGGCGAGGTGATCAGCGGCACGCAGAGCGAATTGACCAGCGCCCTGCGGCGGCAGCGTTACCGGCAGGAGGACATATTCCACGATATGGGCATCGCCCGTGACCAGGCGGCGTCTTTCGGCCCGGCCGTGAATATCATGATGGTCGAGAACGAGGTCGTTCTGGGCAATACCACCGGACGCCTCAACGTTCTCACCTCGGGCCCGACCGCCGACCTTTTCGTCAATATCTATCCGGGTGCGGGACGGGACAGTACCCATATCGATTTCCAGGGCAATCCGAGTGCGTACACTTCGGCGGAACTCGCCGGGCACCACGACCGGTTTCTCATGTTTCTGCGGGAGTTCCTCGCCGGGGGCGACGAATACCCGGTCGACAAGCTGCCGCTGCTGGAAGGCGCGGAGAGGTCCGAACTGCTGCCCGTGCGCGGCCCCGGCGGTGTCGAGACGCGGCTGCTTCCGGACATCCTGACCGAGGGTGCGCGCCGCAATCGCCGTGAAACCGCGATCGCCTCGTCCGGCCGATCGATGACGTACGGCGAACTGGACACGAAATCCTCCCAGCTCGCCCGGCATCTGATCACGTTGGGCTGCGGGCCGGACACCGTCGTGGCGATCCTGCTGCGCCGCTCGTCCGAATCCGTCATGGCGACCTGGGCGGTCGCCAAATGCGGTGCGGCCTTCGTGCAGTTGTCACCGGACAATCCACCGAAGCGGATCGAGCACATGATCGCCGACAGCGGCGCGAGCGTGGCGGTCACGGTCGACGCCCTGGCCGATCGCCTGCCGTCCGCGACGCGCCTGGTAACCCTCGACGACCCCGCGACCGTGTCGGCCTGTGACCAGGCCGACGACGGGCCGATCATCGACGCCGACCGGATCCGGCCACTGCGGTCCTCCAATATCGCCTATCTGACCTACACCTCGGGTTCCACCGGGCTGCCGAAGGGCGTGCAGGTCACGCACGCCGGTCTGGCCAACCTCATCGCCGATCGCGCCGCGACGTACGGCGTCGACAGCACATCGCGGGTGTCCTATGCGCTTTCGCCCAGCTTCGACGCCTCGCTGGAGCAGTTCCTGACCTGTTTCGCGAACGGATCGACCCTGGTGGTCGTGCCGCCCGAGGTGACCGGCGGCGAGCCGCTGACGCGGCTGCTGGCCGACGAGCACGTGACCCACTTGACGTTGACGCCCGCGATGTTGGCGACCGTGGACCCGAATCAGGCGGTCGACCTGAAGGTCGTCGTGGTCGGTGGTGACGTGTGCGCACCGCATGTCATCGAACGGTGGACGCGATCGCTGTCCATGTACAACGAGTACGGACCGACCGAGACCACGGTGACCGCCGTCGGCGCCGCGCTGCGAGCCGACCGGTCCCATACCGTCGGCGGTCCCATCCGCGGCGTCTCGGCGATGGTCCTGGACCGGACGCTGCAGCCGGTGCCCAAGGGCACCGCGGGCGAGTTGTACCTGGCCGGGCCGGGCCTGGCCCGGGGATACAGCCATCTGTTCGGGGAGACCGCCGCGCGGTTCGTCGCCGATCCGTACGGCGCGGCAGGCGAGCGGATGTACCGCACCGGCGATATCGCGCGCTGGAACGGCGACGATTCGGAGATCGCGCTGGAACTGATGGGGCGCAGCGACTTTCAGGTCAAGATACGCGGCTATCGGATCGAGCCCAGCGAGATCGACGACACCCTCACCACGCACGAGGATGTCGAGATGTCCGTCACGGTGCCGGTGCGGAACAACGTCGGCACGACCGTGCTGGCATCGTATGTCGTCCCGGTCGACGGCCGCCGGATCGATAGCGTCGAACTGCAGCGCTTCGCTCGCGAATCCCTTCCGCCGCATATGGTTCCGGCAGTGGTCTGCCCGTTGGCCGGTCTTCCGGTGAACGCGTTCGGCAAGCTCGACCGCAAGGCTCTGCCCGCACCCGAATTCGGCGCCGCGCCCGAGGGTCGCGCGCCGGCCACTCCCCGGGAGAAGGCGCTGGCGGAGCTGTTCGCCGAGGTGCTCGGTGTGCCGCGGGTCGGGGCGGACGACAGCTTCTTCGCCCTGGGTGGTGACAGCATTCTGTCCATCCGGCTGGTGGCGCGCGCCAAGGCCCTTGGCCTGAGCTTCTCCACCCAGGACGTGTTCGCGCACAAGACCGTTGCGGGCCTGGCGGCCATCGCGACCGAGGTGGGCGATACTCCTGTGCTGGCGGAGTTGTCCGGTGGCGGCGTGGGGTCGATGCCGCTGTCCCCGATCATGCGCGCCATGCTCGCCCGCGGGCATTTCGACCGATTCGCGCAGGCCGCCCTCGTGCAGCTGCCCGAGAACGTCGATCGACCGGGGCTCGTGCGCGCACTGCGGACCCTGCTCGATCGACACGACATGCTGCGCGCCGTGCTGCGCGGCGCACAGTCGGTCGACGGGTTCGTCGAGGTACTCGAGCGGGGTGCGGTCGACGCCGACGCCGCACTCGTGCGGGTCCGGCTCGAAAACCGGGACGCCGAAGAGGTCGACCGGCAGCTACAACAGGCGGCCGACCGCCTGGACCCGGCCGAAGGTGTTCTGGTGCAAGCGGTGTGGATGCAGGACGTCGACGGTTCCCGGCCCGATCTGTTGTGGCTGGTGATCCATCACCTCGCGGTCGACGCGGTCTCGTGGCGCATTCTGCTGTCCGACCTGGCGCAGGCCTGGTCGCAGGCCGCCGACGGCGGCGAATCGCAGCTCGGCCCGGCCACCACATCGTTCCGCCGCTGGACGCACGGCCTGGTCGAGCAGGCGCCGGGCCGGCGGTCCGCGGAGCTCGCGATGTGGAAAGACGTTCTCGGACAGGGCGATCGGCTACTCGGGTCGCGTCCGCTCGACCCGGGTCGCGACCTCGTCGCCACCTCGGACCGGGTGCATCAGCGAGTCCCGGCGGAGGTCGCCGACGCCGTGCTCACCACCATTCCGGAGCGTTTTCACTGCGGCGCCAACGAACCGCTGCTGACCGCACTGCTGCTGGCACTGGGTGCGTGGCGGCGTCGGCACGGTACGACGGTCGCGGACGAGCTGATCTCCCTCGAGGGACACGGTCGTGAGGAACACGCCGTCCCGGGCGCGGATCTCGGCGCGACGGTGGGCTGGTTCACCACCCGCTACCCGCTGCGGATCGGCCTCGACGATATCGACCTCGACGACGCGCTCGCGGGCGGTGCGGCCGCGGGACTGGCGCTGCGGCAGGTGAAGGAGCAGCTGCGCGCGGTGCCCGATCACGGCATCGGCTTCGACATGCTGCGCTACCTGGATCCCGAGGGCGGCGCTGAACTCGCGGGCCTGCCCGAACCTCAGATCAGCTTCAACTATCTCGGGCGGGTGGGCACGGCCGAACTCTCCGGCCCCTGGACGCCCACAACGGAATTCACCGCGCTCACCGGGACCAGCGATCCGGCGATGGCGCTGTCCGCGGCGCTCGATGTCAACGCGATCGCCGAGCCGGGGCCCGACGGGCTCCAGCTCGACGCGACCTGGGATTTCGCCTCCCGGATTCTGCGTGACGAGCAGGTCGCCGAACTCGCCGGGCTGTTCGCGCAGGCGCTGAGCGGACTCGCCGAACACGCCCGGTCGGCTACCACCCCGGTTTTCACGCCCTCGGACTTCGCGCTGGTCGAGGTGTCGCAGAGCGATATCGACGGGTGGCTGCGCGAATACCCGGCGATGACCGATGTGTGGCCGCTGACGGCGTTGCAGACCGGGCTGCTGTTCCACACGGTCTATGCCGACGACGATGACGACGGCTACATCGTGCAGGCGGCGCTGACGTTCACCGGGACGGTGGACGGCGAGCGGATGCACCGCGCGGCGCAGCTGCTCATCGACCGGCACGACAGCCTGCGGACCGCATTCGTGGAGAGCGCCGCGGGGGCACGGCAGATCGTATCGGGCGACGCCGCGGTCGAATGGGGTGCGACCAGCGTCGCCGAGATCGCCGATGACGATGCGCGCGCTGAGGCGCTCGATCGCCTGGCGGCCGCGCAGGCGGCCGCGTTCGATCCCGCCCGGCCGCCGCTGATCCGTTTCCACCTGGTGCGCACCGGAGCGGACTCCTACCGGTTGATCCTCACGAACCATCACCTCGTGTTGGACGGCTGGTCGATGCCGCTGCTGATCCAAGAGCTGCTCGCGTTGTACGTATCGGATTGCGACACTGCCGAACTCGCGCCACCGCGCTCGTACCGGGAGTATCTGCGGTGGTTGGGTGCGCGCGATCACGAGGCCACCGTGGCCGCGTGGCAGCAGATGCTCGCCGGAATCGACAGCCCGACGCGAGTCACCGCCGGCGCGGACCCGGCCGGAACCGTGCGCAATGGCGAGGTCGCCTTCGACCTGGACGTCGCGACCAGCGCCGCGATCGGTGAACTGGGCCGCTCGCACGGCGTCACTGCGAATACGTCGTTGCAGGTGGCGTGGGCTCTGCTCGTCGCGCTCACGACCGGACGGTCCGATGTGGTGTTCGGCAACACCGTCTCCCAGCGTCCGCCGGAAATTCCGGAGATCGACCGCATGGTCGGGCTGCTGGTCAACACGTTGCCCGTGCGCGTCCGGCTCGATCCGGGCGAAACGGTCGCCGAACTGCTCGTGCGCGTGCAATCCGAACAGGCCGCGATGGTGGAACATTCGCACATCGGCCTGGCGGAGCTGCAACGGATCACCGGGATCGCCGACATGTTCGACACCGCGACGGTGCTCGAGTCCTACCCGGTCGACCGGGATCTGTTGACGCGCAACCTCGGTGACGCGGGTCTGCGCCTGGTCGATATCGACGCACGCGACGCCACGCCGTATCCGCTGAGCCTGCAGGTGACCCCGCCGCGACCGGGCGGCCCGGACGATGGCGCGTCCGGGACCTACACGGTCGCACTGAAATTCGCCCTCGACCGGTTCGATCACGACCAGGCGCGGGCACTGCTGGACCGCTTCGAGCTGCTGCTCACCCAGATCGTCACCGATCCGGCTCGAAAAGTGGCCACGATCTCCTCCTGCGCGGATTCCGAACGCGCGGAGCTGCTTTCGGCTCATGGCGACGAGCCGGTCGCCGACGCCGTACTGCGCGAAATCCTGTGGGACACCGCGCGGCGGTATCCGGACGCGGTGGCCGTGCGATCCGGTACGACCACCTGGACCTATCGTGAACTCGCCCGGCGCGCGGATGCGGTGGCGCAACTGCTGATCGAGCGCGGCGCCCGGGCCGAATCGATTGTCGCACTGGCCTTCCCTCGTTCGGCCGAACTGGCCGTGGCGATCTGGGCGGTGGCCCGCACCGGCGCCGCCTTCCTGCCGCTGGACCCCGGCAATCCCACCGCGCGCACCGCCGAGCTGCTGTCCGATACCCGAACCTGTGCGGGGCTCACGACACGCGCTGTCGCACAGAGCCTTCCGGATACCGTCGATTGGCTGGCGCTGGACGCCGAGGCCGAGCCCGCCCGCACATCCGGCACACCGCTCCAAGCGGGCGAGTTGCGCGCCGACAACGCCGCGTACGTGATCTACACGTCCGGATCGACCGGTAAGCCCAAGGCCGTACAGCTCGCCAATCGAGGTCTGGCCGACCTCGTCGCGGCGCAGGCCGAGGCGTTCGCGGCGGGTCCCGACGCGGCGGTGCTGCAGGTCGCGTCGCCGGGATTCGACGCCTGTGTGTCGGAGGTGCTGTTGGCACACGGCAGCGGCGCATGCCTGGTGGTGGCTCCGCCGGAGGCGTACGGCGGGATCGACCTCGAGGAATTGATTCGGGCGCAACAGATTTCCCACGCGATCATCACTCCGTCCGTGCTGAACACCATGGACCCGTCCCGGATCCCGTCGTTGACGACGTTGGCGGTCGTCGGTGAGGCGACCGGGCCGGACACCGTGAACCGGTGGGCGCCGGGGCGGCGGCTGATGAACCACTACGGGCCGACCGAAAGCACGATCTGGGCGACCGGCTCGGATGCTCTGCTGCCCGGCGAGCCGGTGACGATCGGCGGCCCGATCCGGGGCGTGTCCGCGGTGGTCCTGGACATGTGGCTCCGGCCGGTGCCGATCGGAGTCGCCGGGGAGCTCTACCTCGGCGGGCCCGGACTGGCGCGCGGGTACGTCGACCGCCCCGATCTGACCGCCGCGCGGTTCGTCGCGGATCCGCGGTCGGCCACCGGCGAGCGGCTCTACCGCACCGGTGATTCCGTGCGCTGGGTACGCGGTCGCACCGGACCGGTCCTGGAGTACCTGGGCCGATCCGATCAGCAGGTCAAGATTCACGGTCTGCGGATCGAACTCGGGGAGATCGATACCCGCGTGGCCCGGTACCCGGACGTGGCGAGTGCCGCGACCGTTGTCGCGCAAGGCCCGACGGGCGAACCGGTGCTGGTGTGCTATGTCGTCTCCGCCTCGGCCGCGGGGGTGGATATCCCCGCGCTGACCGAAGATCTCGCGAACACCCTGCCCCGGTACATGAATCCCGCGGCGATCGTGCAACTGGACCGGATGCCGCGCGCATCGACCGGGAAGATCGATCGGAAGGCGTTGGAGCAGCGCGACTTCGGTCCCGCCATCGCGGGCGGCAGGGCGCCGTCCACGCCGACCGAGCTGATCGTCGCGAAACTCTTCGCCGACGTCCTGCGTCTGGACACCGTCTCCGCGGACAGCAACTTCTTCGCGCTCGGCGGGGACAGCATCGTGTCGATGCGAATGGTGGCGCTGGCCAGGTCGGCCGGATTGCATCTCACCCCGCGGGATGTGTTCGAGGCCAAGACCGTTGCGGCCCTCGCCGCTGTGGCGAACGGTGCGCAGGTCACCGGGGAATCCGACCGGACCCCGCTCGTCGAACTCGGACAGGAGGACATCGATCGGCTCGAGCGGGATCACCCCGGCCTGTCCGACATCTGGTCGTTGTCGCCCATGCAATCCGGTGTGCACTTCCACTCGACCTACGACCCGGACGCCGAGGACAACTACACGGTGCAGACGGCGATCGGATTCTCGGGCGAGGTCGACGCCGAACGCCTGCGCCGCGCCGCGCAGGCCGTGGTCGACCGGCACGACATCCTGCGGGCCGCCTTCGTGGAGACCTCGGCCGGGACGTGCCAGATCGTGCTGGACCACGCCGAGGTTCCGTTCCGGGACATCGATCTCACCGATGACGACGACGCGACCTCTCCGGAAGACATCGCCGCGGCGGACGAGGCGGCCGGATTCGACCTGTCGGTCGCACCGCTGGTCCGATTCACGCTGATCCGGCTCGCTCCCGGATCCTTCCGGCTGCTCGTCACGAATCACCATGTGATCCTGGACGGTTGGTCGATGCCGCTGCTGATGCGAGAACTGCTGGACTACTACGGATCTCCCGCGCATATCGACTCCGCCGGGCCCGCTCCGTCCTATCGCGACTACCTGGCCTGGCTGCGCCGGCAGGACAGCTCTGTCGCCAAAGCGGCTTGGGCGCAAGCCTTCTCCGGCGTCGACTCGCCCACCCGGGTGTCACGCGGAGCGGGCGCGGCGGGCTCGTTCTCGGCCGGTGAGGTCGAGGCCGAGTTGCCGGCGGACCTTTTCGAGGAACTCCGCCTGGCGGCCGCGGATGCGGAGGTCACGGTGAACACCGTCGTCTCTGCGGCCTGGGCGCTGAATCTGCGCGTCCTGACCGGTGAGACCGATGTGATCTTCGGCGCCTCGGTCTCGGGCAGGCCCGCGGAGTTGCCACAGGTCGAACAGACCCTCGGGATGTTCCTGAATACGATTCCGGTGCGGGTCCGGCTCGAACCGGCGATGACGGTACGCGAGCTGCTGACCGGTATCCAGGCGGGTCAGGCCCGCATGCTGGATCATCACCACATCGGCCTACCCGAGATCCACCGCAGCGTCGGACTGCCCGAACTCTTCGACACCGCGATAACCTTCCAGTCGTTCCCGGTCGACCGAACCGCACTGCAGCGACTGGTCGACGAGGCCGGTCTGCGGGTGAACGAACTCGGCGGCGTGGACGCGACGCCGTACCCGCTGAGCCTGGTCGTGGAACCGGCCCAGGACGAGCACGGTGCGCCGCGCGGACTCCGGATCGCCCTGCGCTTCCACGATCGGGAATTCGACTCGGACTCGGCGCGCCGCATTCTCGACCGCACGGTCGCGCTGCTGAGCCGGATCGCCGCGAACGCCGCCACCCGGCTCGGTGAGCTGACCCTCGACGAGGAGTCGTTGCCGTCCTCGCCGATGCTGGTGGCCGGTCCCACTGTTCCGGCCACGCTGGACCGGATACTCGCCGGCTCCGCGACGGACGACCCCGATGCGGTCGCGATGCGATACGGCACGGACGTCTGGACGTACCGGCAGCTCGACGAACGATCCACTCGGCTGGCCCGAAACCTATTGCGGCACGGGGCGCGTCGCGGATGGATCGTCGCCGTGGTGCTGCCGAGGTCGCCCGCGGCCGTGCTCAGCCTGTGGGCGGTGGCCAAGACCGGCGCGGCATTCCTGCCGATCGACCCGACCCTGCCCGCGGAGCGGATCGAATTCCTGCTCGCGGATTCGGCAGCCACGCTCGGCATCACCGCCGAGGCCGGGCGGACGTCCCTTCCCGACAGCGTCGACTGGCTGATCCTGGATCAGGAGCAGCCGCTCGGAGACGAGGCCGCGGCTCCCGCCGAACCGATCACCGATGCCGAACGCGGCGAGGCGATTCGGCCGGATCAGCTGGCCTGGGTGAGCTACACCTCGGGCTCGACCGGAATCCCCAAGGGCGTCCTGGTCACCCACCGCGGACTGGCCGATCTGATCGCGGCGCAGCGGCGGATACTGTACGTCGGCCCGAGGTCCGTGGTGCTGCAGGTCGCCTCGCCGAGCTTCGACGCCTCGATCTTCGAGCTGCTGATGGCGCACGGTTCGGCCGGTCGGCTGGTCGTTGCTCCCGCGGATGTGTACGCCGGCCCGGAACTGGCGGAACTGATGGCGCGCGAACGTATTTCGCACGCGGTCGTGACTCCCTCGGCACTGTCGACGGTTCCGTCCGACGGCCTCGGCGCACTGTGTGTGCTGGCGACGGCCGGTGAGCCGGTCGGGCCGGAACTGATCGAGCGGTGGGCGCCGCATCGCACCATGGTCAACCTGTACGGACCGAGCGAGAGCACCATCTGGGCGACCGCCGGTGACGCGCTGGTCCCCGGCGGGCCGATCACGATCGGCAGGCCGGTCGGCCGGGTCGCGGCGATGGTGCTGGACACCTGGTTGCGGCCGGTGCCGCACGGTGTGGTGGGTGAGCTGTATCTGTCCGGCGCGGGACTGGCCGACGGGTACGTCGGCAGGAGCGGGTTGAGTGCCGCGCGGTTCGTCGCCTGCCCGTTCGCGAAGCCGGGCGAGCGCATGTACCGCACCGGCGACATGGTGCGGCGCACCGCCGACGGCGAACTGGAGTTCTTGGGACGCAACGATTTCCAGGTGAAGGTGCGTGGCACCCGCGTCGAGCCGGGCGAGATCGACGCGGTACTCGGCGCGCGCGCGGACGTGGCGTATGCGGTCACGGTGCCGCGCAGCGACGGCGGACGACCGGTGATGCTGGTGTCCTATGTCGTGCCCGCGGCCGGGACGAGGGTTTCGGGTGCGGAGTTGCGTGCGGCACTGGCCGATTCGCTGCCCCGATACCTGGTGCCATCTGCGGTGCTGGTGCTGGACGAGGTGCCGCTGACCGCCAACGGCAAGCTGGATCGTGAGCGGCTGCCCGAACCCGTGAGCGTCGCAACGGAATTCCGGGCGCCGTCCTCGGTGGTCGAGGAATTGGTCGCGGAGGCGTTCGAGCAGGTACTCGATGTCGAGCGGGTGGGCGCCGACGACGACTTCTTCGCACTGGGCGGCGATTCGCTCAGCGCGGCGACCGTGGTGGCGCGCATCGGTGCGGCGCTGGATGCGCGGGTGCCGGTGCGATCGGTGTTCGAGGCTCCCACCGTGAGCGGATTGGCCGCTCGCGCAACGACTTTCCGTGGTGCGGGACGGCTGCCCCTGGTGGCCGGCGAGCATCCGGACCCGGTGCCGCTGTCGCTGGCGCAGCAACGGATGTGGTTCCTGAACCGGTTCGAGCCGGACTCGGCCGCGTACAACATTCCGGTGATGCTGCGGTTGTCGGGACAGCTGGACGTCGCGGCGCTGACGGACGCCCTGACCGATGTGATGGCCCGGCACGAGGTACTGCGCACGATCTATCCGGAATTCTCCGGTGAGCCGCGGCAGGTCGTGCTCGACGAGCCCGGGGTGCCGGTGGACAGGATGCGGGTGCGGGCCGATTCGGTCGCCGGCACGGTGGGCGAGTTCGTGCGGCGCGGATTCGATGTGACCGCGCGAGTGCCGATGCGCGTGGGGCTGTTCGAGCTCGACGCCGAGAACGGCAGTGACACAGCACAATTCCTGCTGGTGCTGGTGGTGCACCATATCGCCGGGGACGGGCAGTCGATGGGCCCGCTGGCCCGCGACGTGATGACGGCCTATGCCGCCCGCCTGGCGGGGTATGCGCCGCAATGGCAGCCGCTCGCCGTGCAGTACGCGGATTTCGCGTGGTGGCAGCGCCGGATGCTGGGCACTGCGGACGATCCGGACTCGCTGATGTCCGAACAGCTGGAGTTCTGGCGTTCGACCCTCGCGGGCGCACCCGACCGGCTCGATCTCCCCGCCGATCGGCCCCGCCCGGCCGCGGCTTCCCTGTCGGGCGGGCGGGTGCCCGTGGGTATCGATGCGAGGGTGCACGAGCGGCTGCTCGAACTGGCTCGCGCGCACGGAACCTCGCTGTTCATGGTCGTGCACGCGGCGCTGGCCGCGGTCCTCGGCCGCTTGGGCGACACCGATGACATCGTGATCGGCACCCCGATCGCGGGACGCGGCGAACCCGGCCTGGACGATCTGGTGGGAATGTTCGTCAACACCCTCGCCCTGCGGACCCGCGTGGATGTCGGCGAGCCGTTCGCCGACTTGCTGATGCGCGCCCGGGAGACGGATCTGCGCGCGTTCGAGCACGCGGACGTGCCGTTCGAGCGGGTCGTCGAGGAGCTGCATCCGGAGCGATCCGCGGCCCGCCATCCACTGTTCCAAGTGGTCCTGGCCTTCCAGAACGTGTCCACGATCGATGTGGCGCTGCCCGGCGTGCAGATTTCCCGGGCCGAGGTGGACACCGGCGCCAGCCAGTTCGACCTGCAATTGATCCTCTCCGAGGAGGCCGGTGAAACCGGTGCTGCACAAGGGCTTTCGGGAATGCTGAGCTATGCCCGAGACCTGTTCGACGAGGCGACCGCGGCGGGATTCGCCGCACGTCTGATGCGGGTGCTGGATGCCGTCGCCGCCGATCCGGCCGTCGTGGTCGGTGATATCGACTGGCTGGACGCCGAAGAGCGCACGATGCTCACCTCGCAGGTGGGAGCGCGTCCCCCGGCCCGGCAACGGCCGCCGGAACTGCTGACCGATCTGTTCGCCGCGGCCGTGCGGGACAACGGCGAGGGTATCGCCCTGATCTCGGGGACCACCGCGTTGACGTACACGCAGCTCGACGAGCGATCGAACCGGTTGGCGAGGTCGCTGATCGGCCGTGGCGCCGGACCGGAGAATCCGGTGCTGGTCGCGATACCGCGATCGATCGAATCCGTCGTGTCCTGGTGGGCGGTGGTCCGGACCGGTGCGCCGTATGTGCCGGTCGACCCGGCCTATCCCGCCGGGCGGATCGCGCAGATCGTGTCGGATTCTGGTGCGGCACTGGGTATTACGGTGTCCTCGGCACGAGGCGCGATGTCCGATGCGGTGGACTGGATCGTGCTCGACGACGCGGAGGTCGCCGCCCGGATCGACGAGTCCGCGAGCGGTCCGATCGGTGACGACGAGCGCAGTCGCCCGTTGCACGCGGCGAACCTGGCCTATGTGGTCTTCACCTCCGGGTCCACCGGCGTACCCAAGGGCGTCGGCGTCACCCATTCGGGCACGGCCGATTTCGTCTCCGGGCTGCGCGGCGACCTCGAACCCCGCGGTGCGTCGCGGGTGCTGCACTTCGCCTCGCCGTCGTTCGATGCCTCGCTGCTGGAGATACTGCTGGCCGTCGGCCGGGCCGGAGCACTGGTCGTAGCGCCGACCGGCATCTACGGCGGTGACGAGCTGACGCAATTCCTGCGGACACAGCGGATCACGCACGCGTTCCTGACCCCCGCCGCGCTCGCGTCGGTGGATCCGGCCGGCCTGGACGATCTGGCCGTGGTGATGTCCGGTGGTGACGAGGTCCCAGCGGATCTGGTGAACCGTTGGGCGCGAACCGATATCGAGCGAGCACGGCAGTTCCGGGTGCTCTACGGCCCGACCGAGGCCACGATGGTCGCCACGGCGACGAGTGGACTGCAACCGGGGGAGCGCCCGACGCTCGGCGGTCCGCTACCCGGCCTGCGGGTACTGGTCCTGGACGCCCGGCTGCGGCCGGTGCCGATCGGGGTGGCCGGGGAACTGTATCTCGCCGGCCCGGCGCTGGCGCGCGGATACCTGAACAAGACGGCGACGAGTGCGGCGCGGTTCGTGGCGCACCCGTTCGGGGAGCCGGGAAGTCGCATGTACCGCACCGGCGACATGGTGCGACGGAACTCCGAAGATATGCTGGAGTTCTTGGGCCGCAACGATTTCCAGGTGAAGATCCGCGGTTACCGGGTCGAGCTCGGTGAGATCGATGCGGCGCTGCGGTCGCGCGCGGACGTGGCGTACGCGGTCACCATCTCGCGCGACGCGGGCGCCGGTCCGGCGATGCTGGTGTCCTATGTGGTGCCCGGCCCCGGGGTGAGCATCTCGGCCGAACAACTGCGCGCCGCGCTGTCCGAGGCGTTGCCGTCGTATCTGGTGCCCGCCGCGGTGATGATTCTCGACCGGATTCCGTTGTCTCCGAACGGCAAGATCGACCGTGCGGCCCTGCCCGAACCCGTGGTGCAGGCCAAGCGGTTCCGGGCTCCGTCCTCGGTGAGCGAGGAGGTGGTGGCGGGCGTGTTCGCCGAGGTGCTCGGCATCAGCGGTCCGGTGGGCGCCGACGACGACTTCTTCGACCTGGGCGGCAACAGCCTCATCGCCACCCGCGTCGCCGCGCGCCTGGGCGCGGCGCTGGACGCGACCATTCCGGTGGCGATGATCTTCGAGGCGCCGACCGTCGCGCGGCTGGCTGCCCGTGCCGAATCGCATGCCGACACCGGCCGGGTCGCGCTGACCGAACAGCAGCGCCCGCGCCGAATTCCGCTGTCGTACGCACAGCAGCGGATGTGGTTCCTGAATCGGCTCGAACCGGACTCGGCGGCCTACAGCATTCCGATCGCGCTGCGGCTGTCCGGACGGCTCGACCTGGACGCACTGCGTGCGGCCATCGAGGACGTGCTGAACCGGCACGAGGTGCTGCGGACCGTGTACCCGTACTCGGAGGGCGAACCGTCCCAGGTCGTCCTGCCCGTCGCGGCGGCCATCGCGCCGATCACCGTGGTCTCGATCGCGGAATCCGAACTGGCCGAATCGGTGTCGGCGTTCGCCGGTGCGGTGTTCGATGTGACGATCGAAACGCCGGTGCGGGCCCGGCTGTTCGAATTGGGGCAGGACGAGTCGGTTCTCGCGATCGTGATGCACCACATCTGCTGTGACGGATCCTCGCTGGTTCCGCTGGCGCGGGACATGATGACCGCGTACGCGGCACGGACGCGCGGGGAGGCCCCGGACTGGTCGCCGCTGCCGGTGCAGTACGCCGACTACGCGATCTGGCAGAAGTCGGTACTGGGTTCCGAGGACGATCCCGGCTCGCTGCTGCGCGCCCAGATCGACGAGTGGACAACGGCATTGGCGGATCTGCCGGCGCTGCTGGAGCTGCCGACCGACCGCCCGCGCCCGCCCGTACAGTCCTATGCGGGGTCGACCGTGCCGATCGACCTGCCCGCCGATCTGCACGCGAGGTTGCAGGCGGTGGCGCGAGCGCACAACACGACGCTGTTCATGATCTTCCATGCCGCGCTCGCGGCCACGCTGGGCCGGTTGGCCGATACCGACGACGTCGCGATCGGCACTCCGTACGCGGGCCGTGGCGAACCCGAACTGGACGACGTGGTCGGCATGTTCGTCAACACCCTGGTGCTGCGAACGCGACTGAACCCGGCTACGACGTTCACCCGGTTGCTCGAACACGTGCGGGAGACCGATCTGGCCGCGTTCGGCCGCGCCGACGTTCCGTTCGAGCGGCTGGTACAGGTGCTCAACCCGGTCCGTTCGCACGCCCATCATCCGCTGTTCCAGGTGATGCTGGCATTCCAGAACCTCGCCACCGCGGAGTTCGAACTGCCGGGGCTGTCGGTGTCGACCCTGACCGCCGATACCGATGTCGCACTGTTCGATCTGCAGATCACCGTGTCGGACTCGTACGATCCGGACGGCGCTCCGGCCGGCATCAACGGTGTGGTGACCTATGCGACCGACCTGTTCGACGCCGCCACGGTGACAGCGCTGGTGGATCGCCTGCTGCGGATGCTCGACGCCGTGGCCACCGATCCGGCGCAGCCGGTGTACGAGGTGGAACTGCTCGCCGCCGCGGAGCGCGAAGCCATACTGACACAGTGGAATTCGACGGATATGGCACTCGCGCCGGAGGAGACGCCGGCCGCTGTCTTCGCCGAGGCGGCCCGGACGTACCCGGATCGGATCGCGGTGATCTCCGGTGATCAGTCGCTGACGTACGCGGAATTCGCCGCGCGGGTGAATCGTCTGGCGCGCTGGCTGATCTCTCGCGGCGTGGGTCCGGAATCGTTGGTGGCGTTGCGCATGCGGCGCTCGCTGGACCAGGTCACCGCCATGTACGCGGTGCACGCCGCCGGCGGCGGATATGTGCCGGTGGACCCGGACCTGCCTGCCGATCGCATCGCGTACATGCTCTCGACCGCCGCACCCGTGCTCGAGCTGTCGTCTCTCGACGGGGTCGAATTGTCCGGATTCGATGACGCGCCGGTCACCGACGCCGATCGGATCGCATCGCTGCGACCGCACAACCTCGCCTACGTGCTGTTCACCTCCGGATCGACCGGACGGCCGAAAGGCGTCGCGGTGAGCCATGGTTCGGTGGTGAACCAGGTCCGGTGGATCTGCGGGACCTACGCGCTGACCCCGGACGACGTGGTGTTGCAGAAGACGCCCGCGACGTTCGACGTCTCGGTGTGGGAGCTGTTCGCCACGTTGGCCGCCGGGGCGCGGCTGGTGATCGCGCGGGCCGATGGCCACACCGATCCGGCCTATCTCACGGAAACCATCGCCGCACAGCGCGTCACGATCACTTCGTTCGTCCCGTCGATGCTGGGGGCGTTCATCGAGGCGGCCCCGCCGGAGTCGCTCGGGTCGGTCCGTGCGCTACTGGTGGCCGGTGAGGCATTCGGCTCGGAGATGGCGGACGCGGTGCGGCGGACGGCGCCCTGGATCGAATTGCACAACCTCTACGGGCCGACCGAGTTCACCGTGCACGCGACCGCGCATCGGGTGATCGAATCCGACAGCGGCAGTATGCCGATGGGCACGCCGGTGTGGAATGCCCGAGCCTATGTACTCGACAGCCGTTTGCGGCCGGTACCGCCCGGTGTCGCCGGGGAGCTGTACCTCACGGGCGTCCAGCTCGCGCGCGGTTATCAGTCGCGTCCGGGCCTGACCGCGGAGCGCTTCGTTCCCGACCCGTTCGGCGCGGGCGAGCGCCTGTATCGCACCGGCGACGTGGCGCGCTGGCGCCGCGACGGCGAGCTGGAGTACCTGGGCCGCACCGATTTCCAGGTGAAGCTGCGAGGTCTGCGGATCGAACTCGGTGAGATCGAGACGGTACTCGCCGAGTATCCCGGCATTGCGCGGGCGATTGCGACGGTGCATTCCAACGGCTCCGGAGACCGTCTCGTCGGGTATGTCCTCCCCGCTGCGGGCAGCTCCGTGGACCCCGCCGCGGTCCTGGCGCACGCGGCGAGCGAACTGCCCGGCTATATGGTGCCCAGTACGCTCACGGCGCTGGATACGTTGCCGCTCACCACATCCGGCAAACTGGACCGTTCGCGACTACCGGACCCGGTGTTCGCGGTAGGGGAGTTCCGGGATCCGTCCACATGGCTCGAAGGAGTGGTCGCGCGGACCTTCGGCCAGGTGCTCGGCGTGGACCGGGTGGGCGCCGACGACGATTTCTACGCACTCGGCGGCAATTCGCTGCGGTCGGTGCAGGTGGTCACCGAGTTGAAGAAGGAACTGGACTACGAGTTCCCGATCAGCTGGATGCTCTCGGATCCGAGCCCGGCCGATCTGGCCCGGCGGCTCGAATCCGCGATGCGATCCGGGGGAGCAGCCGCGACCGCGTCCGGATTCGATGTGCTGCTGCCGATTCGGACGAGTGGTTCACGGCCTCCGCTGTTCTGCATCCACCCCGCTTCGGGTCTGTCGTGGTGCTACCACACACTCGGCGAATACCTCTCCGCCGGCCGGCCGATCTACGGCATTCAGGCGCCGCAGATCGGTGGCGAGGTCCCCGGTCCCCGAACGATCGAGGACATCGCCCGCCGCTACACCGAGGAGATCCGAGCGGTCCAACCGCACGGCCCCTACCATCTCCTGGGCTGGTCGCTGGGTGGTCTGATCGCTCACGCCATCGCCGCCGAAATGCGCGCTGCCGGTGAGCAGGTCGCACTTCTGGCCGTGCTGGATGCCGAAGCGGACGGTATCGATGAGGAGTCGGTCTCGACCGTCATGGCCGGTGAGCTGATCAGCAATCTCGGCCCGGTCCTCGGCATCGATTTCGTACGATCCGATGCGACGGCCGAAGAGGCCGCGGATCTGATCCGCGAGCATCTCGGCGACGGTCTGGGCATCGACGCGGCGATGATCGAACGCCTCACCGACGCCTACAACATGTCGATTCGCGCGGCGGGTGCGTGGCAGCCTCCGGTCGTGGACAGCGACATGCTCTACTTCACCGCCACTCGTGACCGGCGGCCCGAGGCGCAGGGGCACCACGGTTGGGCGCATCTGATCGCCGGGAACATCGCGAACATCGACATCGATGCCACCCACCTCGCCATGACCGAACCAGGGGCGATCGCCCAGATCGCCCGGATCCTCAACGCACGACTGGATCGGTGAGGCCGGAGACCGGCCGGCCGGCGCGAGCAGCGTTGCCGGCCGGTCTCCGCACGCGGCGGTGCGCAGAGCCCGGTCCGGCGCCCGCGCGTGATCGGGTGCCGGACCGGCGCTGGCATCAGTGCGCGGCTGCCGTCCGCGTCTACCGCACGGGGAGGTCGACGGTGGCCTTCGCCGGCAGCGGGGCGGTGATGCCCACGATCGTGCCGATCGATGCTCCGATCGCCCCGCCGAGTACGGCCGCGGGTCCGGCGACGACGGCTGCGCCCGCCGCTGCGCCGAGTAGCGGGCCCACGACCATCCCCACGGGCGCGAACGGAGTTCCGACGACCATTCCCACGACCGCACCGGTCAGGGCGAGCGGAATCGCCAGCGGAATACTCAGTCCTGCGGCGATACCCGCACCGATCGCAGCGCCCACGCCCGCATCCACGACCGTGGCACTGCATCGCGCGGGACTCGCCGGGATGTAGCTGCAGAATGTCTGCACCGCTTGCGTCGGATCCGGCGTATCCGCGGTCGGCGAGGACGGTGTCGTCAAATCGGTCACCAGCGGAATCGTGGTGGCGTTATTGCCGATTTGCGTACCCTGTGCCGTTCGGGCGATCGAGGAAAGGAGATCCGGCAGACCGGTCGTGCGGACGACATCCGGCAGAGCGATCGGCAGCGTCATTTTCGGCAGCGTGATCGCAGGCGAAATATCGGGTACCGCGGTCGGTGGCGTGAAATTCGGTATTGCGATGCGGGGTGCGATATTCGGCGCCTCGGCTCGGGGCTCGGAATTCGGTGGCGCGTCTTGCGGACTCGCGTCCTGCGCTGCCGTTGTCGAAATGCTGTGCTGTGCCGCCACCGCCGGGATGGTATTCGGCGACGGCACCGCCGGAGCGAAATTCGGCGGTGCCATGTGCGGAATTATTTTCGGTGACGCGAGCTGGGATGCGATGTCCGGCAACGTGTTCGGGGGCAGAATATGGGACAGCAGGTCCGGGGGCACGACTCCGGCCAATTGCTGTGCGAGTGGAGCGAGTTCGCTCGGCAGTGGTGCGGGGTTCTGACCCTGTTCGACCTGCGGCAGCGGTGCTGGGAGTGGTGCGGCGGACGCCTGTGCGGGCGCTCGCGCGGGCTCGGCGGGCGAAGCACCGGCCTGTCCGGTTCCGAGGACGACCGCGAGCGACACCATGCTCGCGGCCAATATCAGGCCCGATACTCGCCGAAGATCGATTTCCGACATTCCACTCCTCCTGGGCACAGCGCCTTTTCGTTTCCGGACCTCTGAAATCTTCCGCACGTTCTGGTCGGACAGCTTAGGCCGTGGTGCCGCGGGCCAAACGTATTGTGCGAATTGCGGTCCGGCGTGTTTCCGGCGCCGGGTCGGGGCGATCGGGATCGAGGTTCGAATTGTCCGACACGCGGATCGCGATCGCCCGTACCGTCCGCTCAGACGAGAAGGCCGCCGCCGTCCACGGTGAGAACGCCGCCGGTGGCGTACTCCTGCTCCATCAAGTGCACATAACTGCGGGCCAGATCTTCTGCCGCGCCGACCCGGCCGACCGGCAACGCGCCGCCGTGCGTGCGGAACAACTCCTCCCGCACGTCCACCGGGAACTCTCGCCAGAGTTCGGTGCGCACCAGTCCGGGCCGCACGACGTTCACCCGGATCGGCGCCAGCTCTACGGCCAGAGCCCGGCCCAGCGCCTCGATCGCACCCAGGATGCTCGCCGACACCGTCCAGCCCGGCGTCGGCCGCTGCACCGCACTGCCGCTGGACAATACGATCGAGCCGCCGGTATTGATATGCGGCACAGCATATTTCACGCTCGTGTACGCACCCCAGAAGCGGGTCTGGAAGAACCGCTGCGCCGCATCGATCGCCACATCCTGCAACGGGAACAGCGCCAGCGACTCGCCCGCGGTGTAGACGAGGTGATCGAATGCGCCCAGCCGTGCGAACAGCGCCTCGATCTCGGACTCACGGCTCAGGTCGACGGTCTCGCCCTGCGCGCCGGTCGGCAGCTGAGCCGATGCCTTGGCCACATTGTCCGGGTTGCTGGACACCACCACGACCCGTGCACCCGCCGCGGCGGCCGCTTGCGCGGTGGCCAGGCCGATACCGGCGGTGCCGCCCAGGAGCACCACACGCTTGTCTTCGAGAGTCATCTCGTAGGTCTTCTTTCTCTTGCGCGGTTGGACATTTCCCACGATGCCGCTGGTCGGAAGGGGTGTCCAAGACCTCTTTCGGCCTCGGCGATACCCTGGAGGCATTGCCGGAAATCGGAGGTTGCCATGGATCTGGATCTGCGTAAGCTCCGATACTTCGTGGCCGTCGCCGACCGGCTGCATTTCGGGCGGGCCGCCGAGGATCTGCATATCGCGCAACCCGTGCTGAGCCGGCAGATTCGCGCGCTGGAACACGATCTCGGCGCGTCACTGTTCGCCAGGGACAGTCACGGCGTGACGCTGACCGTCGCGGGCGCGCAGTTGCTCGCCGATGCCCGGCCGCTGCTGGCATCCGCGCATGCGGCGCGACGTCGAGTTGCGGTGGCCGCGAGGGAGAGTCGTCGGCTGGTGGTCGGATTCCGGATGGGCATCGTGGTCACCCACGCGGTACGCGCCTTCGGGGTCGCGCATCCGGACGTTATCGTCGACGTGCAGCGGTTGGAGTGGGACGATCAGGCCGCGATGCTGCTCGACGGCCGTGTCGACGTCGCCTATGTGCGCCTGCCGATCGACGAGACCGGCCTGCGCGTGACCCCGCTGTTCACCGAACCGCGCGTGGTGGTGTTGTCGGCAGACCACCGATTGGCCGGTAAGGCCGAGGTCTCCGAGGCCGATTTGGCCGGTGAGCCGCTGATCTGGCACGTCGACCCGCACACCCAGCCGACCCGGCATCCACATCCCACCACGGGTCATTTCGTGCGCGGCGTGGAGGAGAAATTGGAGCACGTCGCGGCCGGCCGAGGCATCTCGTTCCTGCCGCGCTCGGCCACCGCCTTCTACTCCCGCCCCGACATCAGCTACGTCCCCATCCCCGAGCTTGCCCCCGACCAGGTGTGCCTGGCCGTACCGGAATCCCGCGAATCCCCGTTGGTCGATGCCTTCCTCGCCGCCGCTCGCGCAGTCGCCGAGACAACCGCGCGTGCCGCGGCCGAGGAAGGCGCGCCTACGCCGGGGTCACCCGGTCGAATCACGAGCTAAGCGCGTCGGCCGCCCGCCTTGGTCGCCGCGCCGATGATCAGCGGTCGGACGATGGGGACCATCATTCCCCGCCAGTTCGCTTCCTGAGCGTCGTCGAGCTCCAATCCGGACGCCCGGATCAACTCGAGGGTGGCGCGGTTGCAGCGGCAACCCTCCGCGAACCGGCGCCACGGACCTTCGAGGCGGTCTTGCCACTGGGCCAGTCGCGGAGACTTCGAGCGGACGTGCTCCAGGAACAGCAGCCTGCCGCCGGGGCGCAGCACGCGCTCGACCTCGTGCAACACCGCCTCCGGGCTGTCGACAGTGCACAGGACGAGCGTGGAGACCACCGTGTCCACGGATTCTTCCGCGAACGGCAGCTGATCCGCCGACGCGTCGAGCACCTTCGCCCTCCGCTGAAGGCTGCGCTGCCGCGCGTCCGACCGAGTGCGCATCGCGGCCTCGGGTTCGGTGAGAATCAGCTCTTCGAGCTCATCGGGGTAGTACTGCAAATTGAGGCCGGTACCGCTGCCGAGCTCGACCGTCCGTCCTCGTGCTCCACCGAGCAACTGGCGCCGGCGATCTGCCATCCCCGCCCGCTCGCCGCGCCACAACAGCGGGTCGTACAGTGCCGCGAAAGCCCGCGCCCACAAGTCCGACCCCTGCCCCGCCGGTGCGGTGCCGCTGGTCATGGCCCCCACTATACGTCGGAAGGCGTTGTGGCGTACATCCAGTTACCGCAATTGCTGGGCCGGAAAATCCGGTTGGTCGGACATATGGCACAGCGGAGCAGGAGAATCTCGTTCAGGCGCTGGTCGCCGCATGACCGAAAACGGTCGCGGGGCAATCATCCGGCACAGCTCCAGACGAGAGTTGAGGTGAGCGTGAGAGGCGTCGCCACATTCGGGAGGTGACACCCTGCCTGCGGTGGTTCACGAACCCTGCGTCGATGTCCCCGGATTCCGGATCTGTTGTAGGTCAAGGTATTCGGCTGGCCGACCGGGCTGTTCAGGCTGACTCGCCCGGCGATATCCCGGCCTGGAGTTTGGTGAGGAAGCGTCCGAGGTGCGGGTCGGATTCCGGGGTGGTGCCCCGGGTGATGTCCCACCAGCTGCCGCCGTCGAATTCCCTTGGGTCCAGGGAATATTCGTGGTTTCTGGAGCCGCGGACGACGTACCACAGGGATACGTCGGTGTGTGGAAGGTCTTTGCCGACGGTCTGTGTCACGGTGAGGAACAGCGGGCGGTCGCCGACGACGGTGAACTCGGCGTCGATGTCGAGTTCTTCTGCCGCTTCGCGGGTGGCCGCGGTGCGGGGGTGTTCGCCCGGTTCGACGTGTCCGCCCATCGGGAGGTGCAGTCCGGCGAGTCGATGACGGCCCAGGAAGATGCCGGACTCGTCGGGGTCGACGAGTACGACATAAGAGACCAGGTGCTGGGATGGGGTCGCGGGTTTGGCGCGTCGGAAGATGTCGTCGGTGCCGGCGAGCCAGGCCAGGGCATGGTCGATGTGCTGCCGTTCGAGGGAGTCCAGTGGTTCGATCGATGTCACGATATCGGCGACGAGCGCGGTGGCGGGCTGCATGTCCGGTGACCATAGCCCCCGGTACCGACGAGAATATCGGCCGGCGGCTACCGGGCGCGAGCCCGGCCAGGAGCCGGGCCGGGACGGGTCGGCGGCGAGGCTGCCCGAACGTTCATGTCGTCGGTGCATTCCAGAGCGGGAACCAGCGCTCGAGGTCGGGTTCGATGGGGAGTTCGCTGGAAAGTGCTGTCCGGACCTGTAATTCGAGGGTGTTGTCGCGGTGTGTGTCGCCGGTGGGCGCGAACGGGTAGATGGTGCCGCGCTTGAACAGGTAGACCAGGCCGAGCCGGTGTGGTGGGGTCTACGGTGCCGTCGAATCCGACGACATGGACGAACCCGACGCCGTCCTCGAGGCGGAATATGGTCATGGCGATCACCTCCTACTCAGGTAGAGGCGAACAGTCCCCGCAATTCATCGCCGCCAACGCCCGGAATTAATCAATACGATGAGCAATGTCGGGCGCCGGAGAGTTCGGCGGCGATGTCGAACAGTCGGGCGCGTTCTGATTGCTGATTTTGTTGAGCGCCTCGATGTTCGAGTGCGTGACGGTGGATCTGCCGCATCATGTGGTTGGCGGCGTCGGCTGAGCCGAGCATGAGGTAGCAGAACAGCCGTAATTGCTTGTCGAGTTCGTCGCCGCACTCGGTGTCTTTTTCTGGTTGGGACATACGGCTGCGGAGTCACAGTCCGAACAGTGGAAACAGTCCTGCGCCGTGGAACGCGACGATCCGGCCGACGCCCCCGGATGTGGGGGTCAGGACGTGCAGTGCGTGCGGGTGGTTTCGGCCGTCGTGGCCGCGGGCGTACACCGCGAACGCCGGTTGTCCATTGGCGGAGGTGGGGACCAGTGTCGCGGGTCCGATCACTCGCATCTGCTTGGCGAGGAAGGAAATGATGGTGTAGCGGCCTTCGAACCACGTTGCGATCGGCGGCATTTCCCATCTCGCGTCCTCGGTCAAAACCGCGACGAGTTGGTCGACGTCGGCGGTTTCGAAGGCGGTGACGTAGCGGTCGAGCAGGGCCCGCAGTTGTGGCTCGGCAGGTTCGGTCAGGTCGTCCTGACGGAGCGGCACCTGGGTTCGGGCGCGTTGGAGAGCGCTGTTGACCGCCGCGGTCGTCATCTCCAGCAGATGTGCCACCTCGGCGGTCCGCCATTGCAGCACATCGCGAAGAATCAGCACGGCCCGTTGTCGCGGCGGAAGCTGCTGGAGCGCTCCCACCAACGCGAGCCGCATGGTCTGGCGCTCCACCACGACCGTCGCCGGATCGGCCGGGGCGGCGGTGAACAGAAAATCGGGCATCGGCTGGAGCCACGGCACCTCTCGAGCCGACGCACCGAGCGTCGCGTCCGGATCCGTTTGGGGAGCGCCGAGATCCGCAGGCAGCGGCCGGCGTCTGCTTTTCTCGAGCGCCTTGAAACACGCCCGGGTCGCGATGCGGTACAGCCAGGTACGCAGCGACGACCGTCCCTCGAACGCCGCAAAGCCACGCCAGGCGTCGAGGTAGACCTCTTGCACCACCTCTTCGGCGTCGTCGACCGAACCGAGCATGCGATAGCAGTAGGCGAGCAGCTCACGCCGGAACGGTTCGCTCAGCCTCTCGAAATCCTTGTCGCCGGCCTTGGCTTCAGTCATGGTGCGCATGATCCGCCGATTCTGTGGTGGTGGGGTGTGCGGCGCGCCTGGGCGGGCCGTCGACGACCTGGTGGCGGTAGGCGTTGTTCATATCGACCTCACTGAGAGTCTCTGTGCGGAAAGGGAATTCAGGTCAGCGCGTGGTGATCTCGGCCATGTCGATGCCGACGAAAACGATCTCCTCGTCACCCATCGGGGCGTAGGCACGTCGCGTAGCGGGGATGATGATTCCGTCGACGTCGCGGTAGTCGGTGGCGTCCAGCTGTGACTCGACTGTGTGGCCGACGATGTCGATGGTGAAGTCGTGGCGGCGCAGCAATCCGTCCGGGCCGAAGCAGAACATCTGTGTGCGGGTGTGGCTCTTGATGTGGACGGGGAAGGTCACTTCCAACCGCCGCCATTTTTCGCCGTCGACCTCGATCGGGGCGATCTCTTCGGTGACGAACCCTGGCCAGGTGAACAGGAACGGCGTATTCAGGTACGTCCATAGTGCTTCGCCGGTGAAGTAGGCGAGATGCAGGTCGTCCCAGGGGGTCTCGAACTCGTGGCCGTCGAATGACCGCTCCGGGTCCTCGCGCGTGCCGACCACGGTTCCGATGGGTTGTTGCAGCACGACCCGGTCGGGTTCGAAGACCGATCGACGGTCCTGGCCGACGAAATCCATCGTCAACCGCTCCCGCGTGGTGTCCACCTCGAAGCGGATCTTCGTCAGCGCGTCGGCCTGTCCTTTGATCTGCCAGAAGGCGCCGGTGACGGCGGCATCGACGGTGATCGTCCGGATCCGATTCCACCGGTCCAGGCCGCCGTGCGCGGCGACCGCAGTCGCGAGCAGGTCATTCATTGCTGTTACTCCTTTATTGGCCATGCCCCGACCAGCGACATGGTGTGCGGTGGTCGGGGCGAAGGGGTTGGTCAGTCGACGATGAGTCCGCCGGTCAGGTTGGCGACGGTGCCGGTCATCGCCGAGGCCCGGTCCGAGGCGAGCAGCACTGCCGCTTGCGCGAGTTCCGCTAGCGCGGTCAACCGCTTGCGGTGGGTCATCGCGCCCTCCATCTCGAGCAATTGATCCTTTGCCATGCCGATCGCATCCGCGTGCAGCCTGAACACGGTGTGGATGGTCGGCGTCTCCGCCATGCCTGTGGTGCGCAGGCAGATCGCGCGGATGCCGTGCTGGGCCCATTCGGCCGACAGCGCCCGGTTGAGACCTTCCATCGCCGCCCAGCCCACGCTCATCCCGCCCACCAGAGGCGTCGGCAGGCGGGCCGGTTCGGGGGTGTTCATCATGATGACCCCCGATTTCTGGGCGATCATGTGCCGCGCAGCGGATTTCGCCGTGATGAAATTTGCCCGGGTGTATGTCTCGATCGGACGCAGGAAGTTCTCGACCGGCAGGTCGGTGAGCGGGATGCCCTGCAATCCCACCGGCGAGAGCCCGATCGCGTTGAACGACACGTCGACACTGCCCGCGTCCGCGACCACCACAGCCAAGTGCTCGGTCACCGCGTTCTCGTCCTCGGCGTCCACCACCGCTGTCTCGGCCGCGCCACCTGCGGCGGTGATCTCTTTCGCGACCGTGCCGATAACCTCTGGGTTCCGCCCGGTCAGAAACACCCTGGCACCCTCGTGCGCGAAACCGCGGGACACCGCGCTGCCGACCGCGCCACCCGCGCCGTAGACGACGACATTCTTGCCTTCCAGCAACATAATCTTCTCTTTCTGTAGTTCACGCCAACGCGTGAAGACCATGACCGTTGAGCTGGTACACCCGGTGCTCGCCGTGGCTATCGGTGTCCTGCCACAGCCGCGCGACCTCGGCTCCGACGAGGGAGGGTGTGAGCAGCGGTCCGAATGCCGCCGCGAACGTGGCCGGGTCGACTCCCCGGCGGCCTGCGTACGCGGCGACCCCGGCGGCCCCGAGTTCGGTGGCGGGGGTCAGTTGCGGCAGCACGGTGGCGAAGCCGATGCCGAGCTCGGCGCGGCGGGATTCCTCGGCGGCGTATCCGGCGAGAAATCGGATCATCGCCTTCGCGCCCGAATATCCCCCGCTCAGCGGGGAGCCGCCCACAGCGGCACCGCTGGATATGGCCACCACCAGGCTGCCCGGCGCCAACGGGTGCCGCAGGGCCGCGCGGATCCAATGGAAGGCGTGCTGGGTATCGACTTGCCAGTTGCGGCTGAACGATTCCCATGTCTGTTCGTGTACTGGGCCGATGCCGGGGGTCGCGCCCGCGTTGAGCACAAGCAACGTAGGTTGGTACTGCTGGATCAGGGTGCGGGCGGTCTCCTCGGCAGCTGCATCCGCTACCACCGGGACGAACACCGAACCCAGCTCCTGCTGCACCTTGGCCAGTGCGTCGGCGGTACGCGCGACACCGACGACCCGGTGCCCCTCGCTGACCAGTGCGGCGGCAATCGCCGCACCGAATCCGCGGCCGGCGCCGGTGACCACCGCCGTGGTGCCCGGCTGATCGGCCGGGCTCATTTCGACTCTCCTGCGAGGAGCCGACCGAACCTCCGGTCTTGGCTGCGTGCCTGGTACTGAATCACGACCGTTGCGGTCATGCCAATCACCTCCTACACGTACAGAGGCGAGCTCACCGCGAAAATCATCGGCACTGATCCAGTACAAAACCGATCAGCTTCAGCCGTGGGCAGTTTCCGAAGGCGCGAGCCAACCACATAATCTCCACGGGGTCGGACTGCTGGGAACTGCGTTCACGATGGAGCAGGACTTCTATCGGAGTCGGTTGACCGAGAACGGACTGGAAGTACTCGTTCCAGATGCTGAAGGCCGGGGCACGGTGCACCGCATCATCTACGAGGAACTGTGCCAGGGTGTTATCCGGGACCAGTCGCGCGCTGCGTACCAGATCGTCATCGCAGACCTCGTCGCGCACGGCGCCGAAGGAGTGATCCTCGGCTGCACCGAAATCGAGCTGCTGATCGGACCCGACGACAGCCCGGTTCCGGTCTTCGCCACCACACGTTTGCACGCCGAGGCGGCCGTCGCCGCAGCGCTTGGCGCGGCCGACCAGTGACCTGCCCGGGTAATCACCGCTCCGGATGGGTGCCGGTGTGGCCTCCGCGTGCTGCCGGCCGCCCCACCCGACCGTGTTCGTCACCGCCGCATCCGGACTCGCCCCAGCACAACGGACTGCGCGCAGCCGGAGCAGTAGCCGGAGCGTCTCCGGTCATCGCCATTACAATCGCCGTCACGTTCCTGGACGGCCGAACTGAGCTGCGGCGATGATTTTCGGGGTGGGATCGCCTCAGTATGGGTATGAGCTCGCCTCAGCAGACTGGCGTGAGATCAACTCGAAACGAAAGGCAATCCTGATCATGGAATTTCCCGATGCTGTGGTCTCCA
This sequence comes from Nocardia vaccinii NBRC 15922, assembly GCF_001613305.1. Lineage (GTDB taxonomy): Bacteria > Actinomycetota > Actinomycetes > Mycobacteriales > Mycobacteriaceae > Nocardia > Nocardia vaccinii. The sequence continues at coordinate 195,013 of NZ_BDCC01000019.1, forward strand.
CGACCGTTTCGTACCCTCCTGAGCGTGTGTGGCGGGCGCTAACCGATCCCAGCGAGATCGGGCAGTACTTCTTCGGTACCGATGTGGTCACCGACTGGCGGGTCGGCGGCCCCATCCGGTGGCGCGGTGAATGGAAGGGGAAGTCATACGAAGACCGCGGCCAAGTGCTCGAGTTCGAGCCGCCGACGCGGCTCGTTGTCAGTCACTACAGCCCGTTGACCGGGGCACCTGATGTGCCGGAGAATTATCACACCGTCACCTACATCGTGGCCGAGGTGCCTGGCGGCACGATACTGACCATTCGTCAGGGCAACAACCGCAGCGAAGGTGAGATCCCGGAGTCCGAGAAGCAATGGCGGATGATGCTGGACAATCTGGAACAATTTCTCGCCCAATCCGATTGAGTCGGCGGCGAGGCTGCCCGAAAGTTCATGTCAGCGGTGCATTCCAGAGCGGGAACCAGCGCTCGAGGTCGGGTTCGATGGGGAGTTCGCTGGAAAGTGCTGCTCGGACCTGTAATTCGAGGGTGTTGTCGCGGTGTGTGTCGCCGGTGGGCGCGAACGGGTAGATGGTGCCGCGCTTGAACAGGTAGACCAGGCCGAGCCGGTGTGGTGGGGTGTCGGCGGTGGCGAAGCCGATGACCGTACACAGCAGGCTCGGGCCGAATCCCTTGTCGGACAAGGTCGAATTGATCGCGTGCAGCGCGGTCACCAACGCGGACAGGTCGGCAACCTCCTGCTGGCAGGTGATCCAGGTGAAGCCGAAATCGTCGGTCGTCACCGCCACCGTGACGTCCGGCTCGCGGTGCAACAAGTCGAGGATCTCGGCCTCGGATTGCCGGGCACCGGCGCCCTCGGCCGGTTTGAAACACACCGCCCCGGAGCCGGTGGAGCGAAGGTCGAGCGCGGCCTGCAGCGTGTAGGCCGCGAGCGGAATCTCGAACAGCACATCGAGATTGGGCTGCACGGGCTGGGTGCGGCCCAGTATCGAATCGAGCCAGTTCATTGCCGTTCAGGTTTCCTGGCCGAGTTCGGTGGCCAGCCGGGCCAGCTGGTCCAGGCGCTGCTCGAGGCTGGGGTGGGTGGACAGCAGCAGGGACAGGCTCGCTCCCGCACCGAGGGCGGGTGCGAAGAAGAAGGCGTTGAAGGGTTGCTCGGCACGCAGGTCGCGGCTGGGGATGCGGGAGATATCGCCACTGATCTTGGTCAGTGCCGACGCCAGTTCCGAGGGGCGGCCGGTGAGGATGGCCCCGGCGCGGTCGGCGGCCAGTTCCCGGTACCGGGACAGGGCCCGCAGGAGCAGGTAGCTGATCGCGTAGACGGCCGCGGAGATCGCCATCACCGCCATGATGAGCAGGAACAGCTGGTCGCCGCTGCGGCGGTCCCGGCCACCGCCACCGCCGAACATGGCCGAGTACAGGGTGAATCGTGCGACGAGGCCGGCGAGCACGCCGATGAACGAGGCGGTGGTCATCACGACCACGTCCCGGTGCGCGATGTGCGACAGTTCGTGGGACAGCACCCCGTCGAGTTCATCGGCATCCAAGCGATGCAGCAGACCGGTGGTGACCGCGATGACCGCGCGGCGGGGACTGCGGCCGGTGGCGAACGCGTTCGGCATGTCCAGATCGGCAATCGCGACCTGCGGTTTGGGCATATCCGCGGTCGCGCACAACCGATCGATGATGCCGTGTAACTGTGGCGCCTGCTCAGGTGTGACGATGCGGGCGCGCATGGCGTACAGGGCGATCCGGTCGGAGAACCAGAACTGCACGAACAGCAGCCCGCCCACGATCAGCACGATCACCACGACCGATTTGATCAGCACCACCAGCGCCGCGATGAAGGCGACGTAGATCAGCCCGAGCAAGAACATGGTCACGCCCATGCGGGCCGTGAGCTTGTGATCCGGCCGGAAACGAGTACGCATCGCGGTTACCCCGGAATCAGTCCGTCATCACGCAGCATCGCGTGAATCTCGGACAGCGGCATGTCGACGTTGGGAAGGACAAGATCCGACGCGATCAGCGAGTCGTCCGCCTCCGGCGCACCGAGATCCCGCACGCTGGCCAGCATCCGGTGCAGGACCAGTGCGAACCGGGTGTCATCGCCCGTTTCGGCGGCGTCCATCAGCTGGTCGTCGAGTTCGTTGAGGTCGGCCAGGTGGCTGTCCTCGACGACGTATTGGCCCTCGCCGAGAATTCGCACGATCATGACCCGCTCCCTTCCTGCGCGCGGGCCTCGATCGCCGGGGCGAGCGTGCTTTTCAGCTGTGCCAGTTCGGCATCGACGGTGCTGCCACGCCCGGCATCGAGTGCGGCCTGGATATCGTCGCGCTGACCCACGGCGGCAGTGGCATCCGCCAGCGCGCCGGAAGCGATCAGCTCGTCCAAAGCCTGTGCGCGCGAGCTCATTTGGGCGGTCTTGTCCTCGGCCCGCTGGATCGCCAGCCCGACGTCGCCCATCTCCTCGGAAATGCCGGTGACGGCCTCGCTGACCTTGCTTTGCGCCTCGGCGGCGGTATAGGTGGCCTTGATGGTCTCCTTACGGGTCCGGAACGCCTCGACCTTCGCCTCCAATCGTTGCGAGGCGGTCGTGAGCTTGGCCTCCTGAGCGGCCAAGTCGTCGTACTGCGGCCGTAACTGATCCACCTGAGCAAGGGCCGCCGCACGTCGCGTCAGCGCCTCGCGTGCCAGGTCGTCGCGCCCCTGGGCCACCGCCTGCTGCGCTTGGCTCTGCAGGCGATCGGCGGATTGCCGAAGCTGGTTCTCCTGCAACTCGACGCGTTTACGGCTGGTCGCGACGTCGGCCAAGCCGCGCCGCACCTGGGCCAGCAACTCGAGCTGGCGCTGATACGAATAGTCCAGAACCTCACGCGGGTCCTCGCTGCGGTCGAGCAACTTGTTCGCTTTGACCCGGAACAGCAAGGCGATGCGTCGGGTGATACTCACGGCGATCACTTCCTCTGCAAGAGAATCCCACTCACCCAACCTCCTCCACGCCACCCCGACGCGGTAGGGACCAAAGGTCACGGACGCCCGGGGCATCGGTCGCCCATCCGATCACCAATGGAACGAACCGCCGCCCCCTCACGGACTCTCGATCGGTCCACTGCGGGAACACCGCCGAAGTACCTGCCAACCGCATCCGCTCGACGCCTCGGGCGCCGCCGAGAGCGATCCGCCGGACGAAGCAGCTACCCGCGTGACGACCCGAGCACCGCACTGGCCGACGAGGCGAATCCGGCCGAGGAGTCGCTCTCCGGCCGAATCAGCCGAACTCCCACCGAAGGATCGTAGGTCCGGGCCCGAGGAGCCCATCGGCCCTATCACATACCGCGGGTCGGGACGCACCCTGAGCTGAACACCGGATCGGCGGCGACGTGATTCGCCGACGCGGACAAGGGAGCGGCGAAATGATGTTCTGGTACAACCACGACATGTCCGGCTGGGGATATGCATGGATGGGTATCGGAATGGTCGTGTTCTGGGCGGTACTCATCACGGGACTGGTGCTGCTGGTCCGGTACGCGGCGCAGGGCGGCGGACCGACCCCACCGCCACCGCCGCCGCATCCGCCGACGGCGGAAGAGACCCTGGCCGCGCGGTTCGCCCGCGGTGAGATCGACCAGGCCGAGTACGACAGCCGACTCGCGGTACTGCGCAAATCGGCATCCGGCACCGTCGAACGCTGAAACCTCGGCGCGGGCCGATACCTGCGAGGTCGAGTGCGCGTTTCGGCGCGCGGGAGCGAGCACCCCGGCTCGGCAGTGCACGGTTCCCCCGGTCCGGTCGGCGGCGCGCTCGCGGTTACCGGCGCCCGGTCCGCCGGCCGGTGGGTGGACCCGGATCGGCCTCGCCCCCGGTGCGGCTTCGTGGCCTGCGCCTACGGGGTTCGGAATTTCCGGGAGTCAGTGCACGTACGACAGGACGCTCATCATGCCGGCCTCGCCGTGGTAGGCGTTGTGGCAGTGCACCATCCATTGGCCGGGGTTGGTGGCGTCGAGGTCGACCTCGACGGTCTGCATGGGCAGCACGATGGAGGTGTCCTTGCGGGGGCCGGTGCCTGCGGAATCGACGAGCTGGAAGGTATGCCCGTGCAGGTGCATCGGGTGGAACATCATCGTGTGGTTGACGAACCGCAGCCGCACCCGTTGTCCCTGGGTGATGTCCAGCGGGGTGTGGTCGGGGTATGCCTTGCCGTTGATGGTCCAGATGTACTTCTTCGAATCCGACCCGAGGGCGAGGTCCAACGTCTTGTCGGGAGAGCGCCGCGGTAGCCGTACCGCCTCCGTGGCAACGAGTTGGTCCGCGGTCAGCGGCGCAACCTTCGATTCGGCCGGGCGGGCGTCGGCCGCGGGCGGAGTTCCGCCGCCGGTGCGGATCAGCGCGAACCCCTGCCCTGTCTTGCCTTCGGCGGCAGCGACCAACGGGAAGACGCCGTCGCCGAGTTCGACGATCACGTCGTAGCGCTCTCCCATGCCGATCAGCAGGCTGGAGGTGGTGACCGGTTGCACCGAATAGCCGTCGTTGTGGGTGACGCGCATTCGGTGGCCGCCGACGGCGACGCGGAAGGCCGTGTCGGCGGCGGCGTTGATGATGCGCAGCCGTATCCGCTGGGCCGGCTTGGCGGAGAAGGTGACCGGGTCGGCGCCGATCCGGCCGTTGATCAGGTAGTACGGGTAGTCCTTGATATCGCCTGCGTCCGAGCCCAGCGGCGCGTTCGGGTCGGTCGGCATGGACATGCCGCCCGAATTCATCCCGCCCATGTTCATTCCGGACATGCCACCCATCCCCATCCCCGCTATGCCCTTGGCCTGCAGCTGCCGGAGTTGTTCGTCCGGGTCGCGGCCGTCGACCCCGTCCAGCCAGTCGTCGAGCACGACGACGGCCTCGGCGTCGTAGTCCTTGCCCTCGGCGGGGTCCTCGACGATCAGCGGCGCGTAGAGGCCGCGGTCGAGCTGCACGCCGACATGCGGGTGGAAGAAATAGGTACCGGCGTCCGGTGCGGTGAACTCGTAGGTGAAATCGCCGCCGGGAGCGACGGCGGGCTGGGTGAGATCGGGCATCCCGTCCATGTCGTTGCGCAGCGCGATCCCGTGCCAATGGATGGTCGTGGGCGCGGGCAAGGCATTGGTGAGGGTGGCCCGCAGGACGTCCCCGCGGTTGATGCGAATCTCCTGGCCCGGCAGTTTCCCGCCGTAAGTCCAGGTCTGCACCTGGACACCGCCGAGATCCACCGTGGCCGGGGCCGCGCGCAGGGCAACCGGCCGGACGGGCGCGCCCGCGGCGCGGCGCGCGTTCTCGGCGGCTCGGACGGGGCCGGAATCAGGCTGGACGAGATTGCGCGCGGTCGACGAGGTCTTCGTGCAAGCGGCGAGCACCGCGGCGGTGGCCACACCCGTACCGAGCGCGAGGAATCCCCGCCGGTTCAGCGGCGGGTGTGGAAACTGGTTGGACGACATGGATTTCTCCTGCTGAATTGTGCGAAATGGGGCGGGCAGGCCGGAACCCGCGTCCGGGCATCGCCCGTGGAAGCGCGGGAGGACCTGTCAGACCCGCAGGATCGACAATTCGGCCAGGGACGGCACGGTCCAAGGTGGTGGCCGCTCACGGTACGTTCGCCCGAGCCGGGCTTTGCACCGGCCGACCTCCGCCGATGCGGTATCCAACCAGGTGAGCAGGACGAGACCGATAACCACCGCTGCCGCGCACAGGATGAATTCGCACGCATGCATGGCGCCGGGACAGGACATGTCGTGGCCGATGAACACGGCCGGGCCGTGAGCCGGCAAGGGTGCGACGACCGAGTGTTCGGGCATCATCCGGTACGTATCGGCGCAGATCGTGAACACGCCGACGTGCATGGCCGCGACACCGAACATCAGCATCAGCAATCCGAGTATCCGGACCGGTCCGGATACTCGGGGCCGCAGGCGCCGATCGCTCACGCTCGTCATCATACGGACGCCCGAGACCCAGCTCGTCGTTACCCTAGTGGGGTATGTCACGACCCAGCGCCATGTACGGCCATGGATGTGATGCGTCCGGATCGGCTCGGTGCCTTCCACGTCGCCGCGGTCGGGACGCGATGGCCGTCATCGGTCCGGTTCGGCGCGGCGGCTCCGATATCGCGAATAGTGTTGCCGGGCAAGGTTGAAACCGCCGCCCCGACGTTTCCCGCATGCCTATACTTTCGGGCAGAGTTCGCGCGATGGCGCACAGTTTGGGGGATCGTATGCAGCGAACTGCACGGTGGCTGGTGGCTGTACTGGTGCCGCTGATCGTCTTCGGGGGGTCCGCGGCGCTCCTCATGACCGTGAAGTTCCCGTGGACCCCGAGTGCCGAGGGCACCCACTGGTCTGTCTCGTTCGCGATTGCGGCGTTCGTTGGCGCTGCCTCCGGGGGACCGCTGGCCTGGTGGGCTCAGCGGGAGAGACCCGAACCGGGCGGAGCCGACCCTGCTGCGGCGGGTGGCCGCGTGAGCCAGCGGGCCAAGCTCGGCAAGGAGAGTCAGAGCTACATGGCCGGCCGGGATGTGCGGATCAACGACAGGGGAGAACGCGAGAAATGACGGATGATCGGGGGGCCGGCCGGACCAGCCAGCGGGCCAGGCTCGGACGGAACAGCCGGAACTACATGGCCGGCCGGGATCTCATAATCCAGAGCCTGAAGATCACTCCCAAGCGCGTGGTCCTTGCCATCCTGACCGCCTTGGTCTTCATCGCCGCATACGTCGTAGGTCATCACTATTACAACGACTGGACTGCCGCCGACTCCACGGAAGCCCAACGGAAAGCCGCGAAGACCGTCGACAGCGAGTCGACGCCGTTCACCGCCCAGTATCTTTTCGACACCAAGGTTCCCGAGAATTGGTCCATCGTGCTGGACCGCAAGCTGACGTCCGATGAGATCGCCGGTCTGAAGAAACTCGACGGGGCGGACGGGCAGGCAGTGTGGGGGTACCTACGTCCGCTCGGTGGTCGGCTTCTCCCCGGAGGCGACCAGCCCGCCCTGGCTTACGGCGGCCCAATGCGAACCACGGAAACCTTCCGTATGTCACTGCTCAGCGATCGCAGTAGCACCCTGACCATCGAGAACATCTCGGTGTCGAATGTCAAGTGCATACCCAGTAGCGCAGTCACCCTGATCGACCTCCCTCCGCAAGGAGGTGGGGCAGTCGATCAGGTCGCCTTCGATCTTCAGACCCCTGAGAAGCCCATAGCCGAGACCGACGACAACGGCATCATCGACCATGACTACTTTGCGAAACACAAGATCGACCTCGGCGCCGGAGCAACACCCGGAACCCTGCGCGTCACAGCCGTTGGTGTGCTCGGCAAATCCTGCTCATGGGAATTCAGGGCCGACTACGCGACGGTGGACGACCAATCCAGCATCACCCTCGACAACAACGGCAAGCCGTTCACCCTCGAGTCGCGCCCTGACCGGCCGCTCCAGCACATCCAATATGGATTTGGTCCGGGCCCGGACGGGAGCCCCTGGGTCGACTGTGCAGCCCCCGGCATTCAGTGCGGGCCTTGACGTTCAGTTCCTGTCATCGAATATTCAGTGAGAGGGGCCGTCATGCGTGTGCGGGGGAAGATCGCGATCGTGGTAATCCTGGTCACGGGCGCGGTTGCGGGATTCGCGTATGGTCTCGGCACATCGAAGCACGGATCGACGCACGAAGCGGACACCTGGAGCGTTTCGGTCAAGATGACGACTTCGAGCGGCACCGGCATCACCGGGCGGGCCTACAAACTCAGCGTCGCCACCCCGGAGTTCTCGGGGATAGCCGATGCTCGGGCGATGCGGGCGGTGAACGCCATGTTCCAGGATCGCACCCGGAAGGAGATCGATGGGCTCACGACGGCCACCGACCAGAACCCACCGACCGACGACTTCGATGGCAACGCGCCGTTCACACTCACCGAAAGCGTTGCGATCCAACGCATCGGTCGGATAGCCGCTGTCGCGTTCTCTGGAGACGAATACATCGGCGGCGCTCACGGCTTCCCTTTGGCCGAGTCGGTCCTGATCCGCACGGACACCTGGACGGCCATTCCCGCCGACCAATCGTTCCTGGCGACCGCTGGAACCGCCGAGGGCGCGACGAAACTGGCGGGTGTCATCGCTCCCAGCATCAAAGGCGCGCCCGGCGACTCATGTCACACGGACGCGGCCTCGCTGCTCGCTGGTGGTCCGTCGTCCAGTGGCACGGTGACTCCGGACAGCTTCGAGCACTCGATGGTGGTCGGTTTGTGGCCGGGTGGTGTGGAATTCATTTTTTCGCCGTACCGTCTGTGGGCGTTCGGCTGCGGACAGGGGATCGCGAGAGTTCCGTTCTCGGCGTTGGATGGTCTGATCAATCCGGGCATCGTCCGGCTGGCTACCTCGTCATGAAAGAACGGCCCAGGGAGTTTCGACCTGCCCACTGTTCGGGTTCCAGTCTCGGTGGCCAACTGGCAGTGGGACGTCGTCTTCCCGGTTTCCGAGCTGCGCGCAGGCGAGTTGGATTCGTCGGCGGTGCTGGATCCGGGTACGCGCAGCTGACGAAACCCTGGCTGTGATTTCTCGGCATATTTTTGGTGAAAGCCCAGTCCAACAAGACTGGGCTTTTGCCGATATCGGGTTCGGCCCGAACTTTTATGCTCCCCCATCTGGACTCGAACCAGAAACCTGCCGGTTTGCTGCCTCGGGTCTCTGACCTGGGCATTCGTAGGAGCATTCGGCAGCGTCAGGTGATACCCGCGAGCCGGTGGCAGCCGTCGGAGGTGCCATCGTCGGTGATGTGCATCACGTGCGGGACAGCGGCGTGACCGCCCCGGCTGCCGAGGTTCTCGACTTCGCCGCCGAGGCCACAGCGATCGACGATGCGCGTACAGCCGTGTTCGATGCACTCCGCGCCGCCAACGCTCGCGGGCTCGACGGAGCCGACGTCGATGCGCTCGACGAGGCGCGTGCACGGATCGCCGCGCGGTGCGAGCGGTTGCGTCGCGAGTTCTATCCGCGGTGGGGGCAGCTCGCCGTGGTGAACGGTGCGGCGCTCGTCATCTCGAAGACGGGCCGGTCGTGGGAGATCGTCTGGCGGCGCGCTGAGCGCCGGTAAGTGTCGGTTATCGGAGCCCAGCCGTACATTACGGTTTCATGGCGAAATGATGGATTACTTGTGGTCGTGAGTTATTCGTGCCTCGGCAAGGTCGAATAATTTCGCCCTTTACGGGGTAAACAAGACAGTTATTTTGACCCGCAAGTCTCGTATTTCGTACATTCTTCACATACCGGTTGGTATAAAACTTACGGGGGCATTACAAATGGAAGACATTTACAAAAGAGACGCGTCCGAGATGAAGCGGCGACTACAACCGTTAGATATGACAAAGAATTGCTATAGGATGGCCGTCCCTCCCAAGTGGGTCGGTCCGATCGACGCCTACGACAAGGTCATGCTTGCCGCGGGACGTCCTAAATCCACGCGCCATCTGCGAACCTATCACCTACGCCGGTTCGCCACTGAGCATAAGGCTATTCCTCCATGGGAGGTCACTGAGGATCAGCTGATTGCCTGGATGGCGGCGCACAACTGGGCACCCGAGACGCGCCGGTCGTGGCGCTCCTCGCTTAAGTGCTTCTATTCCTGGGGGCACGCCCGCGGCTACATCGACGCCGACCCCTCGCTCGCCCTGGCGCCCGTGCAGACGCCGCCGCCGAATCCGCGGCCGGCGCCCGACTCGGCGGTCGATATCGCCCTGCGATCGGCCGACCTGCGTGTCCGTATGGCGGTGTTGATTTTTGCCGTGACCGGCATGCGGCGCGCCGAGGCGTCCCGCGCGCACACCGAGGATCTTGAGTGGATCGGCGACGGGTGGGGGATGCGAGTGCTCGGCAAGGGCGGCCGAATACGGCTCATTCCGGTCGATGACGCGTTCGCCAGTGCAATCCGGGCGCTCCCGAAGGGGTTCATCTTCCCGGGCCAGATCGACGGGCACATCTCAGCGAACCACCTCGGCAAGCTCGTGAGTGCCGCGCTGCCGGACGCCTGGACGGCACACAACCTGCGGCATCGTTTCGCCTCGCTGGCGTACTCGGTCGAACGCGATATCCGGGCTGTGCAGGAGCTGCTCGGCCACGCGCGGGTGACCACCACGCAGATCTACACGTTCGTGCCCGATGCGTCACGGCGGCGCGCAGCTGCCGGAGCTCGCCAGGGTCTCACTGCCGCGTAACGAGCCAGCAACAATAATTGAATAATAAATAGGGGCCGCCCCGGGCTGGTTGTGACAGCCCGGGACGGCCCTGTATCTACCGAGGTGAGACGGACATCCCGAAACACGGCGGCGCGATACGCACACAGTGTAAAGGTCACCCGTCCAAATGGGCGGGTCGATTATTCGATTTACTGCGAAGTCAGGACGAAAGTCACCGTGACGTGCGTCTGCGCGGTTAGTCCACCCCATAAAGCGGCGGCCGGAAATTGTGCGGCCGGTTCTCGCTGAGCAGCACGCGGAGCGCGTCGGTCGCGTCTGGCGCAATCGCAGACACCATCTCAGCTACCCGCCGCACGGTCAGCGCGGTAACGCCGCGCTTGCGCGCCTCGGCCGCGTATTCGTCGATCTCGGCGAGTGTTTCCGGTCCGGGCATCCGGACTTTCAGCCGGTCGCCGGCCGCGCGTTGCCGCTCGATGTCGAGCTCGCTACGGCCGTCGCGCCGATCCCGTAGCAGCTGCTCGGCCTCGGCCAGACTCGTCGTCTCGGTCAGCACCGCGGCGAGCGACGCGTCGACGAGCTGCTGCGCGCCGACCTCGAACACGGCAGGCGACGCGTCGGTGAGTTCGACTGCGGCGTTTCGCTGGCATTCCACCGTGCCGCGCCACCCAGCCGCCGCTGCGGCGAGCAACGCGTTCGCCTCACTCGGGTGCCACGCCCAGATGCCATCGAACGGTTCGGCGTCGCGCGGGGTGAGCTCGGCGAGCCGCTGCGCGTCTAGCTTGCCGAGCCGCTCGTCGACCTCGGCCGCAGACAGCTCGCCATCCATGCCGATGCCTGCCACCAGCACGCGGGTGTCGATCCTGCTGCGCATCGCCGCGGCCAGGGCGAGCGAATCCGCGAGCGGACTGCGCAAACTCGCCTCGTGCCCTTCGGCGAGGATGTCGCCGCCGACGTCGACGACGATGATCCGATCCGCGTCGAAAGCCTTTGCGGCACGGGCGATCAGCGCCGACAGCCCAACTGCTCCCCCCTCGGCCTCGACGAGCAGCAGCGGCAGGTCGATCGCTGCGGCGAGCCTCGGCAGCGTCGACTGGCCGATCCTCAGTGCGGCGACTGGCGGGATCTCTGCGACGCCACCGCGGTCGACGAGGCCCTCGAAATCGGCGCGGACACGCGGGCCCGGACTCGGGTCGATCATGAACCGATCCCAGGAATACGACATGATCGCCGCGATCCCCAGGTCCGGGCGGGCATGGGCGAGCATGGCCGCGGTGACCGCGTCGCCGCCGCCTCCCGCCGCGATAGCGATTGCTGAGCGCATCAATGGGTACCTGTTCCATCGTCCGTATAGTGGCTAGTGGCCTATGGTAGTTACGAAGGGTGTACGGGTGTCCGAGATCAGAGAAGTACCGGCGAAGTACCTGCAAATTGCTGGAATTCTGCGTGATCAAATCATTCGCGGCGATCTCCAACCCGGCGCCGAAGTACCGTCCGAGCGTCGGCTCGCCGAGACGTACGGCGTCGCGCGGCCGACCGCGAGCCGCGCTCTCGAGGTGCTGCGTCGTGAGCGCCTCGTCGAATCGCGGCAAGGGTCTGGCACGTTCGTGCGCACCCCGAATGCCGCACCTCGAGCGCGGGAACGGCTCGAGCGCGCCGCTGCGATGGGCAGCATGTATTCCGATTCCGAGGACGCCGCATTTCCGTTCGTCGGCATTGTCGACGGTCCCGAGTACGTCACCGAAGCGTTGAACATCTCCGCTGGTAGCCGAGTGATTCAGCGGCAACGGATCATCAGCAACCCGAGCGGTCCCGTCGAGTTGAGTACATCGTGGTTCCCTGCCGCGCTGGCCGATGTCGCGCCGCGGCTGTTGGAGACCGCACGCGTCGGCGGTGGGACTCTCGGCTATCTCGCACGATGCACCGACATCCGGCCCACGTATGCGCGTGATCAGGTATGCGCCCGCCTCGCCAGCCCCGAGGAATCCGCTGCGCTGCAGCTGTCCGAGCCGTCGGCGGTGCTGGTCTACTGGCTAGTGGCCTGCGACACCGCCGACGTTCCGGTCCAGTTCGACGAGGGCGTTTACCCGCCTGAACGGTGGGCGTTTCGACAGGACTACCCCGTAAATATCTAGTTCAGATCAGGAATTTTTCCGGAAATCCTTCAAACTTCTCCAAGTGGCCTATGCCACATGTCTTACTAGTGGCATAGTCCACTTATGGCCCTGGCCGATCCACCGCGCCGGGGCATCGAGACAGGGGAACCTCATGACTGGACCTGTAGCCGGACGAGTCGCCGTCCGATGCATCCGACCCGACCTGATCGCCGAGGAAGACCGCGCCCGCATCGAACAGGAGATGACCGATCTCGGCGTGCAGTTGGGCTGCGCCGTCGACACAATCGTCGTTGTCATCAACCCTGATGAGATGGGGCCGTGGGCAACGGTCGCGAACGCGATCGCCCGGGCCCGTGCGACACACGTGATCGTGCCGAGCATGTGGCATGTCGACGGCATCGACGACTGGATTCGCGCCCGCACCGAACTCCTGGCGCTTGCAGGACCGCACGCCGGGGACGATGCCGAGGCAAAGCTGGCGATGTCCGCATGATCGGCGCATGGACAGTCGGCGGCTGCGCGCTGGTCGTGCTCGCCGTCATCTGGGTAATGCTGCTCCGCGACGTGTGGGGATCGCACGACCCCACACCCGTCGCGCAGCTGGTCCCCGTCCAGGCCGAGCCCGCAACGGGAGGCTGGCCGACCTCACTCGTGCATACGGCACCACTCGAACCGTTCACGCCGGATCAGGCACATCAGGCGATGCAGCTGCACATCGACTGTGACACCGACGCGTGTCCGCGCAGGCAGGCAGCGCTCGACACGCTCATCCAAGCGGGCCACGTGCGACCAGCCCGGATACACGGATGACCGCCCCGGGAGGGCGCGTGCCCCGCGATGACGACTGGTGCGACTGGTGCGCCGATCTGATCCAAGCAGCGCCCTTCCGGTTCGACGGCCGAGTGTTCTGCAGCCCGAAATGCGTGCACGCCTACCGCCGCGGTAGCGATTCGCCGACCGTGACACAGCTCCGGGAGCCAAAGTGACCGAGTTGCCGCGCCGCACGCCCGGCGCGACCCACATACCGCACCCACACCACCGAACCTCAGCGCCATCCGTCGCACTGCTGCCCCGCATCGCGCAAGGTACCGACCAATGGGCCGAGCGCGACCGGCACCCGGGGCCATCGAAACCCGAATAGCCCCAGCACAATTCAGGGAGGAACAAATGAAGATCGTCACCATTGCCGCCGCCGTCGCAGCTCTGATGATCGGCGCAGCACCCGCCCACGCGACCCCCGTCCGGCAGGCCGATCATGTGGATTGCTTCGCGCGAGCGCTGACGCCGGTCAAGACCAGTCACGCGAGCGTCGCCCCGATCGCCTTCGGCTACACCCTGCACTGCTCACCACACCCGCCAGCGCTGATCGCCTTGCGCGTCAAACTGTGGCGCCTGGACTTCAACCGGCTCGAAACCTACGAGCACACCTCGCACACCGTGTTCAGCCCGAACTACGACCGCGATACCTGGTTCTATGCGTCCTGCTCGAACGCCTCGATTCGGTACTCTTTTCACACCGAGGTGATCCTCGACGGGATCAACGGAAACCCGGGCGAACACTCAGATAACTCGTCCTCCGAGCCGATGACCTGCTGAGACGGAAAGGGACACATCATGATCCAGTCCGACCATCCGGCGGTCGCTGTCGCAGAGGCTCGCGTCGCCGATCTCGACGACAGGTTCGGGGTCAACTTCAGCCCGACCGCCATCCGGGTCATGGATGACGCTGTTGCCGTCACCATGGATTCCACCGAGGCCCGGTTCATCATCATCATGGAGAACATCGACGGGGAATGGTCGGCGCCGTCGATGCTGGGCGGCACAACGCGGCCGCAAGCGCCGCGCTACGAGCGCACGCCCGTCGGTCTGCCGCTGAAACAGATGTCACGCAAGCGCGTGCCGACATTGCGGCAGCCGGATCAGTGGTGGTTCGCCGTTGCCGGACTCGCCGCCGAGGATGCAGAGTCGGTCTCGATCACCGTGAACGGCGAGGAGCATCGGGAGCCGATCGGCGAGGACGGCGTCGCCTTCGCGATCGTAGGGATTCGCGCGACCGACGAGCCGACCGTCGTCGTACACACCCGGGACGGCCGCGCGGTGTCGGCGATGCACTGACCCTCGACACGAAAAATGCGCCCCGCCCGCGTACGTAACGCGGTCGGGGCGCAATGCTATGTACCTGCGAATCATCCTGCCCAGCAAGGGACACCATCATGAAGCGGATCCGTGGACGACACATCGCACTCGCTGCGGCCTGCATCGCGGTCGGTCTCGGCCTCGGCGCCGCTGTCATCGCGGGCGCCAACGCAATCGGCGGCTACCACGACAACCACATGGACGAGCAGTTCGATGCGTCCGTCAGCAGTGCCGCTGCTGCGGAGACGAGTGCGATACACAGCTATCAGAGCATGCGTGCGACGGTCGGGGACGCGTGCGAGAACCTGGTGCGCGACAAGCTGAAGTCGCCCGCCTCAGCGCGATTCGAGCTCGGCGACACCAACCTGCACGAGGACGCTCGGGGCGGCTTGACCGGCACCCTCAGCGGCACCGTGGATTCGCAGAACGGGTACGGCGCGATGATGCGCTCCGACTGGACGTGCACCATGCAGCCCGGGTCATCCATCGGCAGCGTGCTCGCCGGCATATCGGGCCTCACGCAACGGAATTGAGTCCGCCCAGCTCGCAGGCTCGCCGGTATATTTCCCGGCATATTTTCATGCCTCACACAGCACGCGCACCTCGCGCGGCACCCGGACCGTCCGGTCTTCGCGCTCGACGCGCACCGTCCGATCCTCGGCCGTGACGCGCACGACGCGCGGCCCGCGCAGGATCACTCCAGGGGTGCCGGCCGGAAGGACGATGTCGTATCCGGCGGCAGTCTCCTCGACCGGAACCTGGGCGATGACGTGCGCGGTGTCGGTGCCGACCGCGGTATCCGCATCGGTGATGGTGTGGAATCCCTCGGTGCCCGTGCCGGTTTCGGCGACATCGACCAGAACGGTCGCCGCGTCCGTGGTCGTCACGGGCTCAGTAACGTCCGCCAGCGGTGGCGCGGCAGTGTCCGTCCCGGTTCCGGTGTCGCTGTCGGTGACCACGTCCAGCACCGTCGCCGACTCGGTGCTCGTCGCCGTGTCCGCCGAGGTAGGCGTCGGCCACGGCGCGTCCGTTCCGGTCGCGGACTCCTCCGCGGACACCTGCACGATGACCATCGCATCGTCCGTTCCGGTGACTGCGTCGGTGCCGACGACTTGCGCCGTGACCGTCGCATCCTCCGTGCCGGTCGTGCTGTCCGCGGACTGTCCGGTCACCGCGGGGACAGACGCGTCCTCGGTTCCCGTCGCGGTATCGCTGCCCGACACGATCTGCTGGACAGCTGCAGTGTCCGTTCCGGTGCCCGTCTCCGTATCGGTCAGCGTCGCGGGCACGGTCGCGCCGTCCGTTCCGGTACCGGATTCGGTGCCGGTGACCTGCACGGCAGCGGTGTCCGTCCCGGCGGCGCTGTCCGTGGCCGACTCGGTGGCAGTCACCGCGCCGGTATCGGTGCCCGTACCGGTGTCCGCACCCTGTCCGCGGACGACGCCCGTGTCGGTACCCGCTCCAGTATCAGCGCCCGATTCGGTGCCGGTTACCGCGCCCGTGTCCGCGCCTGTCCCCGTGTCCGAGGCGGCGATAGCGCCCGGCGGGACAGCCAGGGTCAGCGTGGTCCACGTCGCCGAGAACGTTGTCGCACCGAACGCGCCCGGCGTCTCGCTCGCCGCGGTCGCGAGCAGTTCAGCCGTGGCGATCGCGGCATCGGTGGTGCTGCCGCTCGTACCCGTAGCGACCGCCTGGAAGTTGCTGAAACCACTTGGCGCGGTGGTGGTCTGGTAGAAGTTGCCGCCCTGGTCGTCCGCGACCGCGACGAGCCAGAGATATCCCTGGGAGCCGCCGGACGGTGTGAGCGCGGGCGGCGTGGGTGTCGTGCTGGATCCGTTGGCGAACGCCGTGCTCACCGTGCTGCCTGCGCCCGTGACGCGGACGGCCGCCGACGTGGCGAGTACCGACGCCGACGAAGCGACCGTGAGCGTCGACGAGGCCGTACCGACGACGCCCACGAACACTGTGATCGGCGACGCGGACGCACCGCCCTGCGTGACCAGCGACCACCCCGAGCTGCTCGTGCTCAGCGTCGACGCCGCGCCCGGCGTCACCAGGACCACATACACGTCGCCTGTCGCCGCGCCGCTGCTCGGCAACGTGATACTGAAACTCGTTGCGGCAGTGGTGAATGAGCCGGTATTACGTGCGGCAACCGCGACCGTCATCGCTCACCTCACATTGCGTTGATGTGGTCAGCGAGACGCAGCAGATAGCCCGCGGTCACGTACGCCGTCGTGTGCTGGCCGCCCAGCAGATACCCGAGCATCAGCTGGCCCGCGCGTAGCAGCTGGCCGGGCGAGTAGTCCTCGGTCATCCACTCGCCGGAGATCAGCTGTTGCGCAAGCGATTCCGTCCAGCCGCCGAGCGTGGCGAAGCTGAACGCCGACATGCCGTGCGCCAGGGCGCGCAGCGGGGAGCGGTCCGGACAGCTCGTGATGCCGTCGCCCGGATTCGCCGCGCTGAACACCGGCAGATGCGCCGGCCACGGCCCGTGAGGCCCGTTGATGCCCGATCCGACCGGCATCGGGTCGATCGACTCGCCCGGCGCGCGGTTGGGATTCGCGATGACGGCCGCCCAGGCGAGTTCGCAATCGGCGTACTCGCCGCGCGCCTTCGCCTCGAGGAACGCCGAGACGAGTTCGGCGCCGAGACTATAGCCGCACAGGCCGACAAGATTCGGTGTCGCACGGATCGCGTCGGCGATCAGCGGCAGGCCGGCCGCGACGCTGCCCGCCTCGGACGGCCCGAGCACACCGGAGCTGCCGACCGGGCCGACCGCCGCCGGATACGGGATATCCGCGCCGATCTCGTACTTCGCCGGATCCAGCAGGTGCGCCAGCTGGGCGAGCATATTCGTCGGCGCGCCGGTGACTTCGCCCGTGCCGCGGCAGGTCAGGACAGTGATCATGAATTCCTTTCCCGGACAACGAAAAACCCTCCGCACCAGAGGTGGGAGGGTTTCCGTTGCGGATGGATCAGGCGGTGTCGCCGTATCGCTCGAGGATCTCGCGAGCCCAGGCCACGAGATCCTCGACGCGCTGGCCGCTGGGCTGTGGCTTCACCCAGAGTTCAAGGTTTTCGAGCCGGTTGTCGGTCTTGTCGCCGTTGATGTGGTGGATGTTCTCGGACGGCAGCAACGGCCGCCCGAGGTGCTGCTCCATTACCCAGCGGTGCTCAAGGACGCGGCCGCCGTTGCGATCACCTCGAAGACCGACGTTCACGCGGACGTAGCCGCGATCGGTGAGATCTCTCTGTAGGGTCGGATTCGGGATTACGACGTAACCGTTGCTATTGATGAAGCGGCGTTCGGTAGTGCGCCGTTGGTTAATTCGGCGGCATTCGTCCGTGCAGAACCTGCGCCGGTAGACCACCTCGCCGCGCTGCTGGGGGCGTCCCACGAACTCGGTCCCACATTCCTCGCAGACCAACTTCGCAGCACGGCAGTTGTCACTACAGAACTGTTGCGCGGGACCCGACGGGATATATGTCTCGCCGCAGCTCTCGCAGTTCTTCGGCTGCCACTTGCCCGACCATCGACCCCGCGCCTTGATTCCGTGCTGTCTCATGCGCAACTGGACGGCGCTCGGTGAGCAACCAATCTCCTCTGCGATCTCGATGCTCGACAATCCGGATTCGTATTTCGCCCGCAACCAATCCGGATCGGCCAGCTGGGGATAGGTCAGCCGATGGTCGCGCTCGCGGCAGGCTCGGCACCGCTTCTGAGAAGGGCCATCTGGTCGATATTCCTCGCGACACTCGTCGCAGACCTTCGGCAGCCATTCATCACCCCGGTTCTCGATGCCGTGTCTGCGCATCCAGTACTGGACCGTGGGTGCGCTGCAGCCGAGTTCGCGAGCGATGGAACGCACCGAACCGGCTTCGTAATGCGAGCGCAGCCACCGCTCATTCGCGAGTTCGGGATGCTTTGGAGCTCTTGACATGCCTTACATAGTATCGATACCGTGTTAATGAAGGCAAACTACGCCAAAGTTAATGTCGCGGACAGTGTCCAGATCGAGCCCGAGACCTTCGTTCCGAGCGACTGGACCTTGTGGTTCAGCATGAGCGGGGACGTGCCGGTGCTGGCCAGCGTCGCGCCCGCGGTGATGGTGCCCGAGTCGATGGCCCAGCACCATTCGTTCCACGCGAAGTTGGCCACGCCGGACTGGAACGTGCAGTTGACGGTGATGATGCCGTTGCTCTGTGTCGGATACGAGCTGTCCGCCTGCTGGTAGTAGGCCGTGCTCGCGTTGCCATCACCGCCGAGCGCGGTGTCGCTCACCGTCGCCGCAGTGGTCGAGGTACCCACGCCGACAACAGCGTCTGCGTGCGCCAGGGCCACGCCGCCGCCGCCGATGATCAGGTTCGTGATCCGGTTCAGGCCGCCGGTGACGAGCAGGTTGCCGGGCGCTTCCATCACCTCGTCGGGCTCGGCAAGCCCGACCTCTTCGAAGTGACGCAGGTGGAATCCGAGCGGCTCGTGCCCGTGCATCAGGTCGCGGGTGATGCGGGAGACCGACTCGGGGTAGTACTTGATGATGCGCGCCTGCATATCCCAGGTGAGGGTGTCGACGTCGGGCATGGTGAATCCTTTCGTGCACGAAAAAGCCGACCGGCGAATTCCGGTCGGCTGCAAGAGGTTTGGTTACGTCAGCTCTGGATGATCCGCAGGTGCATGGACTGGACATAGGTCCGCGCCTGCGTGGTCTGAACGGTGCAGGTGACGGTGTAGGTGATACCGACCTCGCCGCCTGTGAGCCACACCGTGGCGTTGCTCGTGGTGTGCGAGTCGGTGACCTTCGTCAGCCCGGAATCGACAGTGAACGTCGCCGAGGAAATCTGCTCATCGGGCCAGTCCAGGACAGCGGGCGCGGCGATGAAATCGAACGGGTAGTCCAGGATCTCGCTCGCGCCCTGCGACTTCACCGGAATGTTCTGTGGCATCAGATCTCCTCATGGTGGTCGGCGATCCCCGCGGATCGCAGGATCTGCGCGCGATGCTCGGGATGCAGATCCGTTGCGGGTCCGTGGACTTGGATGATCGCGGCGTGTAGAGCGGGGTATTTGAGCGCGAGCCGCAGCATGCCGCGGTCGCCGTTGTGCTCGGCCTCGAGCTGCTGTTCATGTACGTACCGGTGCTCGCGAATGAAGTCCCGCGTCCAGTCGTGGCTGTCGTGCTCCGGATTGTCGTGGAGATGGACATGCGTCGTGCAGTCCGGGCACTGCCACTCGCCGAGCATTTCGCCGTCTTCGCCACGGAGGGGGTCCGTCATTGTCACCACCTCACGTGAAATACGTTGTGATCACGACTTGTCCGTCGCCGCCAGCACCGCCAGGACCATTGCCGCCGAGGCCGTCGAGCGACGCACCACCCCCACCTCCGCCACCGCCGGGAAACCCGCCCCGGCCACCCTGTCCGGCGACCGAGGTGCTGCCCAGTGGCAGATAGAAGCCACCGCCGCCACCGGATGCTGGTCCGTACACGCCTCCGGTTGGGCCTGCGCCGGCGGATCCATCCAGTGAGCTACTCGTGCCCGGCGCGCCTCCGCCGGTGTTGAGACCGCCCCCGCCGCTCTCACCGCTCGGTAGATACCCGGTCTGGCCTGCTGCTCCGACACCTCCGGACGCGGACGAGGACTGATTCCCGTTGCCCGCATCGCCTGTCCACGTGGTCGAAGTGTTCAGGAATGATCCGCTGGCTGGCCGCCGAGTGCCTGAAGCGTCAACGCCACCGCCGGCACCGCCCTTCCCGCCGGTGGCTTGGTAGCTGGACCCGTTGAAGGAAGCGGTATCTCCATCGCCTCCGGGCTGCGACAACCATGAAACGTCACGCGCGGTGGCGGACGCAATGGCGGGCGACGAATACAACGATTGCGCCACAGGCCAGTTGCATTCGGTGATGATCCCCCACAGGCGATTTCCTGATCCGGTGGGGACGGTGTTGCCGGTGTCGGTCCATTGCACGACTTGTGTTCCGTTGATGTACCCGGTGAACACGTTGCCGTTGCGTGTGAGAGCGATCTGGCTCGAGGTCGTGAACGGGGTGGTGGAGTTCGCGACGACCGTCTGACCGGTTTGCGCGCCGTTCGCGATATACGCGCCCGATGGCGCATTGGTCTGGGTGATGAGCCCACACCCGCCGCTGGTATCGCCGACGAATGCCACTAGCACCGACGAACCGCTATAGGTCGTCGGCGCCGCGCAGTAGATGCCGGTGTAATTGTTGGTCGCCAATTGCGTCGACGGCGTAGCCAGCTGCGCCTGGATGACGTAGTTGTCCGTATCAAGCGGTGAACTCCACGCATTCCAGTTGCCCGTCTCACCCACGTACGTGGACGGGGTGAACGCCTGAGCCATGCCGTTGACGATCTGCGCCGATTGGCTTCCGGAGTCGGTGCGCCAGCTGCCGCCCAGGGAAATACTGTTGGCGCGCTCGAAGTCATCGGAGTACCGGACACTGGCAGCGCCCCCGCCGCCCGAGCCGCCGACAGGAACCACCACCGGGGCCGTCGACGGCAACGATGCGGCCGAGATCCCGGAGGTGAACGTGTAGCCACCCTGGCCGCCACCGCCGCCCGCCGCGCCGGACGTATTGAAGGCCACGCCGCCCTGTGCGCCGCCGCCGCCCGAGCCGATCTCCATGGCGTCCGCCGTCGTCATCCCAGTCTGCTTCGTCCATGTCGCGCTGCGGTTGTAGATGTCGATCCTCGGAGCCTTCCCGCTCGCCTGGACCGTGGCGTTAAGAAGCTGGACCGCAGGGCCGACATCGGCAGCCGCCGTGGATTCGGCCGAGCCGGTGATGTTGCTCGTCACGCCCGACGCGATCGTGCTGGTATTCGTCAGCGCCGCCGAGGCGTCAGCGCGCAAGGACGACGCCCACCCGTTCAGGTTGATCAGGCCGCCGGTGGCCCCAGTGATCGCGTCGCACAGGTCAGCGAGGAATGTGTCGATCGCGGCGGTGACGAGACCGTTGACGTTCGGGAACCCGCTCAGGATGCCGCCGAAGAAGTTGCTCGACGCCGAGTTCCAGCCTGTCGACTGCTGCGTTTGCGCCTGATAGTCGGCAGTGACCTTGGCCTGTGTGTTGTCGACCATCGACGGCAGTGAGCCATCGTTGCCGGTGAGGATGCCGGGTACACCCGAGGTGGTGTACCCGGACGGGCCGAGGGGAGAGCCCATGGCTCAGTGGCCGATCGCCGCCAGATCGGCCTGCAGCTGCTGCAGGTTGAACCCTTCAGGGGAGACACCCGAGGTGAGGAATTCCTCCGACAAATACACCAACGATTCGTCGTTGTAACGGCGGTAGAACGACGCCGTCATCCAGGTGAACGCGCCCCAGGTGACGATGCCGATATTCGAATCGTTGTCGGACGCCGCACCGTTGATGTAGTGGCCGCCCTCGATCGGCGAGCCGGACACGGGGGTCCACACTTCACCGGCCTGGAACTGGTCCTGCGCCGATTCGGGCAACTGCACGCCGATACCGACCGCTGAGAACAGGAACATCGCCGCGCGCAGCTGCGCCACGTTGCCCTGATCGAGTGCGAGATACGCGCCGATCTTGTGCAGGTTGCCGCCAGCGTCGGTGATGCCGGTGGTGCGCCGGTATTCGGCGAACGCCTGCGGGTCGGTACCCTCGTCGGTCGGGTTCTCGCCGGTCACCGGATCGGTCTGCGACGGGTCGTAACCCGTGAACTCCGAATACGTTTCGAGCACGGCATCGTCGTCGATCCGGAACGGCTTGTTGCCCTCGGCGCACCACAGCGCCGTCTCATGGAACGCGCCCGCGATCGCGCAGTCGCCCACGCGATCGTTGGCGAGCATCTGCCAGTCGGCGATCTTCGCCTGATGCCCGAACGAGGCCGGGATCGCCGGGATCACGTCCTTCTTCAGGTAGTCCCGAAGCTTGAACTTCACCGCCCCGGGGGTGATGTCCTTCTTGCCCAGCTTGTAACGCACTTCGTTTGTCACAGTTGACCTTTCATAGTTCTTGGTTGCCGCGACGCTTCGAACTGCGTTGCGAGTCAATGAGAGAAAGCACCATGTTCATGAGGGTCAGCCCCACCGCGGCGAATGCGGCGAGCCGCACGAACGGGCGGCCTGGATAGTCGCCCAGGGCCAGATTCACGACGCCGATCCCCAAAATCGTTGCGATGCAGGCGATCAGGCCCATAATCGCGCGCCCGGGCGCGGTCTGACGCCAGTTGCTGCCCGGCCGTGCATACAACGCAACGAAGATGACCGCCTTGATCATCAGCAGCACCAGGAACACATCGGCCGTCATGACCGCGCCATAGAGCGGTGTCACGACAGCCACGACGCCAAGGTTGGCGACGGCAACGGCGGCCAGAATGGCGTGCCGTTTGGTGGTGCTCACGAATTCCCCCTTCGGAGAGTCCAGGCGAGTTCGATCGACTCACCGAAGTGGTTGCGCTCGAGGGCATCCCGGATCGCGGAGCCGATCCGCTGCGCTTCGGGTGCTTTCTCCTCGACGCGGCGGCGCTGGGCGGCCGCCTTCTCGGCGGCCTGCCGGGCGTTCCTCACCTCATCCGGTTCACAGCGGCGGCGATCAGTCTTTTTCGATCGACGGAACATGGCCGCTCCCGGGGTCACCCACGTGGTTCGATGCCGCCGGGGCCGTCGGCAGCGTTTGCAGCAACGCGACCGACAACCGGCCCTGCACGGTCAGCTCCGCGTTCTGCGTCACCAAACTGCCGATGGTGACGGCCTGGTCCGCGTTGGTCTGCCGCAGCCACGCGATCTCGGCGGCGTCGTCGGCCGACGCCTTGTCCACCCAGCTGCGAGGCACAAGCAGCCCGCGCAGCACCATCCAGGTGAACGTCGCCAGCAGACCGACCGGAGTCAGGGCCGCCAGCGGTAGCACATTCAGCATCACCTGCACTACGCATGCCGATCAGCAGCCGGACCGGAGCCGGGCACGGTAGGGGGCGGCGACGGTTTGGCCGCGAGCGCCACCGGGGTGACCTTGGCGTGTATGGCCTCCGTCGCGCCGATGCCGAATATGGCGGCAACGATGCCTGCGATCCAGTTCGCGGTATCTGCATCGGCGCCCGCGCGGATCGCCAGGTAGCCGACGAAACCGGCCACCACCGGATAGAAGGCCATCCGTACCGGCTGCGATTCGATCAGTGAGACAACCTTGTTCACGACGCGCTCCCGGGAGTCGCGGGGGCTGTCGGAGCGGTGTAGCCGGGAATACCGAGGTGCGCACCGATCTCGGCGAGCGCATCCACGACGGTCCTGTTATTCAGCTGCGGCCAGCCGCCGAACTGCGCCGGCATGTCGTTGCGGGTGCCCGCGCCGCCGATCTGGTCGACTGTCAGATCCGTGTGGTAGAGCAGCCATTTCAGCGCATCCCCGACGCTGACGGAATTCCCGTACGCATCGGTGATGGTGTCGCTCAACTGCATATCGCCTCCTAGGCTCCATTGGCCGAAATCCGGTGTGTCGGCCTCATTTACGTCGCACGAAACGCCGCCCACCCATGCGGTGCCGATGCGTTGGTGCATGTTGATTCGGGGATCGACCTGGCCGCCGGACCAGGCATCGGTCTGCCACGCCCAGTGCGCGACCCCGGCATCCAGGGCGCGACTGACCGGGTAGTAACCGCCGTAGATACCGACGTTCTGCTCGCCGATGACCGTCCCCGCGCCGGTCAGATACCCGTTGATCGCGGCCTGCTGCGCGGGGGTTGCGTCCCAGTCGGCCGAGAAGTAGATCGGACGCCCGTCGGGCATGCCGCACGCACGCGCCTGCGTCAGCCCGGCTTCGGCGTCGTAGCATCCGGCGTCGTAGCCCACGAGCATCCGATCGGCGTAGGTCTCGTAATTCGCCACGATGTCGATGCCGTGCGCTCGAAGATCGTCGGCCTCCTCCGGCGTGAGCAGCTTGCCCGGCAATCCAGGTCCACCGTCAGTGAGATAACGGGAGACGAAGCTGTATCCGGCGCGTGCGATGGCCGCGCCGCCTGGGCGTCCGCCCGCGTAATCGAGTCCTTGGGTCATCGCTGCGCGCTCCCGTCTTGGTCTTTCAGGTGCTGCCGGATCCGGTGATTGCGTTCGGCGAGATCGGCGAGCCGTTTGGTCGCGTTCGGTAGCTTGGCGGCGTACTCGGCGCTCGCCTTCTCGCGCTCCTTGGGCGTCATGGCCGGGAGCTTTTCGGCGAGTTCGGGATTCAGCACGGCGAGCGCGGCCTGCAACCGCTCCTTCGGGGTGCTCTGCTTCTCGGCCAGCACCGCCGCAGCGGCTGGATGCTCGGCCATGTACTGCGCGTACGTGTCGGCGTCCACCCAGTCGAGCAGCTTGCTGCCGGTTTCGGCTCCCCGCTGCTGGCCGGGGATCGGGAAGATGACGGCCTTGTCGTGGTGCAGCCGCAATCCCTTGTCCCACCACTCCGTTGCGATCACGCGCGAGTGGAGCGAGTGCAGCGCGTACCGGCGCACCCTGCCGGGGCCCGGCAGCGGCAGCGAATCCAGGTAGCGCGTGAGCTCGGCGATTCCCGCCTCGCGGTCCTCGTCTTCGGGCATAGAGGCTCCCGTCATGAGAGAAGGTGGACGCCGATATCGGCGATGGAGGCTTGCATCTTGGAGAGCATCCGAGCGAAGCGCTCCGCCTGCGTGAGCCGGGATTTCGCCTCACCGACCTGGACCTCGTAGTCGTGCGGCTTGCCTTGGGAGTAGTCCCAGGCGAGCGTCGCGATCGCGACCTGGTCGACGAACAGGAAGTTCGAGATCTCGAGGTCCGTGCTGCCGATCCTGTTGCCGGGCAGGAAATCCAGGAACGGCAGGTAGCGGGCCGAGCCGCCGATCGTGAACACGTGCGCGGTCTCGCTGGCCGTCGCGTCGATCGCGGCACGGAACGCGTCGATCGCAGCGAGCGACCAGGCGTTGACGTTCGCGCTACCGCCGAGCACCTCACCCAGGTGCACCCAGCCGAGCGCATGCGCACGCGTGTTGTGGGTGTACTGGTCCCACGCGAAAATGCAGCCTTGGATAAACGGCATGATCACGTCGGCTGCGATATCGCCTGCGTTGTCGACGAATCCAGATGTCAGCAGGAACCCGAGTAGGTCACCGCCGAGTTCGATCGCGATCTTCGCGGCCTCATCGGCCAACGGGTTGTCGCCGCCCACGATGAACGACACCGCGGTGTCCGGTGAGTGCGTGAGGTCACTGGTTTCGATGGACGTGTACGGGCCGTCCATGATCGTCACCCACGGATAGGGCGGCATCGTGCCGTTCCATCCGGCCGCGTAGTACTCGTCCGGCAGCAGCACGTTGTCGTTGCTGGTCGCGGTGAAAACGTCCTCGACGCCGCCCTCGGCCCACGAGACGACTGTGCGGGCGAACCCGTCGAACAGGTTGCCGATCACCGAGGTGCCGGCCGGATCGTAGAAGCCGGAGTTGTCGACAACCTCGAACACCAGCGCACCGTTGCGGCAGGTGGAAACGCCTGGCACGTCGATGGTTTCGCCGTCGATCGTCATGACGCGGCGGCACTGCATCGTCAGCTGCGCATCGTCCATCGCGTCGACGATCAGCTGATCGACACGATCCATCCGCATCGAGAAGAAGTTCCAGAGCGACGAATCATCGAGGTCGAACGGGTTCGCCTTGATGAACACTTGCCAGCTGGACCAGTCGAATAGAGCGTCCCAGGATCCGACGTCGAACGGGTCCTCGGGGATATTCCAGAGGTTGCCGTTTCGCCGGATCAGCTGGAGCAGGATTACCAGGGAGATACACCATTTCGAGGGCCCGAAAAGTGGCAAATCCCTTGGCCACTGGAAGACCTCGAGCGGCAGGATCGGGTTCGGCGGGCACAAGTAGTACTGCAGGAACTGGGTGTCGTGGATGCACGTCAGCTCGACGTAACGGATCCCGTTCGCATCCTTGCGAAGCCGCCAGTTCTTGACCAGCCCGGACCACTGGAACGCGCCGCCCATGTGATCGACGATCAGCACGACGTTCGCCTTGATGACGTCCGCCATCGACGGATTCGCCTTGGCCAGCAACGGAATGTTGATGATGTAGCGGGAGATCGGGTGATCCGGCCGCAGCCGCAAAGTCCCGACGCCCGGGTCGGTGACCTTGTTTTTCAGCGGGAACGAACCGGCGATGTTGTCGGCCGCCTCACCGACCAGGATCAGACCCTCGTCCTCGCGTCCGTCTGGCGGGTTCGTGAACACGCGCGCCCGCGGCTTCGCCCGCCGCATTGCCAGACGCTCCTCGCGGATGCGCTCGCACTCGTCCCACGTATCCGGAATGTCCGCCAGGGTGAGCGGCTCCGGGGGCGTCATCGTCGTCACAAGCTCACCCCGAACGGCCGCGAAAACCAGGCCGGGCACACCACGTACGCCGTGGTGTTCGCCGTGCCGCCGACCAGCTCGAGCGGGACCTGTGTCGGCGGCGTCTTCGGCGCTACGGGATACATGAGCTGCACGCCCAGATTCCGCTGTTCGACAGGTGTATTCGACGCCGCGACCATCTGCTTCTGATATGGATCGGTGTCCAGGTCCAGATCCTCACCGGCCTGTAGCGGATTCAACGTGACCGTACGCGTGGCGTCCTGGCCGGGCGTGCGCCCGAACTTCAGCTCTTGGCCCCAGCTGTAATCGGGGACCGTCCATGTCCCCGGGGCGGGCAGTTTCCATTCGAGGAAGATCGGGACGTTGCCGCGGTTCTCCACCCAGATCGGCAGCGTGCCATTGCCGGTGGGAAATGTGCACGGGTAGACGATGCTTTCAGCCGCCCAGAACGGCCGCTCGCACGCGGCCATAATCGCCATCGTCGAGGTGTCCTGCAGAAAGGGTGATTTCCCTTCCCATGCGCCTTTCGAATACGAGTCCGGGGCTTGATACAGGCGCATCTCGAGATCGCGCGTCGACCCGGGAGCCTCCGCAGTAATCGAAAATGTGTCGTCGAACATGCCGAGGTCGTCGCGGAAATCGGACTCGATCTGCATCCACTGATCCGGATCCGGATGGTGCACATTCACGCCGAATGTGGGCCTGCGCTGCTTCCACTGAAAGCCTTGATACGACTGGCCGTAGATGCTCTTGATGTAGAACGTGTCAGCGTCCGCGTCGGTGAGCAGCTGACTCGTGTTCTTCTGAATCTCGACGCCCTCGGTGCCATCCGTGAGATTCCAGCTGCGGCCAGATGTCTTGTTGGACAGCGTGAGTCGCAGATACTGCGAGCGGTCGATCATACGGGCCACGTCGACATCCCCCCGAGCGTCGAGCGGGCGACCTGCTGATTCATGTGGTCCATGAATTCGCCCATGTGCATGATCCGCGGTTCGTTGACGTGCACGTCGTTGTGGTAGTGCGTCTCACCGCTGCCGCCGCGCGTCGCGGACATGTCGTAGTTGCTCGGCATCGGCAACGGCTGGAACTGCGCGCCGGCGTTCATCGCGTCCAGGAATGGCGCATTCTGCTGCGCGCCAGCCGCATTCGTGACGTGCAGGTACTCGCCGTTCGAGCCCCACCACAGCATCGGGACGCTGTCCGAGCGCGGACCACCAGGGCCGCCGACCCAGCCGCCATCGGCGTAGCCGCCGGTCGTCGGCCAGATCTTCTCCGGGCCGCCGTACTTGCTGTCCACGTAGTTGAGCGCGGCAGCGATATTCGGTGCCGCGTCGGTCTGTGAACCCGGAAACCGCGCATCCTGGTATGCCGCGAACGTCGTGTCGATCACCTGCAAGAGACCCTTCGACGGATGGCCGGCCGCGGCGTTCGAGTCGTAGTTGTTGACCGCGTTCGGGTCGCCGCCGCTCTCGTCCTGGATCTGCTCGACGGTGATCCCGGCATCTGCCGGATTGCGGCCGGTGGCGGTCAGGATCGCCTGGACAGTGCCGAGCCACTGCTGCGCGCCCCCACCCGGGACGTAGGTATGCGCCAGCGCGGCGTTCGATGCGGCACTCGCCGATGTGCCCGCGGTGCCGGCGTAGCTGGCCGTGGCCGGGTTGGTGGGCGAGCCCTGCTGCGTCGTGGTCGTGACGATCGTCGGCAGGTTTTGCGGCGCGTACCCAGCCGCACCCAAACCTGCGCCAGCGATACCGGACGCCGCCCCAGACGCCGCGATGCCCTTCTGGAACGCGCTGTTCCACGCGTTGCCCTGGGACAGGATCGACCCGCCCAGGCCCAGCGAGTTCAGCAGGCCACCCGCGAGCGCACCGCCCAGCTCGCCACCGAACTTGTTCCCGAACCGGCCGCCGATCCCGGCGTTCACCGCCGCGCCCTGCCCGCCGGGAATCGATGCGCCGATCGCGGCACCGATCACCGAACCGATGCCGATGCCCAACGCCTGACCGGCACCCTGAGCGCTGAACAGCGTTGCCGCACCGGCGCTCTGGTTCTGCATATCCCGGCCGACCGTGTTCGCTGCCTTGTTGTACGCATAGTCCGCAGCGGTCTTGTCCGCCTGCGTCGATGCCGGGTTCGCATAAACGGCGTTGCGCTGCGAGTTCGCCTGATCGAACGCGGCTTTGTCCTGGGCGAGCTGAATCTGCTCATCGGACTGCGGAGCAGGCGCAGCAGCCTGCGGATTGAGCACTGATTGCGAGCTCACACCCGGCGTCGGCGTCGCCAGGGTGCCGGCCGCCGGGTTGCCGAGGCCGCCATCGGCGGTGTTCACCGTCGCCGAGCTCATGTTGAGGTAGGCGTGCTGCGTGAACAGGCTGGCATTCGAGCCGAGCGCACTGCCGCCGAGCAGCACCTTCCCCGCGCTGCCAGACGACTCGATGTTCTGGCCGTTCGGCAGCGTCCCGGCGGTGTGGCCGCCGCCGGGCATCGATGGATCGTCGATCCATCCGACGCTGAAGACGCCGTTGCCGGAACCGGTTCCGAGCTTCCAGCCCAGCGCTTGCAGCCATGGGCCCTCACTGCTGGTCGCCATCCGGCCGCTGGACGGATCCAGACCGTCCGCCTTCAGCGCGAGCTGCGAGATCAGGCCAGAGCAGTCCAGCGCACCGCCGTACGGCTGCCCGGCGAGCGACTGCGCCAGCGCCAGCACTGCAGCGATGTTGCTCGCACCCGAGGCCGTGGCCGACGTGCTCGATGAGGCCGGGGTGCTGCCGGGCTGACCGCCGGTCGCGTAGCCGGGAAGCATCGCGATCAGCTTCGGGTCGATCCGGCGCTCGTTCAGAGCTTGGAAAAACGAGACGCCGTACGTGTCGACAGCGCCCTCGGACTCGACGAATTCGCCTGTGCTGGCGCGGATCACCATCGAATCCGAGGTGCCATTGCCGGGTCCGCTGAGCAGGCCGCCAGTGGCGTGCGCGCCCGCGAAGAACGGCGCGACGTTCGAGGGCACACCCGGCGCCGGAGTCGGCGTCACCGGCGTCCCGAACCCGGGCGAATACTGCCCCGGCAGCCCAAGGCTGTACGCGTAGTACTGCAGGCCGCCAGGAATGTTCCCGGCCCGGTCTTTGCTGTCGGTGATCAGCTTCTCGAGCTGCTGCACCGCGCCGGTGGCCTGCGTGGTGTCCGCAGTGAACGTGGCCTTGAAGTTCCCCGCCAGCGGCTGATAGTGCTTGAGCAGCTCGTCGGCCTGGCTCTGCGTGTAGCCCATCGCCTCGATGGACTTCGTCGCCGAGTCGCGGATCGCGTCGGACTTCTTCTGCGCGGCAGCCTGCGCCTGGTCGGCGTTCTGGCCGTGCTGGATCGCGTCCTTGTAGACGGCCGCGGTTTCCTGCTCCCACGCTGGGGCGAGCTGCTGGTTCAGCAGCTGATAGAGCGCCTGCCCCTTCGAGGTGGTCGTATCGATCGCGCCCGACGCGTCGATCGTGGCCCCTGCCGCGGTTGAGGCGTTCGTGCCCATCGCGGTGAGCGCCTCGTTGACCTTCAACGTCGCGTCTTCGACGGTGAGACCGCCCTGACGCTGCCGCTCGAGCGCATTCGTCGCGGCGTCGATCGAGTTCGCGGCGTCCCGGTTCTTATCGCTCAGATCCTGGATCGCGGCCGCGACCGGATGCACCGAGGATGCGTCGACGGCCCACTCGTCGCGCAGCTCGGTGAGCTTGTGCGCCGCATCCTCGCCGCCCGAGCCCATGCCCTTCAGCTGGCCGATCAACTGGTCGAACTGCGGCTTGCTGCCGGTGATCTTCGCCGACAGCTGATCGTTACTCAGCCCGATCTTGTCCAGCGCCGCCGAGGCGGCCTGCGACTCCTCGTCGACGGATTTCCGCGTGCTGTAGTTGGCGGCGACGCCCTTCCCCAGGCCGCCGAACCATGAGCTCGAGACGCCCGCCAGGCCCGCCGACCAGTAGTCGGTGACACCGGGCATGTCCTTGGCGTTCGTAGCCAGCGCATCCCGGTAGTTCTTGATCGCGTTCGTGTTGGCGTCGATCACACCGGTATCGAGCGCGCCGCCGGAAGACTGCAACGCCTTCCGCATGGCGCTGGCGTCCTGCGTGGTCTGCAGAACCTGCCCGTGGAAGCGGTCGATCGCAGCCGAACCCTTATCGGCGGACTCGGAGAACGTCAGGAACCCGACCGCGGCCACGCTCAATGCGACTGTCCATGGGTTCCCGAGCAGCCCGATCAGGCCACTCCCCGCAGCCTTCAGCTTGCCCAGACCGCCCGAGCCCTCGGCGGCTCCGCCGGCACTCTTCGCGAGGAAGTCGATCGCCAGCTTCGCGCCGTCGACCGCAGGCTTGACCGTCTTGAAACCCGCGTAGGCGGCGATGGCCAGCTCAACGAGGCGCGGGTGATCGGATAGGAAGTGCGCGATCTCGTGCAGCGGCGCTCCGATGACCGACCCCCACAGGTGGAAGCCTTCGACAACCCCCTGTGCCAGGCCCGGCAGATCTTTCAGCAACGGTGCCAGCTGTTGGCCGTCTTGGCGTAGTTCACGGAAGAATGAACCCAGCTCCGTCTGGCCCTGGCCGCTCTTGAGGAACGCGGCCATGCGGCCGGTGAGGTTGTCGAGAGACTGCACTACCGAACTGCCGTCACCCGCCGCGCGGAACACCGACGCCACGGACGAACCGAGGTGCTCGACGGTCTGGCCGAGCTCGCGCGCCGAGGTGATGCCCTGCTTCATCCAGGCATCGAATTCGCCATCGCTGGTCGTGCGCAGGATCAGGTTGTCGAACTTCGTCGCCATGTCGTCGACGGCCTGCCCCATCGCGGGCAGTTCCCTCGAACCGGCCGCCGCCAGCGTGGTAATGGCCTGAGTGAACGGCGCCGCAGCGCCCGAGGCATTCCGGAACCCGGCGACCGTGTTGGTGAGGAACTCACCGAAGTTCGCCTTGCTGCCGGGCGACGACAACTCGAGGAGTGTCGCGCGAAGGCCCGTGTTCAGTGCTTCGTCGACACCGACAACACCCGCTTTGAACGCCGGCAGCTGCGTGTTGGCCAGCCGCTCGATCGCCGGGCCGAGGCCATTGGTCAGCGCATCCTGCCCGGCGATGCGCACGTCGGTCCATGCCGGGCCGAGAGCGCGGATATCGGCGACGAGTTCGCGCGCATTGGGCGACAGCTTCGCCAGCGCAGAGGCGATCTTGTCCTGTCCGCCGGACTGGGCGGCCTGTTCCTCGGCTTTCTGTACACCGATCAGGGCTTGGCTCAGCTGGTGCGCGGCATCAGCCTCGGCCTGAATCCCGTCGCTGACCTTCTGCTTCGCCGCGACGACCTGATCCGAGCCCTCGATACCCTTGCGGTTGGCCTCGGCGGCGTCCTGCGCGGTGTCGTTGAGCTTGTTCTGCGCCCGCTGCTGCCCGATGACCGCACGCTGATAGTCGTCGAGGGCCTTCTGCCGCTGGTCCGCGTCGGCGGTCGGGTCGTACTGGACTTTCTGCAGGTTCTTCGCGGCCTCGGAGACCGCGACCGACGCATCGGTGACGTTGACCTTCTGCTCCTCGAGCGAAAGGTTCACGTCCCGGATCGACCGCGAGGTGTCCTTGTAGGCGGTGTTGAGATCCTGCTCGTCCTGGGTGAGATTGCGGACCGCGGTCTGCCCGGCGCGCTGCGCGGTACCCACCTGATACTGGGCTTCAGCCACAGCATTGAGGGCGTCGCGCTGTTTGACTGCTGTCTGAGCGGAATCCGCCGACGCCGCGGTGTACGCCTTGAAAACGTCCGAGATACCGTGCGCGCCGATCGCCGCGGAGATGCCGCCGAACGCGAGCGCACCACCTGCGGCGGGCAGCAGCGCCAGCGCGCGAGACGCCTGCGTCGCCGCATCAGCGATAGCGAGCAGATCGGAGACCGCCGCCGCGGCACCGTTGACGCCGACGACCTTCATGTTGAGGGTCGCGGCTTCCTTCAGGTCACCCTTGAGCGACTCCAGGTCTCGCTTGAGTTTGTTGCTCGCCGATTTACTGGTCGCCTCGTCGGCGGTAACCCCGATCTTGACCGGGTTGGCTTCCTGCTCGGCACGCCAGCGGTCCAGGTCCGCGCTGGCCTGCTCGGTGTCCGCGTCCACACGCACGGACATGTCGCGGCCCGCGTCGGCGCGCCACTTCTCCATCTGCGTGTCCGCGTCCGCGGTCTGCGGCTCGACCGTGACCTTCAGGCGAGCATCGACCGCCTCCAGGTCCGCACGGAGTTCCTCGACGAACTTGTCGAAATCCGGATGGATGGAGACCCCGGCATTACCCGCGGTGTAGTCGGCCAATCAGTTCACCTCCCACGGGACGAGAATCGAGCGGATGTGCAGCGACTTGGCCGCGAGCAGCTCGTTTTGCCTTGCTTCCCAAGGCATTTCGGGGCGAGCGGCCGTCGGTGCGCCCTTCGGGTCGGCGCGCATCGTGGCGTAGAGGATGCGCCACAGGATGTCCTGCATGTTCGCGAGCTCGCCGCGGATGGGGTCGAACTCCTCGAGCGGCGGGGGCGGCGCTTTCTTCGGCAGCGCCTTGGTCGCCATGTACTCGATCAGTTCCGGATCCCGCAGCAGTGCGGCGCGATATCGGGAGCCGCCGCCGCGCAGGTCGGCAATGAACTCGAACAGCTCGTGCCAGTCGCGTTCGCCGCGGAAGAATTCGTTCAGATCCAGACCGTGAAATTGCCTGCGCAGGTCGATGCGCAGCTCGGCCCCGTAGCGCCCGACGAGCTCTACGAGGCCGTATAACCCCCCGGCGCTGCGTCGCTCGCGCCCGGACCGTTGTAGTGATCGATGATTTTGAAGGTGAGACCGATCAGCAGCTCACCAGAATCGGGCAGCTCGTCGAACGCGGCCAGCACGCGCACGTAATCCTCTGGCGCCAACAGAATTCGCAGCATCGCGAAAAAGTTCATCTGGCTCGATGCGGTGTGGAACGTATCGCGATCGGCCAGCGTCCTCGGCCAGTGCGCCTCGATGGGCGGATCGAAGCCGGGCACGACGAACGGCTCCGGATTACCGTCACTCAGACGCCACACGGTCTTTTGTGCCCGCTCGCGCAGCGTCTCGAACGCAGCGAGATTCGGCGACTTCGGCGCGGTCGGCTTGCGCGACGATGTCGTGCGCTTGCGCGGGGAGGCAGCAGCCATTCAAAGCTCCAGATGTGTTGTAAGGGATGGGGTTTTCCGGGCGGCGCGCAGTGGGAGGCGTGTGCGCCGCCCGGAAATCTCAGGAGACGGTGACGTTGCAGGTACCGGTCAGCGCCGTGGTCGCGCCGTCCGGGGTGTAGGAGGCGGTGATCACCGAGCTGCCGGTCGCCACCGCGGTGACCAGACCCGAGCTCGACACCGTCGCGTCCGCCGGGGTGCCGGACGAGAACGTCGACCAGGCGGTCACGTCCTTGCCGTTCGAGTCGGTCACCTTCAACTGCTGCGTGCCCGCCACTGCCAGAGTCGCCGTCGACGGGCTCACCGTGATAGCGGTGACCTGCATGAAGCCACCCAGCTTCGCGAGCGGGATGTTGCCGACACCTGCGACGCCGAAGTCGTAGAACGAGCCGACCACACCGTCCGAGCTGACGAACGCACTGTCCTGGTAGCAGGTCAGTGTCTGCGGGAACGCGATCTCGGAGCCATCCGCCAGGGACACCTTGCCGGGCTTGGTGTTCGCGAGCTTCGGCAGGATCCAGTACGGGTAGTACTCGCTGCCGACAATGCCGTCGAACGCGATCACGATCAGCGACCAGTAGTCGGACGTGGACGAGATCATCTTGTGCCCGCGCCACTCGCCCGAGGTCGAGTTGGCCCATGTGTCGGAAAGGTCTGCGCCGGAATACAACTCGTGATTCACCTTGCGCCATTCCTGCGCGGTGTAATCGATCGCCAGTCCTTCGCTGGTCTTGATGGTGCGGCGCGGGGCCAGCGACCCGAGACCTTCGACATCGGAGGTCTTTACGTCCGGCGTCATGTCGACACCGGCCTTCTTCTGCAACTCACCGAGGGTCTGCCAGCCCTGGGGCAGCGGCAGCAGCGCGCCGGTCGTGGGATCGCAGATGTGCTGCGGGATGTACGACGCGCCGATGCTCCACTTGTGCGCGAACGCCAAGCTGTTGAGCGGCGCGAACACCAACGGGTCTTGCTTGTCCTTCATCTGCTGGAACAGCTGGACGCCCGTAGCGGTCATGGGTCTCTCCAATCCGAGAGGGAGGTAATGAATTTCAGAAAGAGGCGGCGATCTCGGTGAGGATCGGGCCGTAATCAGGAACCGACCGCGGCAGACGGCAGTCGATATCGAGGGTCGCGACGACCAGACGCAGATCCGGATTCGCGTCCGCACGCAACTCCGGAGCCAACCCCCGGCTGACCGAGGTGACCTGCATATAGCTACCGTCGGACATCTTCACCGTGCCGCCGGCGCGGGGCAGTGCCAACAGCAGCTGAACGCAGTACTCCAGCAGCTGCCACGACTCGTCGCGGGTGGAGGCCAACGCGCCGATCAGCACCGACTGCGGATCCAGCACCGTCGACATGCCCGGCATGCCGCCAGACCCATACACGGGCACCAGCGGCAGCTGAGTGTCGTACTGGCCCGGCAGATACGAGCACGTCGTCGGCCGCCGCGGCGTGCCGTCGGTGTTCATGATCTGCACGCCGACCGAATCGGCCACCGTGAGCAGGTTCAAGAACGGGGTCAGCCACGCCTGCACCACATCCTCACGGACCGGCCAGCCGCCCTTGTACCAGTCGGGAAACCCGATGCTCATGCCGCACCCGTCGACATCAGGCGCAGCACCGACTGAAGCGTCGGCGTCGGCCTGTTGAAGTGGCGCCCGGTGGATTTCGAGTGATTACCGGCCCCGAAGATGTGCGCGGGTGCGCCCGGATCGGTAACCCACACGTCCGTGATGTACCGGTCGTGCTTCACGCCGCCGAGGTGCACGTCGACGACCGCGGAGGCGGCCATCTCGCCGGTGCGTTTCACCTCGAGCGCCCGATACAGCTGCTGTACGACGAATCCGACGTACGTCATCATCGCCTTGCATTCGGGCCCGACCAGCCACGCAGTGATGAACGGGTTCGGGTCCGCGGGGATGTCGTGGCGCATCACACCACCCCCTGCGTGCGGATCACGAAATACCCGAAGTCGTGCGCGGAGATCGGCTGGACGCTGCCGGATTCGATCGCCGTCACATCCCACCGCGTGCCGTCCGCGCGCACAAGCTGGTCACGCACTTGCACATCCGCGCCCGCCGGCAGCCCGAAACCGCGGTCGATGACAGAGATCTGCCGTCGATCGAAGTTCGGGGTCGCTGAATTCACCCACGTCACAACGTCGCCGATCGTTTCGGTGGCGGGTGCGCCGACTGGGTTGCCGTTGTTGTCGCGGTCGATGCGTTCCCGGGTAACGGTTTCGCCGTTGCGTACCCGGATCACGACCGGCAACCCCACGTGGACATCGTCATGGACTTCGCCCGAGCGCCGCCCTGGATGAGGGTCATGTCGTTCGCCGTGATGTACAAGGACCCGTCGGGGTTGCTATACACGCGGGTCTCGCTCATCCCGGCCATACCGTCCGAGGCCTGACGTACGCCCTCGTTGTCGACGTTGATCAAGGCCCGCTTGACCATCGCGCACACCAGCAGCATCGCGCCGGTGCCGTCGGATTGTCCGGCGTCGATCAGGCCAGTGATCGACGGGAACCACTGGCGCAGCCAGAAACTCGCGTCTCCGAGCAGCGTCGTGGCCGTCGCCTCGCTAGCGGCGTCGGTGGGCATATTGCGCCACCGCGCCCCCAGCTGTTCGACCGTGGCGTACGGCGACAGCAGCGGATTCGTCATGACGAGGGCTCGTTACGCCGAGTCGCCGTCGCCGGAATCCGCCGCCGCCTCATCCGGGTCGGACTTGGCAGTGGTCGCTTCGCGGCGCACTTCCTCGGCGGCGAGAATCTGCGCCTGCGCCTCGACGGTGACCGGCTGCGTGCCGAATCCCTGCATGATGCGCTGCTCCACCTGGGTGGGCGCCCGCACATCGACAATGTTCGGGCTGTTGTCCACGATCTCCTGGAACGACGGAGGCTGATTCAGCTCGTCGAACCTGTCGACGTGCTCCGGGTGCACCATCACCGTCTCACCCATGCGGCCGTGCACAGCACGCCGCTCGGGGTTGACGTAGGTGTGGATCGCGACGTTGATCACGCGCTTCACGCCGGTGGCCGCCTTGGCGGACGGAGCGGGCATAGCGATATCTCCTCGGAATCAGCCGGCCAAGCCGGTCACTTTGACAACCGCGTACGGTTCGGTCACGGCGAACGCGGGGGCGCAGAACGACTGCACCCAAGTCACCTGCTCCTCCGGATCGCGCCAGCTCTCCGTGGACAGCGGGACCTCCATGCGCATCTGACCGACACGGCCGGTCGCCACCGCGTACGCGGTGCCGGCGGCGCAGCGGTTGGTGGAGAACATGGTGATGCCGTAGCTGTCGAGCTGCTCCTGAGCGGCCCCGTTACCGGAGTAGACCTCCCGGAAGTGGGCGGCCTCCTGCGGATTCACGATCCACGTGTCGTAGGAGTAACCGAGCTCGGTCTCGTCGGCCAGCATCTGCGCCTTCGCGAAATCCGCGGACGGCCACTGCTGGTTCGTGGTCTGCGACGAACCACCGGTGACAGTGCTGGCCCAGTTGTTGCCGACCATGGTGGTCGCGCCGCCGGTCTGAGCGACCGCCGATGCGAGGGCGGTCATCGCCCGCGTGTTGATCTTGCGGGTGATCGCGTTCATCACCTTCACACCCTGGGACTGAATCACCCACGGATCGTTGCGGCGCTTCTCCTCATCGGTGACGCCGAACTTGCCACCGAACTTCTCGGGCACCGCCACCAAGGGGGTGGGACGGCTCGAGGTGAGGTTCGGGAACTCGGAACCGGGGGCGACCGTCGCGACGTCACGCGTCGGGTACAGGTCGTTGTAGGTGATCTGGTTGTAGATCACCGAGCCGCCGGACACGCCGCCGCCGTTGGTGAAAATGCGGTCGGCGAAGAAGTTCTGCAGACTCAGATCCGCCAGGTAGGCGGTGATCCGGGTCGGCTCGTTCAGCAGGACATCCAGGGTGATCTGGCTGCCGGAGACGCTGGCCGGCCCGAGCGGGTAATAGGACGGATTCGGTGCGGTCATTTACCTGCTCCTTTCAGTACAGCTCGGCGAAAACGTCCTGACCGGACGCGGTCGTGGTGGTCCACGCCTTGCCGATCACAACGTTGGTCGAGGTTTGCGGCAGTACCGCGCCGGTGGCGTCGACCATCAGGTCCGCGCCGGCGGTGATCGCGGCAGAGCAGGTGATCGGGATGATCCGGGACGTGCCGCGGCGAACCACGTTCACCACAGCGCCGGACGCGGCGTCCTGAGCGGCGACGCCCGCGATCTTCCCGCCAGCAGTCGGCAGCCCGGCTTGAAATACGTTGTAGGTCGCGTCCTGAACGCCGCTCAGCGCGACGCACTTCTTGCCGGTGAGGGCGACGCTGGCGAGCATGGGCACGTTGTCACCGTCGTCATACAGCGGAATGCACTCGTTGGCCATGGCCCCTCCTTTCGAGGATTACCCCTGCTTGGGGCGGTTTCGGTTCGGAATCCACTCCGGCGGGTACGCGGTCGGCGGCGAATCATCCTGTGTCGCAGGCGATGCGCCTGGACGAAGATTCGCGGTCGGCCGGTTCGACGGGGGTGGGGTGACAGGCGGAGTCGCTACGGCGCTGAGCATCTCGGCGATCCCCTTCGCTGCGTCTTCGCGCTCCTCCGGGGAGCTGCCGACGATGTAGCGGTGGTGGGATTCCGGGATGGTGTACCGGTTGGCGAGCACCAGGCGCTCGTTGAGCTCGCGCTGAGCGGCGAGATCGCTGGTGAGGGTCTGGTTCGCCTCGGTGTAGCGCTGGATCTCCGTCATTTCCGCTTGGCGGCGTGCTTCGGCCTCCTGGGCCAGCGGCTCAAGTTCATGCACTCGAGTCCGCAGGTTCTGCGCCTCGCGGTTGACCTTCTGCAGCTTCGCCCGAACCCAGTCCGGCAACTCGTTCTCGTTCCCTTCCGGTGCCTCCGGGGCGTTGGACGGTTCCGCGTTCGGGTCGGGAATGTTCGGGTCGGGGGTCTGTTCCTGCGGTGCGGTCATGTGTAACGGCCTCCTGGGCCTTTCGATGGGTGTTGAAATGCCGCGCCTCCGGGGCGCGAACGTCTAGTGGTGATGCGCGAGCGACCGGCGCAGATCCGCGCTGGTCAGGATCGGGAACATCTGCCGGGCGTACTCGGCGTGCAGCGCCCGGACTCCGGCGTGGTGCTGGCGGTGCTGCGCGACAACCGCGCGGTTGAACGCGCGCACCGCGTCTTTGCCGCGTTTGCCCTTCGTCGCGGAGGTCCACAGCGCGTTCCACCGCTGGTAGGAGTCTTCGCCCTCCCATTCGTGGCCTCGGAAGACGAGGACCGCGCGGCAGTGGCATTGATCGTGCGCCCGGAAGATCGCCGATTGTTCGGACCGGTAGACGGGTCCGCGGCTGGCGAGCATCGCGCACCAGGGACACGGTGTCGCGCCGGAAGTCACTCGCGCCCAACCGATCGCCGACCCGGCAACATCCGCAGTCCGCAGGATCGCGTCCCGGCCGGCCTGCCGCGCATGCCGCGCAACCGCTTCGCCCGTGCTCTCCGCGATCCGGACAACCACGCGAGGCGAACTCGGGCCCTCGTCGAGATTCGGGATCGACACGTTCGTCCGGCGTTCGACGACCGTCACCTTCGGCGCGTTCACCGTCGCCCGGCGCGGCACCGGCGTGGTGATCGTCACGCTTGCGCGGCGTCCGGGCTTGGCCTCGTCGATCATCTTCTGCACCGGTTCGGTGGTGCGCTCGAGGATCTTCACCAGAGCGTCCGGCTGATATGGGGCGATCGGCGCTGGATCCGGGATCGACTCACCGGCCACAGCTGCCGAATGCTCCATGTTCCGGACAGCCAGCACATAAGACTGGCCGCGAGCGACCTGCACCGGCGCATACAGCCGTTCCGCGAACTGAGTCCGGTCGCGGCGGGTGAGCGGGATGCCGAACTTGCGCATCATCCGCGACACCAGCCGCATCATGTTCGACGAGATCACCGACTCGGCGTATTCGAGCTGCGAAGCGCTGACCGTCCCCGCGCGTGCCGCCGCATAGTCGACGCCGACGATCTCGGGAGTGGTCATTGCCCCGGCTGGCCGGACGGATCGACAGCTTCCTCGGCCTGGATACCGCGGGCGACCGCGGGCGCACCCTGCGCGGCCTGCAAGTACAGGGCCTCGAGCGGATCGGCGTTGGTGCGGATCTCCTTGGCGCGGGCCACCTTCGAGTGATCCCAGCCCGGGATGTCCTCCCACAGCAGCTCATCGGGCACGCCGAGCATCTGGCCCATCTTGCCCAGGGCATCCACCGTGGCGGCCAGAGCGCGCGCGGTGGCGTCCTTCCACCGCACTCGCGCCTCGAAGTCGGACGCGCCGGCCTCATCTCCGTCGAGGTGGCAGCACAACCGCAACGCCTGCTCGTGGCTTTCGCCGAGACTCGTCGTGATCTCGTCGACCTTGCGAGTCTTGCCTTCCTCGAGGGCGGTCAGCGCCTCGGCGGAAATATTCGCGATCTGGGAGACGCCGAGCTGAGTCGCGGGAACCTGCGCGATGCTGGACAGGTCCTGCACCGCGTCATCCTTGCCCGCGACATAGAACTTCGGGTCGGTCTCGTCGAACTGACCAACCTCGACGTTCGGATCCTTGAACAGCCACAAATCGGATGCGGTGGCGCGCAGCGCTTCCTGCTCGCTCTCGGGCCACCAGCCCATTGCGTATCGCTGCCGGAATGCCGAAAAGAACTGGGTGACCAGCATTCCGAAGTTGGTTTCGTTGATGCGGTTCTGGATCGACAGCAGCGGCTCGATGATGCCGTACTGCTCCTCGCCCTCAAGCAGCATCGAGTCGCGGTATCGAACCACCGGGCACACCCCGGCGCCGTGCGCGCGGGACTCGATGAACGTGATGTCGGAGACGTTCTGCCAGTTCGGGAATCCGAAGCTCGAGGTCGGCATGTTCTCCATGCCGAGGATGTATTCGGCAACCTCGTCGTACAGGTAGATCAGACGCCGGTCGGTCTGCAGCGCGAACATCGGCCACTGGTCGTTGACCGGATCCTGATAGACCGCGGTCATGTGCAGCGGGCTGACGCCCTTCATCACCGGCCCGTTGTTGCCGGGCAGGCACACAAGATACGACGCACCGTATTTCAGCGTCGACCGGTGCAGGCCGGTCTGGCGCGCGTTCATCTGGTTGCGGGTCCAGTACTGCCACGCCGCCGAGGTCTTCTTCGTGTCGGACGCGATATAGTCTGTAACGGTCATGACCTGCGAGAACGCGTCAACTATCAGCGGCAAGAAGTTCGCTTGCGCCTTCTCGGCCAGCCGCTTCATCTTCTCCGGCGCATCGTCCGGAATCTCGATACCCAGTTCGTCGTGCCGCTTGTTCGGTTTCAACGCCGCAGAGATCCGCGCCAGCCGCGGCTCCTCATACGCTTTCGCGCCCATCAGCAGATTCAATGCGACCTGCTGCGCGGTCTCGGGCGGCATCGCCTTCGGCTCGACCGGGCCGCGCTCGCGTGGCATCGCGCCGAACGACAACAGCTCCTTGGCGCGGTCGATCGCTGCCTGAGCACTCAGTGCCATCTCACCTCCTGCGCTTGCCGATGAACATGGCCTGATTGCTCTGCTCTTTGATGCCGGACGCCAGGTATGTGCGGCGCATCAGCCGGGCCCCGACCATGCACACCGTGAGATCGACCTTTCGTGCCGATTCGCGGTGCTCTTTGCCGAGCGAGACGCCGTGCTTGTTCGGCC
Source organism: Nocardia vaccinii NBRC 15922 (assembly GCF_001613305.1). Taxonomy (GTDB): domain Bacteria; phylum Actinomycetota; class Actinomycetes; order Mycobacteriales; family Mycobacteriaceae; genus Nocardia; species Nocardia vaccinii. The sequence goes on from NZ_BDCC01000019.1 coordinate 236,699, forward strand.
GGCGCCGCGCGTTGCGGGTGTGCTGGATCAGCTTTCGGTTGCCGTCGTGGGTCAACGTCTTCTCGCGGATATCGGTGATCGCGCGCTCCGACTCGCCGACGAACGCCTGCTGATGCCGCACCGCACGCATATCCCAGATGACCTTGTGGGCACTGTCGCCGGACTTCACCGCCGGGAGCAGCAGCCGATCGCCCCAGCGGCGCGCCCAGTCGTCGAGTAGGTCTTCCCAGAACCGTTCGCCGGTCTCGTCGTCGCGGGCGTCGGACGGATCACCCCACAGGCCAACAACGTTCATCTCAGCCATGGCCTTCGTGACCTTGTGGTCGACAGCGTCACGGTTGACCGTCCATACCTGCACCTGCGCTGGCCGTTCCCAGACGCCGATGACGAAGATGTAGCCGTCGGAGATCCGGCACCCGACCACCCCGGTCGAGTCGTCGGACTTCGAGCCGTCGAAGAACAGCACCACCGGCTCGCGCGGCCCGATCTCGGGCTTCGGTTTCGCCGTGCACATCTCGAACCACTTCGGATCCACCCATGCATCCGCGGTCGCGGTGACCTGGTTGTACCACTTGCGGCGAGACTCGTTCACGCTGTTGTTCGGGTTGATGATCGACTTCACGATGCGGCCTGTCGGCCGGGCATCGAGCCAAACGCTGTCGCCCCGAATCGCTTTCAGCACCTCGGGGGCCGCCTCGATGGTCAACGGCGCATCCGGTGGTGCCTCGAGGGAGTCGTACAGCAACCCGAAATCCATTGCCCGCGCGTCCTCGCCGAGCGTGGCCTCGTACGCTTCGCGGGTTCGCTCCCCAACCGAGTCCTCACCAGGCCGGTAGGCGTTGCAGATGTCCAGGATTCGGGCAGGTGACTCGACGGCAGCCTTCGCCGCGTTACCCTCCAGGGCGCCGGTCATCTCATGGCCGCCGTTGGACTTGTTCCAGTTCTGGATCTCCGCGCGGATCACCAGCTTCGGCCGGCCACCCTCGATCGCCAGCGGGCTACTGGTCACCGCCTCGATCTGCCTGGTGTCCCCCAAGCCCCAGACGTTCAGCTTCCCGATCTGGATCCCGTAGTGCGCCCGCGTCTCCGCAGGCACCAGCGACGGGAACAGCTTCATCGTGTTCTTCGTCTGCTCCTGGTTCACCGCGACGATCTGCACCCACGCGTCCGGCTCCTCACGCCCGATCGGACGGTCGCCGTCCCAGTGATCGAACACGACCTCGGCGAAACACGCCGCCATCGACAGACACGCCGCGACCGGATCCTTACCCCAGCCCTTCAGTCGCTGCAGAACAGCCGAGTGGTAGAGGAAATCGCCGTGCTCGTCGATCGCGAAATACCAGAGCACGAACCGGGTTTGCTCCGGCGTGAACTGCCAGGGCTCGCCCTTCTTGTCCCGCAGCCACTTCCCGCACCAGGCCAGCACCCGCCAGCCGAGCGTGTGCTCTGGCAGATGCCAGCCGGTCGCGGGATCCCACTGCCATGTGGGGCCGATCTTGACCGGTTCCCACTCGAGATCGAGGGGCGGCACCGTGGTAGCGAGCTGTTCCTCGTACCAGGCGATGATCTCCGCGAAATCGTCTTCCGGAGTCGAGATCAGTGCCGCAGAGCGGCTACGCGCCACGCCTTGACCAGCGAGCGTTCGCCGCGGCGCGGGCACTCGCCGAGCGAGCCTCCGGGTTCGCTCCCTCGTCCGGCAGCTTCAGCTGACGGAACAAGGACGCCAACGTCGAACGATGCTGGCGCAGCTCTGAAATCAGGGGGTTGATCACCGGTTGGCCCGTCGAACCCTGCACAACCAGTTGCGCGCCGCGTGATTCGGCCTCCAGCGTGTCGATCAGATCCGACTCTCGGCACGCATCCTCGAGCACACGCAGCTCATCGGCGCGCAGATCGTAATCGGTGGTGATCTTCGTCCACAGCTTCCGGCCGGCGGCCGACAGATTGCGTGGGGCAGTCACTTTCGCCATGGCGGTCGACCTCCAGGGTCTGTTTCAGCGCCTCCAGGGCGCGGGGGGAGCGGATCGGCCGCGGCGAGCTGCGGCAAAACCCGGAAACGGCGCACGCATGATCCGGAGTGCTATGCGTCCCGGTAGGGCTGCGGACCGATCGGGGGTCACCCCCCAGGGCCTCGCGGCCGGTGTCGGCGCCGCAGCCCGGGATGGTCTTCGACGGGCAGCCGGAGCCGTGCGCGTTGGGCGGCGCGGGCGGCGTTGCCTTCGGCTGAGGACTTCGCCGCGTGGTGTTCTCGGCACAGGCTTCGGAGTGCCTCGATCCGATGGTCGTCGGTCTTGGCGTCGCGGTGGTCGACCTCGACCGCGACCGCGGTGCAGCGTTGGCCGCGGGTGGTCCATGTGCAGCGTTGGCCGTCCATCTCGAGCCGTTGGGCGCGGATGGACGGCCAGTTGGCGGGGAGCCGCGCGCGTCGGTCGCTGCCTTCCCACGCCATCACTTGCCGCCGCGGTCTACCTTGCGCGCCCGCTCCAGCTTGGCCTTGATCTCGGGATCCTTGCCGAACTTGCTGCGCGCAACCTTGTTGAGCACCTGCGAGGCGCTCATGTCTTTGCCGTTGTGCCGCAGGTTGATCGCGGACTTCGCCGCGGCTTTGTCGGGCAGCGGGTACGACTTGTCCTTACCGCTGCCGGTCTTGGCGCGTGCGGTGGCGCTGACGCCGCCGGATGCGGTGCGGTTGGAGCTGGTGCCGCTACCGCTACCGACGCCTTTGCGCGGCTTGCTCATTGCCATGGCGATCTCCTTCGATGCGATGGGCTTCGAGCGGGTTACGATTACGGCGACCCGTTTGGTCGGTGCGGGCAGCCAGCCGACTGGGATGGCGACCTGTTCTGTGCTAGCCGGAGCGAACAGCCACTCGACTTCACACGATCGGGTTGAGGCCGTTCCAGCTGTCCCGCACCGACTCGGCGAGCTTGACCGCGTCGGCTGGATCGGAGCAGGTGACGTGCACGCCCTTCGTTGCCGGGTAGGGACGCTCGATCCAGCCGATCCGGAACGGTCCGGGTTCGGCGCTCTGGATCAGCACCTCGCTGTCGATCAGCTTCTTCGGGATGCGCTCGCACATGCCGAACGACTGCCCGTATTCAGAACTGGGCGTGGACAACCGTGCGGCGAGCACGATGCACAAATCGTCCTCGTGCACTTTGTAGCCGACCTGGGTGACGCGGTATGCCTCGTCGCGAGCGAACCCGGCGAGTTCGTCGGCGGTCATCCATGCGCCCTGGTTGTTGTGCGCGTCCACCCAGGTGACGCGCACAAGGTCGTAACCAGTGGTCACAGGCCGAGCAGTCCGGCGACGAACTTCTCGAGCGCGAAGTCATCGGACTTCAGCGCCTGCCAGGCCAATTCGAGCAGGTTCATGATCAGGCACCAGCGTTCGGGTCGGGCGTCGGCGCCGGGGTGGGCGCGACGGTGGGGTCGGTCTCGGTGGGCAGGTTGCCGACAGCGGTCTGGGCCTGCGCGAGCGCGTTCTGCGCGGCGGTGAGGTCGACGGTGCCGCCGTTGGCGGCCTGCTGCTGCGCCGCGGTCAGGGCGTTCTCGACGTTGGTCAGGACGGTCTGAGCGTTGGACGCCCAGGCTTCCCACTTGGATTCGACGTCGGCGATGGCCTGGGCGAGCTGGTCGGCGTCTTGCTGGCTGGACACGATGAATTCTCCGATCTTGTTGTGCAGGAGGTTGACTCGGCTGCTCTGGTTTGCGAGCGCGACGAGGATCTCGTCGCACTTCGCGATTACGGCACCGATGCCGAAGATCATGGTCAGAGGACGATGCCGAGCAGGCCGCTGACCAGCGTCCCGATGACGCTCGCGAGGGCGGGCAGCGATGCACCGGCGGCAGCGGACAAGGTGACGAGCATGGGTGACCTCCGAGGTCGGGGATGGGGGGTTCGAGGCATGAAAAAACCGCTGCTGTCCGATTTCGGGGTCGGGTAGTCAGCAGCGGTTTGTTGTGCCAAGAGTACATCAGATCGCGCGGTTGGTAGGCAACGTGACTGGCCCGCGTGTCTGATGTCCGATATGAGTGAAGCCCCGGCGGTTCGTTCCGGGGCTTCGGGTTCACTGCATACGGTGACGTGTCGAGACTATTCGGTTTCGCTGTCGAGCGTCGCGAATTCGTAGATCGCTCCGCACACGCCGAGGAGTGCGACGAGGCCGAGGAAGATGCCGCCGTTCCAGAACGCGGCCACGGCAAGCGCTCCGCATGCGACGGCTGAGGCGATGCTCAGGGTTTGCGACCACCGGAGGCTTGGTGGTTGGCGTTTCTGGAACTTCACAGCTACCGACGGTATCGCCGATCGCGGTGCGACACGCCCTATTCGGGCAACACTTCCAGCCCTCGCCGTTCGCGGCCGTCGCGGTCGATCCATTCCCCGTTCCTGTGGCGCGGGTCGGTGCTCAGGTGCCTGGCGTATGCGTCCAGTGCCGCCGTGCCGATCTCGGCGTGTACCGCCCAGTCGCAACCGTCTGTCTCGCAAGCTATGCGGCTCATGCTTCCCATTCTTCCTGGTAGTCGGGATGATCGGACCAGATGACCGCGATAGCGCGCACGGTCGGACACGGCCACGGCACTCGGTTTGTGTACGGGCCGTCGGCGATTTCGTGGCAGGTGTAGCACGAGCGGGCATCGGGGAAATGCTCCTCCTCGAACACCTTCCGCATCGCCGCGCACTGCCGGAGCACGCGCGCCGGATCGTGCCGAGCGATGTGCCACAAGCCGCCCTGCTGGCGCGCCTCTACCTGGGCGAGGATGAACGCAGGCAGCGGGCCCACGGAGCGTGTCGGATACTCCTCGACCGTGCGCAGCGAAATCGGGTGGGTATCCAGCCCTTCCACCTCAACCCCAGGCTGCAACGGATCTCTCTCGCCGTCTTCCCAGCACCAATGCATACCAGGACGTTCCGGGTCGATCGCGGATCGCGCAATCTGCTCGTCCTCGGCGAGCCGAGCCTCGATGAATTCCTCGATGGTCACTCTTTCGGTCCTCCCAACAGCTCGCGGCTGAACAACGGCTTGTCGCGGATTTCGACCCGTTTGGCGACGAATACGCAGTCGATGCCGGGCATGTGCCGCACGGGGATTCCCCATGCGACCACGCGGCCGACGAGCAGATTCTCGGGCACGATCAGCTCCCAGTCTTCCAGCGCGGTCGACATGCGGAGGTCTTCGATGAGTACGAGCGCGTTCGCCATCGCCTCGAGGTCGCTGGGTTGTCCTGGTGTGCTCACGCTGCTGATCCTCCCTGATTCGCGTGTTCTCCGGCGGCGAGTTTCCGTGCGTCGCCGAGCCGGTACACCTGCACGTCATTCTCGCCGATCCGGTGGTCGGTGATCCTGGTCCCGTATTCGTCGCGGTGTTCCCATCCGCGTGGTTCGATCCGGCGTTCGCGCGCCCACCGGTACAGGGTGCTGCGTGCAATGGGCTGCCCGAATCCGTCCATGACGCGCAGCAGGTCGGCGACCTTGAACAGCCGATCGTCGGCGTGCTCCAGCGCTTCGGCTTTCAGTTCGCTGACGTCGTACCGCCATTTGCAGCGGCGGCAGTGCACGTACGCCTGCCCGATCTCGGCGCGCAGTTCTTGCCCACACGGCTCGAACGTTTTGGCGTCCTTGGTGGTGCACAGTCCGAGGTATTGCCGTTCGGCCGGCCAGATGATGGCGGCGAGTGACCCGATCGCGCCGGACACGTCGCGGGCGAGTTCGTCGGCCGCGTCGTGCATGGCAATCTCGCGCCGGTGGTGGGCGAGCCACACGGCGGCTTGTTCGACCGCTGAGACGGGGTGTCCCAATGCGGCGGCGTCCGGCCGTGGTACGGGCCAGTCGGGCAGCCTGCGCCGGTCCTGGGTCATCTGCACGAGGTAGGCGACATTCACGGCGGGGATGACGCCGAGTTCTTCGCTGATCACCCGGGCCCACCCGATGACGGCGGTTTCGAGCCGCAGCACGGCGCTGTCGCCGATCATGCGACGTCCGCGCCCGGTGGCGCGGATGGGTAGCGGCGGCTCCGAGGGTCGTCCGCCGATGCTGGGTGTGCCGCTGCGGCCGAGTCCGGCGCGGGTGACGGTCAGTTCGCCGATCAGCGCGGGAACCATGAGCAGCTGCTCGGCGAGGCCGTCGACACAGTTGCGGCAGATGACGGCGTTGTGGCCGAGGGGCCGTGCGCATTCGGCGCATTCGATGGCGGTCATCCCCGCCCCTCCTCGTTCAGCACGACGTTCAGTTCGTCCTCGCTCAGCCCGAGGTCGTCGTAGTCGACGGTGTTGCCGTCGCGGATGTTTCGCGCGAGTCGGCGGCCGAGTGTTCGTGCGCCCCGCTGTTCGAGCCGGGCCCCCATTTGGCGGCGTCGTGCTCCGGCGTCGTCGCTGTACAAGCGTTCCAACTCGTCGGCCAGATCGTTGAGCAGTTGCCGCAGTTCTTGTTTGCCGCCGGGGCTCAGGACGGCATGGTCGGTGTAGATGCGCGCGAATTCACGGGCGCGGTCGGGCAGGTCGCTCACGTCATTCCCCATTCGTGCTGGCACTGAGTGCAGGTGCGGATTACTTCGATGTCGACCAGTTCGCTGGACCGCGCAGCCGGTTGCGGTCGCGCCCCGGGGACGCGCAGTGAGTGACAAGCGAAATGGCCACATTTCGGACAGTCGGTGAACGCCTCAAACCGGCGCGGTAGCTGCCGTTCGGGATGCGGGTTTACAGCGTTAAGCGCCTGCTGCGTGCCTGCGGCCTGCGCGGTGAGTTCGTCGGCCCACGGCCGCAGGTCGACCATTCCGCCGGTTGAACCAGTGATCATGTTGCAGATCCAGGCGAGCACGAGATCGCCGAAGGCTCGCAGCATGAGTTCACGACCGCCCTGCCGGCGCCCGGAATTGCGTGCACCGGCAGTGCGTTCCGGTGTGCGGGATCGGGGTTTCGCACAGGTCGAAGATCGGCGAGTGTGCGTAATACGGGTGCCCGCACCGGCATTCGGCGTGCTCGTCGGGCTCCGGGCCGACGTGGCCGCCGCGCCAGGCAACGAACAGCCCGAGGCTGCCCAGGGCGACGGCCGCGAGCGCGGCGATGAGACCAATCTCGAACACGGTCAGTCCAACCCCGCGCGCACGAATGCGCGGCTGAGGAGCCGGTCGGCGTCCATCGAGGTGGAACGCATCGGCGTGGTGACCTCGCCGTCGTACTCCTGGCGCACGACGACGCAGTGCGCGACGACGTACGCGTGCTCGCCTGCGTGGCGTGTTTCGATGGAGTCGACGCGCAGGGTGCGGATGTTGGATTTGCGGCTGTCGCGGAAGTGGTCGCCGACGCGGACCGTTTCGCCGGTCTCGGTGCGGAATTCGTTCATGGTCAGTGCTCCTCGGGTCGGCGGCCGGTCAGGATGGCGACGAGATCGGCGAGCGTGCAGGTCACCCATTGCGCGCCGGGGTCGCCGACGCCGTGCCGTTTGTGGATGACGACCCCGGCGAGGGCGTCGTCATTGCCGCGCTCGGCCTCGGCCTCGGCCGCCCATTCGGCGAGCGCAGTGCGGGTGACGTTCTTGGCCTCGACGACGATCCGGCCGCCGCCGGGCGCACGCAGTCCGGACAGGTCGCCACGGTCTTTAGCACCGGTTTTCGCGCGGCGTTCGATGCGGTCGTCGACGTGCTCGGCGAGGTAGGCGGCGATCGAACTTTCGTGGCGGGTGCCGGCGGTCTTGGCGCTGGCGCGGGAACGGGTCATCGGTGTCCCTCCCGAAGCCACGCGAGGAACTCCGCGGGCAGCTCGTTGCTGGGCCCGCACCAGCACGCGACAGCGGGCGGTGTGCGCCGGTGGCGTGCGCTGCGCGGCCGGTGGATCGGCTGCCGGTGCTGGTCGTAGGCGACGAACGTCCACAGGCGTTCGCGCCCGGGGTTGCGGTTTCGCATGCGCGGGAAGTAGGCGAGGGTCCGCGGTTTCTGGCCTCGGCTCATCAGTGCGCCCCCTGTCCGGTCCACGGCAGGTGCAGCCCATCGCCCTCGCGTCGGGGCACATAGTGCGCGTGAACGTGGGGAACCGTTTGCGTGGCAGCGGATCCGCTCGAGGTGATGAGGTTGTAGTCCTCGCCGCGTCCGGCGGCGTAGTGCGCGGCGCAGAACATCACGTTCCGGACGGCTTTCGCGCTCGGGTGTTCGGCGTGCCAGACGGGCACGAACAGCATGTGGCCGGGCGTGACCGGGTTGAGTGGTTCGAACCAGGCGACGCCGCTGACGCGGCCGACGTACTGGCCGAGGGTGATGCGCTGGCAGAACGGGCAGTCCGGGTTGGTCACGGGGTCACCTCGGCGTTTCGTCGTTGCTGGGCTTGCCAGGCGTAGACGTTGTGAATCGAGCGGTCGCGCTCGGCGATTTCATCGGCGGTCATCCGCTGGCCGTCCGGGTCGTGCTGGAGCATCGGCCCGAATGCCTCGATGCAGCCGTCGCACACATCGCCGACCAGCGCCACGGGCGTACGGCAGCCGGGGAGCACACATGAGGTGAGCAAGGTGTCGGTCACTTCGCATCACCGTTCCGAGCGGCGTTGCGCTGTCGCTCCATGACCAGCTCGTTGAGCAGTCGCCCGGCCCATGATCGGGCGCTGCTCATCGGCATGCGGGTGATGCGTTCGGCCCACCGTTGCAGGTCTTCGTCGGTGGGCCGATCGTCGGCGAGCTTTTCGCGGGCCGCGCGGATCACGATCTCGATGGCGGCGCGGCCTGCGGCCTCGAGCGGCTGGTCGCTATGTACGAGCGCGGGATGGCCGTCGACGGTGACCACCTCGGCGTGCTGCTCATACGGATCACTGGGCGACGCAGCAAGATCAGAGCCGTCGTTGCGACCGGCCAGCGTGGCCGTGGACGGGCCAGCGGCTCGCAGCGCGGCTACATGCTCGCGGACGGCGTCGAAAGCATCCAGCAGCGCGAGCACGGAAGCGGGGGAGCCGTAGTCGCCGGCGAATCGTGTCCATGCGGGGCCGAAGTTGACGCCGCGCAGAATTTCCTCGTGCGCGGCCTGCGCGACGCTGCGCCATTCGGCGATCTGCTGCTCGACCTGGCTGGCGACAACCGTGATCTCAGACATCGCCACGCCCCAGTTCGCTGTTGGGGCACAGTTCGCGCCACACGCGGTTGCCGAAGCGGTTGCGTGCGCTGAAACGCGGTCGGGGCAGGCTGTTCTCGGCGCAGTAGGCGGTCAAGGCGTCCGCGGCGGCGTTCCAGACGCGGGCGTACTCCTCGCGTTCGGTGGGGAACTTCCGGAACGCGACGTTGAGGAACTCTTCGGTGGTCAGCTGTCGCGGCATCTCACGCCCCCCAGTGCTGGACGGACAGCACGCGCAGCGGGATCTCGACGGCGTGCGGCACGACGCCGGGCGTCTCGTGCAGCAGGTGCAGGTAGGCGAGGATGGCGAGCAGGTCACGCATTGCGGTGGTTCTCCTTGCGAGTTCGGTTGGGGCTCAGACGGACTGGACGATGGATTTGCCGGTGAGGCGTGCGACGCAGGGCATCTTCTGCGCCGTGCCGCGTGCGGTGATGCAGGCGTCGTTCGGTGCGGCGTGGCAGCGCGGGCATTCGCGGTCGATCGCGCCGTTCACGTCGTACGCAGCCCAGACGGGATCACCGGCGACGCGGAACGGTGCACCGGGCAGCGCTGCGGCGGTGACGACTTCGGCGTGCACCTGCGCGGCCTTCTCGCTCTCGGCGCGCTGGCGCCGGACTTCGCGGGCGTGGTGCAGCAGGTCGCCGATGCCGATGGTGCGGCCGTCCGTGCAGCCCTCGTAGTAGCGGTTCACGGCCTCGAGCAGGTCGGGGGTCTCCAGCTTCCAGCGTTCGATGGATTCGGCCCAGGCGGCGAGGCGGGCGGTGTCGGGATCGCCGAGCTTGTCGTCGTAGATGCGTGCTCGGGACCAGGCCGCGGCCGCGGCGCGCATCGCGCTGTCGCTGGCGGCGATGTCATTCACGGGTGACTCCTTGGGCGATCATCTGCTCGGCCAGCTCCATCGCGCTGACGGCGCGCGTGGTGGGCTTCCCGTGCCCGTTCTGGGCGGTCTTCGGCGCGGCTTTGTTGACGAAGCTGGGGATCTGGGATGTGGCTGTGATGGGCGAGTTGTGCCAGGCGACGAGGCCGCGGGCGATCTGCTCGACACCGACTCCGCTGGCGAGGCAGTCGTCGACGCGCTGCGCGATATCGGTGAGCACGTTGCCCGGGACGCGGGCGCCGATGGACTGCTCGTACTGGCGGGCGATGGAGTGCGCTTCGGGACTGTGCGAGGTGGCGTTGAGGCGTTCGGCGACTTCGCGTCCTCCGCGTGGCGGCCGCAGTGGCACGAGGGTGCCGCCGGCGGTTGCCGTCTGCCCCTCGTCGCCGCGCGAGTGCGCGCGGTCGTTAGCTACGTCGAGAACGGGACCACTAGTAGGCGCGTCAGCGCCTATATATGGGTCGGGTCGGGTCGGGTAGAGCGGACGGTCGTCGGACACGTCCGGACGCGTCTGCGCGCCGTCCGGCTGGACGTCCGGCCGGACGTTTTCGCGTTTCTGCTGTTCGCGGGCCTTCTTGGCCCTCGCTTCGCGCTTGCGTTCGGCGTCGTCTCGGCGTCGCGTCGTCACGTCGGCGCGCGACGGCTGATACTCTGACCAATCGTTGAAAAAGTATCGGCGCGCGTTCGGCGACGCGTCGTCGCACGACCAGAGCCCTACTTCGACCAGCTTTGCCGCCTGTTTGCGGGTGCCTCCGATGGCTCGGATTTGCCGGTCGGTGATCACTCCGTCGGTGAGGTGACGCGCGCAGTACGCGCCCGCAAGGGTCCACAATCCGATCGCGGCGACGCCAGCGTCGAGCACCTTCGGATGGTCATAGAACGAGTCGTCCACGCGGAACCATGTCATTCGGGCGGTTCACCTCCTTTCGATATCGGCGCGGTAGTACGAATGCGATGTGATGCCCGGCGCCCACGGTGGGGCTGCCGGGCATCGCGATCTACGGGGCGTGAGATGGGTTCACTGATGCCTCCCGCACTGCGTCCCCGCGTGCCGCTCCTCGAGCGCCCCTGCGATCTCGCGCAGCACCTTCGCCGCGTGCGCCCAGCAGGGCGCGCCGGGCGTCACCTCCACTTCGGCGCGTACGGCGGCCGGATTGTCGGGGTCGAGCGCGACGACGACGGAGACGTGCCCGTAGGTGCTCAGGTCCGCCGCGGCGGCGCGCATACGACGCGCCTCCGGGGCGGTTGCGGCGACGCGAATGTCCATGCGGTCCATCACGATTCACCCGCCGGGAACATCGGGTAGTGCGCCGCCTCGAGCGCAGCCTTGTCGGCCGCCTCCTGTGCCTCGCGTTCGGCGCGTCGCGCTTCGGCTGGCGTGGTCTTCTCGGTGCAGTGCGGCCGGTGTTCGACGTGCCACTGGGCGGGGGTCTTGTCGTCGAGCATGAGCAGGATCAGCGGGCAGTTGTTCTCCGGCTCACCGTCGTCGTTCACGCACCGGCGTTCGGGGATCTCGCGGCCGAGGCACACGTTCCACTGCCAGGTCTCCCAGGTGGTGGAGTTCGAGAACGGACGCCCGGCCTGGGCGCCCTTCTCGTACTCCTCGTACGTCTTCACGACGCACCCGTTCCCGCCGCGGCGCTGACGATCTCGGGCAGGCGCGCGGTCCATCCGTCGGCCCATTCTCGCGACCGCACGAGGCTTTCGTCGGTGAGCCGGGTCGGCATCATCAGCCCGAGGAACGACTCGCCGCAGCGGATGAGGATGGACACCGACCGGTGCGTCGCCAGCGTCCGCGTCTCCAGGCTCAGCGGCTCCTTGTAGGTGCTGGCGGCGACCTTGAACCGGCCGAGGTGATCGCCGCTTACGGTCATGTTCTCGATGTCGTCGAGCAGCACCATTTCGCCGGAGTGGGCGCGCTGGATCAGGTCCGGGACAGAGTCCAGGGCGCTTTCGGTGACGAGCCTGGGCATCCGGAACCGGCGGCCGTCGATCATGCCGGAGCAGTCGGTGATGGTGACATGCTCGGCGTCGACGTCCAGGCGCAGCAGGTATTGCGGGCTGTCGTCGCCGGACTCCTTGCCGGACTTGAAGATCGCGAGGATCTTCGCGGTGTCATCGGGCAGCAGCTCGACGATCTCGCCGGGTTCGCCGTCGTGCTCCCATGTGGACGCGATCGCGAGGCCGGCGGTGAACCGGTCGGTCGCGGTGACGGTGAGGTTCTCGGTGCCGATGGTGAACCGGATCCGCGTGAGCTCGGGGATTTCGGGGTCGGTGCAGGCATGCGGACGCACCGCGGTGAGCGCCTGGCGCAGGTCGGCGGTACCGACGATGAGAGTGGTCATACTCGGCTCCCGATGGTGAGGTAGCGGACGTTGCGGAAGGGAACGAGGCTCAGCGAGCGCGCGAGCTTGCAGCCCTCGCACTGGCAGCACATGTCCGGGCGCAGATCGCCGTTGATGTAGACCTCGGTCGGGTGGTCGACGATCACCACCTCGAGCTGGTCGCGCAGATAGAACCGATCCATCCGGCTCTCGGCGAGCTGCTCGTTCTGCTCGGCCTCGCGGCAGTCGCAGGCGAGGTGATGATCGGTGCACCGGTCGTACCGAGGGTCGGCGGTGTCGCGCGGCGGCGAGCTGGTGACCGCGACCGGTTGGCTACGGAAGTAGACGACCGGGCCGACGAGATCGCGCGACGGGCGCGCGATATGTGGGGGCAGAGTGGTAGTCACGCTGTCTCGCTTCCAGAGAGGCGGTACACGATGTCGTTGACGCGGCCGTTCACGTAGACGGCCGCGTCTTCCTGCTCGTCGACGGTCAGGAAGTCATCCCGGGCCGGGCTCTGGTATGCGGCAATCACGTTCGCGAGCTTCTGCTGCTCGACGAGTTCGCGGAGCAGCGGCGCGATGCCGAGTAGAGCGAGAGCGGTTGCGGCGCTGGTGATCTCAATCGGGTTGTCCCACTGCGCAGGCAGCCCGAGCAATCGAGTGGCTTCGGCCAGCGGATCGGGGGCGGTCATCGGGTCGCCCCGCTCACCGCGGCCTCGCCGTCGGCGATCAGCTTGTCGAGGTATTCGAGGGCTTGCGCGTTGTCGTCGTAGAAGAACTCCTCTTCGCCCTCGTCGCGGTCGAGCCCGAGTGCGCGGAGGGCGTAGTCGGCGACATGCTCGCCCGCACCGGATTCTGTTTCCACGTGGTCCACGTAGCCGTCGAGTCCGATGATCAGCTCCGCGCCGTCGAAGTACGCCGTCCATCCGGCGATGCAAGCTGTTGTGCCGCAGGAGTGGTCGCCCGCGCGGAACCAATTCTCTTGAGCATGCTCGGCCGGATGGGCCTTGATGTGGTCGCGGACCTTGCGCGCCAGGGCGAGCTGCTCGAGTGTCTGGATCGGCATCACTCGCCGCCTTCCGCGCCGTCCATCGGCAGCTGCGTGGCAGCGTCGCCGGTCTCGATGGGCCGCTCGAGGAACTCGATCAGCTCGGACGCCTCGCGCTTGGTCAGCTCCTTCGAACTGGTGAACTCGCGCTTGAACTGCTCGGCGAGATAGGCCAGTTTGGCGTCCTTGTCCTCGACGCCGTGCTGCTCGAGCAGGATCGCGACCTTACGCTGCTGGGCGACCGTGCTCATCGGCTCAGGCGGGACGGTCTCCTGCTCACCTGCGGCTGCGGCGTGGTCGTCCTGGTCAGGCTGGGTGGGCGGCGCTACCTCGGTCTGCACATCGGTCGCCGGGGCCTGCCACTGCTGTACCTTCGGCGCCTCGGCTGTGTCGTCCTGATCGAGAACCTCGGCGACGTGAATGCGCTCGGAGGTCGCCCGGACCGGCACCTGATCGGTTTCGAGTTCCTCGGCCGAGTAGGCCATACCGAGCAGCACGTCAGGCGCGGCCCGGCGGCAGGCGTCGGCGAGCGCGCGGGCGTACAGCATCCCTTCGGGGTCGGTCCGGTATTTCGCATTCGACGTGTAGCCGGCCTTCTGAGCGCGCTCAATCGTCCAGGTCGACTCTTCCCATTCGCTGGCCGCGCGGTGCTTGGCGCGCACGATGGCCCGGCGGTCGTTGCTCTCGACGGTCTCGACCTGATGACCGGCGCGTATGAGGAGGGCCTTCATGGTGCGCGCGTACATCGAGGGCGTGCCGTGCACGACGAAAATGTTCTGCAGCGACTGAATCGGGTCGAGGCCGATCAGCTGGCCGTGGTAGATCGCGACCGCGGCTTCCTTTTGGCCGCCGCGCTTCTTGCCGTCCTTGTCGACTCCGCCGTCGTAGGCGCGGACCGTTTTGTGGATGAGGGCCGCGATCTGGTCTGCGGCGTGCAGTGCTGCGAGGTGGTCGTTGAGATGCGCGGCCATGTTCGCGGCAGGCGCAAGCGCGAGACCAGCGGACGGCCGGGTGATATCGAGTTCGGTGGTCACTGGGCGTATTCCTCCCGTTTGTAAGCCCGAGTGGGCAGGTCGATTGCGTGAATGCAGGTTTCGTGGCTCGGCCATTCCCCGGTGGCGAGACACTGGGCGTAGATCTCGAGCGCGCGAGCGTTGTCGCGCTCGCCGAGTTCGACGGCGCGGTCCGGCAGCTCGACGACGTACGGCTCGTACGGCGGCGAACTGCACACGACCACGAACACGAACCCGGTGGTCACACCGAGCAGCCGAAACGCCTTCTGGTAGAACGCCTGTTGCCGGTGGTAGCCGAACTTCTCGACGCTCCACATGAATTGGTCGGGGCCCGGCTCGGCCGAGGTTTTCAGGTCCGCGATCACCGCGCTGTTCGCGCCGGTCCAGTGCGTCCAGTCCGCGCGCACCCGCAGCATCACGCTGGTGTCCGGGTCACGCACCCACGCCGAGAGTTCCGGCTCGCCCGACGCGAGCAGGTTCGCCGCGACCGGGTGTGCGCGGATCCGGTCCGCGGCTTCGTGTGCGGCCGCGTACTCCTTCGGCCGCATCGGGATCTTGTCGTCGGCCCGGATCTCCGCGACGCGTTTCTTGGCGTCCTTCGAGTTCCACAGCTGGTGTCCGCTGTCGACGATCGACGTGCCGGTGCCGAGCACGAGCGTGTGTACCGCGGTGCCCCAATCCATTTCGTCCGACGGCGGTTTCGGGTTGTCCCGCTCCCACAGCCAGCGGTGCGGTGTCACCTCGAGCAGGCGACGCACCTGCGTGGACGAGATCGAGTCCCGGTCCGCGTGATAGACCGACTCCGGAACGCCGCTGTAGAAGTCCGGATCGCTCGGTGCACCGTGGCTCATGCGCTCAGCTCCTCAGCGACGCGCAGCACGGCCTGATACGTGTACCGCCGGATGCTCTTCTGTGCCTTGCTCGGGGTGAGTGCAGAGATGAGGCTCGGTGGCCTGAGCCCCGCCTCCTGGGCAATCTTGTAGGTGCTCCACCCGGTGTCGCGTTTGATGCGCTCGATCACCATGTGCAGCTCGCCGATCGGGAGGTATTCCCGGCACACGTCGCAGACCTTGTCGTCGGCTGGGATGCGGTGCCCGTAGTCGCACACCCGGGTCGCCTTGCGGCGCTTCAGCTTCGAGTGGCACCGCGAGCACACGCCGCCCGTGCCCTCACGGTGATCGCGGCCGTCCGGCGCGGGCCGCGACATGGGTTCGTGGCACTCGCTGCACAGCGCCTCTTGCCGCAACCCAAGCATGTCGAGCAGGTCGGCGCAGTCGGCGGCGTCGAGCGCGTGCGTGGCGACAGTGAGCCGCGCGGCGGTCACGGTCTTCGCGTCGAGACGCGGTACCTCGAGCTGGTGCTCGGTCATCTCGGCGGGCATTACCGGATCGCCCCCGTCCGTGCGTTGAGCTGGGCGATCCGGGCGATCTTCGAGGCACTCTCGGTGAACATGCGATCGAACGGCACGCAGACGACGACGGCCAGCTGTTCGGCCTCCGGGATTGTGACCGCGCGTCGGCCATGCTCGAAGTTGGTGACCGTGGCCGCATTCCAGCCGCGCCCGAGCCTGTACCGCATGCGCTGGGCGACGTGCTGGTGAGTCAGCTCGAGGGCGTTGCGCGCCGAGATGAAGTTGCGGACAAATCGCGAATGTGCGTCCATCACCACACCCCGATCTGCTCGTCGCGCTCACGGTCGGCGGCGTAGTCCTCGGGGCCGTCGACGGTGGGCGCGCCAGTGCCGCCGCAGGCGTCACAATCGGAGTCGTCGCGGGGATCGTCGAGGCCGGTGCCGACGCACGATGCGCACGGCTGGAGCCGCCTCCCGATGAACTCGATGTCGCTCACTGCATGCTCCCGCCGATGTAGCGGACGTACGCGACGCCGTTGACCGAGCGGCCTTCGAACTCGTCGGCTGGCAGAGCCGGGAAGATGTCGCGACAGATGCGCACGCGGACCTGTCCTGCGCTCTTGGGTGTCAGTGAGGTAGGCCAGATGGCCCACTCGCCGGGGCGTGCACGCAGGGCGTCAGCGAATCGGCGCAGCATGGCGGACTTCTCGCGGCCCCAGCTAGCGGCCGGGCGCGGCCGAGGCGAAGGCTTGGGCAGCTCCGCAACGAACGTGAACTCACTCACTGCACGCTCCCGCCGGTCATCGCCGACAGCGGAGCGGAGTTCAGCTCAGCAGCGCGCACGGCGTGCACCTGCAGGCAGTACTCGCACCAGTTCGCCTCGTACGAATGCGCGTGACGGATGTGCATGCGCGCACCGCGCTGGTGCGCGTTCTCGTAGGGCTCGTACCAGGCCATCAGCTCACCGCCTTGGCGCGGTCGGAGGATCCCTCGGCGGCCAGCTCGTCGAGCAAGCGGCCGAGCTTGTCGTAGGTGCTGCGGCGCGCGGTCGAGTGCTTCCAACTGGGCGCCATGAGCGAGATCAGCGACGTCGGCGGAATGTCGACCATCTCAGCGATAGCGCGGATGCTCTCGCCGGTGGCTTGCCTGATCAGCTCCACGACGCGCCGAACCTCTTCTACCGGAACGCTTTCGCCGGTCGCCGCGGGCACGATCGCGGGTGGTCGAGTCGGCCGCGGTTCGACGGCGGCGAGGCGGGCCCGCAGATCGTCCATCGCGTCATCGCTCGGGACGCGGACCGCCTCGGCAGCGGGCTCGTCGACTTCGGGGGCCCGGACGGTGTCGACGGTCGTGGTGTACGTGATGTCGATGCCGTCGTGGCGCGGACGGACGACGGCATCACCAGGGATCAGCGCCGAAATATCGACGAGCTGGCGCAGATCGGAAAGATAGAATTCGTCGACGCCGTCCGGTACGCGCAGCGACGCGGTCTCGACGACGCATTGCTGGCGGCTCGTGGTGATCTCGGCAGCCCCGATGGGGCTCGTATCCTCGGTCATCACGCGCCCGCCTTGCGGGAGTGCTTCGCCGCCCAGGCGTCCGGCGTATCCCATTCGGCCGCAGCCGCCTCGGCCGCCGCGTGCTTCGGCTCGGCGTAGGCGGAGTAGTGGAGGATGCCGCCGAGGCGTGTGATCATGTGCGCGGCGAATTCCTGGACGCTGCCGTTGTGTCTGATGTGGTGTGCCACTGCTATAGTCCTTCCGTTCGTTTGTGGCCTAGAGGGCGCGCTCTGCGGTGGATGCTGGAGCGCGCCCGGCCATTTCGGGGGTTAGTTGTCGGCGCGGGTGAGGGTGAGGTCCTGGACCTTCACCGCGACGGCGTTGGGCGGGATCACGATGAAGTCGGGGCCGGTCAGGAAGTCGTTCTTGATGAAGCCGGGCGTCCCGATCTCGCACGCCAAATCGGCGCAGACCTCGTAGTAACCGGTGCCGTTGTAGCCGTGCGGAGTTGCGCGGTAGGTTCCGGCGGCGATCTGGTCCGCGCCGGTCCCGATCAGCCAGCGGCCGTCCGTGGTCAGCGGGTTCGGCGCGGTCGTGGTGGTCGGCGCGATCGGCATCTCGGAGGTGGGGGCGACGTAGGACAAGTTCGGGTCGGTGTACTTCGCCGCGTACTCGCCTGACGCGGAGTCCGGCTTGCAGGCCGCGAGCGAAACGGCCGCGAGGGTAGCGCCGACGGCGACGAGTGCGGCACGCTGGATGTTGAACATCTTTTCTCCTGAAGGGTGTTCACTGTCCCGGCGAGCTACGACCTCGCCGGGGCTTTCTATGGGGTCAGTTGGGCGTGCTGCCCGGCGCATGGAGCGGATCAGCCTGCGCCGGGCGCACGGTCTCCTGATCTGCGTCAGGGGACGATTGAGTTGCATGTGCCTGCGCGTGCTGGTCGGCGTATTGGCGCAGGAGATGAGCGACCACGTCGGACGGGACGGCGATTTCGTCCCTTTCGAAATAGGTGAGTTGGTAGCCTTCTGGGCCCAGAGAGCTGGGGCGAATAACCAGAACGATCTGCGCTTCATCCAGTGCCGCAGCAAGGTTGAGCGAGATGCTGACGTGGACGTCGCTCACCGGGCACCGCCTGCGGGGTGCCGGCGGATCGCTCCGGCGAGCTGCTCGTCGCGCTCGTGCAGGTGGACGATGCGCAGCGGGCGGACGTTGCCGCGGTCGATTTCCAGCGGGGCCGGATCGGCGGCGCGTTTCTCGGCAGCCCGGCGGTGTTCGGCGTTGGCGTCGGCGAGACGCTGCCGAGCCAGTTCGGCGGCTGCGCTGGCCATGTTCGCCTTATGGATGGCCACGACCGCCGCCACGACGCAGATGGCGGCAGCGGAGGCGAACAGCGTGATCACGACAGCGGGCCCATCGTCGCGGTGAGCAGCCACGCGATACCGAGCGTGACGAACACGACCGCGCTCGCGGCCGCCAGCCACAGGCCGAAAGCGTGACGCTGTCCGAAGTCACGCCATGTCGGGATCTGGCGGCGGTTCACCGGCGTCGGCCCGTGCGCTCGTAGTACTCGGGCGTGCCGACCATGAACGGGCGCAGCTTCGCGTCCTGCTTCGCCTTTTGCTCGGGCGTGAGGCGGCCTACGTGGTCGGCGAGCGCGGACGGCGCTTCACCCTTCAGCACCTTGGCCAGGTGGATGTCGTCGTGAAATCCGAACGCCCGCGCGGCTTCCGGAGAGTAGATGCTCACGACGCCGCCGCTTCCGCGTTCTCGGCGGCACGCCGATCGCGCAGGTCTTCGATGTCGGAGCGCTCGAACAGGAACGCGCCGGTCTTGCCGGGCAGCTTGCGCACGGGCTTGACGTCTCCGCTGCTCACCCAGCGGATCAGGGTGCTCTTGTCGACCTCGAGCAACTTGCTCGCCTCCTCGGAGGTGAGGAGGTCTGTTGGGATGTCCATACGCCAACTATTGCACAATGGCTAATGGTCGTGCAATAGCTGTCGGTCTGCTGAAACGCGGTGCATCAACTGTTGCGCAACGGTGACCCAACCCGCAATAATTAGTGCATGAGCGACGCACTAGAGACGATGGCCTACACGCCGTCCGAACTCGCCCAGAGCCTGGGGGAGAGACTTACCAAGGGAATGAAGTTGGCCGGCATATCGCGGGCTGAGATGGCCGAGTACCTCGGCGTCGGGCAGTCGACCGTCACCACTTGGACGAGCGACCGGATCACACCCAGCGTGCAAACGCTGCGCCTCTGGGCGCTGCGCACGGGGGTGCCGTTCGAATGGCTGAAGACAGGAAAAATCCCCCACCCGGATGGAGGACCGGAGGAGGGATTGTCGGCAAAGCTCCCCCATCTGGACTCGAACCAGAAACCTGCCGATTAACAGTCGGCTGCTCTGCCAATTGAGCTATAGGGGATTGCTCCCGGTTGCCGTATCGGGCGACCGAGGAGAAACTTTAGCGTATCGCTGGTCGCGACCCCAAATCGTGCCTCTACCTGGGAGTTGTTCGGATGAGTAGGGAGGGGCTGGTGGGAGTGGTGGGGTTGGGGTGGTGGTTCCAGTGCTCGATCTCGCCGGACGGCACGGTCGGCTGCGAGCGGATCACCGCGGGCTGAGATGCGCGTCGGCCCCGTCGTCATCGTCGACGGAGCCGTTTTCGTATGCATTGGCGCGAGTCGGCCACCCGGACAACCTATTTGCCGTATGTTAACCCCGTGGAGCATCTAGCGACTCTGGAGTCACCGGACCCGGCCACACATGCGACGGCAATGGTGGGCCACCATTACATCGCCGAGGATCACTATGTCGTCGGCAGGGAGAAGATCCGCGAATACGCCAAGGCTGTTCAGGACTACCACCCCGCACATCACGATGAGAAGGACGAGTTCGCTTCGGGATCAGGGGGGTTGCTGGCACCGCTGACATTCGTCTCTCCGATGACTATGCACGCACAGCGCAAACTGCTCGAACAGATCGCGATCGGATACGACCTGAGTCAGATGATCCAGACCGATCAGATCATGCGATTCCATCGGCCGATCGTGGCAGGTGACCGTTTGAGCTGCGAAGTAGCGCTGGACTCGTTCCGGCAGGTACGCGGCCGCGACATGATGGTGCTGGTGACCCGCGTGTCGAATCAGCGCGACGAACTCGTGCACACCGCGTACGGCACGCTGTTCCTGGGATATCGCGACGACACCGCCGACACGCTCGCCGACACCGCGCGCCGCCTGGTCGCGCACGATATGTCGAGTATGGTGCCCGAGCGCACGCATGGGACCGGTCCCACCACGCCCGTCCGGACGCCTCAGCCCGGCCGTGATGGGCTCATGACCGTCGAATCGCCCGCGCCGCGTGGCCGCCGCATCGGTGAGGTGTCGGTGGGCGAGGAGTTACCGCAACGCAGCGTCCGCCTGAGCCGAGGGGATCTGGTGAACTACGCCGGTGTCTCCGGCGACGGCAATCCCATCCACTGGAGTGACGAGTTCGCTGTCCTCGTCGGGCTCGATACCGTTGTCGCGCATGGTGTTCTGACCATGGGCATCGCCGCCGGTCATATCACCTCCTGGCTGCGCGATCCGAGCGCGGTGCAGGAATATTCGGTCCGGTTCGCCAACCCGGTCTACGTCGAGCAGTTGCGCGGTGCGACGATCGCTCTCGCCGGGACTGTCAAATCGCTGGACCCGGACACCGGCACCGCGGTGATCGCGATGAACGCCACCAGCGGGGGCCGGAGGATATTCGGACACCGCACGGCGATGAAAGTCCGTCTGGCGCAAGACTGATCGCCGCCGACGACACGATCGGAAGTATATTCATGGCAGACGAGAACACCCGGACCTACGACGTCATCGTGCTGGGTGCGGGTCCGGTCGGCGAGAACGTCGCCGACCGGACCATCGCCGCCGGACTGAGTACCGCCATCGTCGAATCCGAATTGGTCGGCGGCGAATGTTCGTACTGGGCTTGCGAACCCAGCAAGGCATTGCTGCGGCCGGTGCTGCTGTACGGGGAGGCGTCGCGGTTCCCGGGAGTGGGTTCCGCGGTCACCGGGCCGATCGATGCGGCGGCGGTGCTGCGGCATCGCGACTATATGGTCGCCGATTGGGACGACAAAGGTCAGGTGGACTGGGTCGCTTCGGCCGGTATCACGCTGTTGCGCGGGCACGGCAGGCTCGCCGGGCCACGGCAGGTGACGGTCGAGACCACCGAGGGTGAAACCGTCCGGCTGACCGCCCGGCAGGCCGTGGCGGTATGCACCGGCAGCCGGGCGGCTCTGCCGTCGCTGCCGAATCTGGACACGCTGCGTTATTGGACGAGTCGCGAGGCCACCAGCGCCGAGCAGGTGCCGGGGCGTCTGGTGATCCTCGGCGCGGGCGTGGTCGCCGTCGAGATGGCCACCGCCTGGCAGGCGCTGGGCGCGCAGGTCACGCTGGTCGCACGCGGCTCCGGACTGCTGGGCCGCATGGAATCCTTCGCCTCGGACCTGGTCGCCGATCGGCTGCGGACCGCGGGGGCGGACCTGCGGTTCGGCTCGGGTATCGCCGCGGCCGAACGTCCGGACGGCCCGGACGGCGAGATCCGCGTGACCCTCACCGACGGCAGCCGGATCGTCGCGGACGAACTGCTTTTCGCGACCGGCCGCGCACCCCGCACCGACGATATCGGGCTCGACGCCATCGGTCTGAAGCCGGGGACGTGGCTCACCACCGACGACACGTTCACCGTCGACGCGGTCGAAGGCGACTGGCTGTACGCCGTCGGCGACGTGAATCACCGTGCGCTGCTTACTCATCAGGGCAAATACCAGGCGCGGATCGCCGGCGGCGTGATCGCGGATCGGGCGCGCGGGGCGGGGCTGGACACCGGCACTTGGGGCAGGAGCGTCGGCACCGCCGATCATCTGGCCGTACCGCAGGTGGTCTTCACCGATCCGGAGATCACCGCGGTCGGGCTCACCAGCCAGGACGCCGAGCGTGAGGGCCGCGCGGTGGATGTGGTCGACTACGAGATCGGTCATGTGGCCGGTGCGGTCCAGCACGATCCGAAATACGTTGGCAGAGCGCGTGTTCTGATCGATCCGGAGCGTCGCACACTCCTCGGCGCCACCTTCGCCGGCGCCGGAGTCGCCGAACTCCTGCATTCGGCGACGATCGCGATCGCCGGGGAGGTCACCATCGATCGACTGTGGCACGCGGTCCCGTCGTTCCCGACCATCAGCGAGGTCTGGCTGCGGCTGTTGGAGGCCTACCGCGACCGGCAGGCCGGTTCGACTGGCGGGCAATAGTTTTCGATGTCGGCCCGGCTGCCCTCCGGATCGTGCGTGATCCGGAGGACAGCTGCCGATATCCGGGCTGCTACCAGGTCAGCACAGGTTTGACGACGCGCCCCGCGCGCTGATCGGCCAGGGCCGCATTGATCTCGGTGTACGGATACCCGCGCACCAGGCGTTCCAGCGGCAGCCGTCCGGCGGCGTGCAGGGCCAGCAGCTCGAGAATGAACTGCCGGGGCACCGCGTCACCTTCGAGACAACCGCGAATCATCTTACCGGACAGCACGATATCGCGCAGATCGATCGGCGGGACTCCGGCGCCGAGACCGACGACCACAGCCACGCCGCCGATTCCCAAGGCCGCCACTGCATTCGCGAGCACCTCGGGACGCCCGGTCGTATCCAGCGCGTGTGTGGCGCCGCCCCCGGTCAGGCCCGATATCGCCGCGGTGGTATCGCCGTCGGCCGGATCGAGCGCCTGAGCCGCGCCGAATTCCAGTGCCAGGGAACGACGTTCGGGAGAGAGCTCGACCACGATCACATCGATGTCCGGGAGCGTCTTCGCGGCCAGCAGCGCGGCCATGCCGACGGCTCCGGCCCCGTAGACGACGACTGCGGCTCCCGGTTCGGGCCGCAGGGCATTGAGCACCGCACCCGCGCCGGTCTGGAATCCGCAGCCCAGGGGAGCGGCGAGCACCGGATCGGTTCCGGCCGGGACGACCACGGTGTTGTCCGCGGTGGTCAGGGCGTATCCGGCGAAGCTGGACTGCCCGAAGAAGCCGTCGCGCACGGCGGTCTCGCCGATGCGCACCCGCGGCGTGCGGTCCGGCCGCGCTCCGAATTGGTTCAGCTCGGTCGCGCGGGCGCAGTACGCCGGACGGCCGAGGCGGCAGTTCCGGCACGCACCGCAATGCCGAAAGCTCAGCACGACTTGGTCACCCGGCCGCACATCCCGCACGTCCGCGCCGACCGCTTCCACGACGCCCGCGCCCTCGTGCCCGAGCAGCACCGGCCGGTCGGCCGCACCGGCCGCGCGGGACACCAGATCGGTGTGACAGATCCCGGCGGCCACGATGCGCACCAGGATCTCATCCCCGCGCGGGTCGTCGATCTCGACCGGCTCGATGGTGAACTCGCTGCGGGGGTCGCGGGAGATCGCGGCCGATGTGGTCGGCATCAGGCGCGCTCGAGCAGGAAGTAGAAGTATTCGCCGTCGGCCAGCACCAGATCGGGGCGGCCGTTCATGATGCCCATGAGCGCGTTGTCGCCGAGTCGCTTGAAGTGGTCGAAGACCGGACGCTTGTCGTAGACCATCGTCGCGGTGACCTCGCCGCGGAACTCGACGTTCCACAGCGACGCCTCACCGCCGCCGCCGAGTTCGACATTGGAGAACAACGAGCCGTCCTCGGCCCGGCAGATCAGTGGTTTGGCCTCGAACAGGGAGACGAACGTCTTGCCGTACCAGCGGCTGTGGTCCAGCGCGCGGCACAGCGGATGTCCGGTGCGGAAGGCTGCTCCCTGCCATTCGCCCAGGATGTCCTCGGCGCGCACGGTCTCGAGTCCGGCCCACAGCTGGTCCAGCTCCGTGGTGGGAACTCCGCCGGGCAGCGCCGCGAGCTCGCGCCAGGGTCGGATCGTGTCGGTCATCTCATCTCCGCTCTTGCCGAACCATTTGGTTCGGGAAATCTACACCCGAACCAAATGGTTCGGCAAGATAGGATTCCAGGATGCGTTCAGCCGGACATGCCACGAAGGAGCGGATTCTCGCCGCCGCCAAGGCGGAATTCGCTCGGTACGGGGTCGCGGGGGCGCGGATCAACCGGATCGCCGCGGCCGCCCACGCCAGCAAGGACCGGCTGTACGCGTACTTCGCGGGCAAAGAGGAGTTGTACGCGGCGGTGACCGCGCAGTGGGTGACCGAGACGACCGCCGAGACCGCGCTGGACGCCGGGGACATCCCCGGGTACATCGGCCGCCTGTTCGACCACTACCTGCGGTATCCGGACGACGCCCGGTTACAGGCGTGGGCGGATATCGAACGCACCGAGATCCCCGCGGCCGAGGCGGCCATCCGAGACGCGGTGACGCCCAAGCTCGCCGAGATCCGGCGAGGTCAGGCGGCGGGACTGATCACCGACACCTTCCACCCGCTGACGCTGCTCACTCTGCTCACCGATCTGGCCCGCACCTCGGCGGTGCACGCGATGCACGACCATCGCGCCGATGTCGGTGAACTCCGGGCGGCAACGATGCTCGCCGCGCGGCGGCTCATCGCCCCGTGAGGGGGGACGCGAGTGAGGTCCATAACGGTTCGGCCGATATCGGCGTAGAGAGGGCTGAACGGCATCCGGACCGGGAACTCCTGTGCAACCCCCGAGTGCAGGGGGAACGAGGAGGTCCGTCATGAACGAACTCGTCTGCGGCGACTGCTGGCGCCGCGAAAATCTGACCTTCGCTCAGCGTCTGGATCCGGCGTTCATCCGCCACGGATCCCGGTATCTGTGCCCGGAACACCGCGCCCTGCGTGCGGAGTTGTGCCGGGTGCCCGGCCCGGTGCACAGGCGCCTGCCCGGACCGACGCAGAACCGGGCGGCCTGAACCTTTCTCGCTCCCGGATGTCGTGGTTCGATCGGATCATGACCGACCACGTCGACAACCCCCGAATCGTCACCGCCCGACGCGAAATCGCGGCCGACGCCGCGCGGATCTTCGAACTGATCGCGGATCCCGCACAGCAGCCGCGCTGGGACGGGAACGACAATCTCGCATCCGCATCCGAGGGACAGCGTGTGCGCGCGGCCGGGGAGGTGTTCACCATGGAGCTCACCATCGGCCAGATCCGGCAGAACCATGTGGTGGAGTTCGAGGAGGGCCGCCGCATCGCCTGGCGGCCCGCCGAACCCGACCGTGAGCCGCCGGGACATCTGTGGCGGTGGGAGCTCGAACCGGCGGGTCCGGGCCGCACTCTGGTCACCCACACCTACGACTGGACGCTGCTGACCGACGAGAAGCGCCAGGTCCGTGCTCGCGCCACCACCGCGGACAAACTCCTCGGTTCGGTGGACCGGCTCGCGGAGATCAGCGAGAAGGACTGAGACGCAACGCCGTTCGGGCCGTCACACGTCGACCGGAACGAGTTCCTCGGCCAGAACGGAGCGTTCCCCGTTCAACGTCCAGTCCCCGGGCAGCCCCTCCACTCGCATGGTGTCGCCCTCGGCCTCGATGCCGACCGTGATCGGGCCGAGTCGCAGGTCGGTCAGCATCAGCTGTCCCCAGCGCTCGGGTAGCCGAGGTGCGAGCTCGAGCGTCCGGTTCGGCACGTCCGGGGACAGGCCCAGGAACGACCGCACCAGCAGCAGCGGGGCGGCGCTGGCCCAGGCCTGCGGTGAACACGACGTCGGATACGGCACCGGTGCGCGGAACTGCTCGCGGCCGAATCCGCAGAACAGCTCCGGCAGCCGCCCGTGGAAGTACAGCGCCGCGTCGAGCAGTCCCCTCGCCAGGCGTTCGGCCAGTTCGCACGCGCCGGGAATGTGCCGGTACCGCATCAGTCCGGCCACCGCCAGGGCGGTGTCGTGCGGCCAGATCGAACCGTTGTGGTAGCTCATCGGGTTGTACGCGCCCATCGCGGTGGACAGGGTGCGCAATCCGAATCCGCTGTCCATATCCGGGCCGGCCAGCCGCGCGATGAGCTGCTCGGCGCGCTCGTCGGAGACGATGCCGGTCCACAGACAATGCGCGACATTGCTGGACAACGCGTCGATCCGGCGTTTGCGATGATCGAGCGCCAATGCGTACCAACCCTTTTCAGGGACCCAGAACGCTCGGTCGAAATGCTCTTTCAGCTCCGCGGCCTGATGCTCCAGGCGCAGCGCGGCGTGCTCGTCGCCCCGCGCCCGCGCCAGCTCCGCACCGGCCAACCGCGCGGCGTAGGTGTAACCCTGTACCTCGCACAGGGCGATCGGCGGCTCGGCCAGCCGGCCGGTGACATCGCTGATCGAGTCGAAGCTGTCCTTCCATCCCTGATTGACCAGTCCGCGATCGGTTTTGCGGCGATACTCGACCAGACCGTCGTCATCGCAGTCGCCGAAATGTTCCAGCCAATCCAGCGCCGCGTGGGCGGCCGGGGCCAGCTCGGCGACCACGGACTCGTCCGCGCCCCAACGGCGGCACTCGGCCAGCAGCATCACGAAAAGCGGTGTGGCATCGACCGATCCGTAGTAGACGCTACCGCCCAGCACGCGCTCACCGGCGGGCCCGCGCCGCATCTCGTGCATGATGCGCCCGGGTTCCTCCTCGGTGATCGGATCGACCGTCGTGCCCTGCAATGTCGCCAGCTGACGCAGCGTGCCCACGGCCAGTTCGGAATCCAGCGGCAGCGCCATCCACGAGGTGAGCAGGCTGTCCCGCCCGAACAACGTCATGAACCAGGGCGCACCCGCCGCGACATAGGTGGGCAGTCCGCCGCCCTCGTCGATCCGCAGCGCGCCCAGATCGTTCTCGGTGCGCCGCAGGATGTAGGTCAGGCGCGGGTCGGTGGAGGTGAGATCCGTTGAGGTGGCCCGCCATGCGGTCATCCGGGTGGTCGGGCTGTCGTCCTCACCGCAGGAGATCTGCACCCGGCGGTGCCCGGCGACCGGCTGGGCGAACACCTGGGCCCGCCACTGATTGCGCGCGGGCACCACCACCCGCCAGCTCAGCGCGCCCGGCAGCACCACGGGATCGCCTGTGGCACTGACGATCAGGCCACGACCGGGATCGGTGTGGTCGGTGAAGTGCAGTTCCGATCCGGCGACGGTGACCTCGGCGCTGCCGTGATGACTGCGGCCCTCCTTGACCAGGAACAGGTCCGCGAAATCCGCCTCGGCGTGCAGAGTCAGCCGCAGGGCGGTGTCCTCGTGACCGAGATTATGCACTGTCACAGTCTCTTTCAGCCCGTCGCCGATCAGGCGGCTGCGCACGATCAGCAGTGTGCTGTCGGCCGCGCCCGCCCGCGGTGGAACGCGCATCACGAAGCGCGCCTTGAACGATTCGGGGGTCAGCACCGTCAGTTGTTCGGCGTGGGTTCCCTCGACCCGCAGCTCCCAGCGCGAGATCGTGCGGGTGTCCCGGTAGAACAGGCCCTGCGCGGTGCCGGGATGGATATCGCCGAGATTGTCGGACAGACAGAACGTATTCGCTTCGACCAGCGTGATCGTCGACTGGCCGCCGCCCAGGCCGACGGGCGGTCCGACGTTGAACACCTGCGGCGCGTTCACGATGCCACCTCCGTGATGAATGCGAGCGCCGCGCTCATGCGTTGCTCACCCGGGTCTGCGCGACGGCCGGGGGTCGCACGACCATGGTGCTCACCGAACCGCCGCCGAGTAGCGCCGTGGCGTGTTGTGGGGCAAGGGCTTCGAGATATGCCGACTCGTATCCCGCGCTGAGCCGGTCGACGCAGAAATGCTCCTCGACGCGGCGGCGGCATTTCTCGGAATCGATCTCGCGCACCGCCTCCAGTGCTGCGGGCAGTTCGGCCTCGTCATCGCAGATGATGCCGGTGACGCCGTCCTCGACCACCTCCTCGACCGCGCCGCCCCGCAGCGCGACAACCGGTGTGCCACAAGCCATCGCCTCGATCATCACCATGCCGAAGGGTTCCTCCCAGCCGATCGGGAACAGCAGGCAGCGCGCCGAGGCCAGCAGCAGTCGTTTGGCGACGGCGTCCGCCTCACCGAAGACGCTGTCGTCGGCGGTGAGTAGCGGTCGCACGTGCGATTCGAAGAACGCTTTCTCTTCCGGCTCATTGCATTTCGCGGCGAGCACCAGCCGCAGGCCCGCGGCGTGCGTGGCCCGCAGCGCCCGGTGCGGGCCCTTGTACTCCGCGTAGCGGCCCAGGAACAGCGCGTAGTCCTTCTTCTCCTGCCGGAACGGCCATTCGCTCGGGCGGACCGCGTTGTATACGCGTCCGACCCAGTTCAGATCCGGGGCCAGACTGCGTTGCCGGTCGCTGATGGCGACCAGATGGGCGGTGTCGTTCAGGGCGCGGTAGTACTCGCCCGGATCGCCGTCGACCGGGCCGTGCACGGTGACGATCGTCGGAATGCCCAGTTCGGTGTAGAAGGGGGCGTTGAGCGGCCCGGCGAAGGTGTGGTCGTGCACGATATCGATGTGATCGACCGCCGCGATCCGCTCGATCGCCTGCCGGACCTTGAGCGCATTGTGGACTTCCGGGCCCGCCTGGCCCAGTAGTTGGGGAATCGTGGCATCCCACACCGGGACGAAACGTGCTCTCGTACCGTTCTTTCCGGCGCCGAGCAGGGTCACCCGATGTCCGCGCTCGATCAGGGCGTCGGCCAGTTCGGCGACCACGGCCTCCACGCCGCCGTAACCGGCCGGCGGCACGTCGAAATACGGCGGCGCGACCATGACGATGTGCAGTGGACCACCGGGAACGGGCAGTTCGCGAACCGTCGAATCGGCAGGGGAAACGGTGCTGCTCACGATATTCCTCCTCAGCTACGGTGCTGTGAGTCAGTGACGAAGCAGAACATCGGTGTGGATTTGTCGAACCGAACAGGCGCTGGACATACGAGAACTCGGTGCTGGCACCGCCGAGCACCGGGGTGAATCGGAGCGAAACTTTTCAGCTGCGGCAACGCGGGCGGCGCACACGTCGCAGGTGCCTCCTGCCCTTGATACCGATACCACGCTACTACGATTGCCGGGCAATTGGACAACTCCTGGCAACCTTTCGGTGCGCGGCCGGGCGGACCCTGCGGCGCTCGAGGCCGGTGTGGGCGTGCCGGTGATGTTTTGGTTGACTTCGGATATGGCCGATCTCTTCGTCAAGATCTGTGGGCTGCGGACCGAGCGGGACGTGGATGTCGCCGTGGCGGCCGGCGCCGACGCGATCGGATTCGTCTTCGCGGCCGGTCCGCGCACCGTCGACGGGCCGACCGCGCGCCGGCTCGCCGCTCGTGTGCCCGCCGATGTGCTGACCGTCGGCGTCTTCCGCGGCCAATCGGTCGAGCAGGTTCGCGAACTGACCGAATACAGCGGTATCCGCGCGGTTCAGTTGCACGGCGACGAGGGGCCGGACTACTACGCGACGTTGCGCCTGCCCGGCCGCACCCTGATTCGTGCGGTCGCGGCCGGGCGGCAGCCGCCGCGCACCGGTGAGTTCGGCGAGGACCTGCTGCTGCTGGACGCCCCGGACCCCGGCTCGGGCAAGGCGTGGAACTGGGGTGCGCCCGACTTCGCCGCGCCTGCCGGGCGCTGGCTGCTGGCCGGTGGCCTGCGCCCGGACACGGTGCGCGCTGCGGTCGAGGCGACCGGGGCGTGGGGAGTGGACGTCTCCAGCGGCGTGGAGAGCGAGCGGGGCGTCAAATCACCCGAGCTGATCCGGGCCTTCCTCGCCGCCGCCCGCGCCTAGATCGAGCCTTACGGAACTGCTGGCGATTTTCCAGCTATTACCGGCAATCCGGACGATTTCCAGGCCCGGAAACCGCCGGCCAGATCAGTGGCCCGATGCAGTCCGAGGTCCTGGGCCGCGGCGGCGGCCAGACTCGTGGCGTAGCCCTCGTTGCAGACGATCACGACCGGGGTGTCGGCGGTCGGATCCGGCAGTCGATGATCGCCGCTCGGATCCAGCCGCCATTCCAGCACGATGCGTTCCATCACGACGGCACCCGGTGAACGAGCCCTCGAATTCTCCGCCCTCGCATCGCGATTGCCACCGGCCCCCGATCACCGTGAGTAAGAAGTCGCGGATCGGCGTTTCCGGTAGTTTCGATCAAAATTTGCTTTCGAATGATCAGAAATGATGTACGTTCGAGCGATGGCATACGGCGAGACCAGGCAGGCGCAGATCGTGCGGGCTCTGCGGTCGGCGGAATCGGTGAGTGTGGCCGACCTGTCCCGGGCGCTGGGCGCATCCGAGGTGACGATCCGGCGTGATCTGGCCGAACTCGAGCAGGCCGGAGTGTTGCGGCGGGTACGCGGCGGCGCGGTCAGTGCCATGCTGCGCGGGGAGGGGCTGCCGTTCCCGATGCGTGAGCTCGAGCGCGCCGAGGCCAAGGCGCGTATCGCGGCGGCGGCCGTGGCCCGCGTCTGCGACGGTGAATCGGTCGTACTCGACGGTGGCACAACGGGTTCGGTGGCCGCGCGCTATCTGGCCGAGCGGCGGCTGACGGTCGTGCCGCTCGCCCTGGCCGGGCTCGGTGTGCTGGCCGCCGCGCCCGAGGTCTCGCTGCTGCTGCCCGGCGGGACGGTGCGATCGGGCGAATCCTCCCTGGTCGGCCCGATGGCCGAGCAGAATCTCGCGCAGTTGCGGCTGGACACCATGTTGCTGACCTGCTGCGGATTCGATCCGCGCCGCGGGGTCACGGCGTACGACCTGCAGGATGCGGCGGTCAAGCGGGCCGCGATGGGCGCCTCGGCGCGCACCATCGCAATGGTCGATTCGAGTAAGTTCGCCCGGACCGCGATGGCGGTGGTATGTCCGACAGCGGCGGTGGACATGGTGATCACCGACATCGACGCGCCCGAGGATGTGGTCGCGGCATTGCGTGCGGACGGTATCGAGGTGCACTGTGTCTGAAACGCCCTGCCGGACCTCACAGGATCGTTCCGGCGAATCGAAACAGGCTGGGCTGGCGAGGTTTTCGGTCGGCGTCACCTTCTTCGTGCAGGCGGTCCTGTTCGCCTCGTGGACCGCGCATATTCCGGGAGTCGAAGCGGCGCTGGGCCTGAGTGACGGCACTCTGGGGACGGCGCTGCTGGGCCTGCCGATCGGATCGGTCACCGCGATGGCGCTGTGCGGATGGCTGCTGCCGCGACTGGGTAGCCCGCGCGTGATCCGAATCTCCATCGCGGGGTACGCGGTCGCCGGAATCGGTGTGGGACTGGCTGATTCGCCGATTCTGCTGTTCGTCGCGCTGTACTTCTGGGGGCTGATGCAGGGCATGGTCGACGTCGCGATGAACACCCAGGCGGTGACCGTCGAGAAGGCGGCGGGCCGTCCGATCATGTCCCGGTTGCACGGCATGTGGAGTGTCGGCGGGTTCGCGGGCGGGCTGATCGGTTCGGCTGCGGTGGGCCTGGGCATCGGCCTGACCGCTCAGCTGGCGGTATTGGGCGTCCTGGCGGTCGTGGCGGTGGAAGTGCTGTCGCGGTATCTCATTCGCGATCACGCGACCTCGGGAACGCGATCCGATACCGCCCCGCACCGCAGACGATGGTCGGCGGTGATCGTGCTGCTCGGTGCGGTCGCGTTCGCCTCGATGCTGTGCGAGGGTGCGGCGGCCGACTGGTCCGCGGCCTATCTGCGGAACGAACTCGGCGCCGGTGCCGCCACGGCGGGCCTGGGGTATGCCTCCTTCGCTCTGGCGATGGTGGCGATGCGGTTGAGCGGCACGGGTTTACAACGCCGATTCCGCCCCACCGCACTGCTTCCGGTGTTGGCCGCGATCTTCGCCTGCGGTATGGGCGCGGCGCTGATCCTGCGTCAGCCGGTCGTGGCCCTGCTCGGATTCGCCTGTATGGGACTGGGATTGGGACTGGTGGTGCCCAGCGCGTTCAGCGCCGCGGGCCGGGTGGCCGCCGACGCCAACCCGGGGCCGTCGATCGCCGCCGTCGCGGCCCTGGGCTGGTGCGGATTCGTCTCGGGTCCACCGCTGATCGGCCACCTCGCCGATATCGTGGGACTCGGTGCGGCCCTGTGGGTTCTGCCGTCCCTTGCCGTCGTCCTGGCCCTCGTCGCCCGGTTCGGCAGAGCCTTCGCCGAACCCGCGCCCTCGCCATGAGGTCCGCCGCCACGAACCGCCGCCCGCGAGCCGCACGACGTGGTCGCGGGGTCGCGCGCCGCCGTGAACTTCGTTCGCCGCGAAGCGGTTCGCCTGCCGACTCGACAGGTATTCGCCGCGACGGCGTCGGTTCGGGCAACCGGGACCTGGTGGAGAGATGCGCTCAAGGGCGGCGGGCGATCCAGACGGGACGTTCGTCGCGGACGGTGAGGTCGGTGCGACGGGTGAGCGCATCGGGGCCGTCGGCCAGCAGGGTGTCCAGGGCGGTCGCATCCTGCGAGGTCAGGCGGTCGGCGAGGCCGGTGCGCATGCGCTGGAGGGTGCTGTGGGCCAGGCGGGCGGCGTCCTCGCCGAGTGGGGGAGTGTGTGAGATGAGGATTCGACGTTCGGTTTCGATCTCGAACCCGGCGTTGGTGAGCAGATTCGCCCAGTCCGAACCGAGATGCGGGACGTGGTCGGCGGTCTCGGCGGCCAGGGCCTGGTGGACGCGGTCCTCGAGTTCGGCGAGTTCGCCCGTGGCGGAGAGGAAACGGGGCATCGAGTGCAGTTCCGCGAGGGCCAGCAGGCCACCGGGACGGATCGTGGCGAACAGGTCGGCCAGCACGCGATCCGGATCGGCGGTGTGATGCAGGGAATTCGCCGCCCAGGCCACGTCGACGGGTTCGAGCTCGGGCCACGCGGCGTCGAGATCGGCCCGCAGGGTGCGGATGCGTTCGGCGACGCCGCGGGCGGTCGCCTTGTCGCGCAGGCGGGTCAGCATGTGCTCGGAGATGTCGACGGCGATCACCTGGGCGCCCGGAAAACGCTGTGTCAGGGCGAGCGTGCCGTTGCCGGTGCCCGCGCCCATGTCCAGGATGCGGCGGACGGGCCGGTCGTCGGCGTGGCCGCGGATCAGCGCCGTTACCTCGGGGAGGTATTCGGGTAGCGCCGCCGCGTCGAGGTCGAGCAGGTCGGCGAGGGCGGCTTCGTCGGCGTGGTCGTGACCGCCGTGGTCATGGTCGTGACCGCCGTGATGATGGGCGTGATCGTGGCTCATGGATCCGACGCTACCGATCGTTTGCTTTGAAAGCATACAATCTTGCTTATGACGCAAGACGGTGATCTCGACGGAGTGGTCCGCAAGCGAATCCGCGGCCTGCGCGTGGCACGCGGCTGGTCCCTGGACGATCTGGCCGCGCGCTGTTACCTGAGCCCGTCCACGCTCAGCCGAATCGAGACCGGTCACCGCCGCATCGCCCTGGACCAACTCGCGCCCATCGCACGGGCATTGGGCACCACGCTCGATCAGTTGGTGGAGTCGGTCGGCGACGAGGACGTGGTGATCCGGCCCGAACGCGACACCCTCCGCGGCGTCACCACCTGGCTGCTGACTCGCGATTCCGGCCCGAACGGCGTCACCGTGGCCAAGATGCGGCTGACCAAACCGGCCGGTGAGCAGCGCGTGCATCCGGGCAGGGATTGGTTCACCGTACTGTCCGGCTCGGTGGCGCTACATCTGGGCGAGCGTCGGGTTCGCGTCGAGGCCGGTCAGGCGGCCGAGTTCTCCTGCATGGTCCCGCATGCCTTCGGCGCCCTCGACGGCCCCGCCGAAATCCTGTGCATCCTGGACAACGAGGGGCAGCGCACGCACCTGCCCTCGTCCTGAGTGGCAACGCCCGAGTGGGGTTCGGCGAATTGTTGGCATAATCATTGACAATTGGAGTGTCACGCCTATCGCGAGGACGGTGTCGGTGTCGGTGTCGCAGAGCAGTGGACTCGAACGTGGAACCCAGGGCAAAGCCATTGCGGTGGAACGGCTTCGGCAGGCCATCGTGCAGGGCGATGTGGCCCCGGGGCAGCGTCTGGTCGAGTCCGAACTCGTCGAGCAGTTCGAGGTCACTCGCGGCAGCGTGCGCGCGGCTATCGACGAACTGGTGGCCGAGGGGTTGATCGAGCGGATCCACAATCGCGGTGCGCGGGTGCGTTCGGTCTCGCGTGAGCAGGCGGTGGAGATTCTCGAATGTCGCAAGGTGCTCGAGGGGTTGATCGCGGCCAAGGCTGCCGCGCGCATCACCCCGCCCGATGCCGATCGCCTGCGCCGGTATGCCGAGCAATTGTCCGCGGCGGTGCACGACGGCGAGCTGCTGGAGTACTCCGCGCTGAATCACGAAATGCATGCTGTACTAAGGGAAATCGCCGGACAGGAGACCGCGGCGGATCTGATCGCCCGGCTCAACGCGCAGATCGTGCGGCACCAGTTCCAGCTGTCGCTGCGGCCCGGTCGGCCACAGGTTTCGCTCGGAGAGCATCTGGCGATCGTGGACGCGGTGGTCGCGGGCGATCCGATCGCCGCCGAGCAAGCGATGCGTGACCACCTCGACAGCGTGATAGGCGCGCTCGGTCCGGCTGCCTGACCCGCGCCCGCATACGTCCCGAACTGCCGCAACGCTGTTTGTCGACAGGATTGTTGACATTTCTGTCGGCAATAATTTACGGTCGATGCGGAACGTGTCGTGCGGCATGTTCGCGCTCGATCCGGTGGTTCGGGCGACCGCGGAGCAAGCGAGGTGAGAGGCGATGCCCGAGAACGCGTCCGAATCGCTACTGGTGGTCAGCGCGCACGCGGGAGATTTCGTGTGGCGGGCCGGTGGCGCCATCGCTCTGGCAGCCGCGCGTGGCGGCACGACCCCGCGCAGGAGCCGCGCACGGGGTCGGCGCTTCGGCGGTGTGCATATTCGCAGAGGTCGGCGGGAAGCGATGTGGGGCGATGAGTGAGTCCGCGCCGTTGCGGGTGGCGGTACTGGGATTCGGCGAGGCCGGCACGGAATTCGCCCGAGATCTGGCCGCCCTGGGCGCGGATGTGCGCGGATTCGACCCGAAAGTATCCGCGCCGCAGGGTGTTCGAGAGTGTTCGGGCGACGCCGACGCCGTGCGCGGGGTCGATCTGGTGTTCTCCTTGACCACCGCGCACGAGGCCGAATCCGCGCTGCGGCAGTCTTTTTCGAGTCTGGCGCCCGGCGCGGTGTGGGCCGAGGCGAACACCGGAACTCCGGCGGCGAAGGTCCGGTTGGCCGGGCTGGCCGCCGAGGCGCGGGTGGATCTGGTCGACGTGGCGATCATGGCCCCGGTGCCCGGTCGCGGGATTCGCGTGCCGATGCAGGTATCGGGTTCGGCCGCAGCGCGTTTCGTGGACATGATGAACGAGATCGACGTGGCGGTCGAGCTCGTTCCCGGCCCGGTCGGTGTGGCCAGTTCGCGCAAGCTGTTGCGCAGCGTGGTGTACAAGGGCCTGGCCGCCGCGGTGGTGGAAGGGCTGGCCGGTGCGCAGGCGGCGGGATGCGCGGACTGGTTCCGCGACCACATCGCCGCGGAATTCCGGTCCTTCGACGAGGACACCCTGGACCGCCTGATCACCGGTACCCAAGCCCACGCCGCCCGCCGCGCCGAGGAGATGGGCGCCGCGGCCGAACAGCTGATCGAGCTGGGCGTCACGCCGCATATCGCCGCGGCTACACGAGATGCATTGCAGGACATCGTCTTCGACCGAGAAGACGCGACCGGGGATTCGGGAGGACAGTAATGGAGAACGTCGTGGTGACCGGATGCCCGCGGGCATCGGCCGAGGATGCCGCAGCACTCGGCGAGTTCGGCGCCGCCACCGTCCACGAGGCGCAGGGCCGCACCGGCTTCCTGGGTCCGCGGCTGCGTCCGGCCTGGTCCGGTGCGCGAATCGGCGGTACCGCGGTCACCGTCCTGTGCTGGCCCGGCGACAATCTGATGATCCACGTCGCGGTGGAGCAGTGCCGCGAGGGTGACGTGCTGGTGGTGGCGACCAATTCGCCCTCCAGCGACGGGCTTTTCGGCGAACTGTTCGCCACCGCGCTACAGCGGCGCGGCGTGCGCGGCGTGGTACTCGCCTGCGGTGTACGCGATGTCGCGGACCTGCGGGCGATGGGCTTCCCGGCCTGGTCCACCGCGGTGAGCGCGCAGGGCACGGTCAAGGCCACCGCGGGCGCGATCAACGTGCCGATCGTCATCGAGGGGCAGATTATCCACCCCGGCGATGTGATCGTGGCGGATGACGACGGCGTGGTCCGCGTACCGCGCGGGGATGTGTCCGAGACCCTGGAACGCTCGGCCGCGCGGGTCGCGAAGGAAGAGGCGGCGCGCAGGGCGTTCGCGGCCGGTGAACTGGGCTTGGACCGGTACGGCCTGCGCGATCGGCTCGACGATTTCGGCATCACGTATGTCTCCTACGAGGACTACCGAGACAACCGGGAGTCGTCGTGACGAACAGCCCGGATGCGTTCGGCGAGATGGCCGCCGATGAGGGGACGGCCGTCTCGCCGAACGCGGCTCGGGACGGTGTCGCCTGCGTGTGGATGCGCGGCGGCACCTCCAAGGGTGCATATTTTCTGGCCGGGGACCTGCCCTGCGGTCCAGCCGAACGCGACGATCTGCTGCTGCGGATCATGGGCACACCCGACCCGCGCCAGATCGACGGCATCGGCGGAGCGACCTCGCTGACCAGCAAGGTCGCGGTGGTATCGCCGTCCGAGCGGCCCGGCGTCGACGTGGACTACCTGTTCCTGCAACTCGGCGTCGAACAGCCCACGGTCTCGGATCGGCAGAACTGCGGCAATATCCTGGCCGGGGTCGGTCAGTTCGCCGTCGAATCCGGGCTGGTCCCGGCATCGGGCGAAACCTGTTCCGTGCGAATACATCTGGTCAATTCCGGCAGTACGGCCACGGCGACGTTCCCGGTCCGCGACGGCCGTCCGGTGTACGACGGCGACACCCGCATCGACGGGGTGCCCGGGACCGCCGCGCCGGTGATGCTCGCGTTCGAGGACACCGCGGGTTCGGCCACCTCCGGACTGTTCCCCACCGGCAGCGTGCGCGAAACCGTCGAGGATATCGAGATCACCTGCGTCGACAACGGCATGCCGGTCGTGGTCGCCGAGGCCGCGAGTTTCGGGCTCACCGGTTACGAGTCGCCCGCCGATCTGGCCGCCGACGTCGCGCTGGTCGAACGCGTCGATCGGCTGCGCCGCGCGGCCGCGCGGCGGATGGGCCTGGGCGACGTCGCGAAATCCTCTGTGCCCAAGACGATTCTGCTCGCACCCGCCCGAGACGGCGGCCGGGTCTGCACGCGCTCGTTCATCCCCGTGCGCCCGCATACCGCGATCGGGGTGTTCGCGGCGATCAGTGCGGTGACCGCGATGACGACGCCCGGCGCGGTCGGTCACGACCTCACCGCGGCCTGGCCGGCGGATCTGCGGCGGGTGGATGTGGAGCATCCGTCCGGCCATCTGCTGGTCGACATCGATCTGGATCACACGGTGCGGCCGCCGCGCGTGCGCAGCGCCGGCGTGGTCCGCACTGCCCGGAAACTGTTCGCAGGCAAAGTTTTTCCACGCGCCTGAACAGGCGCGCCCGCTGTTCGAGGAGGACGAGACGATGGCCCCCGGTCACGACATCGCGCACCTGGCGCACGTGCAACTGCGCACACCCACGCTCGACCGGAGCGTCGCATTCTGCACCGATTTTCTCGGGTTGAGCGTCGTCGGCGAGAGCAAGGACGAGGTGTATCTGCACGCCTGGGACGATTATCAGCACCACACCCTCACCCTGCGCGCATACCGGCACGGTGGTATCGGCCGCACGCACCTGCGCGCGACGAGTCCCGAGGCGCTGGCCCGGCGGGTGGCGGCACTGGAGGCCGCGGGCCGCGGAATCGGTTGGGCCGACGGCGAACCCGGCTTCGGGCCGACCTACCTGTGCACCGATCCCGACGGTCACGAATTCGGTCTCTATTACGAGGCGGAATGGTTCGAGTGCGGCGACCAGGACCGGCCGTCGCTGAAGAATCAGGCTCGCGCCTATCCCAGTGGCGGCGTCCCGGCGCGCAGGCTGGATCACGTCAACTTCCTCGGCCGCACCCCGGTGGAGAATCGCGATTTCCTGGAACAGACGCTGGGCGCGATGACGACCGAGCAGATCGTGCTGAACGACGGTTCGGTCGCGGGTACCTGGACCACGTTCACCAACAAGAGTTACGACCTGGTCTACACCCGCGACAATCTGGGCCTGTCGGGGCGGCTGCACCATATCGCCTTCGCCGCCGACAGCCGCGCGGACATCTTGCGCGCCTGTGATGTCGCCCTGGATCAAGGGGTGTTCATCGAGACCGGCCCGCACAAGCACGCCATTCAGCAGACGTTCTTCCTGTACGTCTACGAGCCCGGCGGCAATCGCATCGAACTGTGCAATGCCGGTGCGCGGCTGATTCTGGCTCCGGACTGGAAGCGGGTGGACTGGACCGAGGCCGAACGCGCCAAGGGGCAGGCGTGGGGCCTGCGGACGATCGAGTCCTTCCATACCCACGGGACGCCGACCGCCGAAGATCTCGCGCGTTCGCAGGACTGAGTAGACCGCCGTGTAGATCGTCTCGCCGTGATGTTGCCGCGGTCGAGAAGTCGAGAAGAATGTTAACAATTTTGCTCGAAATAGTGTTAATGATATTGCGACAGATGTAACCTGCATCACTGGATGCAGCTCTACGGACGAAAGGGACACAGGTGTCCTCGCTCGAACCCGGTGGCGTTCCGGCCGCCCCCTCCCGGCGATTGTGGCTTCAGGTCACCGCGGTCTGCTGGTTCCTCGTCCTGCTCGACGGGCTCGACCTGTTCGTCTACGGCGCGACACTTCCGGGTGTGTTCAAGGACAAGGCATTCGGGCTGAGTCCGGCCGTGGCCGGGGATATCGGCAGCTTCAACACCTTCGGCATGCTGCTGGGCGCGCTGGCCGCGGGGGTGATCACCGATCGGATCGGGCGTCGCAAGATCATCCTCACCGGAGTGCTGGTTTTCACGGTGTCCGCGGCCGTCTGCGGTATGGCGCCCAACGTCCTGACCTTCGGCGCCGCGCGATTCACCGCCGGTATCGGTCTGGGCGTGCTGCTGCCGACCGCGATCGCGATGGTCATGGAGTACGCGCCGGCCGCGCGCAAGAACATCGCGGTGACCTTCCTGATGACCGCGCATCAGGCCGGTGGTGCGATCGCCGGGGCGGTGGCGATGAATATCGTCGAATCGCTGGGCTGGCGATCGGTGTACTGGTTCGGCGCCGTGCCGGTCGTCATCGCGGTGCCCGCGATCTTGTTCCTGCTGCCCGAATCGCTGACCTACCTGCTGGCCTCGGGACGCACCGAGCGGGCGCAACGGGTCGCGGACCGGTTCGGCGTCTCGCTCGCCGCCTACGCACCCGAGCGC
Source organism: Nocardia vaccinii NBRC 15922 (assembly GCF_001613305.1). Classification (GTDB taxonomy): domain Bacteria; phylum Actinomycetota; class Actinomycetes; order Mycobacteriales; family Mycobacteriaceae; genus Nocardia; species Nocardia vaccinii. The sequence goes on from NZ_BDCC01000019.1 coordinate 276,223, forward strand.
GACGCCCAGCAGCGGCGCGGCAAGGTCTCCGAATTGTTCACTCCCGCACTGCGTTCGGTGACATTGCTGTTCTGGGTCGCCTCGTTCGGCGGTCTGTTGCTGGTCTACGGCGTGAACACCTGGCTGCCCACGATGATGCGCGCCCACGGCTACAACCTCGGGTCGGCGATCAGTTTCCTGCTGGTGATCAACCTCGGTGGAATCGTCGGCATGCTGGTCGCCGGCCGGCTCGCCGATCGGTTCGGCCCGCGGCGGGTGACGGTCATCTGGTTCGCGGCCACCATGATCGGGATCGGACTGCTCGCGGTGCACATGCCGCTGTGGCTGACCTACGTGGACGTATTCCTCACCGGTGGTTTCCTGTTCAGTGCGCAGACGCTGATCTACGCCGCGGTCGGCACCTACTACCTGCCGAGTATCCGGGCGACCTCACTGGGCTGGGTGTCGGGGATCGGCCGTTTCGGTGCGGTGTTCGGACCTTGGCTGGGCGGCGTCCTGGTCGCGCACGAGCTGTCGAACTGGGGTTTCACGGTGTTCGCGGCGGCGGCACTGATTTCGGCGGTGATGGTGGCGCTGGTGCGGGCCCGGCCGGTGCACGAGGTGGCCGGGAGTGGGGCGCCGGTGCCTGCCGCCGGATGACGCCGATGGCCGGCGGCGAACGGACCGTTTTCGACGCGGGATCGGCCGGTGCGGCGGCTCGCGGTCGGCGCGCAGCCGACCGGGCGCGGACACCGGCCCGGCGCACGCGTCGGGAGGCGCGCGAATCCGCTCGAACGTGCGAGCGGATTCGCGCGCTGCTCGCGAACTACTTGATCGCGGTGAGATAGGCGGCGACGTCGTGCATATCGGCCATATCTCCGGGCAGTTCGGGCACCGGGCGGCCGTAGCGGGCCGAGAGTTCGGTGACGTCGGCCGAATCGACCCGCCAGCCGCGGTCGGTCAGCCACTGGCTCGGATCGGTCCGCTCGTCGTTGTAGAACAGTTCGGTGACGTCGACGTCGCCGAACGGGCTGGTGGCCATCTCCTGCGTGGCGGCCCGGGAGATGCGGGCGATATCGGGGCGGCCACCGGAGAAACCCTCCACGGCCAGGCGGCTGCCGGGGCAGGAGAGCGTATCGATCCGCTCGAACAGGGCATCCTGGGCCGCGCCCGGCAGGTAGGGCAGCAGGCCTTCGGCGGACCACGCGGTCGGGCGGTCGGCGTCGAAACCGGCCTCGAACAGGGCGGCGGGCCAGTCGTCGCGCAGATCGACCGGGACGGCGCGCAGCACCGCGCGTGGCACCACCTCGTTGTCCGCCAGCACCTGATGTTTGAAGTCCAGCACCTTGGGCTGATCGATCTCGAAGACGGTGGCGCCCACCGGCCAGTCGAGCCGGTAACCGCGTGCGTCCAGCCCGGCCGCGAGGATCACCGCCTGTCGCACACCCGATGCGGCGGCGGAGAGGAAGAATTCGTCGAAGAATTTCGTGCGCACTCCGATCAAGCGCGCCACGGGCAGGAATTCCGCCTCATCGGGTGCGGCGAGGGCCCGCAGCGAGCGCGGCTCGCCCGCGGCCTCGATGAACAAGCGGGCGCAGTCGTCGCGGATCAGAGCGTCGGGCTGGGCGGTTTCCGTCGCCCGGAATGTTGCGACTCCCAGGGCGGTGATGCCGACACCGCTGATGATGTCCCAGGTATCTCCATCGGTTCGCACTATTACTCTCCTCAATCATACTGGCGCACTGAAATACTCAGGCGTGCGACAACCGGTCGGTACTTGCTCCGCGAGCCAGCGTAGGCGCAAAGATGATCTCGGGGTGGGATACGCCCGGCGACTGCGGCCGTCCACGCCGCAGAGCCCGGTCGCGTCGGGCGCTTGCCCCGGTGCGGTGAGCCGGATCGTCGCCCCCCACGCGTGCGCGGACTCGATACGGTTCGCGCGGCGTTGGCATCCTGGCCCGGGATCACCGCGGATGTGATCGCACGCGTCGGCTGCCCGGCTGCCGACGGCGCGGGAGGCGGCCGAACTATCGCAGGCCCGAGAAGTCTCGCAGCACAACGTGATTGCGATCGGCGCAGCTGCCGAGAGCGTGATCGGGATGCAATCCGAAATACTGCCTGCGGGTCCGGGTGCTCCAGCGCAGCGCCGGCTCGGCGCGGGTCTTGTAGAAGTTCACCATGTAGCCGCCGGAGTGGATGCGCAGCAGCAGGTAGCCGCCGGGATATTCCTTGATCGCCGCGCCTTCGAGGAATTCCACGTTCACGGGAGAGTCCGGGCGGCCCACGCGATTACGGTGCGTGTGGCCGGTGTGATGCAGGAAGACACCCGGCGCGCCGCGGTACAGCGCGTGCAGTGCGGCGGCCGAGGCACGGTCGAGCACGAATCCGGGTCCGGCCGGATTGCTCACCGCCGCAGAGGAAGTCACCGGATGGTGCCCGAACATCAAGGTGGGCCGGTCCGGATCGGCGGCCAGTACCTCGCGCAGGCGGCTCAGTTGTGGTGCGGTGAGCGTGCCGCCGGAGCCGCGGGGACGGGTGGTGTCCAGGGCGATGACGCGCAGTCCATCGACATCCGAGGCGGCCATGCGCCCGCCGGGCCGGAATACCGAACCCCACGGATCGCCGTCGCGGGACACGTCGTGGTTGCCGCGGCAGACGAAGTAGTCCCGGCCCGCCGCACCCCAGGTGTCCAGCCGTGCACGCACCGCGGCCGACTGTTCGAGCGTGCCGGAATCGGTCATATCACCGGCCACGATGAGGTGGTCGGCGCCGCGATCGGGTGCGCGCAGGTCGGTCAGCAGCGCGTCGAGCATGATCTCGGGATGACTGTCGGTGTCGTGCCGCAGCCCGTTCGGGAATCCGGCCACGATCAGGCCGCTGGTGCTCTCGCCGTAGTGCACGTCGTTGGCGAGCGCGATCGTGCGCAGCAGCGGGCCCGGTGGCGGGGTGAGCGTGGTGAAAACGCCTGTGGTTTCCGGTGATCCGGCGCGGCGCGTCACCAGTGTGCGGGCCGAGACGGCGCGGCAACCACCGGAATACGCCTCGAATCGGTAGCTGCGGCCCGGCTCGAGGCCTTCGATCTGCGCGTAGTGGTAGGCGGTCGGCCGGGAGTCGAGACTGTATCGCCGGGGCGGATGTGCGGCGTCCGCGGGGGCGATGCGGATCTCGGTGTCCGCCGGCGCCGGAACCAGTCGTCCGGCGTGGTCGCGGGCCCGGGTCGTCCAGGTCAGGATCGCCGACCGGTCGGTGACCGTCACCACCTCGAGGTCCGAGGCCCGCAGCGAATCTCGCTGTGCCCGAACGCGTTCGGTTCGGTGGACGGTGAATGCCGATCGGGTGCGGAACGGGGTCCCCACCGTGACGGCGGCCGCCCCCGAGGCGGCATTGGCGACCCAGGTCGCTCGCAGACGTGCGTTCAGCATGGAAACCTCCGCCCGGGTACGGCCCGATGATCCGACGGTAAGGCTGCCGATTGAACGGGCCGGAGCCCGCACGTGACCATTCGGCCGCCTGCGCTGAATTTTTCGGTGCCGTGCGATGACGCGCGATGTCCGCCGGTCTGCCGTTCGGTGTGTGAGCGGTAGCACACCGTGCGGGCGCGGGGTGAGTGAGATATCGGACAGTGGCCGTGACCTCGGTCTATGCCGAGGGCGGCGGTCCCGGCCTTGACATCGCCCGGTGCCGAGATGGGATATTTAGCGTAAGAAACTAATTGCGTAATACATGTATCGCTAGGATGTCCGACGGACGGTCGGCATCGGATCGCCGGACGATTCCGAGGGAGGTCGGGGTATGGACGAGGCGGCGCGGCAGGAACTGGGGCGGCGCATGATGGAACTGGTCGCTCGCGACCCGCAGGTGCGCGCGGCGATTCCGGATGCCGAGGTCAGCGCCGCGATGGCCCGCACGGATGTGCCACTGGCACAGTCGATTGCGGCGCTGACGCACGGGTACGCGGACCGTCCGGCGCTGGCCGTGCGGGCGAGGGAGTTCGTCACCGACGAGACCGGTCGCACCCGCGGACGCCTGCTGCCGCGCTATGACACCATCACCTACGGCGAGATGTGGCGGCGCGTGGCCGCGGTCGCCGCGGCCTGGTATCACGATTCCGAATCCCCCGTCCGCGCAGGTGATTTCGTCGCAACGCTCGGATTCACCAGCACCGATTACACGGTCGTGGATCTGGCCTGCACGGCACTGGGCACGGTGGCGGTGCCGTTGCAGACCGGTGCGTCCGCGGCCCAGCTGACCCCGATCGTCGCCGAGACGGGGCCGTGCCTGCTGGCCGCGAGCGTCGAACAGCTCGACACCGCGGTGGAGCTGGTGCTGGCCACCGAATCGGCGAGCACGTTGATCGTCTTCGACCATCATCCGCAGGACGACGATCATCGCGCCGCGGTCGAATCCGCCCGTACTCGCCTGGCCGATCGCCCGGTCCGTGTGCGGACCCTCGCGGAGGCGATCGCGCGGGGCGGCGAACTCCCCGAAGCGCCACTGCCCACCGACGCGGGCGAGGATGCGCTGGCGCTGCTCGTCTACACCTCCGGCAGTACCGGAACACCCAAGGGCGCAATGTATCCCGAGCGTCTGGTCGCCCGGCTGTGGCGCAACGGCGCGGAGCGGCCGTTCCCGACGATCGAGTTCAGCTTCATGCCGATGAGTCACGTCGCCGGGCGCGGCTCGCTGCTGTCCTGTCTGGGGCGCGGCGGCACGGTGTACTTCGCGGCCAGCAGCGACATGTCCACGCTGTTCGAGGATCTGGCGCTGGCGCGTCCCACCGTGCTGTTCTTCGTACCGCGCATATGCGACATGCTGTTCCAGCGCTTCCGTGGCGAGGTCGATCGCCGGGTGGCCGCCGGCGGCGCACCGGAGGCGGTCGACCGGGAGGTGAAAACCGAACTGCGGGAAGAGGTTCTGGGCGGACGTTTCCTCATGGCCATCACGGGCAGTGCGCCGCTGTCGGCGCAGCTGCACGAGTTCATGGCCTCGGTGTTGGGGTTCGGCATGATCGACGGATACGGGTCGACCGAATCCGCGGGCGGCATCGTCGTCGACAATCTCGTGACCCGGCCGCCGGTCACCGACTACAAGCTGGTCGACGTTCCGGAGCTGGGCTACTTCAGCACCGACAAGCCCTATCCGCGCGGGGAATTGCTGGTCAAGTCCGAAAGCCTCTTTCCCGGCTATTTCGAACGCCCGGAACTGAATGCGGAGATATTCGACGCCGAGGGTTTCTACCGCACCGGTGACATCATGGCCGAACACGGCCCCGATCGGCTGGTGTACGTCGACCGGCGCAACAACGTGCTCAAACTTTCGCAGGGCGAATTCGTCACGGTCGCCAAGCTCGAGGCCGTCTACGCGGCGAGCCCGCTGGTGCACCAGATCTACGTGTACGGCAGCAGTGAGCGCGCCTATCTGCTCGCGGTCGTCGTGCCGACGCCCGAAGCCCTTGCCGCACACCCCGATCCCGGTGATCTCACCGCGGCGATCACCGAATCGCTGCAGCGGGTCGCGCGTGCGGCCGAGTTGAACTCCTACGAGATCCCGCGCGCCTTCCTGCTCGAGACCGAGCCGTTCACACTCGACAACGGACTGCTATCCGGGATCGCGAAACTGTTGCGGCCCAAGCTCAAAGCGCGTTACGGCGCGCGGCTCGAACAGCTCTACGCCGATCTGGCGCGCGAACAGGACGACGAACTGGCCGCGCTGCGCCGCGAGGCCGCCGATCTGCCGGTGCTCGCGACGGTCGGGCGCGCCGCGCGTGCGCTGCTGGGCTGTGCCACGGCGGATCTGCGCCCGGACGTGCGGTTCACCGATCTGGGCGGTGATTCGCTCTCGGCGCTGACGTATTCCACACTGCTGCAGGAGATCTTCGGGGTCGAGGTCCCGGTCGGCGTGATCGTCGGCCCGGCAACCGATCTGACCGCGCTGGCCGGTTACATCGAGGCCGAACGCGATTCCGGCGGCAAACGACCCACCGTCGCCACGGTGCACGGCACCGGACCCCGCATCCGCGCATCCGATCTCACCCTGGACAAGTTCATCGACCCCGCGACCCTGGATGCCGCCGCCGACCTGCCACGCTCCGCGCGGACTCCCGCGACGGTGTTGCTGACCGGCGCGAACGGCTATCTGGGCCGGTTCCTGTGCCTGGAATGGTTGCAGCGGCTGGACGCCTCGGGCGGCCGGCTGATCTGCGTGGTTCGCGGCGGCGGCGCGGCTGCGGCCCGCGCCCGCCTGGACGAGGTCTTCGACAGCGGTGATCCGGAACTCACCCGGCACTACCGCGCACTCGCCGACCGCACCCTCGAGGTGTTGGCCGGTGATATCGGCGAGCCGAATCTCGGTCTGAGCGAACCGGATTGGCGTCGACTCGCGGAGACGGTCGATCTGATCGTACATCCGGCGGCCCTGGTCAACCACGTGCTGCCGTACGGACAGTTGTTCGGCCCCAACGTGGTCGGCACCGCGGAGGTGATCCGCCTGGCCTTGACCGCCACGATCAAACCGGTCACCTACCTGTCCACGGTGGCCGTCGCCGCCCAGATCGCGCCGGAGGCGTTCACCGAGGACGGTGACATCCGCGAGATCGGCGCGGTGCGCGCGATCGACGACGGATATGCCAACGGCTACGGCAACAGCAAGTGGGCCGGTGAGGTGCTGCTGCGGGAGGCGCACGACCTGTGCGGTCTTCCGGTGGCCGTCTTCCGGTCCGATATGATCCTGGCCCATTCACACTATGCCGGGCAGCTGAACGTCCCCGATATGTTCACCCGGCTGCTGTTGAGCCTGCTGGCCACCGGGCTGGCGCCGAAGTCCTTCTACGCCACCGACATTCGGGGCGAACGGCAGCGCTCGCACTACGACGGGCTGCCCGCCGATTTCACCGCGTCGGCGATCACCGTGCTCGGCACACAGGTCACCTCGGGCTTCGAGACCTTCGACGTGCTCAACCCGCACGACGACGGCATCTCGCTGGACGAATTCGTGGACTGGCTGATCGAGGGGGGTCATCCGATCGAGCGGATCGACGAATACGGCGAATGGTTCCGCAGGTTCGAGACCGCGCTGCGGGCGCTGCCCGAGGAACAGCGGCAGCATTCGCTGCTGCCGCTGCTGCACGCCTACCGGGCTCCGGGGATGCCGCAGCGCGGTGCGGCCCTGCCCGCCAAGAAGTTCCAGGCCGCGGTGCAGGCCGCCGAATTGGGCCCCGATCGCGACATCCCGCATCTGGGCCGGGCCTTGATCGAGAAGTACGCGACCGACCTGAGGTTGCGGAAGCTGTTGTAGGCCACCATTCCACCCGCTCGACGATGCGCGGGTAGCTGTGTCCGTGGCTTCGGCACACAGCCCGACGGTGCCCCGGTGAGAACCGGGGCACCGTCGGCTCATGGGCCGGCGCCGTCAGGTGATGATCCGCAGCGGATGTTCCAGCAGATCCTTGTACTGCTGCAGGAACTTCGCCGCGACCGCGCCGTCGATGGCGCGATGATCGGCGGACAGCGTGACCCGCAGCACCTTGCGGGACACCACCGAGCCCGAATCATCCAGTCGCAGTTCATCACTCGCGCCGCCGACGGCCAGGATCGCCGATTCGGGCGGGTTGATCACGGCGGTGAACTGTTCGATGCCGAACATGCCCAGATTGGAGATGGTGAACGTGCCGCCGGACATGTGCTCGGCGCGGAGTTTGCGCGTCCGCGCGAGTTCGGCCTTGTCGCGGCTCTCGGCGGCGATCTCCGAGACGCTCTTGCGGTCCGCGTCGCGGATCACCGGCACGAGCAGCCCGGCCGGTGTCGCCACCGCGATGCCGAGATGAATGTCCTTGTGCCGCAGGAGTTTGTCACCGGCGAAGCTGACGTTCACCGACGGATCCGTGCGCAGGGTGGCCGCCACCGCCTTGACGAGCAGGTCGTTGACGCTGACCTTGCCCTTTCCGGCGGATTCGAGCGTCGCGTTGATCTGCGCCCGGAAGGCCAGCAGGTCGGTCACGTCGATCGCACTGGTCAGATAGATGTGCGGGGCCTGCTGTTTGCTCTCGGTGAGGCGGGTAGCCGAGACCTGCTGGATGCGGGTCAGCGGTATCTCCTCGTAGTCGCCCGAGGCCGGGACCGGGGCCGCCGTCGCGGGGGCGGCATCGGCCGTGGGCGCCGCATTGTCCGGGGCCGTGCCGGAATCGGTTGTCTGCTGCGCGGATTCGACGTCGCGGCGAGTGATCCGCCCGCCGGGCCCGGTTCCGGTCACGGTCGCGAGATCGACACCGAGTTCACGGGCGATCTTCCGCGCCAGCGGGGAGGACTTGCGGCGATGCCCGTCCGCCGTGGCCGATCCGCCGGATGTGCGATCGTCCGGTGTCGCGCCTGCGCCGGCGGTGGTTCCCGGTGCCGACGTGTGCGTCGCGGGACCGGTTGTGGGCGTGCGGGTATCGGGCCCGGGCGCAGCGGGGGAGACCTCCGGACCGCCGGTAGCGGCCGAGGTCCCCGGTGCCGTGGCGCTTGTGGCGCGCGCGGCCCCGCTGCCGTCCCCGACGAGTGCGATCGGTTCCCCGATCGGCACTCGCGCTCCCGCGTCGGCGAGGATCTGTTCGAGAACCCCGTCGTCGTAGGCTTCCAGCTCCATCAGAGCCTTGTCGGTTTCGATCTCGGCGATGACCTCGCCGCGGGCGACCGGATCTCCCACCTGTTTGAGCCAGGACGCGATGACGCCCTCCTCCATGGTGTCCGAGAGCCGGGGCATGGTGATCTCAGGCATATCTGGTCCTCTCAGGCCCGTCGTCGGCCCACGGCCGCAAGGGTTTCCACGGCGGCGGTGTACAGCGAGTCGGCGGACGGCAGGGCGATCCGCTCCAGCGGTTTGGCGTAGGGCAGCGGCACCTCGGCCATGGCCACGCGGCGCACCGGTGCGTCGAGGTAGTCGAAGGCTCCGTCGGAGATGGAGGCGGCCACCTCCGCGCCGATGCCGTAGGTGAGCCAGTCGTCCTCGCCGATCACCGCGCAGCCGGTCTTGCGGACCGAGGCGACGAGCGTGTCGCGGTCCAGCGGGCGCAGGCTGCGCAGGTCGATCACCTCGGCCGAGATACCCTCGTCCGCAAGGCGTTCGGCGACCTGGGTGCAGACCGTAGCCATCCGGGAGTAACCGATCAGCGTGATGTCCGAGCCCTCCCGGGTGACCGCCGCCTTGCCGATCTGGGCGGGCGGAAGATCCTCGGGTACTTCACCTTTGGTGTTGTAGAGCGAGAGGTTCTCCAGGAAGAGCACCGGATCGTCGTCCTCGATCGCGGCCTTGAGCAGTGCGGCCGCATCGGCGGGTGTACTGGGCGCGACGACCTTCAGGCCCGGGACGAACGCGTAGTACAGCTCGATGTTCTGCGAGTGGGTCGCGCCGAGCTGCTGACCGCCGCCGCCGGGCGTGCGGATGACCATGGGCACGTTGGTCTGCCCGCCGAACATGCCGTAGATCTTGGCCGCGTGATTGACGATCTGATCCAGCGCGAGCAGCGAGAAGTTGATGGTCATGATCTCCACGACCGGGCGCAGCCCGAGCATCGCCGCGCCGATGGCCGCACCGACGAAACCCTCTTCGGCGATCGGAGTGTCGCGCACTCGCTTCTCCCCGAATTCGGCCAGCAGACCGGCGGTGATCTTGTAGGAGCCCTCGAAGACGCCGATCTCCTCCCCGATGAGAAAAACATCGTCGTCGCGCCGCATCTCCTGACGCAGCGTCTCGCGCAGAGCTTCGCGATACGTGATGACGGGCACGGGATTACCTTTCGGGATGAACGATGGACCGCGGTGCGCGCGACGCGCAGGACACCGCCCAGATCAGCAGGTCGTCGTGTGGACTGCGGGTGTGCCGGGGGCTGGGGGGAACGACGATGTGCTCGCCGGGGTTCGACCTGCCCGGCCGCCTCGCCTCGCGCTCGGCCGGGCGATACCGGTCGCCGGGCAAGGGATTACCTTTCGGCATCGGCCGGGAACAGCGGGTCGGCGGGCAGGCGGCGCAATTCGCCGGGGACGGGGGTGGCATACGTGTAGTCGAACAGGCTGGACGGGTCCGGATGCGGACTCGATTCGGCGAATTCGACCGCGGCGGCCACCTTCGCGGTGACCTCGGCCTCGATCGCGGCGGCCGACTCCTCGCTCAGCACACCGGCGTCCAGCAGCCGGGCGTGCCACAGCGTGATCGGGTCGTGTTCGCGGGCTTCCGAAACAGCCTCGGTGCTGCGGTATTTGGCCGGGTCCACCACCGAGTGGCCCTTGAGCCGATGGCTGACCGCTTCGAGCAGCGCCGGTTTCCCCTCGCGCCGTGCGGATTCGATGAGTTCGCTCGCGGCTTGCCGCACCGCCAGCACATCGGTGCCGTCCACCCGCTCACCGCGCATGCGGTAGGCCGCGGCTCGCTTCCACAGATCCGGTTCCGCGGAGGACTTCTCGACCGTGGTGCCCATTCCGGTGTAGTTGTTGATCACCAGGAAGACCACGGGCAGATGCCACAGCGCCGCGATGTTCAGCGATTCGTGGAAGGCGCCGATATTCGTTGTGCCCTCGCCCATCTGGCAGACCACCACGTCGTCCTCGCCGCGATAGTCGATGGCCAGCGCCGCGCCGATGGCCAGCGGAACCTGACCGCCGACGATCGCATAGCCGCCGAGCAGCCGGGTCGCGGTGTCGTACATGTGCATCGAGCCGCCCCAGCCCCTCGAGGTGCCGGTGGAGCGGCCGTACAGCTCGGCCATCACGCGGCCGGGCTCGATGCCCTTGGCCAGCGCATAGCCGTGCTCGCGATAGTTGGTGAACAGGTAGTCCGTCGGGCGCATGGCCGCGCCGACTCCGACGACGGTCGCCTCCTCACCGAGGTTCAGGTGGCAGTAGCCGCCGATCCGGGCCTGCTGATAAGCCTGGGCGGTGCGCTCCTCGAAGCGGCGCACGAACAGCATGTCGCGGTACAGATCGCGCAGCGATGCGGGATCGGCAGCGGCGATACGGCTTTCGACCGTGGCCGCCTCGTCGGCGGTGCGATCGGTGAGCGGCGGCTGCGCCGAAGCGGTTGCGGTGTCGGCCTCCGGATCTTGTGCCGGAACGGTTTTGGCTGCGGATGCCGGACGCCCGTCGGCCGGACGTGGTGTCTTACGGCTGGATTTGCGTGGAGTTGCGGTAGTCACTCGTGGTGCTCCTCGAATTGGCTGCGGCTGAGCGTTGCGCTGTGGTTACGCTCCGCCGCCTCTTCCGGCTCGCTTGCGCGGGGGCGCGATGTGGACGGGCAGCCCGAGACCGGCCAGGGCCGCCTCCATGCCGATCTCGCCGAGGGTCGGGTGGGCGTGGATGGTGCCGGCGAGTTCGTCGAGGGTGGCCTCGATCGAGATGGCCAGTGCGCCTTCGGCGATCAGGTCGCTGGCCGAAGGTCCGATGATGTGCACGCCCAGCACCTCGTTGTGACGCTGCCCGGCAACGATCTTCAGCATGCCCTCGGTGTCGCCGAAGGTCTTGGCCCGGCCCAGGGCCGCGAATGGGAAAGTGGCCGTGACGATCTCGTGCCCCGCGGCGCGGGCGGCCTCCTCGGTGAGCCCGACGCTCGCGATCTCCGGATGAGTGAACGTGGCGGCCGGGATGACGGCGTAGTCGATATGCGTCTCGTGCCCGGCGATCGCATCGGCCGCGGTCAAACCCTGATGCGAGGCGACGTGTGCGAGCAGTGCCTTGCCGGTGACATCGCCGATCGCGTAGACGTGCGGCACATCGGTGCGCATCTTGTCGTCGACAGGGATGAAACCTCTTGCGTCGGTGGCGATTCCGGCGGCATCCAGATCGAGCGCGGCGGTATTGGGGCGACGGCCCACGCCGACGAGTACCACATCCGCATCGACCTCGCGAGCCTGCGGTCCGCCGACCGCGACGCGCAGCCCGTCGTCCGCCTGGGCGATACCGGTGACCGTGGATCCGGTCAGCACGGTGATGCCGCGTTTGGTGAACGAGCGCCCGAGCGCGGTCCCGATCGCGCTGTCCTCCAAGGGAACCAGACGATCCTGCATCTCCACGACGGTGACCTCCGCGCCGAAGGCGTGGAACAGGCTGGCCCACTCCGCGCCGACCGCGCTTCCGCCGATGACGACGATCCGCTCGGGTACCTCGGTCAGCCCGAACGCGCCGTCGGAGGTGATCACGCCGGGCAGATCCGCGCCCGGCACAGGCAGTACCGCCGGTACCGAACCGGTCGCGACGATGACGTCGGCGGCGCTGATCTCCCGGACTGCCGCATCGCGGGGAGCGGCGGCGTAGCGGGGACCGCCGGGGAAGACCGGCGAGCCACCGGCTTCGAAGACCTGCACCGTGGTCGGCCCGGTGAACCGGGCGTGGCCCTCGATCACGGTGACGCCGTTGGCTTTCAGAAGTCCCGCGACACCGTCGGTGAGTTCCTTGACGATGCCGTCCTTGCGTTGCCGCACAGCGGCGAAGTCGAATCGGACGTTATCGGCGTAGACGCCGAAATCAGCTCCGGCGGTGACGGTCTGGAAGATCTCGGCGGAACGCAGCATGGCCTTGGTGGGAATGCAGCCCCAGTTCAGGCAGACCCCGCCGGGCCGCTCCTTCTCCACCAGCCCGACCGTCAGGCCGCGCTGAGCCGCCCGGATGGCGGCCACATAGCCACCGGGACCGCCGCCGATCACCAGTAGATCGAATTCCGGCACTCGTGGTGCTCCTCGTCTCGAACGAATACGGCCGCGTCCGGTTGTGGCGCGCGCCGTCTCCGTCGAGTGTTGTCGCCACTCCGAGCACAGACAAGGCATCTCGAGCCCAGGAATTCTGTTCCCAAACTGTGCGCGGAGCCCAATCCTGGCGACCACTCGAGCAGGTGGATCAGATCATCGCGGGACGCTACCGGGAGGCGTCGAGTCCGAGCGCCGCGAGGGCGAGCGAAAGTTCCAGCGCCGCACGCTGATCTTCGAGTGCGCGCCCCAGCATCCCGGAAATGCGTTGCAGCCGATTGATCACGGTGTTGCGATGACAGTGCAGTCGCGGTGCGGCGTTGGCCGCGGAACGGTTCTCCGCCAACCAGATCGACAGTGTGCGCAGCAGGATGTCGCGCTCCTTTTCCGGCAGTTCGAGCACCGGGCCCAGGGTGTGGGTGAGCAGCAGATCGGTCAGATCGGGGGAGCGGACCAGCAGCGCCTCGGGATACCTCTGCTCGAGCGACACCAAACCCGTTGCGCCCCCGGACAATGTCTGTAATGCGATGAGTGCCAGCGCATGCCCGGAATCCACCTGTGCCAGCCCCGGAACCGCGGGCGAGGCCCCGGCCCGCCCGCGCACCTGCGGCCGAAGTTGCCGCAGGACAGACTCGCCGGTGCGATGTTCGAGCGAGACGATCCCGATCGTGGTGTCCACCCGGTCGTGCCACACCGAACGGATACCCGAGGCCGACAGCGCCGTCTCGGTGCCCGCGCGCAGCGGTCGCCCGCCCCCGCGGGCCGCTACCACCAAATATGCCCCCTGTGCGGGCAGATTCAGCTCGCGGGCGGCGCGGGCGGCGAAGGCGGCATCGTGCGCGCGGCCCGAGAGCAGATCCTCGATCAGCGCGTGGCGGCGGCGCTCGTCCCGTCGGACCTGTTCGAGTTCGGTATTGCGGTAGGAGGTCACCAGCGCCGAGGACAGCCCGTCGACCACCGCCCACATCGCCGTCCCGGACTCTCGGATCTCCTGCGGCCCAACGTTTCCCGCTTTGTCCAGCAGTGTCTCCCAGACGATGCCGCCGCCGAGCCGGAAGGTGCGCAGCATCGCCTCCATCGGCACGCCTTGTTCGGCGCGATGCCGGCCGATCGCCGCGGCCACGTCGTCGGTCTCCGGATCGCGGCTCGCACCGCCGAGCAGATCCAGGATCCGGGTGAGATAGCGGCGGCAGCCCTCGCGCAGGTCCGCGCGGGGAACCGAGGTGTAGTCGGTCCATTCGGGGTTGTCGGTGAAGATCGCCGCCAGCAGTCGCTTCGTCATCGCCGGGATATCGGGCCGGCACGCCTGGGCCAGCGTGCGCGTCCCCGGGGTCGAAAGGGCAGGTTGGGGCGATGCCATGGCCTGCACGCTACGCCGGATCACGCAGTCCAGCGCGAGGGCCGAGAAGAAATCGACCGGGAACGACCTCGCGGCGCACCGTAGGGCGACCCGACGGGGCGCGTTTCACCGGGACCGCACGTGGAAGATCGCAGATGGATCGACGGCAGGGGAAGCGCCGGTGCGTGCCGCGCCGCGTGCTCGGGCCGGCTGGATGGTGTAGTGAGAGGCGGCGAAGGCGGATGGACACGCAGGCCGACGCGCGGGTGCCGGTCGGCCGGACGACACGGTGGAGGTGGAGCGGATGCGGGTGAGCGTTCAGGTCAACGGCGCGCACGAGAGTATCGATGACGTCCGGGAAGGCGAGAGCCTGTTGCGTACCGGCCTGATCGTGCCCGGTCGCGGCCGGGCAGGCGTACGGGCGCTCGGTGCGCACGGTGGAGGGCCCGGCCGCCCGTTGCGGTGCGGCGCACGATCCGATCGAGATGCGGAGATTCGCGAGGCGCTGGCCGGAAACCAGTGCCGCTGTACGGGTTACGAGAAAATCCTGGGCGCGGTCCGGATGGCCGCCCGATGGCAGGCGGCGGCACGATGAGTAAGGTATCGCAGGCTGATCCGGCGGCACCATCGTCTGCGGGCCGTCGGATCATCATCGAAAACGCCTATATCGCACCGGTTGTCGGCGATGAGATCGCCAACGGGTACCTCACCGTCGACAACGGCAGGATCACCGGCCTGGGTAGCGGGCCCGCGCCGAACCTCCGGGACGCCGAACGCATCGATGGCGCCGGCTGCCTGGTCACCCCGGGGCTGGTCAACACCCACCATCACCTCTACCAGTGGGCCACCCAGGGCCTGTATCAGGACGCCGCGCTGTTCGAATGGCTCACCGGTCTGTACCACACCTGGGCCCGCATCGATGCCGACATCACCCATGGCGCTGCCGTGGCCGGTCTGGGCTGGCTGGCATTGAGCGGGACCACCACCTCCACCGATCACCACTACATATTCCCCTCGGGCCGCGGCGATCTGTTCGAGGCGGAAGTCCGGGCGGCGGGCGAGGTGGGCCTTCGATTCCACCCCTGCCGAGGCTCGATGGACCGCGGTCGCTCCGGCGGTGGCCTGCCTCCCGACGAGGTCGTGGAGACGATCGATCGAATCTTGGACCACACGGCGGCGACGATCGACGAATACCACGATCCTGCCTTCGATTCGATGCTGCGCGTTGCCGTCGCACCGTGCTCGCCGTTCTCGGTGAGCGAGACGCTGCTGCGCGAGTCGGCGGAACTGGCCCGCGACAAGGGCGTTCGCCTGCACACGCATCTGGCCGAAACGCTCGACGAGGAGCAGCACTGCCGTGAGCAGATGGGTTGCACCCCGGTCGAATACATGGAGAAGATCGGCTGGCTGGGGCCGGACGTCTGGTTCGCCCACGCGGTTCACCTGCACGACAGGGATATTCAGCGCTTCGCCGAGGCCGGCTCGGGTTCCGCGCACTGCCCGAGCTCCAACGCCCGGCTCGGTGCGGGCATCGCCCGGGTGCGGGACCTGCTGATCGCGGGGGCACCGGTCGGGCTGGGCGTGGACGGCGCGGCATCCGCCGAGCTGACTTCGATGGCCGGTGAGATGCGCCAGGCTATGCTCTTTCAGCGCGCGGTGCACGGACCGGCGGCTCTGTCCGCCCGTCAGGCGCTGGAGCTGGGCACCCTCGGCGGTGCCCGGAATTTGGGCCGGGACAACGAGATCGGCAGTCTCGAGCCCGGCAAGCTGGCCGATATCGCGATCTGGCGGGTCGATGGATTCCGTTCCGCCGTCGGCGATCCGGTGTGCGCGCTGGTATTCGGCCCGACCCCGCCGCTGGCGCGGCTGCTGGTGGGTGGGCGGACCGTGGTCGAGAACGCCGAGCTGCGCACGGTCTCACAGGATGCCGTGGCCGCTGCCGGTGCTGCGGCCCGCGATCGGCTGCTGCGCGAGCAGGACCGCTGATGATCGCCGCAGCCCACTCGCCGCGCAGCGACCAGCTCGCCGAAATCCTCTGTACAGCAACGAATATCTCAGCGTGCCGGTTGCCGGTGCGCCGGAACGACACCTACAATCCGCCGTGCGGGATGGTGATCAGTGCCTCACTTGTCGGCCGCAGGAAAAGCGTCGCCGCGGGCAACGGTGTGTTGTTGTAGCGATTGAGCCGGACACTCACCCGGCACCCGGTGAGTCGGACGAGCGCGTCGGCTGCTCATTTGAACCGACGCGTTCTCGATCTCTGCATATTCCCGGGAAGATGCGGTGATCTGACCATGCGATACCCAGAGCGATGTTGGCCAAACCCACACGCCGCGTCGCTCGGCGAGCCCGGTTCACGTCGGCGCCGACCGCATTCCTGATCCCCGGTGGGTCCGGATTCGTGCCAACCGCCGGGCTTGCGGAATCACGGAGAGTTCCCGACGGCGCGGTGTCAGGTGGTGGCGAACCCGCCGATGCCGCCGCCGCGTATCGGTCTCTGCGCCGGTGGGGCGGGCAGTGGGACCGGCCCGACCCCAGGGGCCGGCAGCAGGGCCCCGTCCATGACTTCGGTCCACCACTGCTCGAGACCGCTGGGGTCGGGCCAGTAGACGACGGGCAGGCCCTGCTCCGCCGGATCTGCCGCGGTCGCCGGAGCGAGCCGTGCGAGATCGGTGCGATCGGCGTCGGGCCGGATGCTGTCATTGCGTGAGGCAGTCGTAGTCGTCATCATCGTGTGGCGTGATCCAGGCTTGCTCGATGCGGTCGGTGAGGTCGGCAGGCTCGATCGCTGCGCGCAGGCCCTCGGTGAGCTGGTGCAGCGTCATCGTGTCCAGGCCGATGTCGAGGTCGCTGTCGCGGGCGGGAACGTTCTGGCCCGCGCGGTCGAAGTCGCTGCCTGCGGGGGTTGCGGTCCAGATGGCGGTCACGCCTATCTCCTTCCCTCCAATGTCATCGGGTTGCCGTTCTGGGCAGAGGCCGGGTGAGCCCGGAAGCCCTTGTGCTGACCGGGCCCACCCGTCGGCGGAAGAATCCGAACGTGAATTTGTGACGGTGCTCGGATGACATCACCTCGCTCTCACTCGTCATCGGGTATACCCCGGGCTCCGCGCACCCAGGGGCGGACCGCGCTGGCGGGCCGGCCCGATGCCCGGTCGGCGTCCGCGCAGCCGGGCGGTCCATCCGCTCGGGTGTCGCGCGCCCGGCCGTGGCCGCAGTGCGTGCGGTTCGCACGGTTGCGGGGACCTCCACCGATCCCGGGCCTCGCACAAGATCTGGTCGATCTCGGCGAACAATTCCTCGAGATCGGGGTCCAACGCCAGCAGCCGGGCATCGAGGTCCGGCAACTCCGGGACGGCCTCGGTGGCCGCGTGGCGGCCGGTGACGCACCTCGTCGTGGGCATCATCACAGGACTCCCGTGCGCCCGCGGGTCAGGCGTTGATGGCCTGGTGTTCGTCGTGGCGGCTGATCTCGATCTTGCGAGGTTTGGCTCTCTCCGCGACCGGGATCACCAGGCGCAACACCCCGTCGCGGTATTCGGCGCGGATCGCGTCGGTGTCCAGATTCTCGCCCAGGAACAACTGGCGGCTGAACACACCGCGGGTGCGTTCCGCGGCGATCATCGACCGATCGGGGTCCAGCTGCGGGCGCGAGGCTCGCACGGTCACCACGTTGCGTTCGATGTCCAGGTCCAGCGAGTCCGGGTCGATGCCGGGTAGGTCGAGTTCGGCGAAGAACTCATCTCCCTCGCGCCAGGCATCCATCGGCATCACCACCGGACGGGCCGCTGTGCCGAACACCTGCTGCGTCAAACGATCCAGATCCCGAAACGGATCGGTGCGCATCAACATGGTCGCCACCTCCAACACTCCATTCTCGATCGAAGGGACTCAGATAACCTCTGTCATCTGACTTAGATCTGTTCTAGCACTCGCCGGAAGAGAGTGCAAGCATCGTTCTGAGGTAATCTTGAGACCGAGAGAGAGGAACGTCGATGCTGCCTGATCGACACGACAACCGGTCCGGTCACCGTCCGGACCCGGGGCAGGCGGTGTACGGGATCTCGGTGGCCGCCGAGCTGGCCGGGATGGGGGCCCACTCGCTGCGCTTGTACGAGGAGCACGGCCTGGTCACCCCGGCCCGTAGCGCAGGGGGCACCCGACGCTACAGTGACGACGACGTGGCGCGGCTGGCCCGCATCGCCGCCCTGACCGGGCAAGGCATCAACCTCGTCGCGATCGCCCGCATCCTGGACCTCGAAGACGCCAACACCGCACTGCGCGACACCAACGCCGCGCTCACCGCCGAACGCGATCAGCTACGCGGACACCGCGACTCGTGACCGTCGACGAGGATTCCGCCGGGCGGACTTCGTCGGGGATACCGGGCGGCAGGCCGGTTCGATGGGGCTGCCGAGCTGTCGGAAGGGGAGTTCGATCGGCGGCCGGCTCGGCCCCGGGCCTCGGTTATTCGTCGAGCCATCGTTCGATCTCGTCGAGGGTTTCGGCGGAGTGGATCGGGGTGTGGTCGTCGGCATCACGGAGTTGCCACAGGTAAGGGGTCGGTGAATCGCGGGTGAGGAGGTAGCCCGATCGAGTGGCGCGGCGGATCAGATGCAGGATCCGGGCGGCGGACTCTCCCCAAGGCCGGTCAGACATTGGGGTAATGGTGCGGATGGGGCGGCCGGTACGCGGTGTGGCGCATGCCGGGGACCGGCATGGCGAGTTCGTCGAGCTTGGCCAGGATCGTGCGAAGGGTGTGCGAGCTGGGGCCGTCGATCGGGGGAGGCTCGTGATCCAATGCGGGAAAGGCGATTCCGCGGATCGCGGCGCGGACGCGTGGTGAAAGTGATTGCGGCACGAGGCGTCCGGTCTGTACCAGCGTGTGGAAGGCGGCCGCCTTCCACACACATCGTTCGACCCGGCAGCCGCGGTGGATGCGCATCTGGTCGTGCGCCAGCGCGATATCGGCCGCCTCGCATACCCGCGGCGCTGCGATTGTCGTGATCCCGCCGCTCATGTCGCGGTTCCTCCGGTGATCGGGGCGCGCTGCCGCGAGTATTGCGCGCGTTCGTTATTCCGAATCGCATCGATCTTCTCCGGCGCGCCGGATGTCGGTGTGTCGCCCGAGGCGAATGCGACCTCGGTCGAAATCGCCGGGTCCAGCGGTGTTCGTGCTATATGTGGTTCTGGCACTCGTGTATTCGTCATCGCTCGAAACTTTCGGTGTGTGGTCCACCCGATGACCGAGGCTGCGGAGAGCCACCGCGCAGTTCGCGTCCCATGCGAAGTGTGTGGTGTTCCGGATATATCGGATACCGCGAAAAGGTTTGTGCGGTCCAGTGATCCGAACTTCCCGGTCATCGGGGGTGATTACAAGTAGACACCAGGAAAGTCGAGAATGACTGCCCGACAAGGGATTTTCCCGCAATTGCGCCGGAGGTCCAGTAAGGGGCGGTCCTACGTAGACCGGTCCAGTACGGACCGCGACAGATAGCGAGGCTGAACACATGTCAGGTGGATCGACCCTGCCCCGGCGCGCCCTCGGCCGCCGCCTGCGCGACCTGCGCCTGAAGGCGGAAAAGAGCCTGTTGTCCGCTGCGGTACATATTGATGTGTCCAAACAGACGATCGGCCGAATGGAAGAAGGTCAATACGTAAGGATCAGTACTGCGCAGTACCAGTATCTTTTGGATCTCTACAAAGTCGACGAGTCCGGGAGATCCGAAGTAATGGGTCTGATTCAAGAAGCCAAGGTTGCGAGGGGGGATACGTCGGACGGGTGGTGGCGCGCTTTCGACGGCCTGGTAAATCCGTACTTCAACCACTTCATGGAGCTCGAACGGGCCTGCTCGCGGATGACGAGCTTCCAATTGACGCTGTTGCCGGGCTTGCTGCACACGCCCGCGTATCGCCGATGGATCATGCAGATATCCGCACCTGGCATCCAACCTGGAGAGGCGGACCGGCACTGGGATCTGGTCGCGCGGCGGCAGCAACGCCTGACGGAAGACCCGGATTTCGTTTTGGAAGCATTGATTTCGGAGTCCGCATTGCGCCATCAGATCGGCGGACGAGAGGTAATGGCGGAACAGTTGCGTCGTCTTGTCGTTGCCGGAGAACTGCCGAACGTGTCCATACGAGCCATCCCGTTCGGTGTGGGGCCGCATCCCGGTCTGGCAGTGCAATCATTCACTCTGCTCGAATTTCCGACGTTGCGCTCAGGCAAGGAAGCAGAGCTGCCGGTGGTGTTCGTCGAAGGCTTCACTGGTGCGTTGTATGTGGAGGAAGAGCGTGTGATCGAGCGTTACAGGTCAGCGCTGGCAGGTATTCGCGAGGTAGCGTTGAGTGAGGAGGCGACCAGCCGTCTGGTGCTGGAGATCGCAAAGGAGTACGGCACGTGAGCATGAGTCCATCCAACGTGAACTGGATCAAGAGCAGCTACAGCCAGCACGGTGGGGAATGTGTCGAGGTCGTGCACCTCGACGGAGGATTGGTCGGGGTCCGTGACTCGAAAAACCCATCCGGCCCTGCGCTGATGTTCAACCCGGACGAATGGGATGCCTTCACTGCGGGTGTGACGAGCGGAAAATTCAACGGGCACAACGCCTAACCTCCGCACAACGACGCAGGTTGCGGCCTCGGTCCATGGCGCGCCGGGCCGAGGCCGCAACAGCGTGGTCTCCTGATCGTGGGCGAGTGGGCCGGCGCTGTCGTAGCTGAGGGCCTGTGTGCTTCCTGTAATTCAGTTGTCCCACAGGCGGATTCGGACGAATCCGTTCCCGGTGGCCGAGATGGGGTCCGTCGGACCGAATGCGGCGGAGGTGACATCGGTAAGGCGTTCGAGGAGGCGGTGGCGCGGGTGACGCGAATCTCTGTGAGCGTTCGAGCGGGCAGTGAACGAACCTACTCCCCAGCGGATCGGCGTTCGGCGTGGATCAGGTCGGTGATCCGGTCGAACTGGGTGGTGAAGGACTCGGGGGATACGGCTGCTATGCGGATCAGGAGATGGCGGGCCCCTGCGGTGATATAGCGGTTCAGCTGGGTGGCAACGTCATTCGCTGAGCCGGTCATCAGGACCTGGATCTGCTCGACCTGTTCCACGGGCATGCGGTAAGTGGTCTGGCAGTAGTCGTCGAGGGTGGCGCGGCCTCGGGCAGGGTCCTCGTCGATGTAGACGGTGGCGAAAAGAGCTGGGGTGATGGCTGTTTCGTCGCGGGCCTCGGTTGCGGCGGTGGTGCGGATCGTGGCCAGGCCCGTTGCGTAGTCGGCGGGCTCGGGCGGGTAGGGGAGCCAGCCGTCATAGCCGCGGCCGGTGCGTTTCAAGGCGGCGGGGGTGGCTCCGGCGAGCCAGACCGGGGGTCCGCCGGGGCGATGCGGGCGCGGTACTTCGGGCAGCCAGTCGTAGTGTAGGACTCTGCCGTGGAAGGGATTCGAATTTCCCGACCACAACCAGCGCCACAGGCGGACGGTATCGTCCAGATGGGAAAATCGGGTCCGGAAATCCACGCCGGACAGTTCGAACTCGGGCTCGCTGATGCCGGGAAATCCGCCGCCGACCCCGAGTACGATCCGACCCTCGGAAAGCAGATCCAGTGCGGCGAGAACCAGCGCGGTGTGCACCGGATTGCGGTAGGCGGGAATCAATGCGGCCGTGCCGAGGGTGATCCGTTCGGTCGCTGCTGCGGCGGCGGCCAGCAGTGTCAGCGGTTCGACTCGCGCGCGCAGCAGCGAATCACCCACCCACGCCGAATCGAATCCCCGTTGCTCGGCGCTCACCACCAGATCGAGCAGTGCGCGAGTCGAGCCCCCGGCCGCGAGTTGCGCCTGCCCGGCGGGTAGCAGGAGTCCGTATCGAATGTCTTTCACCGCTTCAGGATTCGCCGAACGCGATACGGCGGACAATTCCCTTCAGGGTATGAACGACGTGACGCTCGCGCTCAGCACTGATCCGGCGAATCCAAGGCAGCCAGCAACGCCCGCAACGTCTCGCGCTGCTCATCGGACAATGGTGCGAACGTCTCCGCGGCGGCCGCGCGCCGAGCCTGCGACATGCGCGTCAGCGCGCGACGTCCCTCCTCGCTCGGAGTCACGAGGGTGGAACGCCGATTGGCCGGATCGGGCGCGCGTGTGATCAGTCCCGCCGCGACGAGCGCGTCCACCACCGTGGTCGCCGAGCGCGGCACGATGCCGAGATGTTCCGCGAGGACGGACATTCGAAGTGGTTCCTCGGCCCGGCCGATGATCCGCAACGCGCGGCTCTGCGCGGGCGTGAGGCCCAGGGGAGCGAGCCGGGCCGCCTGATTACGGCGGATCCGCTTACTGACCTGCAGGAACAGTTCGGGGAGATCGGAGTCGGTGGCCTCTGCCATGATTCTGAGCCTAGCTCATCGTTCCGTGGAATAATTGTGAGTCAAGCTCAGTTAGGAGTGGTAGTACCTGGAAGGAGGCGCCTATGGCAGCCCAATCCCCACCCGAGATCGGCCGGATCCTCCGGCTGTTCCAGCCCTATCGCACGCGCCTGGTCCTGGTCGCCGCGCTGGTGGGGCTCTCGTCCGTCGTCTCGCTCGCCTCGCCGTTCATGCTGCGTCGCATCCTGGACGACGCCCTGCCGCACGGCCGCACCGGACTGCTCACGGTCCTGGCGGCGGGTATGGTCGCGGTCGTCGTGCTGACCAGCGTGTTCAGCGTGCTGCAGACGTATATCTCCACCGCCGTCGGCCAGCAGGTCATGCACGATCTGCGCGCGGCGGTCTACGCGCGGCTGCAGAGTATGCCGCTGGCGTTCTTCACCACCACCCGCACCGGCGAGGTGCAATCACGCATCGCCAACGATATCGGCGGTATGCAGTCCACGGTGACCACGACGGCCACCTCCCTCGTCTCGAACTTCACCTCCGTGGTCGCGGCGATCATCGCCATGTTCGCCCTGGATTGGCGGCTGGCGGCGGTCTCGCTGCTGATGCTGCCGTTCTTCGTGTGGATCAGCCGGCGCGTCGGCGACGAACGCCGGCGAATCACCGCCGCACGGCAGCGCAAACTCGCCGGAATGTCGGCGATCGTGGAGGAGTCGCTGTCGGTGAGCGGAATTCTGTTGGGGCGCACCATGGGTCGCGCGCCCGCGTTGATCGACAGCTTCACCGGCGAATCGCGCGAACTGGTCGATCTGGAGATCCGCTCGAGTATGGCCGGTCGCTGGCGACAGGCCACGATTCAGATCGTCATGGCCGCCATGCCCGCGGTGATCTACTGGGTGGCCGGGCTGGCCACCGCCGGTGGGCATTCGGTGGTTTCGATCGGCACCCTGGTCGCGTTCACCACCTTGCAGACGAGCCTGCTGCGTCCGGCGGTCCAACTGCTGTCCACGGGTGTGGATATGCAGAGCTCGATGGCGTTGTTCGGCAGGATCTTCGAATATCTCGACCTGCGTTCCGATATCGAGGAGCCGGCGCGGCCGGTGCCGATGCCGCGAGCCGAGGTGGCGGGCACGGTGCGGTTCGAACACGTGGGTTTCGCCTACGACGCGAAGGACCGGCAGGTGCTCGACGATATCGATCTCACGGTGCCCGCCGGGACGTCGCTGGCCATCGTCGGCGAAACCGGCTCGGGCAAAACGACTCTCGGATATCTGGTCGCGCGGCTGTACGACCCGAGCTCGGGGCGGGTCACCATCGACGGCATCGATGTGCGGGATCTGGGTTTCGCGGATCTGGCCGCGAGCGTGGGTGTGGTCTCCCAGGAAACCTATCTGTTCCACGCCTCGGTCGCGGAGAATCTCCGTTTCGCCAAACCCGATGCGACGGACGAGGAATTGGTCGCCGCGGCCCGCGCCGCGCAGATCCACGACCACATCGCGAGCCTGCCCGACGGCTACGACACCCTCGTCGGCGAACGCGGCTACCGCTTCTCCGGCGGCGAGAAACAACGCCTGGCCGTGGCCCGCGCCATCCTGCGCAATCCGCCGATCATGGTGCTCGACGAGGCCACCAGCGCCCTGGACACCCGCACCGAACGCGAGGTCCAAGCCGCGATCGACGCCCTGTCCGCCGGTCGCACCACCATCACCATCGCCCACCGCTTGTCCACGATCCGGGACGCCGAACAGATCGTCGTCCTGGACGCCGGCCATGTGGTCGAACGCGGCACGCACCGAGAACTACTGGAGCGCAACGGTTTCTATGCTGAACTGTTGTCCCGCGATGCGGTGTTGGAGCCCGCCGCCTGATCGTCAGGGCAGCGGAACCGCGATGACCAGGGCGGTGTTCGCGACCGCGCTGCCGCGAGGGCGTCGCACCAACTGCTGCAGTACTCGACCGCATGGCGGCGAAGCCTCGTGACCGAGCCGGGCGGTTGGTGATGGTGACAACCTATGCCGTTACCTGTGGTGGGTGCTCTGCCTGCTCGGCGTCTGTGGTTCATTTCGTTCACCTCCGCTGCGGTCGGAACTACCGTGGGGGTATGACCACCGTGGAGTTCGAGCATCTGCTCGTCGACCGGGACGGTGACACCGTCCACATCACGATGAACCGCCCCGAGCGGCGCAACGCGCTCTCGGCCGAGCATCTGACCGAACTGCTGGCCGCGTTCCGGGCCGCCGCCGCGAGCGATGCGACCGGGATCGTGCTGGGTGCTCGCGGTCCGGTGTTCTCGGCCGGTCACGACTTCGCCGACGTCGCGTCCCGGGACCTGGTCGGCGTGCGCGAACTGCTGAGGTTGTGCACCGAACTGATGACTGCCATCGAGGCCGCGCCGCAGGTGGTCATCGCACGGGTACACGGCCTGGCCACCGCGGCCGGATGTCAGCTGGTCGCCTCCTGTGACCTCGCGATCGCCGCCGAATCGGCGGGGTTCGCGCTGCCCGGCGGCAAGGGCGGCTGGTTCTGCCATACGCCGGCGGTCCCGGTGGCACGTGCCGTGGGCCGCAAACGCCTGATGGAACTGGCCCTGACCGGGGATCCGATCGACGCCCGCACAGCCGCGGAATGGGGCCTGATCAACCGTGCGGTTCCCGATGCGGATCTCGACATCGCCGTCGCCGAGCTGCTCGCCCGCGCGACCCGCGGCAGCCGCGCCAGCAAGGCCCTCGGCAAACACACCCTGTACGCACAGCTCGACCGCCCCGAAGCCGATGCCTACGCCCTGGCCGTCGAGGTCATGGCGGCGGCCTCCCAACTGCCCGGCGCTCGCGAGGGCATGGCCGCGTTCCTGGAGAAGCGTCCACCGGTCTGGCCGGATTAGGACATGTCTCCCAACGACTTTCGCCGTTCGACGACGAGGGTTGTGACAGTTTCGGCTGGGCTGATTCGAGCGGGCGATCAGGCGTGGCCGGGTGGGCCGGCGAGGTGTGTGTTGATGCGGCCGAGCAGGTCGAACAGCTGTACACGTTCGTCGTGGCTGAGCGGCGCCATGATGTGCTCGTTGACACCGTCGAGGATGCGGTCGAGTTCGGCGAGATGGCCCTTTCCGGCTGCGGTGATGGTGATGACGTTGCGTCGTTTGTCGGCTGGGTCGGGGGCGCGGCGGACCCAGCCGCGTTGTTCGAGGTCGTTGAGGACCGATACCAGGTCGCTCTTGTAGATCCGGGCGCGCCCCGACAACGCCGCCTGGCTCGCGGGGCCGAATTCGGCGAGCGCGGCGAGCGCCACGAAGTGGTCCTTGTGGGCTCCGACCGTGCGCAGGGCTTCGCCCGCGACGCGGTGCGTCTGGGCGGCCGTCATTCCGATCAGACGTGACAGCTGAGCCTTGAGCCGATCAGGGGTCTGCTGACCGTCGTCGAATCGCAGGTCGTCGCCCTTATCCATGAAGGTCAGCCTACCCCACTTGCGTTAGTGTCACTAACGATCTAAGTTCATTAGTAGCTCGAACGTTAGTGTTCCGAACAGATTGGGGAAGTTCTCATGACCAGCACCGAAACCCTCATCCGTGACCTCGCCGACCGTGCCGAACTCGCCGATCTGGTTGCCCGCCACAGCCTTTGGATCGACGAGGGCCGCTTCGCCGAGACCGACCGGCTCTTCACCGAGGATGTCGTCGTCACCTCTCCGCGCGGGCAAGTCAGCGGCATCGACGCCCTGATCGGGCTCGTTCGCGCAGGCCACGACACCTACGCGCGCACCCTGCACAACAAGTCCAACCTCGTCATCGACCTCGACGGCGACACCGCCACGGTGCACGCGCACGATATCGCCGTGTTCCTCATCGACGACAAGACCGAAGCCGTCGCGGCCGGGATCGCCCACTACCACGCGCGCCGCACGGACAACGGCTGGCGCTTCGACCGCCTGGAGATCAACGCGATCGCGCTGACCGGAGCACTCGAGCGGGTACTGTAACCGCGCTTGCGACGAGGTAGGACCGGCACCGTGATCCCGCCGCTACGGCGGTCCGGACCCGCTCGTAGTCGCGCTCGAGGCCCGGTGGCGCGACCGAGCTGCGGGGCGTGCAGTGGCCGATGCCCCGAGTTCACGTGTGGGCGAGGTAATCCTCACCGCCGATGTACATGGTGTGCCCGAGCGGGTAGTCGCCGGTGGTCGCATCGGCTACGGCCGTGGCGAATTCGTCCACGGTCGGCAGTGCGCCGTGCTCGGTTCGGGCGGCGACCGCGTCCGGATCGCGGCGTTGCAGTAGGCGGACGATGATCGTGCCGTCGATCATATCGCCCGAGACGACGGTGAAACCAATTCGGCGAGAATCGAATTCGGTGATCATATCGCGCAACGCATCCTCGCCCGCGCGCTTGCTGGCGGCGATGGGCTCGTACTCCGCGGGCACGGGTTTGCGGCCCTGGAAATGCGCCTGGTGGCTGGTGACGAAGACGATGTGCGCGCCGGCGGGCATATGTGGCAGCAGCAGCCGAACCAGTCGCAACTGCGCGTCGCGGTTGACCGACATCGGATAGTCCGGCGCCGCGCCGCGCTCGAGACCGCCGGATGCGTTGAGTACCAACACATCCAAGCGTCCGAAGCGGTCGACGATCTGCCGGGTCAGCGCCTGCGCGGCGGACGCGTCGGACAGATTGGCCCCGGCGATCGACGCGCTACCCCCGTCCGAAGCGATCTCATCGGCGAGATCCTGTGCGCGCCTGCGCTTCTCGCGGTAGTTGACGATCACGTGATCACCGCGGGCGGCCAGAATCCGGGCCGTGGCCGCTCCGATGCCGCGCGATGCCCCGGTCACCAGCGCGATTCTGCTCGAACCCACCCGAGCCTCCTTACTCGATCGCTTCTATTTCAGAAGCAACTATGGTAGTTCTGAATGAGAAGCGCAAGAGATCCGGGAACACCCCGGCGTGATCCGGCCGCGGCGCCCACCCAGGCGATGGAGCTGCTGGGCCAGCGTTGGATGCTGCGTGTGATCTGGGAGCTGGAACCGGGGCCGCTGGGCTTCCTGGAGTTGCGCCGCCGCATGGACAACTGTTCGTCCAGCATGCTGTCGGTACGTCTGCAGACGTTGCAGACCGCTGGAATCATCGTCAAACGCCCCGACAAGTCGTATGAGCTGACCTATCCGGGTGTCGAACTGGGCCGGGCGCTCGAGCAGCTGTGGGTGTGGGCGGAGCGCTGGCACGACACGATCGGCGGTCCGGACGCCGAGGACCCGGCCTGAAACATCAGTATGGGCCGTACCTCGACGCCTGTCGGGCGGCCGACCGCGGCAGCCACGTCCTCGCCTTCTGAGGCGTTGCGGCTCAACCGAGTTGGGCGAGCATCTCCGCGCGCCGCCGGGCCATGGTGTCGGCGGGATCATCGCCGTTCAGCAGAGCGCGACACAACGCCGCGGCATCGTCGATGGCATTGCGCGCACCGACTCCGGATTCGGGGCTGAGCGCGTGATCGGCATCCCCGCAAAGGATTACGGGTAGTCGCGGCGGGAGGGCCTTGGTCAACGGGACGCGGCGGGCGTTGGAGACGTGCACCATCGCGGTGCGGTCGAGCAGGGTGTCCAGCAGATAGGGGATCTCGGGCAGGGCGGCGCGGATCGGCTCGTACCATCGCGCCAGTGGGTGGAACCCGGTGTAGCCCACCGCGATCGGCCCGCGAGTCAGTCGTACGAACCAGACCGCGACGTTGTCGTTCCAGAAATGCCCGAAGGTGGCCGGAGCGTCGGTGCCGTGCCGGTGGAAATGCAGGACCGAAGGTGTGGTATCGGGTCGGGTGCCGGGCGCGGCGGTCGCGTAAAGCACGACCTGTCCGGCATATTCGGCGACGCGCTCGGGTTCGAGCCGGGTGCGGGCGATCGAGTCGATTCCGTCGGCGGCGATGAGCAGATCGGCCGCGGTCCCACCGGGATACAACACGCCGCGGTCCGGGTCCAGATCGCTGATCGCCGTCCCGTAGCGGATGTCCGCGTCTGCGGCCCAAGCGAATTCGGTCAGTACCCGCATAAGGTCGGTGCGGTGATACAGCCGATGCCCGGCCGCGGGCGATTCACGCACCTCGGCGGCCGGTGCGCCGACCCGGAACCCGTCGACCGGATAGGACGCGCCGGCGAGTTGATCGGCGGGAACGCCGAGGTCGGCCAGCGTCCGGTGCGCGTGGGCGTCCAGAAACAGGAATGCGCCCCCGCGCACGTTGGGTCTGCGTTCGTAGACGACGGCAGGGTGGCCCGCTCGCGCCAGCCCACCCGCGAGCACGGTGCCCGCGATGCCGCCTCCGAGGATCGTCACCATATGTGATTCCTAGGCCGCCGATGTCCGGTGCAGCCTGGTCAATTTTTCTCCTAGCGTGGCTATATCGTCGACCCTCGCGCGCCCCGCGGAACGACGTCCGGTCCGAATCGATCTCCTCCAATTACTAGCATTGTCAACAATTCTGCGCCACTGAGAGAGTCTCGGGCCGACATCGATCACACCTCGTTCGGGACGTTCGCGGCGGGTGTGTCGCGGCGTGTCACGAACGTGCGTTAGCCTGCCGGAACCTGCGGCGGTGCTGCGGTCGACCACGCGGGGTGACCGGCGACGGACTTGGGAGCGTGAACATGGTGGACATGAGAACGAATCGCAGGCGTGTGCGCATCGGATGCTGTGTGGCGACGGCGGTCATCGCCGCGGTTGCCGGATGTGGTTCACCGAGTTCCCCGGCGCCGGGCACCGGCGTCCGTTCCGCGGGGCGGGGCGACTCGCTGCCCGACGTGCTGGACTGCTCGTTCGACAAACCGGCCGTACGCCCGCAGAACCTGATTCTCGCCTGTGCGGATCTGGGCGTGCAGGTCGAGAAGATCACCTGGACCTCCTGGGCTGCGGACAAGGCCGAGGGCGACGGCACCGAACGCGACAACACCTGCACGCCCAACTGTGCCGCCGGGAACTACGTCACCAAGCCGGTGCACATCGTCCTGTCCGATCCGGTCCAGCCCGCGAACCTCTACACCAAGGCCACCACCACCGACTCGTCCGGCAAGACCTCGCGCTTTCCCCTGGTCGAGCAGCGGTGACAGCCCCGACGGTATAGATGTAACTCCTGGTCGCATATATACCCGAAATTTTGCTACGCTCGGGTATCGGCGGCGGTGACGCCGCACGACGAGACCAGGAGTACCGATGAAGCTACTTCCCCTGTGGCCGCCTCGTGACAGGACCGATCCGGGCGAGGTAGCCCTGCACGCGCGCAATGTGCAGTTCGACTGGCGCGATACGCCCCTGCGCTGGATGGCGGACGAGCCGATCGCCTCCCACGTGATCAACGCGCTGAACCTGCTGCTGCCCGAAGGGGAGCGGATGTTCGTGCTGGCGTTCTCCGAGGCGCTGCCGCTGGTGCGGGACGAGAAGCTGCGCGAGCAGATGCTCGGTTTCATCGGTCAGGAGTCGATGCACGCCGAAACCCACAACGACGTGCTGCAACAGGTGCTCACCGCGCACGGCGTCGACGTCGACGCGTACGTGCGTCAGATGGAGTTCCTGTTCCGCAAGACCCTCGGCCCCCGGCCCGGACAGGGCGCCGCGGCGGAATTCCAGACTCTGGTGGAACGCATCGGCTTCATCGCCACCCTGGAACACTTCTTCGCCTATCTCGGCGACTGGGTGCTCAACGCCGATCTCGAGCGCTTCGGCGCGGACCCGCGCGTACTGGATCTGTTCCGCTGGCACGGTGCGGAGGAGGTCGAGCACCGGCATGTCGCGCACGATGTGGCGCAGTATTTCGAGGTCGGCTATCTGCGCCGGTCGGCGCTGATGCTGATCGTCTTCCCGATCTTCCTGACGCTGCTATTGCGCGGCACCAAATACCTTGTGCACCAAGATCCTTCGCTGCCGAATATGTGGTACCCCCGCCTGGCGCTGCGGGTGTTCGGCGCGATGTGGCGCGGTGCGCTGCCTGGGGTGCCGGCACTGCTGTGCAGCGCGGCCACGGTGCTGCGGCCCGGTTACGACCCCGGATCGGTCGGCTCGACCGCGCAGGCGGTCGCCTATCTGGCCAAATCACCTGCCGCGCAGGCGATGGCGTCGTGAGCCTCCGGCGGATTCCGCTGCTGCCTCCGGCCGATCTGTACGGCAGGCGCCGCAGCGACCGGGCGATTCGCGTCATCGATGCGGTCGCCGAGACCCGGATGCGCTGGACGGCCCTGGTCAACCGCGGTACCGCCACGGGCGCGGTGGACGATCACCGCATCACGCTGACGGTCGCGCAGCGGCGGGTGGAGGCGCACGACACCGACGTGGTCAGCCTGCTGCTCACCGCACCCGACGGTCGCGCGCTGCCGCGCTGGCGGCCCGGTGCGCATCTGGACCTGGAGCTGCCCTCGGGCCGGTTGCGGCAGTATTCGCTGTGCGGTGATCCGGCCGAGCGACACGCGTATCGCATTGCCGTGCGGCGCATTCCGGACGGTGAGGGCGGCTCGCGCGAGGTGCACGAGGCACTCGCCGTGGGCAGTTCGATCATCGTGCGCGGCCCGCGCAATGCCTTCCCCTTCGTCCTGCCCGGACACGGGTCCGATGCCGCCCGAGTGCATTTCGTGGCCGGCGGCATCGGTATCACGCCGATTCTGCCGATGGTGCGGATGGCGCATCGGCTCGGCGTCGACTGGTCGATGGTCTACACCGGACGCAACCGGGACTCGATGGCCTTCCTCGACGAGCTCGAACGGCTGGGCCCCAGGGTGAGGATCCGCACCGACGACGAATCCGGGTTGCCCGCCGCCGGGGATCTGCTCCCCGGCGTGGATACCGACACCGCGCTCTACTGCTGCGGCCCGGTCCCGATGACCACGCTGATCGCCGACCGCGTGCGCGAGATGCCCGGTGTGGAACTGCATTCCGAGCGGTTCTCGCCTCTGCCCGTCCGCGACGGCGTCGCGTTCGAGGTCGAATTGGCCCGCACCGGCGAGGTCATCGCGGTGCCCGCCGATCGCACGGTTCTGCAGGAGTTGCTGAAAGTCCGCCCGGACAGCCCGTATTCGTGCCGTCAGGGCTTCTGCCGCACCTGCCGGGTGCGCACGGTGTCCGGGCAGGTCGATCATCGCGACACCGTATTGACCGATGCCGAGCGAGCCGCCGGCGACATGCTCATCTGCGTATCCCGGTGTGCCGGTGAGCGTCTGGTGCTGGACCTGTGAGGTTCCGCACCCGTAAGTCTCACGTTCACCGGCCCCGAAGGGAGATATCGTGACCGATCAGACCCCCGTTCCCGATGCCGAACGCATCGTCCGCAACGGCGAATTCGACCTGGCCGTCTACGAATACGGCGATCCGGACGCAGAGACGGTCGTGCTGGTGCACGGTTGGCCGGACGATCATCATCTGTGGGATCGGGTGATTCCGTTGCTGGCCGGGCATTTTCACGTCGTCGCCTACGACACCCGCGGCCACGGCCGCTCCACCCGCACCAGCCGCACCAGCGACTACCGGCTCGACGCCTTCGCCGGGGACTTCTTCGCGGTGGCCGATGCGGTCAGCCCCGAACGACCCGTCCACGTGCTCGCCCACGACTGGGGATCGGTGCAGATGTGGGAGGCGGTCTGCGAGCCGCGGGCCGACGCGCGGATCGCGTCGTTCACCTCGGTCTCGGGGCCGAATCTGGATCACATGGGAAAGTGGATGCGCGCCAAGCTTTCTCGCGGGGCGGCGTGGGGGCCGTTCACTCAGCTGCTGTCCTCGGCGTACACCTTCCTGTTCATGACTCCGGGTGTGCCGCGGGTGGTGTTGCGGCCGCTGTCGGCGGCTACGATCTGGCAGCGATTCGTCGGGCTCATGAACGAGACCGCACCCGCGAATGTACGTCTGGGACCGAGGTTTCAGGAGGATTTCTTCGACGGCATGCGCATCTACCGCGCGAACATCCTGCAGCGCCTGGTCAACGCCCGCGACCGGCACACCGAGGTGCCGGTGCAACTGGTGATCGCCCGTCGCGACGTCGCCGTGCGGCCCGCCGGATACGCCGACGAGTCGCGGTGGACCTCGCGGCTGTGGCGTCGCGAGGTGGCCGCCGGACACTGGCTGCCGTTCTCGCATCCGGAACTGTTGGCCACGGCCACAACCGAACTCATCGACTCGCTCACCCGTGGCACGACCACGCGCGGGCTGCGCCGGGCCGAGGTGGTGCAGGGCCGCGAACGCGGCGCGTTCGAGGATCAACTCGTCGTGATCACCGGAGGCGGCAGCGGCATCGGCCGTGAGACGGCGCTGTCCTTCGCCCGACGTGGCGCCCAGGTCGTGGTCTCGGACCTGAATCTGGACGCGGCCAAACAGACCGTCGCGCTGGTGCAGGCCGAAGGCGGTGTGGCCCATGCTTATTCGGTCGACGTCTCGGATGAGGAGGCGGTCGCCGAGCACGCCGCCGCGGTCATCGCCGAGCATGCGGTGCCCGATATCCTGATCAACAATGCCGGAATCGGCCAGGCGGGCGACTTCTTCGAGACGTCGGCGGCCGATTTCGACCGGGTGCTTCGGGTGAATCTGGGTGGGGTGATCAACGGCTGCCGCACCTTCGGCGCGGCCATGGCCGAGCGCGGGCTCGGCGGGCACATCGTGAATCTGTCGAGTATGGCCGCCTATATGCCGCAGCGCGGATTCAGCGCCTATTCGACGAGCAAGTCGGCGGTGTTCATGTTCTCGGACTGCCTGCGCGCCGAACTGGCCGGCAACGGTATCGAGGTGCACACCATCTGCCCCGGCATCGTGCACACCAATATCGTTGCCACGACCCGGTTCTCGGGTCTGTCCGCCCAGGAAGAGGCGGACAAGCAGGCGAAATACGATGCGCTGTACCGCAAGCGGCACTACGGCCCGGAGAAGGTGGCCGAGCAGATCGTGCGGGCCGTCCAGAACGGGCGCGAGGTCGTCCCGGTGACCCCGGAGGCCCATTTGCAGTATCACTTCCAGCGGTTCGCCCCGGCGGTCGCCCGGTTCGTGGCGGCGCGGGTCAAGCTCACCTGAGCCCGCTGGGACCGACCGAGTTGTCGCCACTTTCGAGGCATCGGTCGACGCTGACCCCGGAGATCACCCATCGCCGGCCGAGCCACGCATGGTTGGCCGGGCTGTTCGCTACGGTGTGGGGGTTTTCGGGGCGGAATCGTTCTCGGTCTTTCCCCGGGTAGCCCACAGGCTCGTCGTGGTGACCGCCGCCAGCACCACGACGATCACCAGCAGTGAAGCGGCAGTGGAAATCTGCGGGACGCCCGCCCAGATGTCGTGTGCCCAGTGCAGCACCAGTTTCACGCCGATGAACGCCAGGATCACGGCGAGCCCGTAGGCGAGATGCACCAGCCGGCTCAGCGCCGCGTGCAGGACGAAATACAGTGCGCGCAGGCCGAGCAGCGCGAAGGCGTTGGTGGCGAACACCAGATAAGGATCGCCGGTGACGCCGTAGACCGCGGGCACCGAATCGACCGCGAAGACCAGATCGGTGGTCATCACCGCGGCGACCACCAGGGCCAACGGGGTCAGTGCGCGCCGTCCTGCCTCCCGCACGCTCAGCCGCGTCCCGCGATAGCCGTCGGTCACGGGCAGTACCCGGCGCAGCAGTCGCACCGAACGCAGCGAGGTGGCCTCTACCTCGGCCTCCTGTCCGATGATCGCGTCCTTCAGCAACTTCGCGGCGGTGAACAGCAGGATCGCGCCGAACAACAGGAATGCCCAATCCAGTTCGGCGAGTGCGGCGGCGCCGAGTGCGATGAATACGCCGCGCAGTACCAGCGCGCCCGCGATCCCGAACAACAACACCCGCTGGGCCAGCCGGGCCGGGACCGCGAATGCCGCCAGGAGCAGCATGAAGATGAACAGATTGTCCACCGACAGCGATTTCTCGAGCAGGTAGCCGGTGAAGAATTCCGTGCCCGGTTGCGATCCGTAGGTCGCCCAGATGACGATGCCGAAGGTGATCGGCAGCGCCAGATAGAACACCGTCCACCCGAGTGCCTCGCGCATCGACACCTCGTGCGGGCGGCGGGTGACCGCGAAGTCGAGCACCAGCAGCAACAACACACCAGCGATGGTCGCCGCCCACAGCCAGGGCGATCCGATGGTGTGCAGTTCGGATGATGCTAGAACGGTCGTGGTCGAACTCATGGGACTCCTCGGGTACGACAAAACACCCGAGGTCTCCTTCGCCCGTGGAACGGGCGGCCACCCGGGGATCTCAACTGTGAAATCCGTACTGACCGGTATAGCACTTGGGAAGTACTCCCCTCACCGGTGATCTTAGTCGGGTCCGATCGCGACCGGCAAATCCCGGGCGATGTGTTCTCGCTCTCGGCGAACGGCTATTGACCTCAATATAACTCGAGGTATCAGGCTGGTCCCATCGTTCGAGACGAGAGGATGTGGCCGAATATGCATGTGGTGGAGGTCAAGTCGTTCGGGGGACCGGAGGTTCTGGTTCCGGCCGAAGTGTCCGATCCGGTCGCCGGGCCGGGGCAGGTGGTCGTGAACGTCACGGCGGCCGATGTGATGTTCCTGGACGTGCGGCTGCGCAGTGGCTGGGGCCGGGACTTCTTCCCGGTCGAACCGCCGTACGTTCCGGGCGGCGCGGTCGCCGGCGTGGTTTCCGCCGTCGGTGCGGACGTCGATCCCGGCTGGATCGGCAAGCGAGTGGCCACGGCCACCGCGGCCAGTGGCATCGGCGGCGGCTTGCCCACCGGTGGCTATGCGACCCGGGCGCTGGCGAAGGCGCAGACGTTGAACGAGATCCCCGCCGGCCTGGACGACATTCGCGCCGCAGCTCTGGTGCACGACGGGCGAACCTCGATGATGATCGCCGAGCGGGCCCGGATTCGGCCGGGGGAGTGGGTGCTGATCACCGCCGCGGGCGGCGGATTGGGTACGCTGCTCACTCAACTGGCGACCGCGGCAGGCGCTTCCGTGATCGCGGCGGCGCGCGGCGAGACGAAACTCGCACTGGCCCGACGCCTCGGTGCGAAGGTCGTGGTCGATTACGAGAACCCCGGCTGGGCGGACCGGGTCCGGGAGGCGACCGATGGTGCGGGTGTGGCGGTAGTACTCGACGGTGCGGGCGGACCGATCGGCGCGGACGCCCTGAGCGCCACCGCCCCCGGCGGCCGCTTCCTCGGATACGGCAACGCCGCAGGCGGTTTCCTGGAAGACCGCGCGGAATATGCGGCGGCACAGAATATTACGGTGCAAACTCTGCTGGAGATGACCAGGGCCGATATCGACTGGCAGGTACTCGGCCGCCGCGCCCTGGCCGAGGCTGCGGCGGAAAATCTGGAAGTTGTTGTCGGGCAAACCTTTCCGCTTGCCGATGCGGCAGCGGCGCATGCCGCAATCGAATCCCGTGCGGCGGTGGGACGCACGATCCTGACGGTCTGAAAGTGGCTTCGGGGGCGGTTCCCGGTCAGCGCGGACTGAGCACGACCACCGCGATCGGTCGGCGGGTCTGCTTCTGGTACTGCGTGTACCGCCCCTGATTCACCTTGTCGACCAGTCCCCAGCGGCGCGCGTAGTCCGCATCGTCCGGATACGTCGCCCGTGCGCTGACCGCGATTTTCCGCCGCCCGACCTGGATCTCGCAGTCCGGCGCGGCTTTGAGATTCGCCAGCCACCCCGGCGGTCGCGGCGATCCGCCGTTGGAGGCGGTGACCAGATAGTCCCGCCCATCGCGCGCATAGGTCAGCGCACTGGTCCGCGCCTGCCCCGACTTCCGCCCGACAGTCCGCAGCAACAACGTCGGATTGCCCGCCAGCAGCCGGTGCCCCACCAGCCCGCCGCTGTGCTCGTAGATCCACTGATGCGCCCGCAACACGTTCACGAACAGACCCGCCACGCCGATCCTCCCGTCCGTCCCCTTCACCGGCCACACTATCTGCTACTCGGTGTCCCGGAAAACGCCGACCACGGCGATCCGAATAGGCGAACGCCCCCCGAACCCGGTACCATCGCCCCAACCCGCGCACACCACGCGGTCGGGGGCGGTAGCTCAGTCGGTTAGAGCCGCGGACTCATAATCCGCTGGTCGTGGGTTCGAGCCCCACCCGCCCCACAAACAGCTTCTCATCAGCAGAAACGCTGGATGCTGGAGCTGAGACGATCCAGTGAGCGCACATCGGCCGCAGTCACTGCTCGGAGCTCTGCAGGATGCCGACCACCGCACCGCCGGGGTCGGTGAACAGCGCGAACGACATTGCATCGCTGATTGCCGTAGGCGGCACCACGACGGTCCCACCCAACTGCTGGATCTGAGCGAGCGTGGCCTCCAGGTCGGCGACGCGAATGTAGATCGTCACATAGGCCGGCGTGCCCTCGCTGGTCTGCATGATGCCGCCTGCCAGGCCCCCGTCGGATGCTTCGACCAAGGTGTAGCCGGGCTCGGCCTCCGCCATCTGCCACCCGAATACCGTGCCGTAGAACTTGCGTAGGGCGGGCGCGTCCGGCCCCCCGATCTCCCAATGCACCACTGGACTGCTCATGACGGTCCTTTCCCGGAAGGTGTCGGTGCTGATTTCCTACGATAGTAGGCCGCACCCGGCCCGACCAGCCTGTTCGACGAGTGTGGCGGTCTCCGACACGCGAGCGGAGCACCGGACCCGGTTGGCGGCAAGGTGCTCAGCCGCAGCATTCGATGCGCTGCGCGAGAGGACTGGGTGATCGTCGCGACTGACGGGGATGGCGAGATCGCGGGTGACCTCGTCGGCGCGGACGCAACAGCGTCGGACCGACGTTCCGGCGTTCGCGGAGTTCGGGAGACCCGTTGGCGCGCATCATGTTCAGGATGTCCGCGCTGATGAACAGCTTGCCATCGGGCATCGCGATGATCAGTTGCTCAACGGCCGCGAGGTAGGCGATTGTCGCGGCGGATGCATTGGTGCGCTTGGTCATTGCGGTGACCTCGATCCCACTTCGCGCGATCGTGCACCCCATCGACGGTACGGACCGCACTGCACTGTCGATGACCATTTGCCGGGATCACCCGCTGGGCCCATCCCTGAACCCTCCCGGCGATGCGCTATTGACACCGGTAGTGCGGTCGATCACACTGGGCGAGAAAGTTGACATGACTGTCACGTCATGAATGATCCAGCTAGGAGGCTGCGGTGCCTGAAGTTCCCGATATGCGCGCGTTGGGCCGGGAGGTCAGCAATTGGGGGCGGTGGGGGAGCGATGACGAGCGGGGGACCACGAATCTGCTGACGGCCGAGCGGGTGTTGGCCGCGGCCGGGCTGGTCCGCACCGGCGAGGTGTTCACGCTGGGAATTCCGCTCGACGGGGACGGGCCGCAGCCGGGGGGATTGCGGATCAATCCGATCCGGTTGATGTCGGAGAACGGGCAGGAACAGGTGCTGCCGGGCGGTTTCAAATGGGCCGACGACTTCGTCTTCATGCCGCTGCAGGCCGGGTCGCAATACGATTCGCTGGCACACGTGCACTACGACGATCAGCTCTACAACGGGCACCCGGGTGACGGGGTGACGGTCAAGGGCGCGGACAAGTGCGGCATCCACACCCAGGCCGGCGGCATCGCCGGACGCGGCGTGCTGCTGGATATCGCGCGGGCGCGCGGAGTGGACTGGCTCGAGGCCGGGACCGCGATCGGGCCCGAGGAACTCGACGAGGTCGCCGCCGCGCAGGGCGTGCAGATCGGCGCGGGCGACATTCTGTTGTTCCGGACCGGGTGGCGCAGGAAATTCCTGACCGAGCGCGATGCCGCCGGCTTCATGGCCGGTGAGCCCGGACTGAGTCTGGCCTGCGCGAAATGGTTGCGGGAGAGGGATATCGCCGTCGTCGGCTCGGACAACTGGGCCGTGGAGGTGATGCCGGGCGAACATCCGGGCACCGCATTCGAACTGCATATGGTGCTCATCCGCGATATGGGTGTGACGCTCGCGGAAATGCTGGATTTCGAAGACCTCGCGCAAGCCTGTGCCGCCGACGGCCGATGGGACTTCTTCTACGCCGGGCCGCCGCTGTCGTTCACCCGCGGTGTCGGCTCACCGATCAACCCGATGGCGATCCGGTGACGGTGCGGCGGATGCGAATCGGCAAGGAGCAGAACAGATGTTGATCGGTGACATCGTCGAATACGGTGCGCGCAAACACCCGGAGCGGATCGCGCTGCGGTTCGAACAGGAACAGATCACCTACGGGCAGTTGCGAGATCGCTGCCGCCGCTTGGCGAATGCGCTGCTCGGGGTCACCACGCAGGGGGACAGGGTCGCGATCCTGTCCTCGAATTGCACGCAGTACATGGACTGCTATTACGGCGTTCCGATGGCGGGTATGGCGCTGACGATTCTCAACGTCCGGCTGCACCCGGATCAGATCGTCGCTCTGCTGGAGCATTCCGAGGCGCGAGTGCTGATCATCGCGCCGGAATTCGCCGAGGTGGTGGAGCGCATCCGCGATCGCATCCCGTCGGTGACCACGGTGGTGTCGATCGGAACGGCTCCCGGAGCGATCGACTGGGACGAATTCCACTCCGGCGCTTCGGCGGACGTGCCCGAGCACACTCCGGACCCCGACGATCCGGGCTGGCTGGTGTACACCAGCGGAACCACCGGTGCGCCGAAGGGGGTGATGATCTCGCACCGGAATCTGCTCGCGGGCGTGACCTCGTCGGCGTTGCAGTGGGAGGTGCCCGAGGAGACGGTATTCCTGTTCTGCTTCCCGCTGTGTCATATCGGCGGGTATGTGGTGATGATCAACCATCTGCTCGGCTGCACGGTCGGAATTCTGCGGTCCTACGACAACGCGACATTCCTGCGTCTGGTGGACGAATGGCAGGTCACCCAAACGGGTTTGGCGCCGACGATGATCAATTTCCTGCTACAGGATCCGGAGCTGGACAGGCATTCGCTCGATACGCTGCAAGCGGTGGGCTACGGCTCCTCGGCCATCCCCGCCGCCGTGCTGCGTGCCGGACTGGAGCGGTTCGGATGCGATTTCTATCAGGGCATGGGCATGACCGAACTCGCCGGTAACGTCCTGCATCTGGACGAGCAAGCGCATCGCCGCGCGGCGAACGGTGCGACCGGACTACTCGCCTCGGCCGGAAAACCCATGCGGCTGGCCGATATTCGCATCGTGGACGACGAATTCGCCGACGTGCCGGCCGGGCAGGTCGGGGAGATGATCGTGCGTGGCGATCAGGTGATGACCGGTTACTGGAAGGATCCACAGGCCACCGCCGACTCGTTCACCGATGGCTGGTTCCACACCGGAGATCTGGTCCGCCAGGACGAGGAGGGCTTCGTCTATATCGTCGACCGGAAGAAGGACCTGATCATCAGCGGCGGCGAGAACGTCGCCTCGCTGACCGTCGAGCAGGCCCTCTATCGCCAGCCCGGCGTCGCGGAGGCCGCCGCGATCGGCGTGCGCGACGACACCTGGGGCGAGGTGGTGTGCGCGGTGGTCGTCTTGCGCGAGGACGCCACCGCCACGGCCGAGGAGATCATCACCGGATGCCGTGAGCATCTGGGCGGATTCCAAGTGCCGCGCCGGGTGGAATTCGTGTCGGCGCTGCCGAGGAATGTGACCGGCAAGATTCTCAAAAGGGAGCTGCGCCAGCAGTTTTCCTGATCCGATGTGATCGGCCGATGCCCGATCCCGCTGGGGGCGGGCATCGGCCGTCTGCGGTACCGCCGTGGTGCTGATCGGCTATCATCTCGCGCGTCTTCAACCCCGCTGATGTAGCGTCTGCCGCAACGGAATTCGATCCATCTCCCGCCGAGATGCTCGAACCGTCCGGCGCGGGCACGTGCCGAGTTGTTCCATGAAGTACGACCGAGAAAAGAGGATCACGGCGTGCATGGCCGACGTGCGGACTACAGGATCGGCAGGGATGGAAGGGGTTCGGGGGCCCGGGTGGTGGCCGGGTGAACATGCCGCCACAGGGGTTTACGGTGAGGTACGACTCGTCGCCGACCACTTCGGGACAGGACCGGGTGCGGTTGTACGACCCGGAGTTCGCGGCCGATCCGCACCGCGCGTACGACGAGATGCGCGAGCGGTTCGGTGCGATCGCGCCGGTGGAGCTGGCGCCCGGCGTACCGGCCACATTGGTCCTGGATTACGCGACCGCGTTGCAGATCATGCGCGATCCCGAGCATTTCCCCACCGATCCGAGTCGCTGGCAGCGGTCCGTCCCCGAGAGTTGTCCGGTCCGGCCGTTTCTCGAGGCCCGCGCCAACGCGTTGCGCACCACGGGTGAGGCGCATCAGCGGTTCCGCAGCAGCTTCGGGGCCCTGCGTGAGACCGATCTGAACCGGTTGCACGATCTGGTCGGACAGGCCGCCGAACAGCTGATCAACGGGTTCTGCGGTGACGGCTCCTGCGATCTGCTCAGCGGGTACGCGGCCCCGCTGACCTTCCAGGTGCTGGCGAATCTGATGGGATTCCCGACCGATGCGGCCCGGCAGGCGTGGACCGGAATGGCGGCGATGCTGGACACCGTCAACGCCCAGGCCGGACAGGAGATGTTCATCGGGGCGCTGGCCGGGGTCGTGACCGACAAGCGGGCCAGACCTGGCAACGATCTCACCTCGGCGCTGATCACCGACCCCGGCAAGCTCGACGATATGGAGGTGATCAACCAGGCCGCGCTGCTGTTCTCCATGGGAACCGAGCCGCTGGCCAACCTGATCCTGCACACGGTGCTGCTGATGCTCACCGACGATCGATTCGGCAGTGGTCTGATCAGCGGAACGCTCTCCACCGCGGACGCGCTCGACGAGGTGTTGTTCAAAGACCCACCGCTGACGAACTTCTCGGTCATGTATCCGCGTCAGCCGATCCTCGTCGACGAGGTGTGGCTGCCTGCGGACCAACCGGTGCTCATCGGCCTGGCGGCCTGCAACAACGATCCGCGCATCGCCGGGGGCGACCGTACCGGCAACCGGTCGCATCTGGCCTGGGGCGCGGGGCCGCACGCGTGTCCGGCGCAGGCGATGGCCAGGACGATCGCCCACGATGCGATCGATCTGCTGATCGATGCACTGCCGGATATGACGCTCGCGGTCCCGGTCAGCGAATTATCCTGGCGTCCGGGACCTTTCCATCGCGCACTGGTTTCGCTGCCGGTGGAGTTCCCGGCCACGGCGCCGATGATGATCGCCACGTCGTCGAGGTTCGAACCGTCCGCCCGCCTGTAAGGAGTTCCCGTGACGGACAATCAACCCATTGTGCTGGATCCGGTCGCTACCGATATCCACGGCGAAATTGCCCGTATACGAGACCTGGGCCCGGCAGCCCGGGTGGAACTACCCGGCGGGGTGGTGGTGTGGATGGTCACCGATTACGCCGCGCTGCGGCGGCTGATGACCGATCCGCAGGTCTCCAAGGAACCACAGGACTGGAAGACGTTGCGGGAGGGCCGGATTCCACACGACTGGGTGATGAATCCGTGGATCGGCCTGCGCAACATGCTCAGGAGTTCGGGCGCCGAGCACGCACGTCTGCGCAAGGCGGTGGGTCCCGCGTTCGGCCCGCGCCGGGTACAGGATCTGCAGCCCAGGATAGCGGCGATCGTCACCGATCTGCTGGACGCGCTCGCGGACATCCCGGCGGGCGATATCGCGGATCTGCGCGCGGATTTCGCGCGTCCGTTGCCGATCAAGGTGATCACCGAGCTGATGGGAGTGCCGTCGGAGATCGCGACTCCGCTGTGCGAGCATGCGGACGGCTCGTTGGACACCTCCGCCGCACCGGAGCAGGTGCAGCGGGACTTCACGGCGCTGCTGGATCTGGTCGCCCAGTTGATCGCCTACAAGCGCGAACATCTGGGCGATGATCTGACCAGCACCCTGATCACCGGTCCGGACGAGGCCACCGGTCCGCTGCTGACCGATCAGGAACTGCTGGACACCCTGACGTTGATCATCAGCGCGGGGCACGAGACGACGGTGAATCTGATCGATCAGACGATCGTCGCGCTGCTGACCCATCCGCGGGCCCGCGCCGAGGCCGTCGCCGGGGAGATCGAATGGGAGGACGTGATCGAGGAGAGTCTGCGCTGGCAGTCGCCGATCGCGAATATGCCGTTCCGGTACACGCGGGCGGACATCGATCTGGGCGATGGTGTCCGGATTCCCGCGGGCGAGGCGATCCTGGCATCGTTCGCGGGGGCCAACCGCGACCCGAACGCGTTCGGCCGCAACGCCGACGAGTTCGATCCGTCGTGGGATCGCGAGACGGACAGCAAGGGCCACTTGGCGTTCGGTTACGGCGTGCACCACTGCCTGGGTGCACCGCTGGCCCGCCTCGAAGCGCGAATCGCCGTGCCCGCGTTACTGTCCCGCTTCCCGGATCTGCGATTGGCCACTGCGGCGAGCGAACTGCGGCCGATGCAGACCTTCGTCATGAACGGCCACAGGTCGTTACCGGCTCGGCTGAGCGCTTAGCGGCCGAGTGCGAACAGCGCCCGGGTCCCAATCGGGCGCTGTCCGCGACATAGCTCAGGTCCGATCGTGAGCGCTATCCCCGGTAACGCGGATTGGCGACCCGCAGGCGGGACAGGACGGCGAGCGAGACCGCACGGCGAACCTTCTTGTCGGAGTAGGACAGTGACCCTGCGCGCAATCGTGCGGCGAGTTCCGCCTCCGAGTCGCAGCCCAGCTCGCCGAGCAGCTCCGCGACCTCGGCGGTGGCCGCGGGCCCGGCCCGGAGTTCGCGGGCGGCGGTGCCGAGCAGGTTGACGCAGATTCGCATCAGGAATCGCTGGCGCTGTTGTTCGGCGGTCAGCGTGGGTGCGATCTCCTCGGTGAGCGTCTCGGCGACCAGATCGATGATTTCGGTGAGGTGGGGACGATCGTGCACCGTGAACGCCGGTTCGGGTGACGTTGGGGCGCTGACGGATTCGTCGAGCAGATCCAGTACGGCCAGCAGATCGTACTCCGATTCGCAGACGCGCCGCCCGATCGCGGCCAGTTCCACCGAGCGCTCCTCGCCGCCCAGGTGACGCTGCGCCTGGAATCTGCTGAGCACCAGCCACTTCAGCGTGCCGAACGTCTCCCACCAGT
Organism: Nocardia vaccinii NBRC 15922; assembly: GCF_001613305.1. Lineage (GTDB taxonomy): Bacteria > Actinomycetota > Actinomycetes > Mycobacteriales > Mycobacteriaceae > Nocardia > Nocardia vaccinii. The sequence continues at coordinate 319,641 of NZ_BDCC01000019.1, forward strand.
GCAATTCCTCTGGTGCAGGCCGGATTCCGGTGGCCTGGGCGTAGCCGTCCAGGAGTTGCTCGCGGGTTCCGAGTCCGCCGACCGGGGCCGATGCGCCGAAACGCCAGGCGCGCACGCACAGCCAGCCCAGATCCTCGATCGGATCGCCGCGATGGGCGAGCTCCCAATCCAGCACCGCGCGCACGCCGTCCGCGGTGATGAGAAAGTTGCCGATCCGGAAATCGCCGTGCACCAAAGTCTTCCGGCGGGGCGGCGGGCGATGTTCGCGCAGCCAGCGCAGGCCCATCTCCACCGCCGGTCGCGGATCGTCCAGATCTCGGTAGATCTGCTCGATCGTGTCCAGCGAGTCCTCGTCGTCGAGCAGGTCGAGGGTGTCCAGCGGGGTGCGATGGATCAGGCCCAGGACGCGGCCGAGGTCCGCGGCGAGCCGATCGCGCACCGGTGCGAACTCCGGATCGCGGTGCAGCTTACGCGGAATCGACTCGCCCTCGACCATCTCCATCAGCAGATACGGTGCATCGATTCCGGGAGCGGTGTCCGCGGCGGCGAGTACGGTGGGCACCGGCACCCCGGCCGAAGCGGCCGCCCGCAGGCAGGCCGCCTCGGCGCGCATCCGGGCGGCGTCGCCGTGCCCGGGAGGATCGCGGCGCAGGACCGCGCGCACGGTCTCCTCCGCATCGTCGCGGGCGGCGACGGCGTAGACCTGTTTACTCGCGCCGCCGGTGAATTGGCGCAGAGATACCTCGCCGATCCTGCGTCCGGTAGCCGCGCGCAACACCTCGCCGACGCCCTCGGCAAGCGTGATCGCTTCCGGCACAGGGGTATCCGGCGTCACAGCCACGGCGCTGCCTCGGGGGAACGCAGCAGTCGGCGCGCGGTGGACATGCGGTGCACCTCGTCCGGGCCGTCGTAGACGCGCGCGTAACGGGCCTGCCGATACATGCGTTCGAGCGGGGTGTCGGCCGTCAGGCCGAGCGCGCCGTGCACCTGGATGGCGCGATCGATCACGTTGTGCAGCATGCGCGCCCCCCAGAACTTGATCAGTCCGACTCGCACCCGGTAGTCCTCCCCGGCGTCCATCGCGCGGGCCGCGTCGAGCGTCATCAGCCGGGCGGCGTGGATCTCGGCGGCCGATTCGGCGATGTATCGGTGGATCTCACCCTTCTCGGCGAGCAGGGAACCGTGCGCGTACCGGGTGTTGGCGCGCTCGCACATCAGCTCGTATGCGCGCTGAGCCTGGCCGAGCCAGCGCATGCAGTGGAAGATGCGGCCGGGCCCGAGCCGATCCTGCGCCACCGCGAAACCCTTGCCGCGCTCGCCCAGCAGACTCTCGGCCGGGACCCGGACGTCGGTGAGCCGGACCTCGTAGTGGTCGCTGGGGTCGTGCCCCATGGTCGGGATGGCCCGGACGATCTCGAAGCCCGGGGTGTCGGTCGGCACGATGATCGCGCTGATCCGGGAATGTCTCGGCACGGAGTCGGATTCGGTATTGGCGAATACCGTGCAGTAGCCCGCCTGCGCCGCGCCGGTGGTGAACCACTTGTGCCCGTTGATGACCCAGGTGTCGCCGTCGAGTTCGGCGCGGGTGGCGATGAGAGTCGGATCGGACCCGGCGACCTCGGGCTCGGTCAGCCCGACCGAGGGCAGCACAGCACCGGCCACCATGGGCGGAATCCAGCGTCGGCGCTGCTCCTCGGTGCCGTGCCGGTGCAGCATCAGGGTGTCCTGCATGGAGACCGAACCGACCGCCAGCTGACCGAATTCCGATCGGCCGATGATCTCGTTGAGATAGACGAAATCCAGGAAAGGCACTCCGCCGCCGCCGATATCGGCCGGATGTCCGAGCGCCCACAGATCCAGTTCCTTGGCCCGGCCGCGCAGCCGGTCGAGTTCCGCGGCCGCGGCCGCGTCGTCCCGGATCAGCACCGGCTCCTGCGGAATGACCTCACTGTCGATGAATTCCCGCATCCGCGAGGCCAATTCGGCGATACGGCCCTCGGGCCGGTCCATGGTCGTCATCACTGCTCCCGGGTCGAGGCGGATACCGCGTAGAGCGGCTGGATCGCGGCGGAGTCCACGTATTCGTCGATGCGCGTGATCCGGCCGTCCCGCACCTGCACGAACATTCCGGCCGGGATCTCCAGCGGGCCGTGTCCGGGCAGGTTACCGCGCAGGACGTGCTGCTGGGCGAACCCCTCGGGCAGCGGATAACGCCGGATGTCCTCGTAGCGAAGGTTTTCCACCGTTCGCGCCAGCCAGCGCAGCACCCGCAGGTTCTCTCCGACGGTCTCCTCCGTGTTCTTCTCGTTGTGCCAGATGCGTGCATCGGGTGCGTACAGATCGGTGAGCGCCGCCGCATCGCCACTGCTGACAGCGGCGAAGAAGCGATCGGCCAGTTCATTCACGGTTTGGGACCTCTTCCCGGGGTGGATAATTCGCTTCTCGTCGTGGGATCACCGGGTCGGTACCGACCGGCCGCCCGCGGCGAGCAGATTGCTGGCGACGGGTTTGCCCAGCAGATCCGAGATCAGCCGGGCCGCGTCCAGGGCTCGGTCGATATCGATGCCGGTGGCGATCCCGCCGTCCTCGAACATGTAGGCCAGCTCCTCGGTGGCGATATTGCCGCTGGCGCCCGGCGCGAACGGGCAACCGCCGAGACCGCCTGCAGCGGAATCGAATTGACGAACACCCTCACCGTAGGCGGCCCAGGCGTTGGCCAGGCCCTGGCCTCGGGTGTTGTGCAGGTGGACGCCCGGAACGGTCGTCGGCGCCGCCGCCCGGACCCGGCCGAGGACATCGATCATCCGGATCGGTGAGGCGGTGCCGATCGTATCGGCGACGGCCAAGGCATCGGCTCCCGAAGCCATTGCGCTCCGGGCGATCTCGGCCACCCGCTCCGGCGGAGTCGGCCCGTCGAACGGGCAGTCGAACGCGATGGCGATGATCACCTCGAGGTATCCGCCCGCCTCGTGCACCAACTCGGCGATCGGCTCGATGAGCGCGACCGACGCGGCGCTGTCGCGCCCGACGTTCGCCCGGCTGTGCCCGTCCGAGGCCGATACCACGTATTCGACCCGCGTGATCCCCGCGGCCAGGGCCCGCCGCGCACCGCCGAGGCTCGCGACCAGGGCGGAGAATTGCACGCCGGGCCACCGATGTAGCTGGGCCGCAACGGCTTCCGCGTCGGCCAAGGATGGAACGGCGCGCGGGGAGACGAAGGAGGTCACCTCGATCCGGCGCACTCCCGTGGCCACCAGCGCATCGATGAACTCGAGTTTGGCCTCGGTCGGAATAGGCTCCTCTATCTGTAGCCCGTCGCGGGGCCCGACCTCGCGGATATCGACGGCGTTCATGCGATCGTGCCCTGTTCGCGCAGCTGGGAGAGGCGCTCGTCGTCATAACCGAGCACCTCGCTCAGCACCTCGTCGGTATGCGTCCCCGGACGGCTCGCACCGCCCCAGCGCACCCCGCCGGAGGTCTCGCTCAGCCGGGGCACCACCCCGACACCCTTGGCGGGAACCGGATCGAATCCGGTGTCCTGGCTGGTCAGCGAGGGGTCGACGTGATCGACGAAGATGCCGCGGGCGAGGAACTGCGGATCGGCCATGACCTCGGCGACGGTATTCACCGGCCCCGCGACGACACCGTGTGCGGCCAGTTTCTCGATCAGGTCGGTGGCGCTGAAATCCGCTGCCCAGGCGGCGATCAGCTCATCGAGTTCGTCCTGATGCTCACCGCGCGAGCTGTGGTTGACGTAGCGGGGATCGTCGGCGAGTCCGGGACGTCCCATGGCCTCGGTCAAGCGACGGAACACCGTGTCCTGGTTGGCCGCGATGATCACCCACAGACCGTCCTTGGACAGATACAGATTCGACGGCGCCACCCGGTCCAGCCGGGTGCCCGAGGGCTGCCGCACATGGCCGGTCTTGTGGTAGTCGGGGACGGTGGACTCCTGAATGGCCAGCGATGCCTCGGTGAGGGCGGCGTCGACGATCTGCCCGCGCCCGGTCCGCTCGCGCGCCAGCAGCGCGGCCAGCACGCCCTGGAAGGCGAACAGGCCGGCCAGGCTGTCACCGATGGACAGCGCCATGCGCGGCGGCGCCTGACCGGGAAATCCGTTCAGATGGCGCAGACCGCTGATGCCCTCGGCGACCGAGGCGTACCCCGGCCGCGCGGCGTACGGCCCGGTCTGCCCGTATCCGGACACTCGCGCCAGCACCAGCCGTGGATTGCGGGCGGAGAGTTCGTCGTATCCGATGCCCCAGCGTTCCAGCGTGCCGGGCCGGAAACTCTCCACCACGACGTCCGCGGTGGCCGCGAGATCCAGGAAGATCTTCCGCCCCGCCTCGGTGCGCAGATCCAGGCTCATGCACCGCTTGTTGCGCGCGTGCACGGCCCAGAAGTACTGGTGACCGCCCTGGGCCTGACCCCAGTCACGCAGTGGGTCGGGGCGATCCGGCGCCTCGATCTTGATCACGTCGGCGCCCATATCTCCGAGCAGGCGACCGCAGTAGGGCCCGGCGATGAGCGTGCCGAGTTCCAGAACGCGGAACCCGTCCAGCGGGCCGGGGGTGGTGCTCGTGTCGCCCGTGGGGGCGAGAGCTGATGTCATGGGTGCCTCCTGGCTCGGCGCCGATGTGTCATTGCTCGTCCGGATCGAGCCCGAGTGCGCCGACGGACATCCGGTCGAGCGTGTCCAGCAGGGCGTCTTCGTCGGCGTCCTCGCCCTGGATCAGCCACAGGTAGATCGTGTGCTCCACCATCGCGGCCATGACGCGCGCCGCCAGCTCGGGATCGAGCTTCGGACGGACCAGCCCCTCATCCTGCCAGCGTGCGATGGCTTTGGAGGTGCGTTCGATGAGCCCGCGGCGGTGTTCGTGCCGCAGCTGCCGGAACTCCTCGTTGAACGTGGCGACCTGTTCGACGATCGCCATCATCCGGGCGTTGCGCCGATACGCCCGGTAGTAGGAACGGTTCGCCGCGATGAGTTTCGCCGCGGGGGACAGGTTCGCCGCGGTCGGCTCGCGGCGGTGCATATCCTCGAACAACCGGGTGCTCAGCTCGCCGAAGACGTGTTCCTTCGACTCGAAGTAGCGATAGAAGGTGCCGTAGGAGACGTTCGCCTCCTGCGATATCTGCTCGACCCGGGTGTCCAGGAAGCCGACGGATTCGAAGACCGTCCGGGCGGCATCGAGCAACGCCTCACGCGTCTTGCGGCCCCGCGGCGTCAAGGTATCGGCCGCGGCGGCGGGGCTATTGACAGATGACTTCGCCACGGACCACACTATCCAACAACATGACATGACTGTCAAGTCATTTTGTGCGCGGCGAAACCGTCCGAGTTCGTGGTCGCGACCCGCGGATCGGTTCCGGACGTCGAACCCTCACAGCAGGAAGGAATGCCATGAGCCCCTCCAATCCGAAATATCAGCTAGGCGGGATCAATCACCTCGCACTGGTGTGCTCCGATATGCGGCGAACCATTGATTTCTATTCGGGGACACTCGGTATGCCGTTGATCAAGACTATCGAACTGCCCGGGAACCTGGGCCAGCATTTCTTCTTCGACTGCGGTGGAGGGAACAGCCTCGCCTTCTTCTGGCTCGCCGACGCTCCAGACGCCAGCCCGGGGCTCGCCGCGCCGAAGGGCCTGCCCGATGAGGGCGAGCTGCTCAGCGGGGTCGGATCGATGAATCACGTCGCATTCGCGGTGCCGCCGGAGTTGTTCGACGAGTACTACGAGCGCGTCGCGGCCGAGGGTATCAAGGTCAGCCGGATCCTCAACCACGACGACAGCCCCCGGGGCGTTTCCCGCGAGGTGCACGAGGGCACCTTCGTGCGGTCGTTCTATTTCCAGGACCCCGACGGAGTGCTGCTCGAATTCGCCTGCTGGACACGTACTTTCACTGAGGCGGATGTCTCACACGAGCCGAAGACCGCCGCCGACCGGCACGTGTCCGCCGGACTCTGACCCTCCCGCATCAGCCGAATTTCCACCACCCGGACACCTACAACCTCAAGGATTACGAACCATGCCGCGTCTTCGCGAAGTGCCGCGCGCCGAAGTCACCGACGAACGGATTCTGTTCTACTACGACCGGCTGTTCGGGCCCGACAAGGACCCGGCCGTCGACCACGGCACCATTCACGCCACTCCCGGCGATTGGTGGACCGTGTTCGCCCAGTCTCCGGACGTATTCCGCCATGCGGTAAGGGGTTTCGCCGTCTACCGCAATGCGACGCTGGATCCGAAACTGCGCGAACTCGGACAGAGCCGGGCCGGATATGCCCGCGGCAGCCAGTTCGTATTCTCCCAGCACTGCAAGCAGATGCGTTCGCTGGGCGTCGCCGAGGAGAAGATCGCCGCGATCCCGCACTGGCAGGTCGCCGACTGCTTCTCCGCACTCGAGCGCGCCGTGCTCGCCTACACCGACGGGCTGGTCTACGACGGCGGGCGGGTTCCGGACGAGGTGTTCGCGGTACTGAAGGCCAATCTCAGCGATCCGGAGATCCTGCAGCTGACCTACATCACCGCGCTGTACGACATGCACGCGACCATGTGCCGCGCATTGCGCCTGGAATTCGACGACCGCCCGGAACTCATCGAGGAGGTGCAGATCCCCGAGGGTGTCGAGGTGGCGGACCTTTCCGCCGATCTGGCTGGAGGCCAGTGACTTCCGGTCACCGGGGCTGAGGAGTCCCCGGTATGCGACAGGCCGGGCCCGGTACGTGCCGGGCCCGGCCTGGTTTCGGTCGCCGATCGCGTGACGCTGGGCCTCGGGCCCACCGGCAGGGAGTCACGCGACCAGCGGCGCACCTACCGGGAGTCGGAGTTTGCCGCCGATGCCGGTGGCCACGCCCGCCGCCGAGGCGTACCAGGCGCACAGCGCGGTGATCACGCCGATATAGCCGCCGACCTTCACCGTCGCCTCGCTGACCGCGAAATTACCTGCGAACAAGACGATCTCGGTGATTTCCAGGGTGAGGAAGACGGCGAATACCGCCCGGCTCACCTGAGCGGACATGATCAGCATGTACGTGTTGAAGATGGCGAACGCCAGCAGGATCCAGCCCAGATCGTGCGCGGCGCCCGCGCCCGTGGCGTGCGGGGCCACCAGCTGCGACCACAGTCCGAGGCCGATCCAGAATCCGCCGTAGGTGGAGAACGCCGTCGCCCCGAAGACGTTGCGGTTGCGGAATTCCCACATCCCGGCCAGGAGTTGGCACAACCCGCCGTAGGCGAAGGCGTAGCCGACCCAGGCATCGCCGGTGGATGCGGTCGCCCAACCGGCGTTGACCGCCGATAACAGGAATGTGGTGAGTGCGAATGCCCCCAGACCCAGCGGGGCCGGATCGGCTATGGCGGGAGTGGGTTGCACCGTGCGGTCGTCTTTGACGCTCATGGTTGATCCTCGAGGAGAGTGGCTCGCCTGACGTCGCGTCCGGCGCGAACGCCTCGGGCGCAACGCTTCTGTCAGGGTAACTCCGCCTTCGTCCCGAAGAGACCGGTTTGCCCGCTTCCGGGATTGCGACACGCGCGGCACGATGCGGCCTCGCGGCCCGGACACGCCCGGCGGACCGAGGATGCCAATGAATTACGAAAACCCGTGATAATCAGCGCGTTCGGCCGAGCCGCCGGGCGCGTTCGCCTCGTGTCGACGCCGAGCGTCGCTCGATCGCGCTACGCTGGCTAACGTTTCGCATCCGCAACGTCCGGGCGCTGAATATTTCCGACCGGAACCAGAAGTGTGAATCGAGGAGGTCGGCCATGCGCTGCCGGACGGTAGTGGCAGGAATGTTCGCGATCGGTCTGTGCTTGTTCGCAGCGCGGGCGGCGGCAGATCCCGTGCCGCCGATCCCCACTCCGACCAGTATGAATATCCCGACTGTTCCGGGACGGACGTCGATATCTCTGCGCGTGGACTTCCTGAACCTGCAGTGGGGGACTGCCAACGCCACCGAGTCGCGCCCGGGGCTGTCGCTGGTGAAGCTCTACATGGTGGATTACGCACTGCGACACGGCGACCGGTCCGGACAGGACCGTCAGCTCGCTGAGCGAATGATCCGCTACTCCGATGATTCGGCGGCGGATGCCATCGCGGCGAAATATCCGAATGCCATCGACGCCGAGGCCGCCGAATACGGCCTGCCCGCCACTCATTCGGGTCCGAGCTGGGGAGAGTCCTACACCAGCACGGCCGACATCACGAAGTTCCTGGACCGCAAGATGACCACCGATCCGATCTCACCCGTGCTGAGGTGGATGGCCGCGGCGAGTCCGGTCGCCGCCGACGGCACCGCACAGAACTGGGGCACCGCCCGGCTGCCCGGCGTGATCGGAAATAAATGGGGCTGGTCGGATATCGGTCAGCAGCAGGTGGGTTCGGCGTCCATCGGGCCCGGCTTCTCGATCTCCGCGCAGACCGACGGCAGCCCGGCCGATCAGACTGCCGACGTGCTCTCGGCACTGCCCGGAGTGCTGGGCCTGCACCCGCCGGTGCCGGACGCCGGACCGGGCCCACATGCCGGCCCCTGATCAGATGCGCGCGCCCTTGGCGCGATTACAGGACCGGCACAGGACCTGCAGATTCCCCGGACTGGTCGCCCCGCCGCGGCTGAGCGGGATGACGTGGTCGAACTCCAGATAGTGGGTCGCGCCGCATTCGATGCACGCACCGCCGTCGCGATGCCACACCTGTGCCTTGATCTCCGGCGGGATCGCGCGGGTATCGCGGCGGCCCGGCGCCAGGGTGAGCCGTTTGGCCACGCGCAGAGCGCCTTCCAGCACGGCGGCCACCAGATCCGGGTCCTCGACGTCGAATTCGGCTCCGCCGCGTGCCGAGCTCGCCGCCAGCACGACCAGACCGTCCGCGATGGTTACGGAAACGATTCGGGACCAAGGCATTTCGATACCGGCCTCGGGCCCGACGAAACGCAGCTTCTTGTTCGTGCCGATCAATCGGCCCGCGGTGGCCCGCTCGCCGCGGGACAGCCGGCGGATGCGGGTCGCGGCGATGTCCAGGTGCACGCGTTCCTCGGGATCCAGATGCAGCCCCCGCGTGCGCACGACGGGCAACTCCCCGGCACGCAGCCGCGCCAGCGTGCGGCCGCGGTGCATCCGCCGCCGCAATTCCTCCACCTGCGGACCGGACAGCCCCAGTTCCCGCAGGGCGGTGTCGAACTCCTCGACCTCCGCCGCGGTGATCTCCGCGTCGGCGAAGGCGGCCAGCCGCTCGACATAGGCCATACCGGGGCCGCGCAGGGCCGCACGTCCGGTCTCCTCGGGAATGCGCCGGTAGCGCAGTGCCGACCACAGCTCCTGCCAGGCCGTGCCGCGCGGGCCGTCCCCGGTCAGGACGCGCCAGGCGCGGGCCCGCCAGGTGTCGAGGTACTCCTCGATCTCGGCGGCGCAGGAACGGCACGGGGCGGGCGCGCCCAGTACGCGCCAACCGCGTCGTCGTCCGCAGTGCGGGCAGACGCGGGCGTCGGCCGGGGGGAGGGGGACGGTCGTATCGGACCATCGCGTGCCGTCCCACCAGCGCAGCGTCGCGCCCTGCGGATGCCAGTCCGGGCGGGGGTCCGGCGGCGTTGCGGCCGTTGGCTTTTCGGTGACATAGCCATCGAACCCATTTCGGCGCAGTGATACTCGGTCACGGCCCGCCGCCGCCACCACGATGCCGAAATCCTCGAACAGCCGGGATAATTCGGTTCGCTCCCGGTCGAAGGGTCCGAAGCGCCAGTGCTGCTCGTCTCGGGCGAATTCCGCGAGCGATATCGCTGTCACCTCGCTCGACCGCGGCGCCGGGACGTCGCGGCGAGCCACCAGCCCGGCGGCGTCTCGAACCGCGATCGTCAGATCCGCCAGCTCGTACAGCGGGCCTGCCGACGAGACGCCCACGACGATGCGCTCCACCGTGGACTCGGTGCGGGGCAGCGACACCGAGAGCCGGGCCGTGCGCGGTTCGGGTTGTTGGTCCAGCGTCACCGCCTGGGACGGATGCCGGGGCGCGTTGAAGAACACCGCATCGCGCGAGGAGCGGACCAGGCCGTCGTCGCCGAGCAACAGCGCGTGCGCGTCCAGCGCATGGGCCGAGCGCCACGAAAGTTCCACGCTCAGCAGCGAAGTCGGTATCGGCGTCGCGCCGTTCTCGGTGAAGGTCATCGTCCGGAGAACTATGCCAGGCGACACCGACACAGACCGTAGGGTCTGTCGTGCACGGGCGAGAGGCGCCCGATGCGGCACCATGGGGGCATGAGCGATCCGAAGGAGTCCGCGCGCAAGCCCGGAACGCCCCGCGTGCCCGGCGCGAGTGATCTGATCGCCGCCGCCCAGGCCGCGGCGGAGGCGGCGCAGCGGGCCGCCGGACAGGCCCTGGACGCCGCGCAGGCGACCGCCGGACAGGCGTTCGATACCGCGGTCCGGCTGCCCCCGGCCTCGGTGCAACTCGCCGCGCAACTGCCGGATCTGATCGAGAACCTCTCGATGGCGATCGATCGGCTCAACCGGACCATCGATCGTCTGGACCGGACCCTGGCGCTGGCCGATCCGGCGTTCGCCGCCTACGACCGGCTGCTGCCGCGACTCGAGGCGATGGTGTCGATGGGCGAGGAGGTTTTCAACCGGCTGTCCCGGCTGCCGGGGGTGTCGATGATCGGACGCCTCACCGGACGTGAGAACGCGCCGTCGGAGCCGATCGATCCGCGCAGGCGGGGTCGCGGGCGACCGCGCTGACCGCGCGCAGTGCGGCGGTCGCCTTGAGCACCATCTCGTGGTATTCCTGCTCCGGATCGGAATCCAGCACGATCGCGCCGCCCGCGCCGATCCGCCAGCGCCCGCCGTGCCGGACCGCGGTGCGGATGACGATATTCAGATCGGCCGTGCCGCCCAGGCCCAGGAAGCCGATGGTGCCCGAATAGACGCCGCGCGCTTCGGTTTCCAGATCGTCGATGATGTCCATGGTGCGTAGTTTCGGCGCGCCCGTCATCGAGCCGCCCGGAAAGCAGGCGCGCAGGCAGGTGACCGCGTCCACGTCCGGGCGCAGGCGGCCGCGGATGGTGGTCACCAGCTGATGCATCGTGGTGTAGGTCTCGGTATGCATGAGCGCCGCGACGCGCACGCTGCCCAATTCGCAGACCCGGCCCAGATCGTTGCGCAGCAGATCGACGATCATCAGGTTCTCCGCGCGGGTCTTGGGATCGGATTCCAGTGTGCGGCGCAGGGTTTCGTCCTGTTCGGGAGTGTTCCCCCGGGGTGCGGTGCCCTTGATCGGCTTGGTCTCCACCCCGCGGGCGCGATCCACTGCGAGGAATCGCTCCGGCGAGGAGCAGGCGATCTCGAGTTCGCCGAATCGCAGGAACGCCGAGTACGGCGCCGGATTCGACCGTCGCAGTACGCGATACACCGCCAACCCGTCGCAATCCTGGTCGACGTAGGCGCTGTCGGTCAGATTGACCTCGTACGTCTCGCCCGCTCGCAGTTGCGCGTCGATCGCGGCGATATCGGCCAGATAGCGTTGCCGGCCTCGCGTGAGCCGGGATTCCACGGCCCGCTCGTCGGCCGCGAGCTCGAGCCGGGGCAGCGCGGACCGGTCGGGCAGCGCCGCCACGGACGCGCGCGTCGAGGACAGCCAATGTGTCGCTGTCGCAAGGGAATCCGCGTCGGCGAGGGCGAGCAGATAGGTGTGTTCCGCGACGTGGTCCACCACGATCAGCCGGTCCGCGAAGATCCACTGGGCATCGGGCGCGTCCGCGCGATGCCGGGCGGCGGCGCCGCAGTCGGCCTTCATCTCGTAGCCGAGGTAGCCGACGTATCCGCCGACGAAATCGAAGGGCACATCCGGGAATTCGATCTCGATCCGCCGCAATCGCGTTGTCAGGTAGTCGAATACGCTGCCCGGTGCGGTACTTCGGCCGGCCCGCCGATCGATGTCGACTCGCTCCGAACCCACCCGGTATCGCACCGTCTCGGCCAGTGGCCCGGCCGCATCACCCAGATAGGAGAACCGGTCCAGCCCCGGTTCGGCGTGCGTGCTGTCCAGCCAGAACGCCGTCTCCGAGTCCCGGTACAGCGCCAGGAATACGGCCTCGGAATCCAGCGCCCGATCGATTCGCTCGTACAGCACGGTCAGTGTGATCGGCGGCTCCTCCGGCCTGGCCCGCCGCATGTCTGTATCGGCTTCGCGGGGCGTCCGGGTGCCGTGGCTGGACGCGTTGTTCGGGGAAAGGATGCTGGACGCCGCGCCTTCGGTCGTCGTCCGCTGCGCGTGTGTATCGGGCTCGTACGGAGTCCGCGCGCTGCGGCTGGGCGCGGAGTCCGAGGTGTGCGGTGCGCGAGCTCCGGTCGTCGATTCACGCTGAGACTCGGCGCGCTCGGTGGGTAGCGTCCTGCCGTGAGCCGCGGTCGTGGGTTCGGTGTGCGACTCCGGAGCGGCGGTCGCCGAGCGGGACGTGTCATCGGATGCGGGCCCCGGTCGGACCCCGGGGCGGGTCGTGCGCATGGGTTTCACCGTAGTCTGCGGGGGCGGGCGTCTCGGATGGCCTATTGAGGGCGTCTGCCTTCAGTTCTGCGTGGCCTCTGGTGCACAATGTGGGACATGTCTGTGGTGCAACCGGCCGATGTGGACCGTGCTGTCGTCGACTTCGCGGTCGTCGGAAAGTGGATGGAAGAGCAGGGGCTGCCCGGCGGGCGGTTCGAGGACGTGACCGCGCTCGGCGGCGGCACCCAGAACATCATGCTGCGATTCACCCGTGCGGGTCGCGATTACGTTCTGCGGCGCGGCCCGAAACACCTGCGCGCCAAGAGCAATGAGGTGATCCGCCGGGAAGCGCGGCTGCTCGGGGCGCTGGCCGGAACGGGGGTGCGCGCGCCCGAGGTGATCGCGGCATGCACCGACGAATCGGTTCTGGGAGCGGTGTTCTATCTCATGGAGCCGATCATCGGTTTCAACCCGCAGACCGAACTGCCCGAACTGCACGCCGGTGATGCGGAGATCCGCAGGCAGATGGGTCTGTCGGCAGTGGAGGCGATCGCCCGGCTCGGTGCGCTGGATTATCTGGAGCTGGGTCTCGAGGGCTATGGCAAACCGGAAGGTTTCCTGCAGCGTCAGGTGCCGCGCTGGCTCGGTGAACTCGACTCCTATCGCGCCAACGAGGGCTATCCGGGGCCGGAGATTCGCGGTGTCGACCGGGTCGGTGATTGGCTCGAGCGCCATCGGCCTGCGCATTGGGAGCCCGGAATTCTGCACGGCGACTGCCATCTGGCCAACATCATGTTCCGCTACGACGGCCCGCAGGTGGCGGCGCTGGTCGATTGGGAGATGTCCACCATCGGCGATCCACTGCTGGATCTGGGGTGGCAGATCGCGACCCGCCCCGAGCCCGGTACCGCCGGTGCGGGGTTGTTCGGCACGCTCGGCCGGCTCGGCGGGCTGCCGACCGCCGAGGAGATGATCGCGCACTACGGGAAGTTCTCCAGCCGCGACCTGAGCGATATCACCTGGTACACGGTGCTGGCCTGCTTCAAACTCGGCATCGTGCTCGAAGGCACGCATGCCCGCGCCTTCGCGGGCAAGGCTCCGAAGCAGGTCGGCGACTTCCTGCACGCGATCACCCTGGAACTGTTCGAGAAGGCGAATCAGCTGGTGGAGTGAGTGGCCCGCCTCGTCGGATGCGGCCGTATCTCGACGAGCTTTGGCGCTTTATTTGTGGCCGATTATTTGCGGCCACGATAAATTACTGCGCATGCCGATTGCCGCCGAAGACAAGGACTGGACCTGGACATTGGACAGGCCCTGCCCCGAATGTGGATTCGACGGCCCGGCCACCGCTTACGATGCGGTGCCGGGCCTGACGCGCGCCGCCGCCGCCCGTTTCGCCGCCGCACTCGAACGTCCGGATTTCGCCGTGCGGCCCAACGGAACCACTTGGGCTCCAATCGAATACGTCGCCCATGTGCGCGATATCTGCCGAATGTTCCGATATCGCCTGGACATCGCCCTCGGCAACCCCGCCGCCCCGCCCGCGGTCGCCGCATTCGAGGCAGAGACCGGTTTCGCCGAGGGATTGCCCGTCTTCGCGAACTGGAATCAGGATCGCACCGCCGAGGCCGACGACTACCTCGCCCAGGCCCCCGCGACGGTGGCCGCCGAGCTGACCGAAGCGGCCGAAACCATCTCCCGAGCCTTCGCGTCGGTTCCCGAGTCCGACCGCGCCCGCGCTGTCCGCCGCAGCAACGGCTCCCGCTTCACCGTCGACTCCCTCGCCACCTATTTTCTGCACGACCTCGTTCACCATCTCCACGACATCCACGCCTGACCGCTGTGCCTCGCCCACGACCGGGTCATCCGGATCGGACGGCAACTACAACTGCGACTGCCGGCGGCCATCGCCGATGCCCGCTACACCGGAATCGACGCCGGGCGCGGCGCGTCGGGGAGGCCCCCCGGATGGCTTCACACCCGGATCATCGGCTTCCTGGACCGGTAAGTCTCAGCGCCGGAACTGGTTTCGCGGCGCGCGAGAGTCGCGGTGCGGCGGGAGAAGTGGGAGTTCTAAGCTCTCTAGCGTGCGAGCGTTGGAGCAGATTCGGGAATGGCCGGTCCGGCATGCGGCCGCGGGGGTGGCGACCGCCGCGGGAGCGGTGACGACCGAGGGGGACGCCGATCGCGAGTTCGCATTGGCCTCGGTGACGAAACCGCTTGTCGCCTACGCGGTTCTGGTCGCGGTGGAGGAGGGGGCGGTCGAGTTGGACCAACCGGCGGGGCCGCCGGGGTCGACGGTGCGGCATCTGCTGGCGCACACCTCGGGGCTGGCCTTCGACACCACGGTGATCATGGCCGAGCCGGGGACGCGGCGGATCTACTCGAGTTCCGGATTCGAGGTGCTGGCGCGCTTCGTGGCCGACCAGACCGGGATCGCCTTCGAGGATTATCTGTACGAGGCGGTATTCGAGCCGCTCGGGATGAAATCCTCGGTCCTGGACGGCCCCGCGGGGCACGGCGCCCGGTCGACGGCCGCCGACCTACTGATTTTTGCCGGTGAGTTGCTCAGTCCGAGTTTGCTGTCTCCGGAAACTCTCGGTGAGGCCATCACCGTGCAATTTCCGGGATGCGACGGAGTACTTCCCGGCTACGGTTCGCAGCGCCCCAACGATTGGGGTCTGGGATTCGAGATCCGCGACCACAAGACTCCCCATTGGACCGGAAGTGCGAATTCACCGCGCACCTACGGCCATTTCGGGCAATCCGGCACCTTCCTGTGGGTGGATCCCGCACTAGGAGTGGCGTGTGTGGCACTGAGCGACGAGAATTTCGGCGACTGGGCTCGCGCGGCCTGGCCGTCGCTGAGCGACTCGGTACTCGCCGAGTTCGCGGCCGATAGCGACACGTCGGCGAAGTAACACACGTAACTCCGGACACTCCAGTACACTCGGGCAACGCCAGCTCGACCGATCGTTGGGGAAGACGTTCCAGGTCGAGGCTGGAGGTGCACTGGTGCGCGGAACGAGTCAGTTCGCGGACGCGACGTCTGGAGTGGTGTACATCCACGCGTCGCCGGCCGCGCTGTGCCCGCACATCGAATGGACGCTCTCCTCGACCCTGAAATCGCCCGCGCAATTGCGGTGGACGGCGCAACCCGCCGCCTCGGGACAACTGCGCGCAACCACCGAGTGGGCGGGCCCGGTCGGCACCGGATCGAAAATTGCCAATGCGTTGCGGGCCTGGCCGGTTCTGCGTTTCGAAGTCACCGAGGATCCCAGTGAGGGTGTCGACGGCGAACGCTACAGTTTCGTCCCCGGCCTGGGCCTGTGGTGCGGCGCGATGAGCGCCAACGGCGATGTGATGGTCGGGGAGATGCGGTTGCGCGAGATCGTGCGCCTGGCGCGCGAACGAGGCCGGTACAACTCCGCCGAGATCGCCGCCGAGATGGATCGGGCTCTCGGCACCGCTTGGGACGACGATCTGGAACCGTTCCGCAGCGGCAGTGAGGGCGCGGAGGTCACCTGGCTGCGCCGCGACGTCGGCTGACCTCTCGCCGCGCCTGGTGGATCGCGGACCGCCGACGCTGTCGGGGAGGCCGGTCAGGCATGTGGCAGAGTCGATTTCCGGCACCGAGGAGGAGGGGCGGAGTGGACAGCGGCCGGGTACTGATCGAAACACTGGGGGACGCCGAGGACTGGACCGTGCTCGCGGTCGACGAGCGTCTCACGCGCTGGCGATCCGCGGCGCGGGTGCTGCGGCCCGCGGCGCAGCGCATGATCGAACCGGTATGGCGTCGCGGGGAGACCGTCGAGGTGTGGACGCCGCGCCGTCCGGGCGGGGCGCGGGAGGGCGAGACGGTGTGCGCCTCACCCGTATTCGGGCCGGATGGACGTGTCTACGCGGTGCAGGTGCGCTGTGCCGCAGCGGGTTCGAAGCTCCCCGCTCCGTATTCCGTTGTCGCATTCGATTATTCATCACAACATCGATCGATCCACCTGGTGCACAACCCTTTCGGGTGGGATCTGCCGGAGTCGAGATCGCACTGGACGGTCCCCGAGGCGTTCCGGCACGTGCGGCGGTGTGACGGTTCGATGGAATTGATCCTGCAGACGCTCGGCCCGCGCGAACGGATGCGCTGGGCAGGCGATGTCAGCGCCTGTGTGGGCGGCACCCCGCGCCGCTACCACATGGCGCTGCGCAACGGTTCGGGAACCGGTCTCGCGCGATGGCGCGGACTGTTGCACGACGTCACCGAATTCCTCGCGCCCGAACCGGCATCGGTGGACACCGCGGCCCTCGCCGCGCTCGGACGTCAGCGCCCGGGCCGCTCGCACCTGGTACTCGCCGACGTGGAGAAGGTCCGGTTGATCCGCTGGGTCACCGATCCGGTGCCGGACATCCAGTGGAAGGGTGTGGTCGACGACCGCGACACCCCACATCCCGACGACGTGACCCGCATCCTCGCCGAGGTCGGCCGAGCCGTCCGAGCGCACGAGACGGGCGGTCGTCTGAGCGGAATCCGACTTCGCCGCACCGGCGGCGGCTGGACCGTGGTCGATGCCGTCGGCACCCTGGTTCCCACGTCGGACTCGCCGATGCTGTTGCTCATCGAACTCACCGTCACCGGATACTCCGATGAACCCGACCCGACCGAGCCCTGAAACGCGGCGAACCGGCCCGCCGGCGGCGGACTACAGCGGGATGTTCTTGAGGTGACTCGGCCGGGCCGGCGCGGCGGCCAGCGCGGCGGCGATGGTGGAGCGGGTCTTGGCCGGATCGATGACCTCGTCGACCACGCCGATCGACATCGCCCGGCCCAGACCACCCGCGATCTGCTCGTGCTCGACGGTCAGCCGCTCGATCAGCGCCTCACGCTCTTCCTCGGGCGCGGCGGCGATGGCCTTCTTGTGCAGGATGCCGACGGCGGCCTTGGCGCCCATGACCGCGACTTCCGAACCCGGCCAGGCGAATACCGCGGTGGCGCCGAGCGAGCGCGCGTTCATCGCGATGTACGCCCCGCCGTAGATCTTTCGGGTCACCAGCGTCACGCGCGGAACGCGAGCCTCGGCGAAGGCGTGCAGCAGCTTCGCGCCGCGGCGCACCACGCCCTCCCATTCCATGCCGACACCGGGCAGATAGCCGGGCACGTCGGTGATGACGATGAGCGGGATGCCGAACGAGTTGCACAGGCGCACGAACCGCGCCGCCTTCTCCGCGCTCTGCGAATCCAGGCAGCCGCCCAGGCGCAGCGGATTGTTGGCCAGTACGCCGACGGTGCGCCCGGCCAGACGGCCCAGGCCGGTGACCATGCTGCGGGCGTAACCGCCCTGGAACTCCTCGAACGTCGACTCGCCGTTGATGTTGTCCAGCAGCTCGTGCACGATCGGTTTGACGTCGTAGGCGCGCTTGGCCGATTCGGGCATCATCGCCTTCAGGTCGACATCGCCGTGCTCGGCGGCGACCATGTCGAACGCGCCCTGCTCGGCGAACATCGAGACCAGGCGGCGACCGCGGTGCATGGCATCGGATTCGTCGGTGGCGACGATGTGGCACACACCGGACTTCTTGTAGTGCGTATCCGGGCCGCCGAGCGTGGCCATATCGACGTTCTCGCCGGTCACACTGCGCACGACGTCCGGGCCGGTCACGAAGACCCGGCCCTCGGGGGCCATGATGACCACGTCGGTCAGCGCCGGACCGTAGGCGGCGCCACCGGCCGCGAAGCCGAGCACCACCGAAATCTGGGGGACCAGGCCGGACGCGCGGACCATGGCCTCGAAGACCAGACCGACCGCGTGCAGGGCCTCCACGCCCTCGGCCAGCCGGGCGCCACCGGAATGCCAGATGCCCACGACGGGCAGCCGGGACTCGATGGCGGTGTCGATCGCGTCGACGATGTGCTTACATCCTTCGATGCCCATCGCGCCGCCCATGACCGTGGCGTCCGAGCAGTATGCGACGGTGCGCACACCGTCGACCTCGCCGATAGCGGCCAGTACACCGGACTTGTCGCGGGGGTGCAGCGGCAGCACCGTGCCGGGATCGAAGAATCGCTGCAACCGGCCCAGCGGATCCCGGGGATCGGTGGCGGCATCCGCATGAGCGGGAGCCATGATGGTCATCGCGTTCTCTCCTCGAGATGATGGTGAGTCGCTGACGCGGCTGTGAGTGGAGCTGATCGGCTGTTGCGGAGAAAAACCACGCGCGGCCCTTCGGTGGGATCGACCGAGCCGAAGGGCCGCGCGGGGATTTCGTTCTGGAGTTGACCGGTGAAACTCAGTACCGGCCGAAAGCCAGCGCCACGTTGTGGCCGCCGAAGCCGAACGAGTTGTTGATCGCGTATTCGATTTCCTGACGGCGAGCCTCGCCGTGCACGACATCGAGATCGATCTCCGGATCCTGGTTCTCGAGGTTCAGCGTCGGCGGCACGATGCCGTCGCGGATGCTGAGCACCGTGAGCACCGACTCGAGGGCGCCGACCGCGCCGATCGAGTGGCCCAGGGCGGACTTGGGCGCGTAGACCGAGGCATGGCTGCCCACGGCCAGGTTGATCGCGTTCGCCTCGGCGGTATCGCCGATCGGCGTCGCGGTCGCGTGCGCGTTGACGTGGGTGATGTCCTTCTTGGTCAGACCAGCGGTCTGCATCGCCCGTGTCATCGCGCGTGCCGCGCCCTGCCCGTCCGGGGCGGGGGCGACCAGATGGAAACCGTCGGAAGTGATTCCGGCGCCCATCAGCCGTGCGTGGATCGTTGCTCCACGCGCCTTGGCGTGCTCCTCGGTCTCGATGACCATGAGCGCACCGGCTTCACCGAAGACGAAACCGTCGCGCGCGGAGTCGAACGGACGCGAGGCCGCCTTCGGGTCGTCGTTGCGGGTGCTCATCGCGCGCATCATGGAGAATGCCGCGATCGGCACGGCGTCGATATAACCCTCGACACCACCGGTGACAACCATGTCGGCGTCGCCCATGACGATCATCCGCCACGCATTCGCGATGGCCTCCGATCCAGATGAGCACGCCGAGACCGGAGTGACCACTCCCGCCCTGGCCTTCAACTCCAGGCCCACGACGGCGGACGGCCCGTTCGGCATGACCATCTGCACCGCCAGCGGCGAAATCTTGCGATAGCCACCGTTCTTGAGCTTGTCGACCGAATCGATCAGTGCGTCGCCGCCGCCGAGTCCGGTGCCGATGGCGACGCCCAGGCGCTCCGGATCGACCTCCGGAGTACCGGCGTTCTTCCACACCTCGCGGCCGAGAACGGTCGCGAGCTGCTCGACGTACGCCATGCGCCGGCACTCGACCCGGGTGAGCAGGGTCTCGGGCCGAACCTTCAGATGACCGCCGATGCGGACCGGAAGGTCGTATTCCTCGACGAAGGAATCCTCGAGAACGTCGATGCCGCTCTCGCCGTTGAGGAGTCCCTTCCACGTCGCATCGACGTCACCCGCGATCGACGTGGTCGCCGCCAGGCTTGTTACGACGACGTTGGGGAAGTTCCCGTTCAGAGTGGAAGGAGTGGTCACGGTATCGGTCCTACTCGGAGTCCGCGCCGAACTTGGCCTTCAGCTCGGCAGCGGCCTCGGAGTTCTCCGCCTCGAGCTTCTGGATGTACGCCACGGCGTCGCCGACGGTCTTCAAGCTGGCCAGATCCTCATCGGGGATCTTGACGCCGTACTTGTCCTCCGTCTGCACGGCGATCTCGACCATCGACAGCGAGTCGATGTCCAGGTCGTCGACGAAGGACTTCTCGATGGTCACCTCGGAGGGCTCGATACCGGTCACCTCTTCGATGATCTTGCCGAGCTCTTCGACGATCTGTTCCTGGGTCAGAGCGGCCACTGCGTGGCTCCCTTCTTGTTCTTCTCTTCGATGGGGTCTGTTCACTTTTTCGGGACCGGGTGGGCAAATGTTTCGATCCACTCGGTTGCGGTTGCATCACTGCAAGCCGCAGAAAAGCTAGCCGGTTGCCGACAGGTCGGACAACGCGGGGATGTTCTCGGGGGTCTTCAACGCCAGGTTCGGGGTGCCCTTGAGCTCCCGTTTGGCGATGCCGACCAGGGTTCCCGCCGGGGGCAATTCAGCCACGCCGGAAACCCCTGCCGCGCGAACGGTTTCGGTGCACAGGTCCCACCGGACGGGCCGGGTCACCTGTGCCGCGAGCTTTTCGATGGCGTCCTTGCCCGAGGTGACCGGCTTGCCGTCGAAATTCGACAGCAGGGTCCGGGTCGGTTCGCCGGGGGAAATCTGTGCGATGGCATTCGCCACGGCGTCCTGGGCGGGAGCCATGAACGCGGTGTGGAACGCCCCGGCGACGGGCAGTGCACGCACGCGTGCCTTCTCCGGCGGGTTCGCCGCCAGTTCGGCAAGCGCATCGAGCCGGCCCGCGGCCACGATCTGACCCACCGCATTGCGATTGGCCGGAACGAGCTCCAGTTCCGCGAGCCGGGCGAGCACGGTGGCCTCGTCGCCACCGAGTACGGCGGACATACCGGTCGGCTCCAGCGCGCACGCCTTGGCCATCTCCGCACCGCGGATCGCGGCGAGCATCACCGCGTCATCGGAGGAGATGACGCCGGCGACGGCGGCGGCGGCGAGCTCGCCGACCGAGTGTCCGGCGACGATCGTAGCGGGCGGCAGCACATTCTGCGGTATCTCCGCGTAGGCGAGCAGCGCGGCGGCGACCACCAGTGGCTGGGTGACCGCCGTATCGGTGATCTCCTCCGCCGTCGCGGTGGTGCCCAGCCGCACGAGGTCCAGGCCTGCGGCCTTGGACCAGAGTTCGAGATGGTCACGCGCGCCGGGGAGGTCGAGCCAAGGCGCGAGCATGCCTGGTGTCTGAGAGCCCTGTCCTGGGGCGAACAACGCGATCACATGTCTAGACAACACCGTTTTCGGGCGTTGTGGAGATGTCGACGCGAATGATGTTTGCGGACTGCTTTTGTGTGGACTCCACAAAACGGCTAGTCGGCCACCGGCATCGAGGAACTCGTGTACGGCGTTACAGCCGCTCTTCGTGAACTGCGCCGAAAGGGTCCTCTGAGGCAGAAGTAGGCGATTCGTTACGAGTTCGTGTCAGACGACCTATGGTCGCGGCGATCCGGAGCACGTACGCATCACGCGGATTCATCGGATCCCGGCCCGTGACCTCGCCGATACGCTTGAGGCGATAACGGACCGTATTTGGATGAACGAACAGCTGACGGGCGCACGTCTCGACGGCTCCCCCGCAATCCAGGTAGGCGTCGAGGGTGTCCGACAGAGCCGACCCGGCGGCGGCCAACGGTAGCACAAGATACTCGTTCAGAGCCTCGACCGCAGCGCGATCTCCGAGCAGGGCCCGTTCGGGTAGTAGTTCCGAGGCGTGCACCGGCCGCGGGGCGCCCCGCCAGCCGACCACGGCCTCCATTCCGGCCATCGCCTCCACCGCGCTGGCATGCGCCGCGGACAGCGTCCGAGTCGTCGGGCCGATCACCACGGGGCCTTCGGAGAACGCCTCGGCGAGCAGATCGGTCAGGAAGGGGGACGGGTAGGAGGTATCGCCGAGTTGGCCGCTGACCACCATCACCAGCCGCGAACCCTGCACGACCGCCAGGGCCGCGCGACCGTGCCGGGCCGCGGTGGTGTGCACCGAACCCACCACGGCCACCTGATCTTTCGGCGGCGTGCCGACCAGAACCGTCGCCGGTGCGGTGGCGTCCCAGTTGAGTGTGGCCGCGCGGGAAAGCATTTCGGGTCCGGTATCTCCGCGCACCACGGCGTCGACGACCAGGGCCTCGAGCCGGGTGTCCCAGGCGCCGCGGGATTCGGCGGCGCTGGCGTACACCGAGGCCGCGGCGAAACCCAGTTCCCGGCCGTAGCGCAGCACCGCCTCGGTCAGGGCCACCAGCTGCCGGTCGTTGCGGGCCAGCGCGGGCAGCCACTGTTCGAAGAACTCCATGGCCACTCGGACCATGTCCACGGTCTGGCGCAGCGTCAGCCGACGCGCCAGATCCTGCGGGATGACCTGGAAGGCGTCCAGGCTGAAGCGGATATCGCTTTCGGGGTCCTGCAGCCATTCCAGGAAGTTCACCACCGCGGTCTGCACGAGCATCTGCACGCCCGCGCGCTGGGCGGCATCCAGGCTGCCGAAGAACGGCAGCCGATCCTCCATCGAGGCGACCGCCTCGGTGGACAACCGCCCGGAGAACTGCTTGACGCGCTTGAGCAGCGTGTCCGGCAACGGATCGCGGGTCTGCCGATTGGGGGACAGCGCCCCGGTCGGCAGGTATACCTCGTGCGAGGTGTCGGACTCGGATATCCGACGCGGCCTCGGCGGTTTACGATCCACGGTATTTTTTGCCTCCGCTCCGCTCCGGCGGGTTCACTGCAATTTCTGTCTCCGCTTCGCTGCGGCGGGTTTTCGGCGCCCGACGAGCCGCGCCGAAAACCTTTGGGGTTGACCCATTTTGCCTGTCGGTTCCGGTGTACGGAGACGCTTCGCCGTTGGATGTGCGGGCGATGGTGGGGGTGCGAGTTCCCGCACCTTCCGGGTGCACAGCGACGAGTGCCGTCGAGGACTGTGGTGTCGGCGTGTTCTGCCTGACTGCTCCGGCGTACGGAGCCGCATTGCCGCTGCGTACGCCGGAGGTGGTCAGTTGGGGAGTCATTTCACCCTTCGGGCGGGGCTCCCGGAGGAGCGGAGGCCAAGAATTCAGTCCTCGCTGGTCGTGGACTGCTCGGCGGAGTCTACGTCGTCGATGCGGTAGCGGGCCGCGGCCTCGGTCACCTTCGACGCGTCGATCGCACCGGTGCGGGCCAGTGCGGACAGTGCGGCGACCGCGATGGACTGGGCGTCGACGTTGAACACGCGGCGTGCTGCCGGACGGGTGTCGGAGAATCCGAAACCGTCCGTGCCGAGGGTCGTGTAGTCGCCCGGAACCCACTTGCGGATCTGATCCTGCACCGCGCGCATCCAGTCCGACGCCGCGATGAACGGTCCCTGTGCCTGCGACAACGCCTGGGTGATATAGGGCGCCTCCACCTCGATACCCGGATTGCGCAGTGCGGCAATCTCTTTGGCGAGCGCCTCGCGACGCAGCTCACTCCACGAGGTCACCGACCACACATCGGCCTGCACACCCCATTCGGCCAGCAATTCCTGCGCACGCAGGCCGTCGGGCACCGTCACGCCCGAGACCAGGATCTGCGCTCGCACCGAACCCTCGCCGCCGCGCTTGTACAAATAGAGACCCTTGAGCAAACCGTCGATATCGATGCCGTCCGGCTCGGGCGGCTGGGGGTAGGGCTCGTTGTACAGGGTGATGTAGTAGAAGACGTTCTCCCCGCCGAAGGCATCCTCGTGCTTGTGCGGATGTGTGCCCGGCACCGCGGCGGGGTCGGGCGCGGTGGTGCCGCCGCCGTACATCCTGCGCATGCCGTCGCGCACGATGTGCGCGATCTCGAACGCGAACGCCGGGTCGTAGGCGACCGCCGCCGGATTGGTCGAGGCGAGCAGTAGCGAGTGACCGTCGTTGTGCTGCAGGCCTTCACCGGTCAGCGTGGTTCGCCCGGCGGTAGCTCCGAGCACGAAGCCGCGGGCGAGTTGATCGGCCGCCGCCCACAGGCCGTCACCGGTGCGCTGGAAGCCGAACATCGAGTAGAAGATGTACAGCGGGATCATCGGCTCGCCGTGGGTGGCGTACGAAGTGCCCACCGCGGTGAACGACGCGGTCGATCCGGCCTCGTTGATGCCTTCGTGCAGGATCTGCCCGATGTTGCTCTCCTTGTAGGCAAGCATCAACTCCGCGTCGACCGATGTGTACAACTGGCCGTTGCGGTTGTAGATCTTCAACGAAGGGAACCACGAGTCCATCCCGAAGGTGCGGGCCTCGTCGGGGATGATCGGAACGATGCGATCGCCGATGTTCTTGTCCCGCAACAGCTCCTTCATCAGCCGCACGAACGCCATCGTGGTGGCGACGCTCTGCTTGCCCGAACCCTTGCGCACGCCGCGGTACGGCTCGTCGCCGGGAAGTTGCAGAGGCTTTGCCGCAGTGCGTCGTTCGGGCAGATAACCGCCGAGCGCCTTGCGGCGGCCCAGCAGGTACTGGATCTCCGGGGACTCCATGCCGGGGTGGTAGTACGGCGGCAGGTAGGGGTTCTCTTCGAGCTGGGCATCGGTGATCGGGATGCGCTGCACGTCGCGGAACGCCTTGAGGTCGTCCAGCGTCATCTTCTTCATCTGGTGGGTGGCGTTGCGCGCCTCGAAGTGCTTGCCCAGGCCGTAACCCTTGATGGTCTTGGCCAGGATCACCGTCGGCTTACCCTGATGTGCCAGCGCCGCCGCGTACGCCGCGTAGATCTTGCGGTAGTCGTGGCCGCCGCGCTTGAGGTTCCAGATCTCCTGATCGGTCAGCCCTTTCACCAATTCCTTGGTGCGCGGGTCGCGGCCGAAGAAGTGCTCGCGCACATAGGCGCCGTCGTTGGCCTTGTAGGTCTGGTAGTCGCCGTCGGGGGTGGAGTTCATCAGGTTCACCAGCGCGCCGTCGCGGTCCGCGCCCAGCAGCGCGTCCCACTCCCGGCCCCAGATGACCTTGATGACGTTCCAGCCCGCGCCGCGGAAGAACGACTCCAGCTCCTGGATGATCTTGCCGTTACCGCGCACCGGGCCGTCCAGGCGCTGCAGGTTGCAGTTGATGACGAAGGTGAGGTTGTCCAGGCCCTCGTTCGCGGCGACCTGGATCAGGCCGCGCGACTCCGGCTCGTCCATCTCGCCGTCGCCCAGGAACGCCCAGACGTGCTGGTCCGAGGTGTCCTTGATGCCGCGGTCGTGCAGATAGTGGTTGAACCGCGCCTGGTAGATGGCGTTCATCGGGCCCAACCCCATGGACACCGTGGGGAATTCCCAGAAGTCCGGCATCAGCCGCGGGTGCGGATACGAGGACAGGCCGTGTCCCGGGCCGCCGTGGCTGTACTCCTGGCGGAACCCATCGAGTTGGTCGGTGGTCAGCCGGCCCTCCAGGAACGCGCGGGCGTACATGCCGGGGGAGGCGTGCCCCTGCATGAACACCTGGTCGCCGCCGCCGGGATGATCCTTGCCCCGGAAGAAGTGGTTGAAGCCGACCTCGTACAGCGCCGCCGAGGACGCGTAGGTCGAAATGTGGCCGCCCACACCGATTCCCGGCCGCTGGGCGCGGTGCACCATGACCGCGGCGTTCCAGCGGATCCAGGCGCGGTACCGGCGCTCGACCTCCTCGTCGCCCGGGAACCAGGGTTCGTTCTCGGTGGGGATCGTATTGACATAGTCGGTCGAGGTCAGGGCGGGAATCGTGACATGCCGCTCACCGGCGCGCTCGAGCAGGCGCAGCATCAGGTAGCGGGCACGTCCCGGACCTTCACGATCGAGCATCTCGTCGAAGGATTCGAGCCATTCACTGGTTTCGTCCGGGTCGATGTCCGGTAGGTACGACGCCACCCCCTCGCGGATCACTCGCACGCGCGCCCCGGCGGGCCGGTTGGGCGCCTGTTCGGCGTCGCCGTGGCCGTCGGCAGCGGGACCGGACGAAGACATCGGGTGCAGCAGGTCGGTCAAAATCCATGCTCCTCGTACAGGGTGGACAGGCTGATGGCTCTGTTGTTATCGAGATCACCGGGTAGCTTGCGCTGGTAAGCGGGCTATCCGCCGCGAACGGATGGGGCGCATCTCACATCCTTGCCGATGATGCGTCCCAGGTCATCATGTCAGCCGGAAATCCAGTACCGTGCACGAGGCAAGATTTGCATCTATTGAGTGCCCTTGGACACAGTCGATGTCGAGAAGCGGGGAGGACGATGAAGCTGCTGGACCCACGCGGGTTCGGACTGATGTGCGCGACCGTGGCGGTCGGCACGGGATTGGTGGTAGCCGGCTGCTCCAGCTCCATCCACGGTACCGCTACCGCGAACGAGGTGGAGGCGTCGGCGTACCGGACGGAGATGGCCTCGTCCTCCGCGGCGGCCACCTCCTCGCAGAAGGCGGCCGCACAGGCGAAGGCGATCAGCGACAACTGCACGCCGTTCCGGGGCACGACCAGTGTCGCGGTCACCAAGTACAACGAGTTCGTCGATGCCCACGACGCGAACGCGCCCGATCAGGACGCCAAGCGCGACACCGCGGCGCAGACCCTCGAGGACGCCGCGAAGACGGTCGAGGGACGGGTGAACACGTCCGGTGACGCCCTGCCGACCGATCTGGCGCAGAAGTTCACCGCGTACGTGACGGCGGCTCGCGGGTTGGCCGCGGAATCGCGGAAGATGACCTACACCGCTCCCGTCGGCGCGCTCAACGACGCCAGCAAGCGGGTGAACGATGCCCTCAACGTGGCGCGCGACGCCTGTTCGGCCCGGTAGGGAGGCGCGCTTGGCCAGCTGATTCCACGGGAGTGGCGGCCCCTGGTTCCAGGCACAGGGAGACGTTGATCCCGGACGTGTTCACCGAACGGTCCCGCGACATTTCGCCGAGATTTTGGTCGGATCGGCTTGCGTTGTGGCGCTGGACCATGTTCGCTTGCAACTAACTATTGTCTGGAGTTGAGGAGGACACCACCGTGGTCGCCGCGGCGGACGCGCACAACTATGCTCAGAAGCTCGGCATTTCCCCCGGGCTGGTTGTTCAGGAACTGGGCTGGGACGAGGACACCGACGACGAGCTGCGGGCAGCCATCGAGGAGGAGAGTGGCTCCGAGATGCTGGACGACGACACCGACGAGGTGGTCGATGTCGTCCTGCTGTGGTGGCGTGACGGGGATGGAGACCTGGTCGACGAGCTGATGGATGCGATCGGTCCGCTGGCCGACGACGGCTTCGTCTGGGTCCTGTGCCCCAAGACCGGGGAGCAGGGGCATGTGGACCCCAGCGAGATCGCCGAGTCGGCGACCCCCGCGGGTCTGACCTCCACCACACCGGTCAGTCTGGGTGGTTGGACGGGAATCAAGCTCACCCAGCCGAAGACGCCCTCCAAGCAGCGCTGAGTCGCGGCGCGGCAGGGGTTCACCGGGGCGTGTGTCGTCTTCTCGCGTAACCGCACTGGATCGGGGCGGTCCGGCGAGTGTGGGAGCCGACGCTCACCGCGGTCAGTAAGCGAGCCCGTGCCGCGCAGTGCCGGCGCGGCACGCATCACAGACAGGAGGATTCGCGCATGCCACTCGAAGTAGGTACGGCCGCACCGGATTTCACGCTGAAGGACCAGAACAACCAGGACGTCAGACTGTCCGATTATCGCGGCGACAAGAACGTTCTGATCGTGTTCTATCCGCTCGCCTTCACCGGCGTCTGCCAGGGCGAGTTGTGCAAGGTGCGCGACGAGCTGCCCAAATTCCAGAACGACAACGCCGAAATCCTCGCGGTCTCCGTCGGTCCGCCACCCACCCACAAGATCTGGGCCGCCGAACAGGGCTACACCTTCCCGCTCCTGTCCGACTTCTGGCCGCACGGCGCCGTCGCCCAGACCTACGGCGTCTTCAACGACAAAACCGGCTTCGCCAACCGCGGCACCTTCGTGGTCGACAAGACGGGCATCATCCGCTTCGCGGAAATGAACGGCCCGGGCGAACCCCGTGACCAGGCAGCTTGGGAGAAAGCCCTCACTGCGTTAGATTCGTAACCCGCGCCTCCTCCAGAGGCCACCCACTCCGCTCCCGAGGCGGAGTACCGGGCGTATAGCTCAGCGGTAGAGCTCTGGTCTTACACACCAGCGGTCGGGGGTTCGAACCCCTCTGCGCCCACCAGGTCAGGGCCTATTTTTCCTATTGCCAACGGCTTCGGACGGGCTCAGTGTGCCCAGAATGTGCCAACGCTCTGAGACGTGCTACGAGGTCACTGGAAGAGGGTGGTCGCTGCGTGGCGTAGATCCTCGAGCTGCACGTCACTGTAGATGCGCAGCGAGACAGCAGGGTCGTGGCCGTGCCACGCCGCGACAATGTGGACGGGAATTCTCTGTGCCAGCATCAGCGAGACCGATGTGTTGCGAAGTCCCTTCAAATGGATGCGGCGCAGCCCGGCGCGCTTGCGGAGACGGTGGAACTGGTCGGTGTACCACTCGGGCCGGATCGGGGTGTTGTCTTCGTGTACCGCGATGAGACGGTCGTCCGACCACGGGATGCCCACCGCAAGGCATTCGGCCTTCTGCCGAGTTTTCAGGACCCGTAACGCGTCGTTGACGTCGGCGGGGAGCGGGAGGTCGCGGCGGCTGCGCTTGGTCTTGGGCAGGTTCTCCTCGGTGTCGTGGCCGATTGCGACGCGACCCCGTCGTATTCGGAGTTCGGAGTCGGTGATCCACTTCCACCGCAAACCCATGACTTCGCTGCGTCGCATTCCGTAGCAGGACAGTAACCAGCATGCGTAGAGTCGTTCGGCGCGGACCGACTCTCGGAAGGCTTCCACTTCGGCGACCGTCCAAGATTTGGCTGTTTCCGCTTTGCTGTCTGCCTCGTCGTCACGGTCGATGAGGTCGGGTGGTCGTTCGACCAGCGCAATTACGTTGCGAGGTAATGTGCCTTGATCGACGTAGGACTGAACGACGGACCCGAAGGTGGTCAGTGTCGAGCGGACGGTGATCGGCATCAACCCCCGAGTGTCGTCCTCGAAGGTGGCTGGGGCAGCAGGTGGCGCGTACACACCCCGTCGGAGCCGCACGACCCTGCCGGCGCGAAGGAGGGCCGACAGCCGGGTGTACACGTCGGTGTCCGGGAACTCTGTCTTGATTTCCCTCACAGGGATGCCGTCGGGGTGCTGGGCGACGAACGCGGCTACGCGAGATGAGAGTGAGTCGAGGCGATAGTGCCGTGGGCCGACGCGCCCTTGCTCGAGCATCCACTCGACGAGGCCGTCTCCGTCGGCCTTCGTCAGCTGCGCGAGTTGCTTGCCGCCCAGGTGACGCCGAACAGGTTTCAGATCGTACTTGTAGCCTTCCAGCGTAATCTTTCGGACTGCGCGTCGCCCTTTGAGCCACAGATCGCACGCCTCGTCGACAGTGTCGCGCGTGATACGCACATATTTGCCTTCTGCCAGTTCGGAGGAGATTCTGCGGTATTCGCGTCGCGCTATGGCCATCGTGGGGTATGTGAACCGTTGGCGGTCGCGGGTGCCGTCGGGCCTGGTGCCTATGTCGACTTGGAAGGTGTAGGTCACGGTGCCGTTTCTGGCGGTGCGCTTGTCGATCGGTTCGGCACGGCGGGTCCTCGGCGCTGTCGGCTCTCTGCTGGGCATGTCGAAGTACCTCCTTGTGTGCGTTGGGAATTCGCCAGGAACGGCCGAGAGGTGTTCGGGGCATTGGTCGGCCGCGTGTCGCCGAACCTTGTATGGCGGTTTCGGGCGACGTTGTCAGGGAGGACGCGATTGATCAGCGCCGGTGTCCGCGTGTCCGACATCTGTGCGTGCGTCTGACATCGCAGCACTGTGAATGGGTCTACCCGGCGGATGTACCGGCGTGGCGTACGTGAACTGCCGACGGTCGCGGGAACCGTTCAGCTTGGCTGCATGCCGATCTCGGAGTAGTAGGTCACCGTGCCGTTCTTTTGACGTGCTTTTTTCGGTCGGCCCGGGTTTTCGAGGTCGTGCCATCCCGTGCTTTCTTGTTGGTAGACGTTCTCGACCTCTTTGGTGGTGGGTGAGCGATCAGCCGGTGAGGTTGCGTGCAGCCGTCAGGACGCGGGAGACGGTGGACGGGGACATTCCGATGTGCGTTGCGATTCGTGCGTGTGCCCAGCCGTAGTCGTGACGAAGGCGCAGGATCGACGCGACCGCGGTGGGGTCACGCCGTCCGGAGGGATCACCGGCGCATAGGGTTGCGGCGACCTGCACCCAGCGGTCGGGGCTGTGCACTGGCTCCGAATCGGTGTGCGTCTCGCGGATGCCAGCGACGTACGCCGGATCGGGCGCGTGCAACGGCTGTGCACTGTGCGGATCAGGTTGCGCGTCGGCGTGCACGAGGTGTCCCAGTGCTGCGCCCATGCCGAGGATGGCCACGGGCAGGCAGGCCACGAGCATGGTTACCGGCCAGGGTGCTGTGGTGACTCCGGCGGCGTTCATGAGGTGGTAGCCGACCTGTCCGGCCGCGCCGAGAGTCAGCCCCGCGAAGGCGGAATTCCTTGCGTATCTGCGGGTTCGGACGGAGCGGATGCGGCCCGACAGCCATGCGTACAGTGCATAGGCGGCATAGCATTCCACGCCGACCGGCAGTGTGATCGCGGTGTTGATCGTGACCTGACCAGCGATGCCGGGCAGCAACCGCACCGGACCGAAGCCGGTCATTTCGCCCAGGCCGACCCATCCGGACCAGATCGCGACGAAGGCGGGTGCGGCCAGCACAAGGACCGGCCACGTCCGCAGTGCGCGCCGTTGTGCATAGTGCGGATCGCCATGCGCATGAAGCGGATCGGTGTGCACCGGCTTTGCATCCGGCGGATCGGGGTCCGGATCGGGTGTGAATGATGACGGAGCGTCTGCGGTGATGATCGTCATTGCCCTGCGATCTCCTGTTCGTTCGTCGGGTGCGGATTCGGGTTCGGACAGTCGGCGATGGCCAGTCCGCACGCGCGGTGCTGGCTGGGCACCGCTGAGTCCTCCGCATAAGGTGAGCGACTTGGCGTGTGGAGGCCGGCAAGCGTGTGGCGACCGATCGGCGCGTTATGACGGGCTGGGCTCGCCGCCGAAAGAGGATGGGCTTGTGAGCGGCTGGTCACCGACAGGCTGGAGGTCCAGTTCGCTGATCTCGGCGTCCACCGAGATCGGAAATTCGGTGGTCGCGGGGCGTCGGCTGGCAGGCATGGTCGTCCCAGAGGGCGATCTACCGACCGCGAACCCCGTGCACCTACTGGTTTGACCCGATAGTCGCCCGCCTTGGTCATGGGGGCGACTTCCGTGAAGGCGGCTGATCGCGTGACGATTTTCGCCTCATCCCGGCCGTGGTCGGCGGGCGTGCGGAGTCGTTATGGGCTAGCTGCGTTGTTCGGTATCCGCTGTGGTGTTCGGCGGGATCTGGAGCAGCCGGCGTAGCCAGATCGTGGGGATGCGAACCCGATTGCCGATGCGGACGGCTGGTATCTCACCGGAGTGCGCCGCAGCGTAGATCGTCGAGCGGCCGACGCCGAGAAGGTGGGCTGCGTCGGGAACCGACACGGTCGGCTCGTTCAAAAGACGCTCCAGCAGTGCCTTGTCACTCAGCGGTAAGCGAGGGTTTCTGTCCATCGTGAACTCCTGACAGGTGCAGTGCACCGGACAGTCCCTCGCTGCGGTAACTCTATCGCCTTCGTTGAGGGAGCGGAAGCCGTTGCGCACCTGCAATGTTCATCCGCCGGGTAGCTGATCTCGTGTCGAACCCATTGCGATGCAGCGGGATTCGTTTTTCGCTGCCCTGGAAGATGTTCCTATGGCCTGATCACTGTACGGGCGGGTAAATCTGTAGTGTCACTGGAAATATCGGGGGTGTTCGACCAGCTGCCGAATATGACCTACGACGGATCACGGTGGGAGCTGGTGTGTGGGTGGTCGGGCAGCTGGGGCGCTTTCAGGGGCGTTGCGGAGAGCGGTGCTGTTCGGCAGCAGGGCCGCCGGAGGTGGTGAACGGCGTGGCCCGCTGTGTACTAAGGCTTGGCACGAGCTGGTAAGTGGCGCACCAGGGCTGGCCGGTCGGTGCCGGGCCGTGGGTTACCTGCGGCGCGTATCCGTACCCAGCAGGGGCTTTACGATAAGCGGTTCTGTGGTGGTATCGGAGGCCAGAGGACGCCGCTGGGGCGACGTGCCGTGTGCGTTCGAGCGCGGTGAGGATGTCCGAGCGTGTGAGAAACCAGCTGCGTACCGACAGCTGCGTCCGGCTCGGCGACCAGCGAGTTCGCCAGCCCGCAGTTGGGCCAGATATTAGCGTCGGACTTACGCAGGACTCGGACACCGACGGGCAACCAGGATAGCTGGCGTGGAATTGTGGGCTGCTCTGTGGTTTTGTCTCGCCACCGGGAGATGGGTCCGTTTTTCCCACGTCATCTCGCGCCATCGGCAAGGCATCGGGTCGGGACCGCCGGCCGTCGAGAACCTCTCGGTGTGCCACGGCGATGCTCCTATTCCAGGAGACACGATCTGTGTCGATAATTCCAGTGCGTTAAATGATGCAAATTGCATCAGTTAACGCACTGGAACTACGAAATCTGATCGCGCGATGCTTTTCGGCAGCCGATGCGGACTTGGCTATTGGGGCCCGCTGGTGTGCCGGTTGACGTAGGCGGTGTACATGATCATCACGGCTTTTTCGCTGATTTCTGATCTGTGTACGCTGACCAGCTTCTCCTGTCCTGTGCTGGGGTTTTTCCAGCGTATGCGGTTGCCGGGTTCCCAGTTGTATGCGATGTGTGTGCTCGAGGTCCACCGGCTGGTGAACTCTGGATCCTTGCCCAGGGTTCGCAGCAGTTTTCTGGCTTGTGGTGCGGTACGGTAGCGTCCCATTCCGGCTTTGAGCCGGCCGACGATGTAGTTCGCTTGTTCGGGCCAGTCGGGGAACAGTTGCCGGGCGATGGGCAGGAACCAGTAGATGGACAGGTTCCCGACCTCTTCGATGCCGGGTAGCGCGAAGGCCATGGGTTTGTTGACGGCCAGCACGTTGGACAGCGGATCGAGATACATCGCCGGTACGTGCTGCTCGCCCAGATCGGTGAGATGGTCGATGAGGGCGGGAGTGTCCTCGAGGTGGCGGCGGTAGCTGGCGATGTCGGGCAGCGGGAGCGGGTCGGCGAGTAATTCCTGGGTGTGGCGGAGCTGTGCGGCGGTCAGGCCGTAGCCGGTGGCGAAGAGGTCGAGTGTCTCTGGTTTGGGACGGCGGGTGCCATTCTCGAGCTGGACCAGGTACGGCTGACTGATCGTGGTCGCTTCCGAGGCGGCCCGGCGGGTGAGTTCGCGCTCGTCGCGGAGCTGTTCCAGAAATGGGGGCAGCTCCGGTGCCGAGGCCAGAGGCTTCGGTCGCTTGATGCGGTGTGGTTTGCGGCGTCGTGGTCGATCGGGCTGTGTCCTGCGCATGCGATGCCCCCCTCCCTTGGGGCTTCCGAACATGGGATGAGCACGAATAGACTGAAAGGTTCCCCCGAACACTCTTAGACGTACCAGAGTTGGGAAGAGCGGGCAACACCAGAACTTCGCTATCCGATAGCGCATAGTTAGCAGAGACGGTGTACCGCGACCGACGGCCTGCCGATTCGAAAAAAATCCACTCCGGTCGTAGCGGGGCTTATCTGATGCACGCAGCATCAAAACCGCAGGACAACTACCAGAAAAATACGCCGATCCATTCTTATGCTGCGTGCATATATGCAACGCGCATCAGTTAAGAATCTAGATTTCCGGCGGTTCGGGGTGTTGTGTGGTGTCGGTAAGTGAAACCGCTCAGGAGGGAAAACCAGTGGATCCCAATGTCGTCATGACATGGCTCAACAACGGGCTGATTCTGTTGTCGAACGGGCTGACCGTGGCCGTGCAGATCCTGTCGTTGGCCGCGTCGTTCCTCTGACCGCTGCCTCGGTGTAGGGGCCTTGGCCTGGTGGTTCAGGACCGGCGAGGCCCCACCCGGTACATCTTTTTCTCTGTTCCCTTTCGAATGATCTTGCCCAGAAGGGTTTATTTCGCATGCCCACAATCAGCTCTGGCCGATCAGCTGTTACTGCCCGCCGAGGGCGCGGAATGCTGGCTGTAGCCGCAGTGGTGCCGATGGCGGTCATGGTGTCGTGCGCCGGCGCAGGCGTAGCGTCCGGAGCGGACACCGGCCCCGGACAGCCGGGAGTGAGCACCAGCCACACGCAGCCGGGCACCACCGCCCCCGCGCCGCCTCCCGCTGCGGCGCCACCACCGGCTCCTGCTCCGGTGGTTGACTCTCCGCAGCCTGCGGCCGTGCGTAATGGCCCGGTGCCCCGGCCTGAGCCGAGGAACGAGCCGGTCGCCCCGGTGCGGGTGCAGGATCTGCATTTGCCGCGTCCGGTGCCTCCGGTCGCGCCGATTCGCCCGCCGGACAACACGATTCGGATCGGTCAGTTCCAGACCCCGTCACCGGCGTGGTTGCCGCCGAACGTGCGCGACACGATCAACAACACCGCGGCAGGCGCGGAAGCCCAGGTCTCCACCGCGCTGGACTCGGTCGGCCTGCCCGCAGGGCGATCGGACGTGGTGGCAGGGGCGACCGTCGCCGGCGCCGGCATCGGCGGCGCCGCCGGGGCAGCGGTGGCCGGTGCGCCGGTCGCGGCCGTGGGTGCGGTGGTCGGCGGGTTGATCGGCGGCACAGTCGGCGGCATCGCCGGCGCGGCGTTGGGCACGGTTGTCGCGGTGCCGGTGATCGGCACGGTGACCAGCGGTGTCGCCGGAACGGCCGCCGGTGCCGCGGCCGGTGCCGCCGCCGGCGCGGTCGTGGCCGGTGTCCCGGCCGCCGCGATCGGCGCCCTCATCGCGGGAACGGTCGGAGCGGGATTCGGCGCCGGAGTCGGAGTGGGACGATGAAGACGACCACCCAGCTCACACTCACCACCGTCGCCAGCATGGTGACATCCTGGACGGTCGCTGCGCCTGTGGTGCAGGCGGCGGTGCCGATCGGACCTGGTTGCCCGGCGTTGTATGTGGTGGCGGTGCAGGGCACCGGGCAATCCTCGCCGGGCGCGAGCGCGACCACGGATACCAGTGTGCTCGGGGCGCTGCTGGCGCCGGTGGTCGCGCTCGGCCCGAATCTGGTGCAGCGTAGTTACATCGGCTACGACGCCGGTTTCGGCGGCGCGGTCCCGGGCGGGGGAGCGGCCCCTTATGCCACGTCGGCGACCGAGGCGGTCCGTCTCATCGGCGACGCGGCCCGGCAGATCGCCGCCACCTGTCCGGCCACCGCAATCGCGGGCGTCGGGTATTCGCAGGGCGCGCAGGCGTGGTCGGAGGTCGCCGAGGAGATCGGCGCAGGCCGCGGCCCGGTCCCGGCGGACCGGATCGCCGCGGTCATCCTCTACGCGGACCCCGACCGCCCGGCCCGATCGCCTGCAATCGCGGGCCGGCCGGGCCAGACCCACCCCGACCCCGCGCCCGGAACCCCCGGTACCGCGGTAGCCGGTGTGCAGATCACCAGCCCCACGGTCGCGGGTGCCGGTATCGGCGCCACCGGGCAGGGGTACGGCTCTTTGACCGGCCGTGTCGCGGAAATCTGCGCCTCCGGTGATCTGGCATGCTCCGCGCCTGATCACGCCGCGATCCTGCGATTCGCTGCGCGCTTGGCCGCGCAGGCGGACCTGCGGAACCCCGTGGCGGCTCTCGGCTCGCTCAACACTCTGTTGACCAGTGCCCTGGGGAACGCGTGGACCACCATCGTCGGCAACGACTTCACACTCGCGAACGGCACCGTCGATTACACACCCCGAAAACCGCTGTCGCAGAGGCTCATCGAGGCAGCCGACCCTCGGACGCCGGCGCCCGCCGCGGATCAGGTGAACACGGCCAATACTCGATGGGCCCAGATCACTGCCGCTGTAGCAGCCAACCCGATCGCGGTGCTTCCCAAACTCGCCGGGCAGCTGGCCGCGGCGGTCGGCCAGATGGCGGGGGACAACGCGGACTTGACCAACCCTGCGGTATGGGTGCAGTTCGCGGACACCGTCGCAGCACACACCGGTTACGCCAGCAGCGGCCAACTCGCCTCGGGGGCTGCCTGGTTGATCGCGTGCGCTCACGACGTGGCCGAGGGGAGGCGCTGATGAACACCACCCCGGAAATCGACAGCCACTACGCCGAAGTTGTGATCGCCCGTGACTGCGGCCCTGGGGATGTGCTGCGCGCCCGTCCAACCACTGCGCCGGGCCTGAATCATGTCCGGGAAGCCCGGCAGCTGGTGTACGTGTCCACCGACTCCTACGGGGAGAAGATCCCGGTCTCGGGAATCGTACTGCTCCCCGAAGTCGCTCCGAACATTCCTCATCCGCCGATCCTGGTGTACTGCACCAGCTTTCACGGACTCGGTGGCCCGGCGCCCTCGCAACTGCTTGCCGCTGGTACCGAACCCGAGTCCCACCGGATCGATGCCGCGCTAGCGCGTGGGTTCATCGTGGCCGTCCCCGATGGGGAAGGTATGGGCATCGCTGGTGCCGGCCCGCACACGTTCTTGGCCGCGAACGCCGCCGCGCACACCGGACTCGATATCGCCCGCGCCACAGCACATCTGGCGGATATCAAGACCAGTACGGCGTCACCGGTGGTGATGTGGGGATATGCCGACGGAGGCCGCGCGGTAATCGCCGCGGCCGAACAACACCGCCAGTACGCGCCAGAGCTCTGCCTGCGCGCGGTGGCGGCCGGAGCGGTGCTCGCCGACCCAGGCTCACTCGCGGCCGAGTTGAACGAAACCGGCTGGGCCTTCCTGGTATGGGCTGCTGTCGTAGGGCTGTCGCACGCCCATCAGCATCTCCCGTTGCGACACGTACTCACCAACGAAGGCCGTCGAATCGCCGCTGCGGCAGCGAATCTCAGTGCGGCAGCTCTAGCCGAAGGCTACCGCCGACCACTGGGGGAATTCTCCGAGCGCCCGGATCCATGGAACGACCCGATGTGGCGATACGTTCTGGCCCGGGAAAAGATCGGCCTGACGGTCCCTGACGTGCCGGTGCACCTGTATCACGGCACCGACGACGACCTCGTCCCTCACGCGCAGGGCCACGCGGTATACCAGCACTACCTGGCCGCCGGCGCGAAGGCGACGTGGCGCGAATACGCCACAGACCACCTCGGCGCGGCCATCTACAGCATCGACGATGCACTCGACGCACTCAGCCAGCACCTGCATCCCCCCGCTCAGCCGGCAACGCAGACGCCCTCGGTGTTCCTGCGGACACGGCAGCGAATGAATGCGTTTCTGCGGCAACACCTTCGAATGTCCGCAGCCCGAAGGAGGTGAAAGTTATGTGCCACAGGGCGGATCCCAGCAGATCCACGACTCGATACACCGGTCAGACGCGCGGGCCGCGCGCCGCGATCTGTGTAGGCGTGACCTCGGCAATCCTGGTGTGCTCGTCGGGACCCGCACCAGCGCAGCCACCCACCTCGGCTGTACCTCTGGGGACTACGTGTCCCGCGTTGTACGTGTTCGGGGTACAGGGCACGGACCAGACGTCGGCGGATGCGGTAGCGACTGCGGACACCGGTGCCCTCGGGCAGTTCTTCGGGCCCCTGGAAGCCGCCGCAGGCAGCGACATCCAACGCGCTTACGTTCCTTACGGCTACACCGCCGACGGTACGACGCAACAACCGTTCGACCAAGCGGTCACCGCTGCCACGACCGAGTTGGAAGCTCAAGCGCGTGCAGTGCTGAACCGGTGCCCGCGCACCAGAATCGGCGCCGTCGGCTACGGCCAAGGCGCCGCGGCCGTCGCGGCGTTCGCGCGGAAGATCGGCGTCGGATCCGGTCCGATTCCCGCTGACGCCGTGGCGGGCGTGGCCTTGCTCGCGAATCCCCGCCGCGGTGTTGGAGCGCCGGTGTTGCCTGGCCGTCCCGAGCAGGGAACACCGGACCCTGCGCCGGGCACCAGCGGATCGCACACACACGTGATCACCCTGACGAACCAGCAGATCAATGGCGCCGGGATCGCCCAGACATCCAGTGCGGCACCGGCTTTCGGTGCGTTGACCGGTCGGGTGGCGGACTTGTGCGTGCCTGGTGATCTGGCCTGCGATACCCCCGCGCAGTCGCCGATCGCCCAGACGGTCCAGAACATCGCCGCGCAGTCGAATCTGCACGACCCCGTCAGTGCGATCACCACCGTCGCGCAAGCGTTGGCGGGCACTGTGTGGAAGACCGCGGTCGGGGTCGCGGGGCAAGATATCCAGGGCGACAGCCTCGACCAGTTGTCCTATCAGCCCGCTAAATCCCTCGGCCAACGCCTGGCCGAGGCTTCGAACCCGAACACTCCGCCTCCGGGCCCGGACCAGGTCCTCTCGGTGTTGTTCCGGCTGGGAACGATCGGGTTGAACACCGTGGTCACGGTCGCGCAGAAGGTCCTGACTCCCGCGACGATCGCCGAACTCGCCGCGGTCGGCATGACCAATCCCGGTGCGGCGATTGCCGATCTGGGGGTGAAGGTCGCTGGTGCGGTCGCCGAACTTGTCCCGCCTTCTACCGCGTTGGGCTGGGTCGACCAAGCTTTCGGCGCGATTACCTCCACTGTGAGCAGCAACGATCTCTACGACGTGGCCACCCGAACCGCCTACAGCGACTCCACCAGCCACGGTGAGGCCTACAGCGTCGACCCCGGCACACCGCAGGGCACACCCGTGCTCGCCGCGGCCGCGGCCTGGTTCGCCGCGTTGGCCCACGACATCGCCGACACCACAGGGCCTGCGCGGTCACCAGCACCCGAACCCACCAGTGCCCGCATTCCGGTCAGCACTACTCCCAGCGCCACCGATACCGAAACCAACGACCCACCGACCACCCCGACTCGCTCGGTCACCACGTCGAGCCCGTCACCGGAGCCGGTGAGTCCCTAGACCCCTTCGGCGGAGACATGTCTCTGCGTCAGAGAAGCCGGGCAATCCCTCGCGGGCCCTGAGCCGTCTCCCCGAAGGGCCGAGCCACCCACCACCGACACCACCACGCCTGGAAGGAGGCGATCATGACGCCCCACACCGCACCCGGTGCCGACACCGAGGACGAGCACGGCTGGGGCTGGCTCGCCACCACCACCGCACCACCGATTCCCTTGCGCCCCAGCACATCGGCCGCCCCGCCAACCGACGGCGACACCGAATGGGAATGGCTGGCCGACCCCACCCCGCACACCACACCGGCGACGGCAGCACGTCCGCGGATTCGGCTGCGCACGTGGGTAATTGCAGGATTGGCGGTGACCGCATTAGCGGGTGCGGCCACCGGTGCGATCCTGACGTGGCACACCGGGAATCAGCAGACCGCGCAGGTGGCCACCACCACGCCCGACATGGCCGTTGCGCCGGTGAGCCCTGCGTGTGCGGGCCTGACCGGTGTGGTCGTGACCGACCGAGCCGGTGATACCGGCACAGTCGCCGGGCTGATCGCGACCTTCGAATTCGATTACTACACAAGGCGTTCGGCTGATGAGGCGATGCGCACGGTCGCCGCGGACAGCGGGATCGTGCCGCAGGCGTTGGCGGGCGGGATCGCCTCGATTCCCCCGGGCACCCGCCACTGCGTCGCGATCAATCTGCTGTCTGGTGGGGCCGCTGATGTGCATGTGGTCGAACTGCATCCAGACCACAGCCGCGTCGACTACTTGCAGCTGATCAACACCCGCCGCACCCCGGCCGGGTTGGCGATCAGCACCATACAAGGGCGGCAATAATGCTGTCCGCCAACCGGTTACGCGCCATCGAACCCACCGCAGAGCCGCAACCGTCCGGCTGGATGGATGCGGACACCATCCAAGCTCCCAGTGCCGAGCGACTCGCTCCCGTGCGCCGGGCTCCGCTGCCGACCAGCGGACCGCATCCCCCGTTGATCGCGGTGATGGGAGCGCATGGCGGTGCCGGTGCCTCCACGCTGGCCCGATGGTGGGCGCATGCCGCGGACACCGGCGTGGCCTGGCCGGGCTCGCCGCGCAGCACCCAACGCGTGGTGCTGGTCGCCCGCGACTGCATCCCCGGGTTGGTCGCCGCGGCCGAGCGGCTACGCGAATGGCACGCCGGACTGGCACCGGACGGTGTCACGGTCGTGGCCCTGGTGCTGATCGCCGCCCGGCCCGGCCGCACCCCAGCGGCGGTGCGGAGGTTCCGCCGGACTGTCAGCGAACTGGCCGAGGCGGTGTGGCCGATCGGCTGGCACGAGGGCCTGCTGGTGCACGAACTCGGCGAGCTGGCCCGCTACACCCCGTTCGATCCGGCGCCGCCCCGCCGCGCACCTCTGACCCACGCAGTCCCCGCCGATGTGCACCGGGCGGGTACCGCGATCACCCAGCGCATCGCCGCGACGCGCGAAGGAAAAGGCACACGCTCATGATCCACACACTTCTGACCGGCCTGGCATCACTGGACGCGGTGACGATCACCCCCAAGGCACCGCCCGGCTCGCCCGGCCTGATCAGCATCGTCAATTGGCTGGCCTGGTTGACGATGCTGGCCGGCATCGCCGCGCTGATCTACGCGGGCGGCAAGTTCGGGTGGGAACGCTGGCACGGCGGCGCAGTCGAATCTCCCAAGATCGTCCTGGGAGCCCTGGTCGGCGGAATCATCGCCACCAGCGCCGGCGGAATCATGACCGAAATCATCAACTCCTCCAAATAGACCCGGAACTTATTGCCCGAGAGCAATTTTCACACTTCGCGCCAATGCACGGAAAGCCTCTGGCCGGGCGCGGACCATCTCAGAACGGAAGGTGCTCGCAATGTATGCCGAGTGCGACGAGATGAAACTCGCTGCCACGGACGGACTTCAGCTCGCGGCAACGCGCTGGGGAACACCAACGGCACCAGCCACGGTGGTGTACGTCCATGGCTTCCTGGAAGATTCGAGCATCTGGGCCGAGGTGGCGCAGCGCGTGCACGAGCGCGTCGAGGGCGGGATCGCGCAGCTCGTGTACGACCAACGCGGACAGGGACATTCCGGCAATCCGTCGCGCCGCCTCACTACCACGATGCGCCAGCTCGCCGAGGACTTGGACACCGTCCTGACGTACGCGAGCGGATCCATCGTCCTGGTCGCACACTCGACCGGATCGCTGATCGTGCACGCCTGGGCCGAGCATTACCCGCAGCGAGCCGCGGCACTGTCCGGACTCGTGGTCCTCAACGGCGGCGCGGAATTCCCCGAAACGCCCGGCCTGCCACGCA
This sequence comes from Nocardia vaccinii NBRC 15922, assembly GCF_001613305.1. Taxonomy (GTDB): domain Bacteria; phylum Actinomycetota; class Actinomycetes; order Mycobacteriales; family Mycobacteriaceae; genus Nocardia; species Nocardia vaccinii. The sequence continues at coordinate 360,929 of NZ_BDCC01000019.1, forward strand.
GGTATCGCCGCAGGGCACAGCAGTTGCGGCGTTGGCGGCACGGGCCCCTGGAGTCGGCAGCCACAGCCAGCGCCTCGATGCTGAGACGAAAGCTCCGGCGAGTCAGTACCGGCGCCGCGACAAACCTGCTTTCGGCGCGCTGTGACGCCAGGGTTCTGATCGATGTCCTGGACGCGCTGTACCGTGCGGCGCTGTCCGAGGACACCGCGCAGCGCCTACGGACCGTGCCCTCGTTTGTTCTGACCGGCGAACACGACCGCATTGTGCCCCCGACACAGTCGATCCGCCTCGCGGACAGGATCTGGTCGGAACTCGACATCGTCCCCGGCGGCGATCACCGACTGCCTTGCACGAGTCCCGACCGTGTCGTGGACGCCATCTTGGAAGTCTTGGAAATCGTCCACCACAGCAAGCGGATCGTCTCGACCGGTCTGTCGGACGACGCCGAGGACCTGCTGTGAACAAACCGTTGCCCGGTGCGGTGCAGCAGGAACTGGCCACGCTGCTGAGCTGGCTGGACTGGATCGTGCTGCTGCTGTGCGTGGCACGCCTGGTGTGGATCGGCGGCCAACTCGCCGTGCGCCTCTACCGCGACGAAGCCGTCGAAGGCCTGCTGGGATCCCTGATCGCGGTGACCCTGCTCGGCGCCGCCGGCGGATTCGCCCGCGCGCTCCTGCCCTCGCAGTGAAAACCATTGGGAGACAGACTATGCCACGAACAAGTCGGCGCACATCCTCTCGGGTCATCACCGGTACGATCTGGCTCCTGGTGTTGACCGCGACCACAGCCTGTGGCGCTGCCCATCAGTCAACACCGCAGCCCGGACCTGCGATGCCCGATCTGCACGCAGAACCTCGACATCCGAGATCGACTGTATTCCAGGCGATTACACTCCCGGCCGCTGACCAAGGACCGCGCCGTGACGATGGAACCGTCGCGGCCGGATTCGACCACACGCCGGTCGGCGCCGCACTGGCCGCGATCCAGGCCAGCGTCCGGATGTCGGTCGCCCCGGATACCCAGTGGCCGACGATCGGGCAACGCATGCTCGCACCGGGTCCCGGACGTGACGCGTGGGCGGTCGCACGTGCGCAGATCTCGATCACCGCGCCCGCCGATACGCCGCTGCGGCTGCAGGGCTACCGCGTGCACAGCTACACGCCCGGGCGCGCCGAGATCGCCATCTATGCCCGGCAACCCGACACCTCGCTGACCTGCAACACCGAAACGGTCATCTGGCAGAACAGCGACTGGAAACTGCTGCTGCCGGATCAACTCCGTACCCAGGCCGTGACCTCCGTCCCGGCCGTGCCCGCCGACATGGTCGCCTTGACGCTGCACTGATACCGGAGAAGCTCGTGTCCACTCGCCGAATGTGGCTGATCCTGACCATCAGCATCACCGCAGTCCTCATCGCCGGCCTCGCACTGGTGACGACCACGCGCCACACCGTCCCCACGCCTCCTTCAGTAACGGCGAGGAGCACAACCGTCGGGCCGGTGCAATCCTCCGCCAGCGAGGCCAAGGAACCGACCACCGACCTGGATGGCAACCGCTTGGACGTCATCGACGACGCCGGCCGCGCACTGCCCCAAAACCCTTCGGAGCGAATCGGTCCGCACAGCACGGACTATCTGACCGCGGCACCGGCGAACATCGAATGGCAGCGCATATGGGGCGGAGCCGCGATCCCGGTCTCGGCCGGCGACGGCCCCGAGCAGATCCGCGACGGAGTCGCCTCCGGATTCGCCGACACACCGCAAGGCGCGGCCCTAGCGGCCTGCGACGCTATCGCCCGTGCGCTAGCCGCACCCGAAGGAATTTGGCAAAGCGTCGTGCGTGCGCGTTACCTCGGCGGCGGACAGGCGTTGATCGACCGGTTCGCCGCCAGCCGCGCCAGCACTCCCGGCGCGGGGCGATACGTCACCGTGCCCGAAGGCATCCGAATCCTGCCCGGCTACCGACAGGACTTCGCAGTCGTCCAAATCGCGGTCCGCACACGAGACAGCTTCGCCTACGGCACCTGGCCGATGGTCTGGAACAACACCGACTGGCGCGTACGCGTACCCGACGACATCAACACTCTCTGGCAACCAGCCGTCCCTCTGACCACGCTTACCGACTTCGGGCGGTGGGAAAGCCAATGAACTCAGCGCTCCTCGTTGCCGGTGCGGTGCCGGACGTCAAATCACAACTGCCCAACGCAGCGTGCGACTTACCCGATATCGTCGGCGCGGTCTGTCAGGCCGGACGCCTGGGCAGCCAGGCCGCAGGCGCTGCTGTGAGCTCCACTTTCGATAGTTTTGTGCATAGCCTGATCGATGGATTGGCAACCCTGCTCCGTGCAGATCTGGCCTGGTGGACCGACCTGCCCTCTCCCACACTCGCAGCGTCGACAGGAGAGCCAGGTCCGGTGCTGGCCTCGATCCGTGGATACACCAGCGGGTTACAGGTACTGCTGCTGACCGCGGGCATCATGTTTGCCGCCGCGCGACTGGCCCTGGCTAAACGCGGCGGTGTCGCCGGAGAAGCACAAGAGGCGTTCCTGATGTTCGCGCGCGCCGTGTTCGCTTCGATGACTTTCGCCGCAGTCGTCACCGTCGGAACGCGAGCGGGCGACGCCTTCTCGAACTGGGTGATCGACGACGCCAGCCGTGGTGACTCCGACGCCGCGTTCGCTCTGCTGACCCGGCTCTCAGAGCCAGGTGGTGCGTTGGGCTCCGGTGTATTGCTGGTCATCGGATTGTTCGGGCTGATCAGCATGTTGGTGCAGCTGGTGATGCTGGTCGTGCGTCAGGCCTTCCTGATCCTGGTTGTCGCAGCCTTGCCGATCGCCGCAGCTGCGGCTGGGACCGGGCCAGGCTCGCAGGCGTACAAGCGGATGTTGTCCTGGTCGCTGGCGTTCTTGTTGTGGAAGCCGGTCGGCGCCTTGTGTTATGCGATCGCGTTCAGCGCGGTCGGTGCGAAAGACTCCGCGCAACACCAAGATCCGCAGACGACGTTGCTCGGGTTGATCTTGTTGTTGATGGTGGCTGTAGTGCTGCCTGCGTTGATGCGGTTGATCGCGCCGGTCGTGGCGACCATGGGCGGTAGCGGCGGAGCTGCGGCGACTCTGGCTGGTGGTTTGGCCGGTGTCGCGATGGGCAGCGCCGGTCAGGATCGGTCCGAAGCGCGCAAACTCAGCGAAAACGACGGCGCCGGAGGTGGCGGCAGTCCGTCACCGCCTGGCGGCGGATCTCCTCCTGCTTCTGGTGGGCCACAGGGCGGTGGAAGACCGGTAGGCACAGGCAGTGCCAGCGGAGGCGCCACAGGTGGGGGCGCGGGCAGTGTGCCCGCACCCGAGAGTGCGACCACGACCGGTGTGAGTACGGCCGGCGGTAGTAGTGCTGGGGCGGCAGCGGCCGGTGGTGGTGCTGCTGGGGCGGGTGCTGCCGGGATGGCGGTGACTGCGGCTCGGTCGGCGCATCACGGTGTGCAGCAGGCGGGTTCGTCTGCTGTGCCCGAAGCGCGCGATGCCACCGAGTCGGGTGTGGATCCTGATACGCCGGGCCCGATGGAGGTGCGGCGGTGACTACGCGCATGTATGGGCGGTGGGAGCGTCCTCGCTCGGCGGGGTTTTTCGGTTTGACCTGGGGTGTGTCCATGCTCGGGCTCGCCCTGATCGTGACGGTCATGCTCGCGTTCATGTTCACGCGATCGCTGGAGGTGACGGTGATCGTGATGGGTTGTGCCGCAATATTGTTCATGCCTACGGCGATCACGGTCGGCGGCCGCACCGGGTGGGAGATCGCGGTGTTGCGCACGCAGTTCGCGCTGGCGCGGGCTCGCGGTGAGGACCTGTATCGGGCGGGGCGGTTCTCCAGCATCCCGGGGACCGCGAAATTGCCTGGGCTGTTGGCGAGTTCGCGTCTGAGCGAGTATGAGACCTCTGGTGGCAAGCGTTTCGCGCTGATTCACATCCGGCGTTCGGATCATTTCACGGTGGTGCTGCGGGTCTTGCCGCGCGGTAAGGAGTTGGTGGATCAATCCCAGATCGACGCGTGGGTCAGCGAATACGGGCAATTCCTGGCGGGTCAATCGCGTGGCGGGGAAGTCGTGGCGGTGACCACGGTGCTGGATCACGTGGTGGAAACCCATCTCACCCAGCGGCGTGAGGTGGCCCGGCTGATCCGCGCCGACGCACCGGAGTTCGCGCGGACGGTGATGCAGCAGGCGGCGGCGGATATCGGGGGAGTCGGGGTGCGTGTGGAAGCGCGCGTGGCGATCACGTTTCGTGCGTTCGGGCAAGGACGCGCCCGCCGTGACACCGCTGAGCAGGCTCGGGAGATCGGCCAACGCCTGCAAGGAGTGCTCTCGCAGCTCTCGCGTGCCGGTTTGCCGGCGACCCCGCTCGAGGCGTGGGAAGTGATCGGGATGGTCCGCAGCCGCTACGACCTCGCCGCTCAACGTGACGTCCAGGCCGCGGGCCGTGATATCGAACGCACCCAATCGTGGGACTCGGCCGGTCCGGTCGCGCACGAGGACCGTTGGGACCAGTACCTGCATGACGGGGCGCGGTCGGTGACGTGGGAGATGGATCTGGCCCCGCGTGGTGCGGTGTACGAGACGGGGCTGGAGGAGTTGTTGCGGCCGCGTGCGGATGTGCCGCGCAAGCGGATCGCGATCGTGTACCGGCTGCATTCAGCGGCTGAGGCCAGCGACCTCGTCGACCGGGACTTCCGGGACGCGCTGGCCGCGGAGCAGACCGAACGCGGGATCGCTTCGGCGGCGGCGTCGATGCGGGTGGACAACACGCGCGCCGCGAGGCACGAACAAGTCCGCGGTGCCGGGTTGACCCGGTTCGGTGTGCTCATCACCGCCACCGCCCCGCTGGATGCGGACATGCCCGGCATCGAAGCGTCGGTGAAAGATATGGCCGCGGCCTCACGCCTGGGGATCCGCCGCTGCTACGCCGCGCAAGCCGCTACCTTCGCCGCGTCCCTGGGTATCGGGCTCATCCTGCCCGAACATCTCTCGATCTCCCGCCGGGTGACCGCATGAACACAGCACCCCGGCCCAGCGCACGCCCGCTGAAACACCTGCAGCTCAGCGGAATCCGCGTGCTGACCGACGCGGCGCGCTCGGTGATCGAGCAGCAGGCTCGCCACGGCGGGATACGTGGCGTCCGTGCGCGCCTGGTGTTGTCCCGGGACGATCATCGCCGTGCCACGGCGTTGCGCCGGGTCGAGGACGCGGGCACCGATGGATTCCTCCGGCCGCTGGCGCGGTTGACCGATCGTGGTTACGCCGGGCGTGGTGGGGGCCGCGCGTCGGTGGTGCCGGCGACACCGGAATGGCGTTCGACGACTGTGCAGGTGGCGGGGTTGTGGCCGTTCGCTGTCGGTGCGACGGCCCCGACGGTCGGTACTCCGATCGGCACTCATTACATCACCGGCGCCCCGGTGCATTTCGATCAGATGAGCTGGTTCGTGCGGGGTTTTATCACCGCGCCGATCACGTTTGTGTTGGCGCTCAATGGGTTCGGGAAGAGTTCGCTGATCCGGCGGCTGGTGACCGGTGCTGTGGCGTCCGGGTCGGTCGCGTTGTGCATGGGGGACACCAAACCCGACTACCGCGACCTGGTCCGGTTACTCGGTGGGCAGGTGATCGACCTGGGGTACGGGCACGGCACGATCAACCCGCTCGCGGTCGGCGCCCTGGGCACGGTCATCGATCGGCTGCCCGAGCCTGATCAACGCCGCCAGGTCGCAGCGCGTGTGGAGGCCGGACAGGTCAATATCGTTGCCGGGCTGATCGAGCTGGTTCGTGGCAGCCGGGTCGCGGACTACGAGGAAACACTCCTGATCGCCGGGCTTCGCGAACTCTACAGTCCCGCAGGTGGATTCACCTCCAGTGCGCCGCCGTTGTTGTCGGATCTGCTGGCGGTGATCTCCGCGGGCGGGCAGCGGATGCGTCAGTTCGCCGAAGAAGACGACGAGGCCTCGTATCGGGCCAGTACGAAAATGTTGCGTCGCTCGCTGCGGGCGCTGGTGGAAGGGCCGTGGGGTGCGATCTTCGACCGTCACACCAGCACTCCGGTGGATTTGTCCAGCCCCGCGGTGTGTATCGACGTCTCCCGCATCCCCGAGGGCGACACCAAACTCCTGGCCGCGGCGCTGATGGTGTGCTGGTCCGAAGGATTCGGCGCTGTGGCTGCCGCGCACGCCCTGGCCGATGCCGGGCTCGCTCCGCCCCGCACGTTCGAGGTCGTCATGGACGAGATCTGGCGGGTGCTCGGTGCGGGGGAGTTCATGGTCGACCGCACCGACGCGCTCTCGCGATTGAACCGTCCCCTGGGGACCGGGCTGATCATGTGCAGCCACACCATCAAAGACCTGTCCGGGTTCGACTCCCCCGCCGCGGCGGCCAAAGCGCTGGGACTGTTCGAACGCGCCCGCGCCAAGATCATCGGCCCGGTCGGCCCGGAAGAGATCGAGCGTCTGCGCGGCGCGGTGTCGATCACCGACACCGAAAAACTCCTCGTCACCTCCTGGGCCGCACCCCGCCCACCCACCGACGACCGCGACAGCAGCTCCGTGATGGGGCGTGAAACACCGCCTGGCACAGGGTGTTTCCTGATCAAAACCGGTGAGGCGAACCAGCCCGGGATCCCGGTCCGCATGAGCTTCACACCCGCCGAGCGGGATGCGGACATTCACAACACCAACCGCCGCTTCGACCACCTGACACATAAGCAGTGAAGGAGATACGAATGCCACGGAACGAATTCCCGCACTCGTTGGGCCGCAACGGTATCGAACGTGACGCGCGAGGTTCGTCGGCGTCCGCCGGGCCTGCCGGCTCGCCGGTCGAGGAGGGCGGGCCGTTATGAGTGCCGTCGCAGACTTCGTGGTGATCAATCCGGACGGCACTGTCTTGTATGACGTGCGTGATCAGGGTTCGGGGTTGCGTGGTTCGCTCGCGCGGCATGTTCCGGATCTGAGTACGCAGGGGATGGGGCGTGTGCGGGCGTGGTTCGCCGACGACTTCAGCGCCCCTGCGCTGGAAGCGAACCCGCTGGCGTATCGCGTGCTCACCGGACTGGGGTATCGCCATCCCACTGGCTGGTACGGGCCGGTCGCGCTGACCATGGAAGAAACCCCGTCTGGGAACGTCCCTCCGCTGACCCCGGAGGTGCGGGAAACACTGAACGATCTGTTCGCCGCAGCGTCTTCGACCTACGGTGCTCCATCTGATTTCTCCACACGGGCGACAACTGCGGAGATGATCGATGCCGCACTTCCCGCCGGCCAGGACGCATCAACTGAGATCGACAGCGCAGCAACACCAACCACACCGCCGGTTACCTACGACTCGGATTCGGGGGTGGAGCTGTGAACCCGCCTCTGCCCGTGCTTGGCGCAGGGGGACAAGCCGATCACTGCCTGTCTTACGGCGGGTGCGAGGGGCTGGGGAGGGCAGGCGGGTGAGTAGTGGGTGCTTCGAAACTCGTTGTCGGACTATGTCTGTCGATACCGGTGGTGCTGCTGTTCGTGCTGGTTGTGCTGATCGGCGCGGATCCGGGACAGGCCTGCGCTGCTGGGGTGAGCGACGGTACGCAAGGCGCGACGGGGGAGTCGGTGGCAGGGTTGAACGATCGCCAATTGCAGTTGGCGCGCAATGGAGTGGTGATCGGCACACAGCGTCACGAGCCGCAGCAGGTGATCATCGCCGAACTCGCGGCTCAGGCGACCGAGAGTACGTTGCGGAATCTGGCGAATCCTGCTGTCCCGGAATCGCTTCGGTACGCCAACGATGGGCAGGGCTACGACCTGGATTCGCTGGGCCCGCATCAGATGCGCGCCAGTATTTGGGGCGCTGCAGGAATCGCGACGCTGATGAATCCGGTCTATCAGATCAACTGGTTCTATCAGCAGGCCGATCGCTACGCCGGGCAGGGCTTGTCCTCGCCGGAGTTGGCGCAGGCGGTCGAGCGTTCGGCGCCGGATGCCTACGCCACGCAGATGGATCTGGCGCGCCGGCTCTACGCGATGTTCGCGAATGTCGATCCCGGGACCGCTGCGGCCGATGCGACGGCGGGACAACAGCCCTCGGGCTGTGGGAGGGGTGGCTCGGGGGCCCCGTTGAGCGGGGATGGGGGAGTGTTCGGGGCGGCGGTGGTCGCGGCGGCGCAGCGGTGGGTCGGCACTCCGTACGTGTGGGGTGGCGGCGACCCTGCGGGCCCGACCAACGGTGGATTCGACTGTTCCGGGCTCACCCTGTATGCGATCTATCAGGCATCTGGCGGGCGAATCAGGCTGCCGCACTACACCCAGGCCCAGCAAGACTCCCCACAGGGACAGGTGGTGCCGTTCGCCGACCGCCGGCCCGGGGATCTGATTTTCTTCACCAGCTCCGGCGAGTCCGATTCGCATCACGTCGCGATTTATCTGGGCCGCAATACCTCTGGTCAGGACATGGTGGTGCACGCCCCGGATGTCTCCGAAACCGTGCGCAACGCCCCGCTCGCGGCGGTCGCCGGGCACGACCGGATGGACGTGCGGCGCTACGCCCCACCACCGGTCTCCGCGGCAGGACCGGCTCCCGCCCCGGCGCGAAACGACCCGCAGTCAACGATCCCGACCCCGCAGGAAGGCGCACGACCATGACACGGACGTACCGAATGGCATACCGAAACTACTTGGGCTGCAGCAGAACTCACGGCGTCGTGTGCGGGAGGCCGGGTGCCGGGGCTGCTGCGGGTGTGGTGCTGTGCGCGGTGTCCAACGCGCACGCTCGCGGTGCGGGTGCCCCGCCCGGGGCTGATACTGTGTCGCCGATAGTGGGTGAGTTCGGTGTCTGAGCTCACCGGCAACGGGGGGATGCTGGCTGCGGCGCGGGCGCGCGTTGCTGCCTTGGCCGCGCGGAGTCCTGGGATGGCGCTGTGTGCCGCGGCTGAGCGGGACAGGTTCGCGGTCTGCACCATGGGCGGGACACCGGTGTGGTGTGCGCGGTTCCACCGCGACCTGATCGTCGAGTCAGACGCGATGGCCGCCGAACTCGCCGGAGTGCACGCGTTGTGGCTGGCCGAACGAGCGCGCGAACACTACGGCACCAGCGCGGCCAGGGTGCGGCTGATACTCACGCCCCGGCATCCGATGACCGCGGTCGTGCTCGACACCGCGGCGATCGCGGCGGGGCTGTTGCTGGAGCTGGTGGTGGACGCGCCGGTCAACCCGGCGATCGAGCTGTGCGCGAGCGGGCCGCTGACCGATTGGCGCACAGCGGATCTGACCGAGCTGATCGACACTCCCGGGAGCACTTCATGACCAGGATGCGCGGGGGCCTGTTGAGTGCAGCGATGTGCATGCTGGTCACCGCGACATCGTGTACCGGCGGCGGCCACTCATCCGCGACCAGCAGCGGCCGTCGGTGCGCGCCGGTATTCACCGCGCCGTTCGACCGGGTCGATGCCTGCTCAGCGGAGAGCGTGATGACCGCGGCCCTGACCACCGTCTTCAGCTATCGGCCCGCCGAACACCTCACCGCGCCAGCGGCATTCACTGCCGCGGCACCGCTGATGGACCCCGAGTTCGCAGCGCGCGCTGAGCCGGCGGCGGCGCTGCTGGTGCCGATCACCCCGGTGATGTGGCAGCAATGGGCCGCCCGTGCGGTCACCGTCACCGCCAGCGCGCGTGTCACCGGGGACGAGCATCCCCCGGACACCACCACCAGCGTCGCGCGGGTGCTGGCGGTGACCCAGCGTCCCAGCGACAACAGTCCCTCGATCCAGTTCGCCGTCTATGCCCGCGCCGGACGATCCGGCCCGGGCACGGCATGGCGGATCACACAGTTGGAGGTGAAAACATGAGCGCGAGTGGGGATCCCGTCGAGGATGGCGGGCAAGCGGTGCGCGCGGGGTTTGTGCAGGCGATGCAGACCGCGGCGATGACGATGAACCTGCTGCAGCGCCGCGGCGCGGAATCGCGGTCGGTCACCGAGTTCAACACCCGCCAAGGCATCGCTGGCCTGCAATGGCAGGGATACGTTGATCGAGCCGCGCAGGGCAAAGAACTGCACGACCTGGAAGTACAGATCAAACGGGCGCGGCTGGATAACGATGCCGCTGAAGCCGGGCGCCGTGAGTCCGCGCACGAGAACACCGAACAGCGCCGAAATCAGTTGCATGGCTTGCACGTTCAGGGGCAGCGGGCTGAGCGCAACCGCAAGGACGCGATCCACACCAAACAACTCGACGGTTACAACACGCGCGCGGTCTACGCCCGGCACCTGCATTCGCTGGATGTGCGATACAAGAAGCTGCTGATCGAGGGCCGCGAACGTGCGCTCGGTTTCGCCGAAACCCTTGCCGCGGACCAGGACCGCGCCGCCTACACCACCGGTGTGTCCACCGCGGCGTGGGCCGCGGCGCAAAGTGCCGCGGGGCTGTCCCCCGAACACGCCGATCAAGCCTCGGCGTGGGACGAACGTGTCGCCGAGGACACCGGATGGGGCCGGCTGTTCGCGAGCCTGTTCCACAGCGAGGACCAGGACCTGGACGACGACCTCGACGCCACGGCGGACGCTGGGGGCTGGCGGTGGCCGTCGGAGGCATTCGAGCCGGTGCCAGGGTTGGCCCAGGAATTGGTGTACGGCATCTACGGCGAGCAGCAATACCGCACGGTAGCGCTGGGCGAGGATGCAGCGCAGGACACCGGGGCCTGGATCGGAGAGGTCGTCGAGGCAACCTGGCCGACCGACACCCAGCCGCCAGCGATCGAAGCCACCCCCGGATCACCTGCGCCCCAAGCAGCTGTCCAGGAATCACCGGCGAGCACACCAGATCCGGTTCCACTCGATGTGCCCGAGCCTGGGATGGAGTTGTATCCGTGATCGCCTGTAACACAACACCTTTGCTGCGAGGCGGTCGTGGAGCCGTCGGCACGTTGAGGTGGAAGGGAAGGGGAGATGAACAAACCCAGCACGTTACACAAACGGGTCCTGCGGGCCATCACACAACAAGCGTTGGAAGCGCAAAAACTTCTGCCCCTCAGCGCATCCGGAAGCAGCCACGGATCCGAAGGCGCGGGTAATCCGGCGTATCACCGGGTGACGGTGAAGATCCGGGAACTCGAGGCCGCTGCGGTGGCCGGTGGTGTGCCGCGGGAGTGGATCGAGCAGACCCGCTATCGCGGGGAGCTGGGTATGGCGTGGCGGCCGGATCTGCATTGGTGTGAGCACACACCGGTCGATCGGCCCGCACTGCTCGCCGCCCTGGAACACGATGTGCGGCACGTGGGTGAGATCGCCGCGGTCGCTGCCGCGTACGGGCAGCGCGGGGCGCGCGCGGAAGCGGGAACCGCGCAGTTGTTCGCACGGAACCTCGACACGCTGGCGCGTCGGGTGGCCGCGATCGCGCACTTGCTGAACCTTTCCACCGATGAGGCCGAGCAGCTGTGGGGACGCCAGAATGCGTGGAGCGCCGCGGCGGACAGCGTGCGCGCTGAGTCCGAGGAATCCTTGGCCGAGCGCTGGCGCACGTTGGCGCGTCTGGATACCCGGGCCGCGGCACGGCAGGTGGCGGCGCTGGCCGACGCGGGGATCGGCGCCGGATGCGCCGGAAACCCCTCACCGTCGGCAGCGCAGATGGTGCAACGCATCCAGCAGCTGTGGGAGCACACCGGACACGCCACCACCAGCGAACCCGCCGCGCCGGCCGCTGCAAACACTGGTCCCGCGAGCATCACCGGCAGCGCGCCGCGTGCTCAGCGAATCCTGTTCAGTGCTGCGCAAGGTGACCAGATCACCGAGTTCGTCACCGCTGTGGGACTGGTCGAAGACTTTCGGCCCGTGTTCCGAAGCCCCGCTGATCCGAAACCCGCACCGCCGGCCGCGATCGATATGGGCGGGCTCGAACCATGAACGCCCCCTGGGGAAACGAGTCACCCGAGCTCGAGGCGAAGCGGAAACTTCCCCCGCCGGCGGTGCAATTGTTGGAGCAGATCCACGCGCTGGCTGCCGCGGGTACAGCGATCACTCACGATCTCGCGGACAGTGCGTGGCCGGCGGCGACTGTCGCGTTGTGGCACAAGGATTTACAGCGCCTGGATCAGCGATGCGCCGCGGCCGAACAGCAAGCCCAGGCGGCGGGCGTGCCTCACGAGTTAGTCGCGATGGCGTGGTTTGCCGGGCATTGCGATGCCGAATGGACTCCGAGACAGGCTGATCCGACGCTGGGGCTGCGGCCCGTGCTGGGTGCGGAGCTGATGGCCAGTGCCGGGCAACTGCACAACATGGCCGCGGTATTGGTCAGCCACGAGTTTGCGCCGGGCTCGCGGCTGCCGCGCGACCCGTTCGAGGCCAATCAACTCACTCGCAACATGGCCGCGATGTTCAAACGAGCCGCGATGTTGGCGAACCTGATCGGGGTGAGCGAGGCGGGCTGGGAATCGCTGTGGGACCTACCGCCGACCGCGCAGCGCGAATACCTCACAGCGTTCCTGGGACCCGATGCACAACAGGACCTGGAATGGGCGTGGAACCAGTACACCTCCACCGACGGCGAGACCACCACGCTGCACACTATCGAGCAATTGAAGCACCGCGCCGGGCACCTCCCGAACCCCGGCTCGCCGAATCCCAGGAGCGTGTATGGCGCAGAGCATGCGAAGGCCGCGGCACTCCGCACATACCGCAACGCCCTGCACCAATTGCACGAACACCTCGCCACCGCTGCCGGCCCCGAGAGTGCTGTCGACGCCGCCTTCCCACAGGGAACCGACCGAGGCTGGGAGCCGGACAACCACACCTCCGGCAGTGCCGAGCGGCAAACAGATCCGACTGCGGAGGTCGAACCGTGAACACGTCGGACCACGACGTGCCCGCGAGCTCACCGCCACCCGCGGCCGCGGGAATCACCGGTCCGAACGAGTTGGTGATCCGCGCTGGGCAGATCCCGCCGGGGCAGGCGATGATGCTGCGGCACATCCAGGAACTCGCGGCCAAGGACGCGGACCTGCACCGCCACCGCGCGTCAGTCGAGCACGGTACAGCGGATGAGGCTCGACACGCCACCAGCGCAGCAGAACTCGACCGGCTCCGCGGAGTCCTGCAGATGCGGGCGCGCGCGGCGGGCGTACCGGTGGAATGGATCGCTCGGGTCACACAGTTGGGGCAGCAGGGAATCGGCTGGCACGAGGACCATCTGCTGCCGAACCCGATCACCTTCAACCAGCGTCGATCGGTCCACCGCATCGCGCAGGACACCCGCCATCTCACCGATATGGCAGCTCTCGCGGTCGTGCGTGAACACCACACCGCCCGTGCGGATCTCACGGTCCCGGATCCGGTCACGGCCGGGCAGTACACGCGAACTATGCACGCGCTGTGGCTGCGAGCCACCCGCACCGGCCAGACGATCACCCTCAGCCCCCGGGCCCGGCGGCGAGCCTGGGGTATCGACCAGGATACGCTGGTTCGCCGGGTCCACGGGCTGCTGCACCTGAGTGCCACAGACATCGACATGCTGTGGCGGCACCACGCTGCCCCCGCTCTGACGGACCGGCTCCGAGCCTCGCTGCGAGAACTACGCGATGCCGTGCCCGAACCTTCCGCCGCCGATCCCGAGGTGCATGCTCCGGAGCCGAAGCAGATACTCGCCGCCGCGCGCGCTGCCCTCTACGCCGTGGTGGCAGAACAGCAGGCACCGGTCATCGGGGAGTTCATCGCCGAGGTATTGCCCCAGGTCGATCAGGCTCGTGCTTGGCACCCCGATACCGCCACCACACCCGATACAGACCACGGCGTCCCACCGCACCGAGGCGGTGGGCCCGACCCCTGACCGCGAAACCGTCGAATACCACTGCACCACAGGATGTTTCGAACCAAAGGAATTACGCTATGAGCGAGCGAATCTCGTCGGCGACTCGCCAGCGGCGCGGATGCTGCACGGGCGCCGACCCGTAGAACCCGGGGCGGGCATCGCGTCGAACATGGACTCGAAAACCTCGGTGCTGCAATGGTATCAAGTAGGTCCAAGCCGTTGACGCTGGCTGACGCGAATCCAGCCTTCACCCTGAATCCATCGCGAGGGACATCAGACTGCCGCACCGGCCCTGTATGCCGTAACCGGTGCGGTCCGCTTCGAAAACGAAGGCGGCCCATGGATGTCCGAGAACACTCCCGATCAGTCATCCCACTTCCCCGACCACACCACTGCTGGCGAATACAGGCCACGCCAGAGCGATCCCGACGCCGGCGGTCCGGCCCCTGGCTCTTCGGGCGCACAGTTCCCGCCGCTGTCCGATCCGGTCCTGGCGCAGCTGCGCGACGGCCCGATCGCGCACCGGTTCGGCGCCGACGACTCCGATGCCGTGCACGCAAAACTCCTGCGCACAGTCCAAGACGCCAGCGCGGCACGCTCGGAGTGGATGACCGAGGCGGTCGACCACGACCTGGCGACCAGCGACCCGGCCTGGCGGTGGGCGCTGTACTCCAACGGCATCGATGCCGACGTGCGCGACGCGCGCGCCAACGCTGAGCAGGCCGGTGTGCCGGCCACCGACATCATCGACGCCGAAGCGCTGGGCAGCGCGCGGGTGTCGTGGGCCGAGCAGCCCGCGCACCGGCATCTGGGTCGTATCGAGCTGCTGAGCCGAGAAGTGTTCGACGCGAACAACCGAGCCGAGACCGCCCGCGGCCTGGTCGGGGATATCGCCGAACGCTTCGATCGCCTCTACGGGGTCATCGACACCCTCAGCGAAGGCCTGAACCGCGCACGCTCCATGGTCAGCGACCTGGCCATGGACCTGGCCGCGAACGGCTTGCCCCTCACCACCACTGGCGCATCACCCGACCCGCCGGGCACCGAACACGACGCATCTGTCCTCGCGACTGGAGCAGAGACCCAGCCCGACACAGGTGTGGGTCGCGCCGAGGGCGGCTCGGGGATCGGGGACGCGGTGGGCGCGGCCCTGCCTGACACCGGCCAAACCCGGTGGGCCACCGCGGAACCGCCACCGGCGGCTGCCAACCAGCAACCGCCCGTGCAGCCGGAGGTCGGCCGATGAGCACACCCCCCGCACCACAGGTGCGTCGGTACGAACGGGCGACCGTGCCGGTGGGGCAATCCCGCCACCGCCTCGAACACCAGGATGCTGGTAGCAGTAGTGAGGGCTTGGCGCTGTCTCTTCGCGCGGTGGGACACGAATCGTGAGCGGCCCGGTACGTGATCCGCATCCCCACGAGCAGGAACTGATCGCGGCGCTGCATCGGATCCATGAGCTGGCCGCGGCGACTGCGGCACTGGATCGGGTACTGGCGTTCGGGGGAGCCGATTGGATTGTCAATACCGCGGCCCGCGAGCGCCACGAGACGATGTCGGATGTGGTGCTGGCCGAACAGCGCGCGCGCTCGTTGGTGGTCGGCGGGCAGATCATCACCGCGGTCCGGCACGGCGGGCAGACCGGTCACCGCTGGATCGATCCTGAACCCGAGCATCTGTCCACCCCGCAAGGCATGGACCGGTGGGCGCGACGGATCGCACCGGAAGCTCCACCTACGGCGCCGGGTATTGGCGCGGCGATGCGGGCAGAGTACCTGCCCGCCCAGACAACCAGATGGCTGCGCGAGGTACAGCACCTGGCCGCCGAGGTGACCCGGATGCGCCAGGCAGCCACTCTGACCGCAGCCGGCGGTGATGTCAGTGTGCTGGCGCTGATGGTGACCCGGGTCGGCGATATCGATCGGCACCGCGAGGCCACTGAGGTCCGGGCACACGCCGCGGGGGTGTCGTTGCGGTGGATCGCATGGGCGCGGACGCGCGGACAGGTAGGCCGCGAATGGGATCCGGATCAGGCCCTGGTGCTGCCGGTCCCGGACGCCCGGCACCGCGCCGCCGAACACGTCACCGACGACATGCGCCATGTCACTGACATGGCCGCCCTCGCGGTGGTCCGCGACCACCAGCATCACACCGACCCTGGCACGGATCGGTCGGTGGCGCGAAAACAGTTCGCCCGCACCATGGATGCTCTCTGGTTCCGCGCCGCGCGCACCGCGCAGATCGCGGGATTGACTCCGCAGGAACGTGGCCGTATCTGGAGCACCAGCACCCAGGACTGTTATGGCCGGGTCGCGCACCTGCTGCACCTCGGTGGCGAGGAGATCGACGCCCTGTGGGATCAGTATTCGGCTCCCGAGATCGCCGAACAGGCTCACCACTCGTTCGACGAACTCGCACACGCGGCGGCCGCGACCAACGTCACCAGCGTGCACGCCGCGACCGAACTGCTGCCCCCGGCGCCGCACTACTTCCTCGACCGCGCCCGGCACACCCTCGATCGGCTCGCCGCGATCACCTCGCCCGCCCAGACGGGGATCGGTACCGCTGTCGCCGAGATCATCCCCGCCGCCGACCAGCCGCGAGCGTGGGAAACCGAGACCGACCTCCACGGCCGCGCAGGGACCGACACCATCGGCCCGCCCACAGGCCCTGGACCTGACCCGTAGCGCCCGAACACGTTTCGACTCACACAACCAATCAACGAACAAGAGAACAAACATGACCACATCGGATCCGGACCCGGTGACTCGGTGGCACGCCGAGCTGCTGGCCCAAATCACCCATCTCAGCGCCGAGCACGCGCGCGTCGCCGACCGCGGCCACAGCGGCTACGACGGGACCGACGCCGAGGCCCGCGAAGCCTGGCAAGTACATTTGGACGGGCTGGCAGCACAGCGAGAACACGCCGAACAGGTCGCCGCCTCCGCGGGCATCCGGCCACCGGCCATCGACCGAGCCCGACATCAAATCGACCCGACACGTGCTGCACCGCAGCAGGTTCCGGCATCCACCACGACCGGGGTGCCGGACCATGTGGCGGAGTTCTTCACCGACATGCTGACCGTGGATATGTTCCACCTCGAGCGCATCGCGATGCTCACCGCCGCCCGCCAACACCGCCTCGACGCCGGCGGGTACGGATTCGGGCCCGCCCCGGACGTGTCGGCTGCGGTCGAACGCAACATGAGCCTGCTGCATCTGCGGATCACCGCTCTGGCCGCCGCGGCCGAACTCACTGCGGCCGAAGGGGACCGGTTCTGGAACACCCAGCCCGAGCACTGGCGGCACCTGGCACGAGTCACCGTGCACACGATGAACGATCTCGAACTCGAACACACCTGGCGCAGTTACGCCTTCGCGGACACCGACCCTGCGGTCCCGCCCTACATCCCGGTCGATCCGCGCACCAACCTGCCCATCGGCGTGGCACACACGATCCCGCCGACCCCCACCGAACTGATCAGCATGGCCACCACAGCCCTGACCGGCCCGAGCCCCACCAACGCGGCAGCGCCCAGCGACGACGCGGTCCCCACCGGCCACAACGTGGAGGCGGCATTGCCCGCTGACACCACCCGCGCCTGGTCGCCCGGCGAGAGCCCCGACACCACCACCTCACCGTCGGGCCCGGACATCGGCCCCGACCCGTGACGGTTCTCAGCTCGCTGAGGCAGCGGAAGCACCTACTGCTGCACCCGGCTACCGAGTTCTCGGCTGTGGTGGCTGTTGACGCCGGCCATCACAGTTCCCGACGACGCCACGCATTTTCTCCGCGAGGGACATCCCCGCCGCCATCCGGGTCCGCGCGCACCACGCGAGGAACACCCGGTGCGGTCCGCTTCCATCAGCGAGGACACGATGTCTACCACTCACCCCGCGTCCACACCCGAAATCCTTGCGTCACAACCACTTCCGGTCGCGTCGCAACCCGCTCCGGCTGCGGTCGAACGCACGCTGACGAGCCTGTATCTCACCACCGCGGTTCCGCCCTGGCTGCGCGATGGACCGGTCACCCAAACCTACGGGCGCCGCGCCGCGCACGACGCGATCGCTGCGGCCCGGCTGCGCGAGGTGCAGAACCTGGCCGCGATCACCGCCGGCCACGTCCAGGGCGTCACCTTGGACGACGACCCCGATACTCAACAGCAACTCCTGGCCGCCGCCCTGGGGCACGCCTGCCAGGCCGCTGCCGCCACCGGAATCGCCGACGAGCACATCCAGGCTGCTCGAGACCTCGGTGAGTCCGGCGTGCCATGGGTCCACGCTCCCGCACACCGCCACCTCGGACGTATCGAACAACTCACCGCCGAGCTGGCCGCCGCGCACACCAGCTCGACCGTGCTGGCCTTGGTCGCCGCGCAGGCACTCCAGCGAGAACACCACGCACGCACCGCAATCGCCACGCTGCGTGACCAGCTCACCCACCCCGCCCCCACGATCGCTTCCGCGGATGCTGCGCCCGCTGAGCGCGCCGCGCCACGGCTTTGGGCCGTGCCGACCCCGCAGGAAACACCCGGCGGTGATGCTCGCCTGGACGGGGCGGGGATTGGGGACGCTGTGGCGGCAACCGCGCTCGAAGAAACACTCCCAGCCTGGGATCCGGGTGCTGCTCCCGGCGGCCCCGACACCGGCACCGGGGCGCGTCCGGTCGGGCAGGAGGTCGAGCTGTGAGCTGGCCGGACACCAGGGCCGGGATCACCGACCCGGACCACTACACCGATATCCCCGACCCGCAGGTGCGCGAACTGTTCGCCGCGTTCGCGCACCAACATCTGCTGCGGGAGATCGCCCCCTACGGCGAAACCGAGACGCAGACTCTCGAATTCGAGCAGTCGGCTGAGCACCTCGCACTCGAATGGGCGCAGCACCAGGATCCTCGGTTACGGCGGATGTGGACCGAACTCAAAGACGCGGTCGAGCTGTGGGACACCCATCCCGAACACGCGCGGGGGATCGCCGAGCAGCTCGGCCGCGCCCGAGAGCGACGAGACCTCGCCCCGAACTCGGAACTATGGCTGACCAGACGACACGCCCGCGAACTCACCGGCCACGCCCACGACCTGACGACCCGATCCGACCAGGACGCCGCCCGCTTCCGCCCGCCCACCGACCGCGCGACCACACGCGACAGCTCCCTTGAGCACGGCCCCGATCAGCGCACCGCGGTGGCCAAGACCCTCGGCGCCCCACGCACCCCGAGCAGCATGATCAGCCTGGACTCGGTCGACGCGGCGATCACCGCGACCGATGAGCTGCTGCTGGCCGAGGAGTACCTCGCCCGCGCCGAGCAGCGAGCGCAACTGCTACCACCACAATTACGTGAAACGACTGTCCTGGACCCCGAGACGCGCGCGGCGATGGGGTCCGCGGTACAAGCCCGGCTGCTGTGGCAGATCCAGGACCTGGCCGGCGAGCACACCCGCACCGCCGAAACGTTCACCGGCGACCCTGCCGCAGACCAAGCCACGATCGAACGCCTCGACCAACTCCATGCCGCACTGCTCTCAGCCCGTGCCGACGCGATCGACGCCGGGGTACCGCAGGACATCGCCTACCGCGCCTACCAGCGCGGACGAGACACCCCGACATCACCGCCGCTCCAGCCGGTCGGCTGGCCGTCGGGGCAGCTCGATACGCCGCAACGAGGCACCACTGTCGACCCACCCTTGAGTCGAACCCGGCAGGTGGCGGCCTCTGGCAGCAGCGTTGACGCGCCGACCGAGGGCTCGGGCGCGGTGATCGATGAAGCAGTCGCCGCGGCATTGACCGACGAGCACGGCACCGACTGGCACCACCCCGCACACCACGAGCAGCAACCGGCCACATCGGACGAACTCGGCGCGGAGGTCGCCTCGTGAAAACCTCTGCTGCACACAGTTATCCACACCTGTTCACAGGCGTGGCAGTAGTGCTCGGGGTGGTGTGGTGATGGCCAGGCAGACTCGCCGCCGCAGCACCGGCGCGTTGGGGGAGGAAACCTGGCTGTTGCTGGCATTTCTGGGCGTGGCGGTCGTGGTGGTGCTGGTGTGGATCGCGTTGAGCCTGGGCAGTTGGTGCGCCGGCCTGCCGATCGTCGCCAACCCGCTCATCGCTGTACTCGAACTGCTCCTGGGCAGGCATCGGTGGCCGTGGCAATCCACCGCGATCGGTGCCGTCATCGCCTCTGCTGCAACAATATTCACACTCCACGCCCGGCGGGGGTGGCCGCGGCGCAGCGGCATCGATACCGCTGCGCGCACGATGGATCCTCCTGGCGCGATCACCCTGGCTCGCCGACAGGACAACGCCAGCGCGGCGAAACGCCTCCTCAGAGACGCGCCCAAGAAAGTTCAGGCCATGACCGGGCCACTACTGGGCAGCACCGTCCAAGGCGGGGTCGAGCTGTTCCTGCCTGCCGAACAGTCCCTGGTCATCGCCGCCGGTCAACGCACCGGCAAGACCATGGCGTGGGCGATCCCCGCAGTGCTGTCCGCATGGGGGCCGGTCCTGGCCACCAGTAACAGACCGGACCTGTACCAGCACACCGTCGCCGGAGCCGAGAAACGCGGCACGGTGTGGATGTGTGACCTGCAAGCAGTCACCGGCACACCACAGTGCGGGTTCTGGGTGAACCTCCTGGGCCAGGTGCGCAACCTGCCCGCCGCACGCAAACTCGCCGCGTTCTTCGTCTCCGCAGCATCAGGGTCGGCGACCGAGAAAGCAGGCGCCAAAGTCGACTCCTACTTCGACGGCGGCGCACAAGAACTGCTGAGCCTGTACATGTTCGCTGCGGCCTGTGCTGATGGGGATCTGCTGCATGTGTCCGAATGGCTGTCGGCGGACCAGGACGAAACCCCGGCGCTGATCCTGCGCGCCGAGGGGCACCTCGTGCCCGCGCGTCGAATCCTGGACGCGCAATCCCTGTATGCCAGACAACGAGATGGCTTGTATGACATGGCCAGACGATTCTTGAACACTCTGTCCGACGAAGGATACGCGCAGATGGTGACCCCGCCCGCGCGCACCCACTTCAGCGTGTATGAAGGCACGGACAGGGTCGTCATCGACACCACACACGGCCCGGTCACTCACCAGCTGCCCGAATTCAAACCAGCCCAGTTCGCCACCAGCACCGACACCCTCTACGCGTTGTCGATGGCCGGACCGGACTCCGCGGCTGCACTGACTGCGGCGCTGATCGGTCAGATCCTGGAAGCCGCGCTGATGATCGCGCGATCGCGCCGTGGCGGACGCTTGGCGGTCCCGCTGCTGGCGGTGCTGGACGAGGCCGCGAACTGCGCGCGTATCGGGGAGCTGCCGTCCTATTACACGTATGCCGCGGGTTCCGGGGTGATCTTGGTGACGATCTTGCAGGTCATCGAGCAGGGCGAGGACCTGTGGGGCGTCAACGGATTACGCACCATGCGCGCACAGTCCATCGAAATCTTCGGCGGCAACATCGCCAACGACTCCTACCTGGAGCAATGGGCCCGCCTCATCGACGACCACGACGTCGCCGATTACTCCCGCTCGGTCGGTCCCGGCGGGGTCAACCGCACCACCTCCTGGCGACCCGAACCCGTGCTCAACATCGCCAAACTCAACAAACTCCCCCGCGACCGCGCCCTGATCCGCCTCCCCGGCCACGAACCCATCCTCATCAAAAAACATTTCTGGTGGGACGACCCCGACCTCGCCCCGATCATCACCACCTCCCTGCAGCGATTCAACAACGACCCCGCCGATGACACAGCACCAGAAGGTGAAAGCGCCAGCGGCACACAAGGAACCGAACTATGACCACACCATCGACCAGCCCCGCGTCCCCACCGGCCGCGGGTGCTGGGGCTCCGAAGCAGGCGCCGATCCCACCCAAATACCGCGACTTCGTCACCTTCGCCGAGAAATGGCTATTCCCGTTCGTGACCACCCGATTGGCCGAAGCCAACCGCGAACAAACCATGACCTGGTGCACCCAATGGTGGCGCCACCGACCCGTCGCCGTCCGAATCGCCCACCTGCACAACGCCTTCGAAGCCACCCGACGAAGCCGCAACGGCAGCGCCGTATCCACCTACCTGCTCTCGCACATCGACGCCCACTTCCGGGTCATCCTCGACGCCGCCAACGGGCCACTACACCGCTGCACGCGCACCAAACACATTGCCTCACAGCAACTCCCATTCGACCCGGTACCGCCGGGCTGGTTCGGTCCGCCACCCAAAGCCGTAGCCGAGAAAAAACATCCACCCCGGTACGCGCACTACGCGGACTTCGTCGAACACTGGCTCCTGCCCGTCACGGCCGTACGGATCTCGGGCAATAACCGCGAAGGGCAATACACCTGGTGCCGGCAATGGTGGGCGCACCACGGCGTCAGCCTCCGATTCGCTGCACTGCACGCGGTCTTCGAAGCCGCCCGCACCGCAGACGACAAAACCGCCATGTCCACGCTGTTCGTCAACCACATCGACCCCCACATGCGACATATCCTCGAAGCCGCCAACGGCCCACTGCACCGCTGCACACCCGACCGCCACATACCCCACCCCGGCTTGACCGGCACAGCGGTCCCGCCGAACTGGTTCGGCCTACCCGGCGCCACCACACCGGTCGAGGAACTGGGCTTCGGACCGGACTTCCGCAGTCTGCGCCCAGGCGCGTAGACGCTCAACAACTTCGACCGGACGGCTGAACACGATACAGCGCAACATGTATCGTCGACCGAAAGGGCAGGAGCAGTTTTCGTTCCTACGACTCCAATTGTGAGGTGGGGTGGGATGGTCGTAGTCCTTAAGGTCCGGTGCCAGACTGGCGGGTTGATGGTGCCCGGCAATGCCTTTCGAAGTTGAGACTCTCGCCGGACCTGGAGGTCCGGCGCCAGCAGGTGGCGCCGGACCGCAAGGCCCGGCGAGAATCTCAACACCAGCATCATTGCAAACACACATGAATTCCGCACTCGCCGGTGTCGACCCGTGCAGCGTGCTGGGCGCCCTCGCTGCTGGACACCCGAACCTGTGGGTCGGCGCCGCCCTCTGGTCGTGCACGTTCAACTTCGATTCCTATGCCGACCGCACGGCCGGCCAGCGCGTGTCCTACACCTGGGATACCGACCTCGAACTCAGGGCCGAAAAGGGATCGGGCGAAACCGAATACCGTATCGACAACTACCCCGCCCATATGATCCCGCAGGACAGCAGCTTCGGCAGCGCCTGCCAGATCTACCTCGGCACCGACCCTGCCTGGAACGCCACCACCGCCGCCCCCGGTGGCACCGACACCGAACTGGTCGACATCGCCGTCGACACCAGCGGCTGCACCGCTGCCCGCACCCTGGCCACCGATTTCATCCACCAGTACGAGCAACACGTTCACCGCCGCTGACGACCGGGCGCACGCCCCGACCGTGCCGAGACAGCCCAGCCACCCGATCCCCATGTCGCCGATCCACGCAGTCAACCCACCCCGATCAGGCAATTCAGTCTCTGACGAACACATCCGGTTTGCCTGCCACCCGCACCACCTCCAGTGGAGCAGCATCGACATCCCAGGTCCCCGGTTGGCCTGTGACGGTGAGCTGTTGGCAGTACAGCGAGTATTCGTGATGCCGACATGGATCTAGCTTGGCTGCTGAAAGGGGGTTCCAGTGAAGGAGATATCGATGTCACAGCTGGCAAGCACGGGGGTGGAGCCGCCGCCTAGTGCTGACTGCGCTCGCCGAATCCAGTGAGCGCGGTCAACAGACCGAGTCGCGGCTAGTGCCAGCGATAAATGCGCGGTAATCGCCATGTGCGTGCACTTGCCGGGGGCCCGATCCCTGCTCGGTGAGCGGGCCGGCCGGGTGGCGGTCCCTGCGGTTCATGCTCAACGGAATGCACGCGTTGACCGCTGCCGCGCCCGATATGCCGTGGGTCCGCTCAGATGCCGGGAGCCGATTGCTTGCGAGCCCGTTCGACGCGGCGTTCGATACCCTCCAGGTGTTTCTGCGCACGCTGTAGGGCCTCGCGAGCCGAACGCTCGGTGGCGGCTGTGAGTCGGTGGCGGTGTTCGGTTTCGGTCAGCTCGGCACGCAGGGCTTGGATGCGGTCGTCGAGATCAGCGAGATCGGCGGCCGCGGTGTCGTGGTCCGATCGGGCGGAAGTCACAGCGGCGCGGGCGGATTCGACTTCGGCGAGCATCTCCTCGAGCTCGCGCCGCACCTCGGCCTGCGGATCGGGGGCGGGCCCGTCGGCAGCCGTGGGGTCAGCGCGGCGACGAGGCCGCGCGGCCGATTTCTCAGTGCGATCCTCGGTGGGATCGGCTGTCGGCGAGCGCGTTCCGACGCTGCGGTGCCCAGCGCCGGGAACCGCGGTCACCGCGGCGGGGCCGAATCCCTCGTAAGTGGCTGCGGTGGTGAGGGTTCCGGCTCGCAGCCTGTCAGCGACCGACTGATCCGCCAGTGCCGCCTGCAGGCTCGCGCCGATATCCCGTAGGACGGGTTCGGTCAGGCGCTGGCCCCGGCTCGCGGCCAGCTCGGCGGCCTTGCGGGTGACGGCGTTGACCACTTTTTGCCGCTGCGGGGTGAGGGCGCGCAGTTGTTCGGCCGACAGTCGGCGCTGGGCATCACGGAGGGCGTCGCCCACCTCCAGCAGTGCGCGGACGTTATCGCTCGCCTCACGAGACAGCAGATTCATTGCCCACGCGGCGACCGTCGGTCGCCGGAGCTTGCCGATGGCGGCGGCCAGGGCCTTATCCCCGGCGTCGCGGGCCTGCCGTGCCCGCTCGGTGCGGGCGGCCACGAACTCGGCGGGCGCGAGCCCGTAGAGTTCGGCCACGACCTGGTCGAGCGTCATGCCGCCCTAGCCTACGGGCACGCTCGCCACCCGCCCCGTGGGATGCCATGTCCCCCCGATCCAGGCCAGGTCACGGTGTTCGCGCGCACCTTGCCAGATCGGCCACGCCCCGCCGATCTCGGCGACGGCGGCCAAGACGAACAGCAGGATCGAACGCAGCACGATCATGGCAGTGACCCTAGAAGATCTCGGTCAGTGTGTGGTTATGGAGGCATCTTTTCAGCAGCCACAGCCGCCTCGCCCCGCAGGCACAGAGGCGAGATCGCCATCGAACGGCACAGGGCAGCAAGGGCTTTCACTACACGCAAGGAGGTCATCGCATCCTGCGGCCAGCGCCGCACGCAGGGTGTCGCGCACGGCGGTCAGCTCGAGGAGTTTCGCGTCGACCTCGGCGAGTTTGGCGACCGCGCGCGTGCAGGCCAGAATCGGGGCGCGCGTGTTTCTGGGTGACGTGCAGCAGGTCGGCGACTTCGTCGAGTGTGAACCCGAGCCGTTGCGCGGCCTTGATGATCCGCAATGTCGCCACCGCCTGCTGTGGGTAGAGCCGATGCCGCCCAGGGAGCGGTTCGGTACGGCGAGCAGGCCACGGCGTTCGTAGTAGCGCAGGGTTTGGATGTTCACCCCCGCCACGGCGGCGACCTCGCCGATACGCAATCCCGTGCTCATCGCGACACAGCTCCGACCCGCGACTCGAGGGCATCGAGAACCTCGATATGGGCGGCGGGGGCGTCGATGTGCATCACCGAGCCGTTGGCGGCGGATTCGAAAGCCAAAGTGAAGAATGAGCAGCATTGCGTTTCGCGAGCCGCCAGGTTCCGCCCGAGGGGCTCAGCGATAGCGTCGATGTGCAGGTCGAGGCGGGTACGGGCGGGTCGCTCTGCGCGTTGGACAGCTTCAGTGAAGAACTGATCGAATTCCGCGATCCGCATCGGCTGGGCGGCGGTTGGCAGAGTGCATGAGTCCGGTACCCACTCGGCGGAACCAACATTGATCGTCACGAATCCACGGTAAGCCTGTACCCAGGTACCGGATGCAAGCACTGAACCACGCACCACAAACACTCACCATTCGGCAATACCGCACATTCTCAGGTGGTCTTACCATCCCTGGCATCAACCATGCGGCCATTAACTGAAGACATCGGCAGGGTCTGCTCCAGCGTGGAGCCGACCATCGGCCGTGTTCTCGCCCTGTCGACTTCATCAGACCGCCCTGCACCCGCTCAGCCTTGGGATGCGGTGCACGGCCATACGGTTGGGGGTGACTCTCCAAAATAGACAGCGTCTCGCCGATAGCAGTGCACGGCAGGATGCCGGGGTCACTGACGTCCTGCGCAGGTACGGTATGGCTCATGATCGCCGCAGTTGTGTTCGACGTTGGGGAAACGCTGGTGGACGAGACCCGTGAGTACGGGACATGGGCCGACTGGCTCGGCGTGCCGCGTCACACCTTCACAGCAATGTTCGGCGCGGTCATCGCCAGCGGCCGGGACTACCGGGAGACCTTCGAGGTGTTCCAGCCCGGATTCGACCTCACCCAGGCGCGGCAAGCGCGAGAAGACGCCGGGGAGCCCGAGACATACGACGACAGCGACCTGTATCCCGATGTGCGCCCAGCTCTTTCGAAGCTGCGGGATCTCGGAGTGTGGGTCGGCATCGTGGGCAACCAGACCGTTCGATCGGGGCGGATCCTGCGGAGTTTGGATCTGCCCACAGACTTCATTGCCACGTCGGACGATTGGGGAGTGTCGAAGCCGTCGCCCGAGTTCTTCTCGAGGGTCATCGATGTCGCGCCGTGCGATGCCCACAGCATCGTTTATGTCGGCGACCGGATCGACAACGACATCGCACCCGCGAAGCAAGCTGGGATGCTGACCGCACACATCCAGCGTGGTCCCTGGGGATGGATCCAACGCAACGACCCGCAGGTGTCAGAGCTGTCCGATTGGAGGATCAAGGATCTCCACGAACTGCCGGGAATCGTGTCGGCGACGAACGGTTCTTCAGCCGATCATTGATCTCACAGTCGCGTGCCAGCTGTACAGCTCGTCGTCGAGCGTCCGGACTTTCGGCAGTGAGTCCCACTCGCGCAACGACTCTCGAACATCCTTCACGCGGTCCATCGCGGTCGCATACCAGTGCTCCCCGATCAACAGCAGCGCCTCACTCAGGTAGTCGCAGGCCCGATCCGGGTCTCGCTCGAGCACCGACACGGCCGCGAGGTCGGCGCAGTACACCGAGCGTTGCTTGATCGCGCTGTCCGGTAGGTCCGCGAGGGCCTGTTGCAGTGTCTCCCGCGCTTCGCGGGGTCGGCCCGCGGCAGCGAGGGTGTTGCCTTTGAAGCCCACGAGCCGGATCGGTGAAAACCAGTCGAGCCAGGGAGGTGATGGATGTGCCTCGGCATCGAAGTCGCTGTAGTCCTCTTCGGCCTGCCGGATCAGAGTCAAGGCTCGACGGGTGTCGCCGAAGCGGGTCTCGACTTCTGCTTCGACTGCGCCGAGCCACGCCATCATCTCGGCGTTGGCCTGTCCGCGGCGGGCAAATGTGCGCGCGGCGCGGATCTTGTCGCGGGCGTCCTCGGCTTGGTCCGGGTCGCCGGAGAATGCGGGAGCGAATGCCATGTGCGCCAACGCTGCGGCTCCGAGGAGAGAATCGTCGGCTTCCCGGGCAGCCTGGAGTGCCAGAACGAAAGACGGTTTGGCCTGTTCGGGCAGCTGGAGATCGAAGAATTCCAGCCTCCCAGCCAGTAGGCTCGACTCGGAAATTGCCCGCGCCATAACAGGTTTCGCGGTGGCGGGGACTTTCGTCAACAGGTCCCAGCCCAAGGCTGCGTGTTCGGCGACGAGTCGCCGCAAGCGAGATGCCGGGACCGACCAATACATGCGACGGTGGGAGACGGTGCCGTTCATGAAGTCCGTCGCGATCGATGCGGGCAACGCCGGGGCCGATGCTCCGGAATAGCGGGCAGCCCACGTCTCCTTGAACCCGTTGCCAGGGGCTTGTGTCGGCTCCTGCACTCCCTCGGACCAGGGCACTGTGAAGCCGAGCTCGGAAATGGGCCGCCCGAAAAGGGTTTCCAGGGCGGCCACATGCTCCCGCTGAGGCAGCGGAGGGTCGGCCGATTCCCAACGTCGAACGGTTCGCGTGTTGACCGAGATCCGTAATCCGATCTCGTTGGCGGCCTTGTTCAGCGCTTCTGCGAGGGCTACCTGCGATCTGAGTCCAAGTGCCTGCCGCGCGGAGCGGAGTGCGGCGTTTGCGGAAGCAGTCATGGCCCAAGTCTACCGCCTCGAATGACCTATTTTCACCTGAAGGGACATGAAATGTCCCCGCTGTGTCCTCATTTATGGCCTTCTTTCGGACTTGAATTGGCGGGATGGTGATTTCAGCTTCCGATGCCGGGATGCCCCTTTCCACAAGGAAACCCCCGGCATCGGGGCGTGCCACCCACCCGACCTAGCCCTGAAGGTTCCGATGCTGACATCGCTGCTGATCGGCGTCGCTGCCGCGCTCGTTGTTTTGCCGTCGCTGCGTACGCGGCGGTATCGGTGCGGGAGTCGCGGCCGGTGAACTCTCGTATGGCTCCGACGTATTCGATTGGCAATGCGCTGATCATCGGACGGACGCATGATGCTTCGGTTGTGCCGTTCAGCGATCAGGCAACAGATTTCGCCTCCGTATGGCGCGGGACCGACTCCGTGATCGAGGTCTTGGCGATGACGGCCCTTCATGGCGACGCGCTCAGCTGGGGCCGGGCGCCAGCACTGTGGGCGACCAGTCCGTCCCGGCCTTGCGTTGGAGCCCACACATACCGACTTGTTCCCGCTGGCATAGCCGGAAAGCAAGGTGGTTGATGAGCCGGAATCATCCGTCCTCCAACGGATCTACAGTATTGCGGCCTGCGCCCGAGGGGATTGATCCGACCCGGCCGACCTCGGCCCGCATGTTCGATTACCTGCTGGGCGGTAAGGACAATTACAGGGCAGACCGCGAAGCCGCCATGCAGCTACTGGAGATCGCGCCGGAGACGAAGACGCTCGCGTGGTTCAGTCGCCGATTCCTCACCGGTGCGGCCGAATTGGCCGCAAAGGCGGGGATCCGCCAGTTCCTCGATATCGGTGCGGGCCTTCCCACTTCGCCGAGTGTCTACGAGGCGGTGTCCGCGGTCGATCCTGATGTCCGGGTGGCTTCGGTGGATTTCGACCCAGTCGTCTATCGGCACACCGATGCCGTCGTGTCGAGTATGTCGGTGGTGACGGCGATGCTGGGCGACTTCCGCAACCCGGATGACCTGATCGAGCGATTGCGCACCGAGGCGGGGATCGACTTCCGTCGACCGGTCGCGCTCCTGCTGGTCGGTGTACTGCATTTCATCACCGACGACGAACGCCCGGCCGAACTCATCGCGCGATTCCGGGAGGTGATGGCCCCGGGCAGCTATCTCGTGTTCACACACGCCTGCAAAGACAGCAGCGAGGATCTGATCCGTCGGACCGCCCGGGCCACCGACGGCACAACCGCGCAGTGCACCTATCGTTCCCGGGCCGAGGTGGAGAAGCTGTTCGACGGTTTCGAGATGCTCGACCCGGGGGCGGCACCGATCCAGGAGTGGCTCGGCGACGGCCTGCCGTCGACGAGGCTGGTCATGCTCGGTGGCGTGTGCCGCATACCCGTACCAGTGCGATGTTCGGCCGAGTCGTTGGACAGATCGACTCCCGCTGGCGGTTGCGAACAGGTGCTTACGGTCCGCGATCGTGGCTCGAGCATCGATGGCAGCGATGCAGATGTTTGCGCCGAAATCCGTTCCGCGGCATTGTGAGAGGTTGGCGTTTGGATGGACGGCCTGGCTGGGCGTGTTCGATGCACTGCTGTGGACGGGGTACAGGTGCGGTGGCACCTGCTTGACGGTGTCATTCGTGTCGAGTCGATTGCAGAATCCGGAGGTCGGGTATTGAGGTCGTATGTGGGGCCGGAGTATCCGGACCTGTCCCAGGTGCGTGATTTGTGGCCGCGGTTGGGTGGTTTGTGGGACGCGGTGGCGCGTGAGCTGTGAGTTTCAGCGGTCCCACGGCGCTTGCCGCAGCACGGGGTATTCGGGCCGAGTTGCGCTGTCGTCGAGTGGTTACCTGTCTGAAACATGTTGGTGGACACAGGGATAGGCGGTGTCTCGCTGATGGCCTGCGGTGTCGCTGTGGCAACGGCAGAGGCTGTCGCGCATCGTTGCCACGTCCGTGGTGCGCAACCATTGCCGAAGGCCACCACGCCGAACTTCGCAAATACTGCACCGAACGAAGAGGAGTGCAGCTGTACGTCAGCGTGTTCAACCTGCTGGTACCGGAAAATGGGCTGCAGGCGAGGGGCGACCCGAGTGCGGGATCCGGAATCCGGCCGCAGATGCCGGGCGCGTGGTGGGGCCCTGTTGAACGCCCGCACTGCTCGGTGCCGTCCAGAACCTCCCCGGGTGGATGCGACCGGGGATATCGTTGAGGCTGAGCTGATTTCGGATAGGTTCGCTTTGCGCAGGGGGTGTGGGATGCTGGTCCTCAACGGTGATCGCGGTGGGATTCCGTCAACGGAGAAAATTATTCTGGACTGGCTGCGGGCATGGAACGGCGCGGACATGGTCGGTGGAGTCGCGATCTCCGGCTGCTACCTGACCGATCGCCGCCACGGTCGTCGCGCAACAGAGACCGACTTGGTGGTGATCACCCCACACACTTGCGTGGTGGTCGAGGTCAAGGGAATCACCCTGCCAGTCGGTGGTGTGATGTCGTGCCCGGCGAACGGCCCCTGGTCGATACCGGGAGTGGCCGGTAGCCCGGTGCACGTGCGCGCGAATGACCTCAACCCACTGAATCAGGTGCGGGAGGGGACATTCAACCTGAAGAACCTGGCCAAACGGATCGGGATCGACGCGTTCGTGTCCGGACTGGTGCTCATCGTTCCCCATCAGGGGAGATCGGTGACCGTGGCCACGCAGGATCTTCCCACCGGCACGGACGTGCTCGCCGGCAGCGCGTCCGAGCTGCTGGCCTGGTTCGGTAAGTCCGGCCGCCGTGCGGCGGCCTGGACCGCTGAACAGGCACATGCACTGCTGACCGTGCTGAATTTCGGCGAAGCGGTCACTATCGCTGAGTTGGCAGCGCAGGGCTTCTCCGCGGCGCAGCCGGCCGACCTGCCGCCATCGGCATCGAGTGCGGGGGCGCCGCTGGAGCCGTGGCTCGAGGGGGTACGGGTCGTGGGCCCAAGTCCCATCGTGGATCCTCCACGACCACGCAGATCGTTCAAACCTGTTCCGCGGCAGCCGCTCCCGCCAGCGTGGGCGGATATCGAGGCCCAGGTCAAGCAGCGATCCCGAGAGCGCCGCCGCACCGAAGGCGAGACAGACGATCTCGACAACTCCGTCTACACCGCCCTACGGGATTTCACACCTGGTCCGGTGTCACCGCCACCGTTCCCGGTAGTACCCGCTCCTCGGCCTCGGTGGCGGCCCCACTTCGGGCAACTGGCCGCTGTCGTGCTGGTCCTGATGGTCATCGGGATCTCCTGGCTGGTGATCCACAGCCAGGCCCATTCCAACTCCCGCGGCACCAGCATACCTACCTTCACATCGTCGACTGCCAGCGTGCCGCCCCCGCCACCGGTCACCCTGCGGCCTGCACCGCCACAACCAAAGATCTGCTACCCCCTGCAGCCAGACTGCTGACCTGTGACCTGCCCTCGACACCGGGCGGGCATTGGGCGTCCGGGCTCTACCAGGTCTGTAGAACTCGGCGATCCGATCGGCGCTGGTCATCGATCGGCGGGTTGCAAATCTGGTGGCACAGGTCTCCGCATCGATCCCGATAGCCCGTGCGCTGATCAGTACAGGTTCAGATGTCCTCGGAGTCGTTTTTCGGGAAGTACCGCAGCAGTGCGACGTCCCCGATCTGGGATACCTCGACCAGTTGCATCCGCCGCCGTGAGCCGCCGGGAAACTCCGCGGGATTGACGAACCGAGGCGCGTCGGCTTGCCCAACGAGCAGCGGGGCGACGGCGAGGTGCAGTTCGTCGGCCAGGCCAGTGGCCAGGACTGCGGTGTGGATGCTGGTGCCGCCCTCGATCATCAGCCGGTCGATGCCGCGGTCACCGAGGTCATCGAGCAGAGCACCGAAATCGACTGCCGCACCAAGTGATACGACAACGGCGAGATCACCCAAGCGGTCCCGCAGTTTCTCGGCGCCGGTGTCGGTGGTGTAGACGATCGGTACGCGGTCCCCGACCCCGTAATGCCAGAAACGGGCCTCGGGGTCCAGATCGCCGGAGCCGGTGACGACGATCTTCTGCAGGTGCGCCGGCTTGCCAGCCGCGGCGCGAGCAGCGAGCCGTTCGGGGCTTTTGATGATCAGGCGGGGATTGTCGCGGCGCAGTGTCTCCGCGCCGATCAGGATGGCGTCGCACTCGGTGCGCACGACTTCAACACGGTCGAAGTCGGCCTCGTTGGATAGGTAGAGGCGTTCGGGGATGGTGTCGTCGATGTAGCCGTCCACGCTGACCGCGACGGACAGGACTACGTACGGTCGGGGCAACTTGCTGCCTTCCATTGCTCGAACTCGTCGACGAACTGGCCGACGCTGGTCTGGGTGCTTGCAGAATCGATCATGGCTGCCAGGGTGTTCACTCGTTCCATGATGCGTGCCGACCCGGTGGCGACGCCGATCTGCAGCGCCCGAGTGCCCAACTCGGCTGCGGGCTCGATCTGCCCGGCGGCCATGTGCGCGACCGCTGCACGCGAGAGATAGACCCCGCGGTCCCGCGGGTAGCCGGACTGCATGTGCGCGGTCGCGTTGTCGAAGTGCGTGATGGCAGCGGTGTGATCGCCCAAGGAGGTGAGGCTGTGGGCTTGGTAGGCATCGATGTAGGAGTGGTCGAGGAAAAATCCCCACGCAGGATCCGCGTCGGCTTGGTCGACCAACGCATAGGCGGTGTCGTACGTGCGGGCGCTGGCAGTCGCGTCTGCCTCGAGCGCGAGGGCATGTGCGTGGTAGGCCACTGCGGCGGCGGTGAACAGGGAGGTGCGCGGTGCGGCGCGGGTGGCGGCAACGGCAAGCTCGCCGCTGCTGGCGCCATCGCCCTGATCGGAGGCCAACTGGCTCATCCGCACCAGGGACAGCCCGATGTAGTAGTTGTCGCCGAGCTGGTGCGACCAGGTCAAGGCTTTCTCGGCCCAGCGCTGGGCCTCGGTGAACATCCGCTGGTCCTGGTACTGCCACGCCGCGGTTTCGGCGTACATAGCCAGTAGTCGCAAAATTCCTTGGGGGTCAACCACTTTCGCCTCCCGAAGGGCCTGCATGCGATCGAGTGCGGCAAGTACTTCGGGCAGAGTGCTGGCGGATCCGTAGATGTTGTCGGACTCGATGATGTTCATCCGTTTGTCGCGGAAGAACTTGATGTGGTCGATGTCGGTGCGCGCGAACACCGCGGCCAGAGGCTTGCTGGACAACGCCGCGCCCGCGGCCATACCGAGGGCACCGGCGCCAGCACCGGTGATGAACGTGCGACGGGGCACAGACACCAGAAGTACCTCTCCCGTCGCGGTGCGGGCCGGCACCAGGATGTGATCGGTGTCGGCACCGGATTCCAGCAGTGAACCCAACTGGTGCCCAGCGTCCACACTGACGGTGGCCGGACCATTCAGGATCGACCAGAACCGTTCGACGACACCAGCTTCGGCCTCCTCGAGCTTGCGGTCCATCCGTGCGGCATACGGGACGGAGAGCGCGATGGTCTCCTTGCGTTTTTCCCACTTCTTCACCGCTTCGGTGGACACTCCGGTGTAGGTCGCGAATGGCTCTTGTTTCATACCCAGCGCCTGGCGGAACGCGGCGACTTCCCGTCCTGTCCATCGTCCACCCGTGTGCATCGGTTGTGCCCCCAGTCACGTATCGAGTGCACCGAGAGTACCCCGGAGTATCCCTGCGTACCTGGTGTGACCTGCGTGGTCGCGACATGGTTGAACAAGCCCCGCCGCCGGAACGATGGCTTCGGTTTCCTCCTTCGTCGGCATGCCGGCCCGGATCACCACAAGTGACGCCTCCGGGCCGGTTGATGTACCGGCCATCACGGCGGCGGGTGCTTTCCACATACTCCACAAGCTAAGGGGTGCAGTGTGCTTTCGGTGCTGATCACAATGGCGTTCGCCGGTGTGGCGGGAACCTTTGCCACGCTGGTGGTCCGCACGGTGTGGCTGCCGGATTACCGCCCCTCGCTGCGGCCGGCTCCGATCTGGGACACATCGCGCACCCGCGCAACAGATTCCAGCCCGAGGGGAACAACGCTGTGACGACCGGGCACGAGCCGACACGGCAGCAGCAGTACTACGCCGCCATCCATCAGTGCACCCAAAGCGACGACCACACCGCGCTGGCCGAGTTGCGACGGCATGGTCCACCAGCTCCGGACCCGGAGGTGGACGGCTTGACCGGTGTGCTGGCATTCCTGCGATTCCACGCCGACCACGGTCACGCCGTGCGCCGCTTCGTCTACCGCGCCCCAGCGCGGAGGTGATGACGGTGAGCGGCGTACAGAGTGTGACGAGCGTGGAATTGGGTGCACCGGCGCCATCAGTGGCGCTCGTCGCAGCGCTGGTCCCGCCACCCAACACAGTCCGCAGCACCTTGGCCACCCGCCCGCGGTACGCACAGTCCGCAGGGATGGTCACGATCGTGAACGTGGCGATCGCCGCGCAGATGCACCACGCACCGGCCCGGCCATTCACATCTGCCCAGGCGCACCGCGCATAGCGCGAGCACATGGACTGCGCGGCCACCGATTGTTCATGTCCGCAGCGATGAGAGAGGTCGGAGTTCTGGATGGACGGCATCGAGGCAGGGGGCGTTCGATGCACTGTGGTGGATGGGGTGGAGGTGCGGTGGCGTGCGCTTGGCGGTGTTGTTCGTGTCGAGTCGATCGCAGAATCCAGTGGTCGGGTGTTGAGGTCGTATGCGGGCCCGGAGTATCCGGACCTGTCCCAGGTGCGTGATTTGTGGCCGCGGCTGGCTGCGCTGTGGGACGCGGTCGCGGCCGAGCTGTGAGCCTCAGCGGTCCCACGGTGCCGGTCGCAGCACAGGGGGTTCTGGCCGAGGTGAGCTGTCGTCGAACGGTGAACTCTCCGAAACATGTTGGTGGACAACAGGGACCGAGTGTGTCTGGAGCGGTTATGTAGTGCTCGCGTGGACCAGGTGTGGCCCGGCGTCGGTGGGGGTTGTGTCGATGCCGTAGGTGGCCAGCAGTGAGGACTGAGACAGGTCGGTGACAGCCTGGTAGCCGAAAGGCGTTAGGAGCGTGCAGATCTGGGCGGGTGTGAGGTAGGTGCGCCACTGCTCGCCGAGCGCCCTGACGCTGTTGGCGCGGGTGTGGAGCTGTTCCTGGTTCCCGTGCGGCCCGAAGGCGTCACGGGCGATGTAGTCGAACAGCAGGATGGCGGGGCCGCCCGCGATGTAGCCGATGGTGTCTTCGATGGCGGGTCTGTCGAGGTACATGAGGACGCCGAGCCAGGTGTACACCGTGCGACGGCCGCGATCGAATCCCCCTGCCGCGAGTGCGTGGTCGAGCGGGTCGTGGTCGAAGTCGATCGGGATGTAGGTCAGCGACTCGGGGATCGCGATGCCGGACCTGGTGAGGCAGTGGCGTTTCCACCGCTGCGTGGCGGGGTGGTCGACCTCGAAGTAGCGGATGCCGGGGTAGCGGTCGTGGTAGGGGAGGGTGTCGAGTCCGGCGCCGAGGAGCACGACTTGATCGGTTCCCTGCGTACGGGCGGCTTCGATGCAGTCGACCGCGGCGCGTGCGCGTGCTGCGATATAGAGTCGGCGGCGGCGAACCAGGTCAGGGGTGAGTCCGTGGTCGAGATCTGCTGCGGGACAGACTGATTCGGGCAGAATCCGCAGCGCGAGCGGGTCATCGAAGATCGCCGGTTCATCGCCGCGCTGGTGCAGAACCTGATGCAGGGCCCGGATATGCGCCATTGCCAAGGCGGTGGCGCTGGGTCGTTCGTGTCGCATTGTGGTCACCCTGAGAGTAGAAGGGGAAGGGGAAGGCATCCGGTGGTGGGCTGGAGTGGTCGGATGGTGGGCCCGAGCGTTCGGCTGGGGGAAATGTGGTTGGTAGCGCGGTGAGGGCGCGGTGGTGCATGCCTGGCCGCCACTGCAGCTGGTCGGTCGGGATGGCGAGGGTGATGTCGGGGATCAGGTCGAAGAGGTAGTCGATGGCGTCGACGGTGACCTGGTAGGCCAGGGTGCGGGCGGGGCATTGGTGTGGGCCCGCACCGAACGCGAAGTGTGCGCGGTTGCCTGGATCGTCGCCGCCTGCGATGGCGGGGTCGTTGTTGCAGGCGGCGATGCTGATGATCACGGGCTGGTGTGCGGGCAGCCATGTGTCCTCGACGAGGATGGGTTGGCGCGGGTAGGTGATGCAGAAGTTGGTCATCGGCGGGGCGTTGAACAGGGCCCGGTCGACCGCGTCGCGGGTGTGCAGGCCACCGCCGATCAGGCTGCTGCCGTAACGCTCGTCGGTGAGTGCCAGCAGCAGCGCGTTGCAGACGAGATTGGGTCCTGCTTGCAGGCCGGCGCCGCACATGCTCAACAGTTGTGCGACGACTTCCTCGTCGTCCAGGCCTACGCGATGCTGGATGAGTCGCGTGGTGATGTCCTGGCCGGGGTAGGCGCGCCGGAATTCGACGAGTTCGGTCAGAGCTTGGTCGAGTGTGTCCATGGCTCCTGGCGCGGCGCCGCCGCTGTTGAACCGGTCGGCCATGGCGGCCGCGACTCGCTGCCCGATGTCGTGCGGGCATCCGAACACCTTGCTGAGCACGGCGTAGTACAGCGGGAACGCGTACTGCGAGACCAGGTCGGCTTTACCTGCCGGGAGGAAGTCATCGATGAGGCGGGTAGCGAAATCTTCGACCCTGTCGTGCATCGCGAACAGATCGACATCGTCGATGGCCGCTACCGACGGCTGCCGGTAGCGCAGGTGCTCGACCCCGTCGGTGTCCCGTGCGGAGCGGTGCCATCCCATCATCGCCAGCAGGGGAGAGTCTTCGGCAATGGTCCGCTGCCAGGTCCTGGGATCCGCAGGAAAGTGCTCAGGGTCATGCAGAATCCTGCGGGCGGTGCGCCAATTCAGCACGAGGGTGGCAGGCACATCCGGCGCGAGGTACACCGGTGCGAGTGCTCCGTATCGCTGGCGCAGTGCTCGATAGAACGCGGCCGGGTTGCGATGGAATTCCTCGGTGCCCTCGAAAAGGATCGCGGGCTCGGACACATCGAACGGAGACCCGTGTCGGACAGGGCAACTCACGTAACTCCACTCCCATTGGTCTTTGGTGCCACCAGCGCCCACGGCGCACTGCGCCATCGCAGGCCGCCCGTAACCGCTTGCAGAAATCCGGGTGCGTTATCCCCTGGTCAGCGAGAAAGCACTGTGTCACACGTAAAGACAGCCTCGGAATACGTAATGTGCTGAAGAATGGAACGACCCGCAACCCACGTCGCGTAGCGGGCTATTCATTGGCAATCGTGCTGAAGTTCAGCTACTGAAGGGAAGATGCTGGATGGCGTCTGTAATGTGTGGAATGGTCGCCGCATTCGAACTTGCAGCAAACATCATGTGGGGCTGGAAAATTCGGTTCCACGTAAAATGCCCGTCGCATACGTATGGCGGCGCTAGCACGGTATACGTATATACCGAAGGGAATGCGTATTCATCGTGTTGCGCGTTCTTGGGGTGTTTCGGGGTTCTATAGTTGTGTTGTGACCGAGTCTCGGGGGATGCGTAAGAAGTTGCCGGCACCCACGCACGATTTCGTCGGTCGTGTGGCGGAACTGGATCAGGTGAGCGGCCTGCTGAAGTCCGGGCCGCACCGGTTGATCACGCTGATCGGCCCAGGAGGAATCGGGAAGACCCGGCTGGCCGAGGAAGCTGTTCGCCGGGCGCGGACCGGTGGGATTCGGGTGCACTCGGCGCCCCTTGGGGGCGTATCCGCGGGCGCGGAACTCGCAGCGGTCCAGTACGCCACTGCTATGGCGGTGATTCCGGCCGATGTGTCACCGCGCAGCGAATTCGACGGGCTGGTGGCCACTTTGGGTTCGCGGGAGGCTGGGCAGCGAGTAGTCCTGGTGCTGGACAACTGTGAGCATGTAGCCACCGCCGCGCTGCTGCTGATCACCGCTCTGCTGGACGCGGTCCCGGACCTGATGATCCTGGCTACCAGCCGAGGGCCGATGGGGTGGCGTGACGAGCGGTTGATCAATGTCCCGCAGCTCCCGGCGGCCGATGCGCTGACGCTGTTCCGGGCACGCGCGGAGCTGGTCGGTCACACCCTGGTGGACGAGGAGATCGCGGCCGATATCTGCGCCCGCATCCACCACAATCCGCTGTTTATCCAGTTGGTGGCTGCGCGGCTGCGCTACCAGGCCCTCGCGAGCTTGCGCGCGGGACTGACCGGGCGCGATGACGACAACCGCCTGCAATGGGGGATCAGTGAACCCATCGCCTGGAGCTACAACCTGTGCAGCGACAAGGAACAGCTGCTGTTCCGCCGCTTGTCGGTGTTCGCGCCGACCGGCACCAACGCCGAGGACGCCCACAACGACGCCGGGGCCAGCCTGGCGGCGATCCAAGCCATCTGCAGCGACGACGAAGCATCCCCCGAGGACAGCGGCCCTACGACACTGGCCAGCGTCGAGATCGCGGGCCTGCTCGAGGCGTTGGTCGACCACGCGCTGATCACGATCTACCTCACCGACACACAGTCGTACTCGTTGCATGAGAGCCTGCGGGTGTTCGCGGCCGAACGCCTCCGGGACCAGGACCCGGGCGAGCCGACACGGTTGGCTCGCCGACACGTGCGGTACTACCGGGGCCAGGTCCTTGAGGCCGCGAAGCGGTGGAACAGCTCGGCCGAGGTCGAGGTGATCGACCGAGTGCGCAGGTCGTGGCCGAACATCGTCACCGCCCTGGACGCCAGCGTCGATCTCCCTGACCAGGCCATTGCGGGTTTGCAGATGTGTTTGAAACTGATCGACCTGCGCATCCCCTTCATCAGGGGGTCGATCCGCGATATCCGCCGGTACACCCAGCGGTGTCTGGACGCGAGCATGCAGCTGGATCCGCAGCCGATCCCGCTGCAGACCGCCACGATGTCAGCAGTGACGTGGATGGCGGTCCGGCAAGGAGACCCCGACGCCGAACGCCTCCTCGAGCAGTGCATCCACAGGTGCCTTCCCGAGGCAGACCCCACCGAATGGCGCACGCATCCTGACACCGATTTCGGGCTGCCGGCTCTGCTGGATCTGGCGCGCGGCACCTACCTGTTCATGCGCCAACGCGACCCGCGTGCCATTGCTGTGCTGGAGCTGGCGGTGGGCAAGTTCCGTGTGGCGGGCGATCCGTATGAAATGTTCGGGGCCATGTTCGAGGCGCTGGCTGCCGCGTTGCTCGGCCCGGCGCCCAAGGCGCACTCGGTCGCGCGCCGCGCGGTGGGCCAGGCCCAGGCTTCGGGCGCGCCCTGGACCATCTCGTGGGTCCAGCTGGGGTGGGCGGTCACGCTGATCAAGCACGGTGACCCGCACGAGGCGGCGCGCGTGCTGCGTGAAGCACTGCGCACCCAGCTCACCGTGCGGGATCAGTGGGGTGCGATGTGGAGTGTGCTGCTGCGCGCGTGGGCGTTGGCGGACATGATCACCGGGCACGAGAACGACCGAGATCGGGACCGGCACCTCGCGATCGAGATCGCTCACCTGGTCGGTGGTGTCGCCACACTCCAAACGCATCTGGGCGTGCGGCTGGCCACGATGGGAAGCTTCGCCGATGAGACGGACACCGCCGTCGCGGCTGCGCGCGCGATCCTCGGTGACGGCGAGTACCTCGCCGAGCATGGCCGTGGTGCCGATCTGAGCCCGCACACCGGTGACGTGCATCGCCTCGCGCTGGGCACTATGAGCCTGCGACACGCGCGAGCACATTCTGTTCCTGCCCGGGTCTGGGACACCCTGACTCCGACCGAGAAAAAAGTCGCGTTGCTGGCCGCGGCCGGTCAGTCCAATGGGGCGATCGCACGCCAGCGCGGTAGCTCGCGCCGCACCGTCGACACGCAACTGTCCTCGATCCTGAGCAAACTCGACGTGCCCTCCCGACACAATATCCGCGAACACGTCCCCGCCGAACTCCTCAACAATCCCGGATCCTCGACACGGCACAGCACGAGCCCGGCGACACCGAGCGAGAGCATCACCCCGATCCGGCCTCGCCCATAGCCGCACCCGCCGTGCGAAACCGGAACCCCCGGGCTCGACATACGTACTTATTACCGATCGCGCACCCTGTTGCGGTATCACGACCTACGGCGGGCGTGGGTGGACCGAATTGATTTCTCTCCGCCACCACCAGCGGCGACGCTGCGAAAACCACAGGTAGTCAGCGAAATCCGCAGGGTGCGATTGTGAGCCGGGGTAGGCACTGCTGTGCGTAGTGGTCGGTAATCCACGTATTTCACACCGGGCCTTGCCATGTGACAGTCATGACATCAGGTCCGGAGTGGATTCCTGCACGACGCACCGGGCATTGAGCGCCTCGCATCGTCTGCCATGCCGCGGGGACCGGCACCGTATGAAGGAGAATTTCCCATGCCTCGATCTGTTGTTTCGTGTATCCGATCCGCTATTGCCGGTGCGGGCCCCACCCGGCTGATGCTTGGAGTCGCGCACGGTGTCGCCCGCGAACTCGGTAAAAGGCCGCACCTGTTGACCAGGCCCCGCTCGCTGACGATTCCACCCCGAACCACCAAAGGCCCCGCGCGCACCGGGCATGCGCAATCCAGCCTCCACGCAGCACACGAGGCTTTGCCCCTGCACGCGCTGACGCTCCTGCGTACACGCCCGACTGTGATCGGCCTGCTACGTGCAGACCTGCAATTGTGCGCCAGCCGAGCTATGGCTATAGCGGTCGGTGAGGCTGATGAGCTGGCACTCCGGACGACCGCCACCCGGTACGGGGTGCAGCCGGTTCTGGTGCGTCTGAGCGGCGGCGACGGCGTTGACCCGATCGACGACCTGCTGACCCAGGTAGACCACCGGGCGGCCGACGCGGTGATGGTCCCGAACCGCCGATACCTGACCGACCGGCACGGACGTGACAGCCTCGACAAGATCCGCCAGCGATGCGCGGTCGTCACCGTGGCGCCAGCTCAGCTGTGGCCGTGCACCGCCCACACCACACCACTGACCCGACGATCGGCCTCATGAGTGGCCCGCGGTGCACGCTCACCCCGCCCGATCCCGCCGCAAAACGACCAGGAACGAAAACGCGGCCACAGCGACCATCCTCGGCGACGAACTCGCCAGCTCTGGTGATCAAAACAATCAATGTCATGAACTGAACCTGTTTGATCGTCTGCTCTCTCCATGTGAGCGGCATGTTTTCGAAGCGGTTACCCACGGCGGGAAATGTCTTTTCTGGAAGGAATACGATCCAACACCGGTCCAGCCTCAAAACCTATCTCTACGACACGATGAGGAATTAGTGATATGAGCATCTTCTCGGGACGGCGTTCACAAAGGGCGCTGCATTATTCGACTCCGACTCCCGGTATGCGGGAAGCGCTGGTAGAGGAATGGGTAAAGGATAGGGAATCGGCCAGCTTCCTCACCGCCGAGGCACACGGCTACGTGTATGCGTGTTGCCTGCGGGTCGTAGCGAAGTTGGGTGTGGCTGATCTGCTCGCGGACAGGCCCGTGCACGTCGCGCAGCTCGCTGAGCACGTCAGCGCCGATGAACACGCGCTGTATCGTGTGCTGCGGCTGCTGGCCACCCGAGGAATTTTCCGGGAGACAGATCCCAGGGTTTTCGTACTGATGGAGCGGGGGGCGTCGCTTCGATCGGATTCCAGGTTCTCGGTGCGCGAGGGGATTTTGGCGGCTACGACCCCGGCCATCTATCGCGCGGGCGGCGAGCTGCTGCACTCGGTAATGACCGGTGAACCCGCGGTCGGCCATATATTCGGCGAGTCCTTGTTCGACTACTTCGGTTCTCACACCTCCGATGGCGCGGAATTCCATACCGGTATGGGTCGGTATTCGGTGATCGAGAGCGAGAACTTCGCCAGGACATGCCGGCTGCCCGAGACCGGCACCGTGGTCGACGTGGGCGGCGGCCAGGGGACGCTGCTGCTCATGCTTCTGCAGCGGCATCGCGCCCTTCGCGGTGTGTTGTTCGATCTTCCCCAGGTCGTCGGGAAACACCAGTTGAGAGACCTGGAGGATGTGAGCCGCTGGGACGTGGTAGGCGGCAGCTTCTTCGATACACTGCCTGCCGGGGATGTGTATGTGATCCAGTACGTCCTGCACAACTGGGACGACGAACGCTGCCTGCAGATCTTGCGGAATTGTCGGCTCGGACTATCGCCTGGGGGGCGGGTCTTCATTCACGACATGATCGTGCCGCCCGGCAACGAGCCCGACCAGTCCAAGGTCCTGGATATCGTGATGATGTCCATCGTCACCGGCCGCGAACGCACCCGGCGGGACTTCGAACACCTGCTCCACGCAGCAGGGTTGCGGATCGTCACGATCACCGCGCCCACGCTCGGCGGCGCCTTGTCCATCATCGAAGCCGAAGCATTCTAGATCGTTCTGTGACCTGGTGAGCTGTGGAGGACTCATGACGGTATTCGAAGCCATCACCGCAACCGTATTCAGCGATGAATCGGCGAGTTGCGGGGACGGACACGATAAATGCCATGTGGTTGTGGAGTTCCCCACGGACTCGCTGCCGATCATCGCCGAATATCAAGCAACTCCCGCGGCGGCGGCGAATTTCGCCGAAGTCGTCGAAGCTGCCCACATCGCGCACGTACGCATCGATCACCACATGACGCCAGGGCTCCCGGAAATGCCCTGCGAACAACTATGGACACAGCCGGTACCGCATCGAACCGATCGTGGACCAATATCGCTGTGAGGGTGATACCCACCTGCTTGCGCGCCGGTCGGTGCTGACCGTTACATCAAGGGGCAGTTGATGTTTCGGCAACCCGGCCACTGTTGCCGTTGTGCCCGCTGGGCCACCACGGGGCGCGGTTCGCGCTGCCCGCCCGCACTGGTGGGTTTCCCGAAATCTGTCCGGCGGCGACCGCAACAGAGCCGGGGGCCTATAGCGAGCCTGATCATGAACGGGCCATCAGCGGTTCCCGGTCTGTCTGGGCGGCCGGAACCCCCTGATCCACCGAAACACCGTGCGTGACTTTCCAATTCACTTGAGCGAGGACTGTCGATGACAACCACCACAATGCCCTCGGAACAGCGAGCCTGCCGCGCCGATCCTGATGTGGACATCGGTGCTTGCGTGGCCGATGCCCTGGGCGTTGCCGAAAGCTATGCGCGGCACCGTGCCCTGTACGAAGCCCTGTACGGGTACACCCGCTACGACCGGGCCACGCACGCGCTGACCGTCCGCGCGCACCACTTTCATGCGGTAATGCTGTCCGCGCAGCGTGGGGCCACGGCGCACACCGCACTGGGCGCCCGGCCATTGCCGATCTTCCGCAGCGGCACCAACATTCGGGTGCTTCTGACCGCTTCGCCTGCGCCAGAGGATGACCCCGTCCAGGCCGCACTGGACTTGTTCAAATCGGGCGCCATGGTCGTGGGGGCGGGTGCGGAGCTGGCGCTCCCGACTCCCGGCGAGGATCGCCGGGAATGGTTGTGCGGCTTGCCGACAGGCATCCTGCCGCCCTACAGCGAGGTCGTCACCGCAATCACGGGGAGCCGACGTGGCTGAGCACGGACTGGTCGAGACGGGCAGCGGGTCCCCGACATATGTCGTGGTGACCGATGCCTTCTACGACGTCGATGACGCGTGGGCGCTGGTTCCCGCGGCGCGGTCGTGTGAACGCCTGGCTGTGGTGACCAGTGACGAGAGCCAGGGTCGGCGGGCTCTGTTGATGCGGCACATGCTCGATCTGCTGGACCGCCCGGACGTTCCGGTGATCGAGGGCATCGATCTGGGCGGGGACCGGTTCTTGCTCGACAGCGAGCTGAATTCGTTGCCGCACAGGTCGTTCGGTCAGGTGGACGACCTGGTGGGGCTGCTGAGCGATGCGGTGCAGGACGGTCCGGTGGTCTGGGTCGGGCAGGGCCCGATGGGCGAGCTAGCACACGTGTTGATCCAGGCGCCGCATCTGGCCGAGCGGCTGCGGGTGTTCCAGATGGGCGGGTGGTTCGACCATTATCGGCGCCCGGACCGGGCAAAGCGCAATCTCGACAGTGACCAGCTCGCCGCGGGTATCGCGTTGCGGTTGGCTCACCGCCCGGCGCACTACGCCAATCCCGGGGACGGTAGCGACCTCGAGGATTTCGCGGCGGACCTGCAAACGCGCGCCCTGTTGTGTTTCAGCGGCGGATACTTCCGCCGCGCGAGCGACATCGGTTCGTGGATGCGTGGATTGGACATGCTCGCGCCGGGGCTGGCGTCGCTGGATCAGTGGCGGCCACCCGGCCCGAGCGTGGGCCGCCTCGAGGAAGCGCGGCTGATGCTGGGAGGTGTCGGTGTCAAGCGGTGATCGGCTGAACTTCGACTTCGGATTCAGTGCCCGCTACCCCCGGAGCGGACGGGCGATCGCGCGACGCCGTCGGCAGAGGGCGCGTATCGCAGCACTGGTCCATACGTTGTCCTGCCACAGGTTCTGCGCGCGGGAACTCCAGCGCGCCAGCGGAATTCGCCGGCGGAGGGTGGATGCGATCCTGGACGACTTCGCGGGCCAGCAGTGGATCTTCGCGGAACGGCATCGCGAAACGCGATCGTCCGACCGCTGGTACTACGCCAGCCCGGAAGCCCGCCCCCAGCTGACCACACTCACACGAGCGGGGATGTGGTGACAACCCCGACACATGACGGATGACCGATGAGTCAGCCACAGGCGGGCGGGGACACGATGAGTATCCCCAGCCGGGCGGCGCCGGAAGGTATCGACCCGACCGCACCGAACAGCGCCCGCATCTACGACTACCTCCTGGGCGGCAAAGACCACTTTCGCGCCGACCGCGACGCTGCCGTGCAACTCCTAGAAATCGCGCCGGAAACCAGGACACTGGCCTGGTTCAGTCGCCGATTCCTCACCGGCGCAGCCGAACTGGCCGCACACGCGGGCGTGCGGCAGTTCCTCGACATTGGCGCGGGCATCCCCACCTCACCGAGCGTCTACGAAACCGTCTCCGCGGTGAACTCGGACATCCGGGTCGCGGCGGTGGATTTCGACCCGGTCGTCCAGCGGCACACCCTCGCGGCCGGCAGCGCCGCGGTGACCGCGATGGTGGGCGACTT
Source organism: Nocardia vaccinii NBRC 15922 (assembly GCF_001613305.1). Classification (GTDB taxonomy): domain Bacteria; phylum Actinomycetota; class Actinomycetes; order Mycobacteriales; family Mycobacteriaceae; genus Nocardia; species Nocardia vaccinii. The sequence goes on from NZ_BDCC01000019.1 coordinate 405,913, forward strand.
CCGCCACCCCGACGACCTGATCCAACGCCTGCACACCGAGGCAGGGATCGATTTCGGCCAACCGGTCGCGCTGCTGCCGGTCGGTGTCCTGCATTTCGTGATGGACCACGAACACCCAGCCGAGTCGATCGCGCGGTTCCGCGAGGTCATGGCCCCGGGCAGCTATCTGGTATTCACGCACGCCTGCACCGACACTCGTCAGGAATTCATCAGCCGGACCGCGCGGGCCACCGACGGCACGACCGCCCAGTGCGCCTACCGCTCCCGTTCCGAGGTGGAGAAACTGTTCGACGATTTCGAGATGCTCGCCCCGGGCGTGGCACCGATCCAGGACTGGATCGGCGACGACCTCCCGCCCACGACCTTGGTCATGCTCGGCGGCGTCTGCCGCATACCGCCACGGTAGCCCGACCCGACATCGCGAGTCGCCAACGTCGGCGACACCCCACTAGTCCTCGCCGACACATGTCGGCGAGATACATTGAAAGGCAACATCATTGGGCTCACAGCGCGTGCACCCGGTTCGGCACGTCGTCTTCGATTGGCGTGGCACGCTCGTTTCCGAGCTGACCGAGCACGGGTGGGCGAGTGAAGCGCTACGCAAATCCGGGCGAGATCACAGCGACGCCGCCACAACGAATCTGCTGCGAACGATTCGCAAAGCAGCCGGCGAGCCGAACCGGATGAAAGATCCATTGGGCAACACCAGTTACGAGCGGCATCGCACCACCTACTACACGGTATTCGCCGTCGCCGGATTGACTGACGAACTCGCGGACGCGCTGTTCGCGGTCGATTCCGATCCGTCGTACAACATTTTCGCTGTCGATGCCGCCGAGACCATCGCTGCGCTGAAAGCGAACGACTGCCGGATCGGGGTGCTGAGCAATATCCACTTCGACATCCGCCCCACGTTCGAACAAGCCGGACTGCTCGATTCGATCGATGCCTTCGTACTGTCCAGTGAACAGGGAGTGCAGAAGCCCGATCCCGCGATCTTCCGGCTGGCGCTGGACCGGCTCGACGCCCGCCCCGAACAAACCCTGATGGTCGGCGACCGCCCATCACGCGACGGCGTCGCGGTCGAAGTCGGCATCCCGACCATGCTGGTCCCCCAGCTCACCGACCCCCGGCACCGGCAACTCCATCACGTCACCAACGCGGTGGCATCCATACCTCGCGACCGGTATTCCGCAGCGAGGTAGCCGTGGCGGTGGAGGTCAACGCGCTCGTACTCGTCCCCGGCGTGGTTGTCATCGCCGTCCGCAGCGAACGGATCGTCGTGGAAGTGGAGGCGCGGAGGATCGAGGTTATCCCGGTCTTCCGAGGTCACTCGGTTCCCGGCGTTTGGCTGCTCGACGAACGGCTGGCACGGTTGAGCACCGTGGTGTCCTCATCCGGCGGCGGGCAGCAGCTCGAACGCGGCCTCGGCGATCCTGCGGCCGTTGATCTGGATGTGCAACCGGCTTGGCCCAGGCATGAGTTTGCGGCTGGCGGTTGAACGTAGCGGTTGAGTGCGCGACACCGTGCGCGATTCGCCCGCCGCTAGGTCAAGTGTGGTCCCTTTGAACACCGCTTCCCCCTGGCCGGCGCGGGCGCGGGGGTAGGTCAGGACGTAGTCGATCACGACCCGTTCGGCCTCGGTGCCGATCACCCGCACGGTGTAATCGACACCGAGGCGCCCACCGATGGCCACCACGGGGGCACCCAAGCGCAGTTCGGTGACCTCCACCGCCGGTGCAGTCGAGAGCCCGAGGAATTCGAATACGGCAGGGTGGCCTTTCTTGACGAGAGTGCGCAGCGATTGCCGGATGATGAATTCCATTTCTTTCGGCCGCTGCCGATCAGAATTGCGCCACCGATCGAGGGTGGACAGCACAAGATCAGGGTCGGTGCTAGTGAGATCGTTGAGGTGATTGGCGACCGACTGCGTGACAAATCGTGAAGTATCGGAGAACAGGTTGTCCAATACCGGGATCGCCTCATGTACGGGCAGGGTGATGCGGGGCGACCAGGGCAGTTTCGGCCGGGTTCCCTCGCTTGCCAACCTGCGGACGTGATAGTCGGGATCGGTGCTCCATTCCGTGACAGCTCTCATCGTGTCGTCGGGAAATGTGTTGAGGAAATAGCGCAGAGCGTCTTCGGCGGTGAAATGTTTGGTCAGCTCTTTCAACGCATTGAGCGAGGAGGTAAGAGTTGCCTGGGTGCAGCCGTAGCGGGCGATGAAATCCGAGTACGGTGCGTACGTATAGATTCCGAAGTCGCTGCCGGTGAAGGTCGCGTCGTCGTGCGGGGGCAGTGCGGCCAGGATGATCATTGTCGCCGCACCGATATCAGAGGGCAGGTAGACTGCCAAATTGTCTGCGACACAAGCAATTCTGGCTTTGAGTTCCAGTCCGGGTAGCTGCTCCATGACCGTGGTCACGAACCCGTCGGCGTCGAAGCTCGATGCGACACGCGACAGATCCCGCGCCAGCGATCCAACGCGCTCGCGATTCATGGCAGATTCTTTCAAAGGAACCGGCTGACTCATGCTGGAATGATATCCCACCGCCTCGTCCAGATGCGGCAGAATCCGCACCGGAGCCTGCCTGGGGAGTATCGTCTTCTTTCGCTGATCGGATTCTCGTTCGTGTTGTTCTTGTTAGAATTCCGGGGTGAGTCGCTACCATATCGACCCTTTGTCATTTACTTTCGGCGCCAGCGTTTTCGGGGTTGATCTGTCCCGGCCGCTGAATGAGTGGGATTCAGCTTCCCTGGTTGAGGATCTGATGAAATACCGGGTGCTGGTCGTGAGGGGGCAATCTCTGTCGCATGAGGATCATATTCGGGTGAGCAGATTGTTCGGTGAGCCGGAAATTCATGTGCAGGATCAGTACGCGGTGCCAGGCTTCGCGCAGATCGTCACGATCAGCAACATACATCGCGACGGTGAGCCGATCGGCTTGTACGACGGGGACAACGAGCAGGAGTGGCATACCGATCTGTCGTGGAAACCGGCGATGAGTTCGGTGTCGCTGCTGTACTCGGTGATCGCGCCCGCGGTCGGCGGCGGGACCCGGTTCGCCGACACGACCGCAGCCTACGACGATCTTCCCGCAGAGCTGGCCGCCCGGATCGAGGGGCGCGCCGCGGTGCATTCGCTGGTGCATCTGTTCGAGCAGCAGGCTGCCGACAACCCGGACAAGGTGCCGTTGACCGCCGCGCAGCGGGAGCAGGTTCCCGACGTTGTGCATCCGCTGGTGCGGGTGCATCCGCGGACCGGGCGGCGATCACTGTTGTTGGGAGACATGATCATTCGCACGATCATTGGTCTCGATCCAGCCGAGTCCGCGAGTCTGCTCGATCAGCTCCATGCCCACGCCACCGCCGAGCGGTACGTGTATTCGCATCGGTGGGCGGTCGGCGATCTGGTCATCTGGGACAACCGGGCCATGATGCACACCGCTTCGCCGTGTGATCACACCCGCCATCAGCGGTTGCTGTTCCGCACCACGGTCATGTGACACGATCGCCGCGCCGAGCGGTGCGCTCGGCGCGGCGATCGGACCGGAGAAGATCAGGCGCCGGCGTCGGTGGTCTCGATCACCGGCAGCCACGGCACGGCATTGTCCTTGCGGCCCTGGTGGACCGGGACCAGTGCGCTGGGGTCGTCCAGGGCCATCATCGTGACCCCCATCGAGTCGCCGCCCTCGTCGAACGCGGAGACAAACGTGCCGCAGGTGGGGCAGAACCCTCGCTTGGTGGTGGGCCAGGTGTGGTACCAGGTCGGTTCGCCGCCCTCACCGGTCCATTCGAATGTGGCGAGCGGGAAATCGACCCAGGCCACGACCGGGGCCCCGCCCAGTTTCTGGCAGTGCGGGCATGAGCACAGTTCCCTGTCAAGTCTTTCTGTTCAGCGACACCACCACTCGTCACCGTCACCCGCTCGGGTATCGGTGTGAAGCTAGATGTCGCCCGTTGCAAGGGGGTTGATGACACCTTCCAGTACGAACTGCTCACACCGGACCATCCTCTGGCTCAGCTCCATCGATTTCATGGGCTCTGTCGAATTGCGGACCCATTCGGTCACGTCGAGGCGGCTGGTGATGGCGTCGGTGACGTCCAGGTGGTCTCGGACCTGCTGTGCGTCCCAGCCGGCAGGGGCCTCAAGGTTCAAGATCGGTGTCGGCGCCGACTCGTCGATCGGGATCAGCTTGTGTGCCTCGGCGATGATGCCGCCCACGGTCTGTAGCGGCTTCTGGTGTCCGATCTTGATCTTTTCGATGTGAGGAGCGAGTGCGTGGCCCTGCCGGTGGCGGTCGATGCGGGCGAGTTCTTCGATCCACCACAACGTGTTCGAGCGATGGTCGGGCTGCGCGTTGAAGGGCTGGACCTGGCGAAGCAGCGCGAATGTCTTGTCGGACAGTGCCTTCATCCGCCCGCGGTGGTTCGAGTCGTCGTACTTCGCCGGATCGGTGAATACCGGGAAGAAGATTCCACGCTCGGCCGGCGGCGGATTCTGGCTACTGTCTCGCACTGCGAGGTAGTACACGATTCCATCGAGCGCGGCGCGCAGTTCGTACAGCCATTCCCCGAACAGGGCGCTGAGCCGAACCGGCATCGGAGTCAGCGTTTTGACCACGAAGGTCCACGACGTGTCCGTGTCTCCCCGAACGACGTCGATCTGGCGCGGGTGGTCGGCCAGGTACGTGTTCCACTCGGACCCGATCTCGGTCCTGATCTCTCCAGCTCGACGCACACGTTCACGACAAACCTCGATAGGCCACTGCCCCTCATCGATCTCAGACATGCCCGCAAACGGTACGCGTTGTCTTTGTCCACAGCGGCTGCAGATGCGGATCGTCCATGCACCCAGCGGCATTCGGCTTCAAGGTGATCTTGAGTCGCCGGATGTGGAGCATGAGGGGTCGGGGCGCCCGGTGCCGCCGAGTTGTCTTGGGACGGCCCCGGGCTGCTTCTGGTCCCGCGTGTACCGGCCAGCACGTCGGTCTTCCTAACGATTTCGTGGAAGGACGGCGCGACGCCAGCGGTGCAGGTCTCCTATCGGTACTCGCCGACCAGACATCGCAAGCAACTTCGCACGCGCGTGCCTCTGTAGCTCCGCGACCGGATGCGCTGCGGCGCAATGCAACTGGATGTCTTCGAGGATCACCCGGGCGAGATCGCACCCAGTTGTTCGAGCTGCGGGAAGTGATGCCCCGGACGAATCGCTCCTCCGGGGCATCGGTGGTGTCAGCGTCGAAGGACCTGCCCGAACGCCTGCACGGCCTGAGCCACATGCACCAGGCCCCCGGTGGTCCCGGTGCGAAGGACCACCACCGCGCACAAGACGAGGTAACAGACGAAACAGGCCGAGCCCAGCAACGCGATCTGAACCACTGCGATTTTCCAATCCGCACCGCGCCCGCCCCTCCGCAGCCGGGCAGGCAGCAGCGCTTATCTGTTGAGTCCCTGGTCGCCGAGTCTGTAGGCTGGGAACCCCAGCCACAGGGAATCCATGCCCACCTCTCCCGGCGAAAATGCCCGGTGAGGTGGGCATTTCTGCGTGCCAACGAGTTTGGCACAACTTCTCCTCGGGCCGGCATCTTGATGTTCTCCGGCATTGCATGAAGCGAATAACTGGAAAATCGCCGTTTTGGCTGGCCTGGGCCCAGGTAATGGCAAGTCCTGGTCGGTCTGGTTCTATTCTGTGATGTGACTCGAATCACCGCTATTTAGTGGTCTGGGTTACATTGCGGCGATTGGGGAATTTCCGGTTGACGCAGGTGCATCGCATTTATCTGCACTTAGCTGTAGGTCTGCTGATAAGTTGGTGGGATGGCTCAGTATCTTGATCTCGCCGATGCTCTGCGGGCACGGATCGTCTCCGGCGAATTCCCGCTCGGCAGCCGGTTGCCCAGCATCAGTGAGATTCAGGATCAGTACGATGTCCGCAGTCTCGGCACGGTCCGCGCCGCCCAGCAGCTGCTCGTCGACGAAGGGCTGATCGACACGCGCCAAGGTGTGGGCGCCTTCGTCATCGGTACCGAATCGCTGAAGAAGATGGATGTTTACGCCGAACTGGTCGCGCTACGCGACCGTCTGACGACGGTGCTCTCCGCGATCGAGAGCCACAATCACCACTCGATCACCATCGACCTGAGCGAGCCGCATGTCAGCTTTGTGCTGACCGATGCGCTGCGCGAATGGGCGGACCGGCAACGCGAGCGCGCCGAAGACGAACCCGACCTCGATCCCGACGCCCGCCGCGAATGGGCCGCGGCCGCCGACCGCGTCCGAGCGCGCATCGAAGCCGAACAGTCCAACGGCTGATCCGCCGCTGCCGGACGGTGCCGAAATCGACTGCGGCAGTATTGATTGTCCGGATTTAACGCTGATCGGTTGATCTCAGATTTTTTTACGCTGCGATCCGCGTCGCCTGATGCTGCGGCGAGCTGTCCAGCAACAGCGAGTCTGCGCCTGGATGGCGTGGTTGGTGGCCCCGCCCTCTCCACTGCAGCGCCGACGAATCGGTGCTGATCTCCTCGTGCATCGTCACCTCCAGCGACTCCCACCGGCGCCAGGGCAGCGGCATCGGCAGCGAAACGACAGGTCGGACTACTGATGAGACTGGTGAGCGCAGGCGCATCGACAGATGAGCGCCAGGGACATACCTTTACGGGCTGCCGCTCCCGGGTGCTGCGGAATTCCAGCGCGCCACAGAACAGCCCGGATGATGCTCCGAGGTTGTCGATTACATCCAATGTGACGTCAGTCCAATCAAAGTTGTTGGAGTGCTGAAACTTTCGTCTCAATAAGCTCGGCAAGGGTGCGCCGGACCTGATCACCGGTTGGTATTGGCCGGCGCCATGTTCTTGGCCCTGAGTTCGGCCCGCCTGCGCATCTCGGCACGGGCGCGTGCACCGCGGCGAAGCCCCTGATCGTCGAGGCGAATCCACCCTTCGGTGACCAGCCATCGCTGTTGAGCTTCTGCGTCGGCGGTGTTGAAGAACAAGGGCACGCCGGTGGGATCGGCGGCTTCAGCGGCGATCTCGGCCCAGTTCGGGCTGTGGTCCTCATGCAGTCGCCGGTACATGCCGATGAATCGGGCGACACCGAACCCGACGACTGTCGGTGGCATTGCCGAGACATGATCGCCGTGAAAGCGGGTGTAAAAACGTCGTCCCTGGCACAGCGATTGCATGGTGTGGTTGGAGGCGAGCCACCCTGATCGGTGCAGCATTCCGAATGTGGTCTGACCGATCAGCCAGAAGGGCGGCACGCACCCGAGTCGGCGGGTCCACCAGGAGGTGGTCGTGTCGAACCACGACCAACGCCGGGTACGGCGAGATAGACTGGCGCACCAGAAGGGTGCTCCTCACTCGCGATGATTTTCCTCAGCAAGAAGGATTATCGCAGGTCGGGTCGCCCTTCGTCGCCAGCACACACACTGTGACCTGTTTTGGTGAATCGGCGAGGCTAGCGTTCACCACTGAAATCTACGGGCCGCGAATCCGGCACCGTTCACCCGGAAGTCCCGGTCCGAACCACTCCCGAGTGACATTCACGCACACCAACCGGGCCACCGATGCCGATAGCAACACGGCCACAGCGGTCAATGGCCAACCACTAAACCCTATCCATAGGGATGCGGCCCGCTGGCCGCCGTGGTTTTCACTGCGTCCGGCTACGCGTGTCACGATCTGAACCATGAAGATCAGCGTTCCGCCCCAGATGTACGGCGGGAACCCGGCCGGTCTCCTGGAGCGTCTCGGTCTGCGTGTCGACAGGGCCCCGTCGGAGTCCGACACCGATTGGGAGGTCTCGGCGAAGCCGATCGACCTCATCAAGGCCCAGACCTTGCATGGGCCCGCTCTCAAGCGCAGCCGGTTCGATGTCTCGCGCGCCCCCACGCCGACAGTGCCCGGGGGCATTCCAGCTGACAAGTCGGACGTGTTCAACCGATACGCGCGAGCGCTCGACGCACACCCCACCCTGCCGTCTAGGTTTGAACGAATCCGCCAGATGCTGTTCGCGGTTCCCGATGACGAGGTCCCCGCAGCGATCAAATGGGGCAGCGACGTACTCGCCGCGCTTCCACTAACTCACCCAGACGGCTCGACCGAGCCGTTGTTCCCGAAGCACTCGGTCCACGATATTCGAGTCTCGGACATCGCCTACCGCTGGTCGAAGCTCCCGCAGGTCTTCCTCCGGCTCAAGTACAACAGCGTGGCCGAGATCGTCAAGAGTTCGATGGATGATCCGTCCGCACTGGCGTTTCAATCATCAGGTGCGCTGCTGGAGGGCACGGTTTTCGGCGGACTCTACCTCGCGCCACTCCTTGGCAATCTTTCGCCGAACGTCTGGGGGTTCGGCGCACCTCGCGTCGGTCAGATCATCGTCTATACGTTCGGTCGGCAGATCGGTGGCCGCGGGGAGGGCGCCACTCCGCACGCAATCGACTCTCTGGAGGCTTTGACCTATCACCACTCTGCCCGCGGCTTCGACGTCGAAGCGCTGGACGACGCCACTCTGCACAAGGCCGCATATTCGGACGCTGTCGACTGGTGGGCTGAGCGGATCGACAAGACGATGGCCGATATCTTCGCTCCCACCAGCTATATCGACAAGAACGGCTTCTACGCGCCCGAGGCACACCAGCGGTGGATGCTGAATCTTGAGCAGTTGTTGTCCCGCATCAGCGCAATCACTCGGCATCCTCGCGACGAGGTTACACAACTAATGCTCATGTTTCCCGCGATGGACATCCTCGGCGACAGCTTTACCGGCAGCAACGGAATCGCTCAACTTATGTCGCCGAAACGAATCCAGAAGCGTATTGCCGCGATCGAGGAGCATGTTCCTGACCGTATCAAACCGGTGATTATGGCACCGGCATATCGCGCGCTGGCTGCCGCAAACCAAGTTGCTGACGAATTCTTCATCACAAGCCCGAACCCCGACACGACCACCGAATCGCGGCTCCAACAACTGTGGAATGCACGTCGCAACACGACTCATGGTTTCGGCGGCAAGGGTAGTGAAATCCTTGCCGAGCACACTGGGCGTCTCCCAGCCGACATCGTCCTCGTCCCCATGGTGTATTTGCTGGACATACTGACCGACCGGCAGCAGCTCCTCGAACGGATACGGCGTACATGCCAGTAACAGCGCGTGCTCGGGAGGCGTCTTTCGGCCTGCGGCCGGCACACGAGACGACATTGAGGACACTGTGGTTCTCGACATCCGATCGAACGAAACGGCAACCCACGACCTCGGCAGGGTTCGATGCTCCAGGGCCAGCCCGAACTCATTCAGTCCTGTGCGCCAACGATCGGAAGCCATGGGACGGCATTGGGACGGAATCTTTGTCGCCCGGGCACCAATCCGCTGTCGTCGTCGAGGCTCATCATCGTGACACCAACAGGTCTGCGTCACCATCGTCCTGGGCAGCAACAGAGCTCTCGCAGATACCGCACAGCCTCTAGGCGATCAGTCGCGAGCTGCGGTAGGGGCAAAAAGCGATGCAGCTTTTCGTTTGATGAGCGAGAGCGCGGCGCGAGGTGGCATCGCCCGCTGGAACAAATAGAGTCTCGGGCGATTGATGGTGATAGGATCTATTGGTCAATTCGGAAGTATAAGAAAATTTGGGGCGACGTGACAGACAAGATCGTTGCAAATGTGGGTGTCGAGGTAGACGAGCTGGGATTGTCGCTCCTTGGCTGGGATATAGAATGTCGGGCACGGCTCGTGACGAAGGAGTCTGATCGCAACGGCCACGCACATCAGGTGGCGGTCTCCGTTACGGCAAGATTTCTTCCTGAGGATTGGAACGACCGCTTCACTCGATTCGGCCGTGAGGGAGACGACGCCGAGGTTCCCCAACTATTCGTGACCTTGAATCAACGCGCATCCGAGTTGGTTCCCGGCTGCCTGGAATTGGTCAATTCATTTACCACTGTAGAAAATGTTGGAGAATTCGCTTTACGTCTCTCCGAAGTCAGCAAGGAATGGATCGCCGAAAAACCGCTTCACGCTGATGAGATTTCGGTAACCATCTCCGCTGCCGACCTGACGAATATCCGCAATGTATATTCGAACTCCCCATTGGAGTTCCCGCCGACGAAGCCCCGGAAAATTTCCGTCGAGATTATCGACGAGACTCGCGTTCGATCTGTAACTGCTCATGTGACCGCAGCAAACGCGGATATTGGATCTCGGCCGTACAGTAATCCCGTGATTCGAGTTCACTTGGAAGGTTTGTTCGAAATTGTTCCGGAACAGCTTTCAGGGTTCCCCTCCACTCGTTCCGGCGGCATTGCTGTGCCAAGGCTCGAACTGGAGGTTCTCGATGAGGAAGGGTTTTTGCTCGACACGGATAGCATGGATTTCCACTGCATCGTCCCTGTCGATGCAGCGAAAGTCTCACCGCGCCGGCAGCCGCGGTGGGTTGTCCACTGGGAACATCAAACCGACGATTATGCTGGCGAGCCGTCCCGTGTGATCATCCGACTTCGGGGAGAGCGGCCATGACTGCTGATGACGCCATGGCCGCTGCTACCGTGGACAAGATCAAGGCTCTTCAGAGAGTGCTACTGGAGGAGTATAAACAAGCGCCCGGTCTATTCGGTGAAATCGCCCGCATGGAAGGTTTGCTCGCAGAAACTTACCGGAATCGTGTAGCGTACGAACTGCTTCAAAACTCTGACGACGCCGATTCGTCTGCCGTCGAGATAGTGGTTGACAATGACTCTTTCGAATGGCGAAATGACGGAAGACTTCTTACTAGCGACGACATCGAGTCTCTATGTCGAAGCGCAAATTCTACTAAACAGCGTGGCGGAGACACGATCGGGTACCGGGGAATCGGATTCAAGTCTCTGGCCGCCATCGCGCGTAGCATCGATGTGCACTCGGGGGAAGTCGCATTCACCTTCGACCGCTATTCAGCGTCTGAAATGCTCGGAAGCGTGGATCCTGCAACGGTTCCACTGATCCGGGTTCCGTCCAATGTACGTCCGAGGCAATGGACCGACGGAGTCACGTTCGCGGTCTCGTATGCAGGAGATCATGACGGTCACGTCGGCGAGATTGACCCATTGAGCTTCCTCTTCTTGCGCAATATCGAGCGTGTCACCATCGCGACGGCTCGTGGTCGCACGGCGTTACGCATCGGTCGGAAGCCTGACCGCATCGTACTGCGAGATGACGAGGGCGAGGCAAGTTTCGGCCTGTTGACCGGACGGATCGCAACGATTGCGATCCCCTTGGACACGCGTGCTTTGGCACTGGCAGGCCTGCGAGGGCGTTTGGCTTGTTTCCTGCCGCTGAACGATGAAGTGGGATTTCCGGTCGTAATTTCCGGCGACATCTTGACCGATCCCTCGCGCACCCATGCTGTCGTAGCCGACGAATCAACTCAGGCAGTATTGCAGGATGCCGCGTCGATAATTGGTGATGTATTGCGTGGCTCCGGCATACTCTTCGACTTGCTGTGGAAGTTCATCCTTGAAGGTGATGATCTACGAAGTCCTATGCTGGCACCCAACGTGACGGTCAGCAAGCTGTTGATCACTGCGCTACGCGATAACATGACGGCGAATCCGCCGTCGTTTGAGTACTCACCGGTCTCGTTTGAGCCAGAAGATGTCTCAATTATCTTTCCGGCCGGTGCTCCGGAAGCCCTGTACGCACAGTCCAATCAGTCAAGCGCCCGTGCCGTCAAAGCTCTATTGGGGCTCCGGACAGTGAATTTTTCGTCAATATTGGAGAAGGTGGCAACGTCCGAGCTGTCCGATTCTTTGCGTCAGCGGCTAGCACTTCATCTCCGTCAGCTTTCAACTACGCATGGTCGTTCCCTTTCGGCGGCCGAGCAAGAGCTTGTCGCGTCCCTACCTGTGAATGAGCTGAGCAGCAACGGACCTCGCGCGATTTCTGTAAAGAAGGCCGTCGAGCCGGCAGAGGGAACAGCTCGACTTGCTGATATAGCAGGCCGGGCTGTCCGCGGAACACAGTCACCACTGGCTGCGGTGATTCACAGATGGCGTGCCGCCGAAGTCGTGACCATGGAGTACCTCAACGGTCGGGGCTGGAAGCTACGTGACGTCAGCAACCAGAACCTCGGTTATGACCTTGAAGGTACTGACCCGTTTGACCGAGTAGCCCGGATCGAAGTCAAGAAGGTTGACGGTCCTGCAGCACGCTTCTCGATGACCAATAACGAACTGTCCCTGATGATGAACTCTCCCGGCGAGTACTTGCTGGCAGTCATCGTCGGTGATGGTCAGGGCGTCAAACTGGCGATGCTCGATCCGTCAAGGAAGGATTTGCCGAAAGAGCGTGTCTGCCGTCGTTGGGAGTGGGAATTCACTGACTGGGCACGCTTCGCCGAGATCGTTGAATAGCGACTGCGGCGCAGATTTCACGCTAGTCTGACTACCCACCGGGCAGGCGCGGGCCTCTGCGCCTGCCCGCTAGGTATTACCTCGCCTTCGACCGCGCAGTCGCCTTTGCCTCACCAGTCATCCCGGCCATCTCGGAAGCGTACGATCACCTGTGACGGCTCGCCAGCATAATTTTCGGTCCGGCCTTCCCAATGAAGAACCCACAGTGGCTGTCGGCGGGGCGGTCCCTTGGGGGCGTCGACAGGGATCACACAGCCGAAATCGAACTCCATTGTTCTGAGCAGAAACCCCTCGTTGTCGATGACTTCCATCTTTATATTCGGCATGGCGATCACCTCGGAGGACGCAGAGGAGGCCTCCGCATACCAGTCGGAAACGAACTCGAATACGCCTTCCATATGAATTCTAAACGCAGGGCGATGGGGGGGAACCGAATTTCCCATTCGGCAACTAACCTCCGCCCGCGCGAATGTTACCCGCGTGGACACGGTTCGAGTTCGCGTCTCGTCTATGACCTCAACGGGTAACACGTCGACTGTCGGCGGCGGCAACTCCAATTTTGAACCACGAATAATTGCCAGGTCGAAAGCGGATATATTAACCAAAATTTCGTCAGAAGTAAGCGGAGTCTCGGTGCGCCACTCCTCGCTCACCTTGGAGATACGTAACGCAAATTTGTCAACTTCCCTGACGGTTGTACATTCATCCGTCAATTCCAGGCAGCATGGGACGGAGTCCGATGCACGTCGATTCAGGGTGGCGAAAAGTTGGGGAATCTCGGCATTGTCCCCTTTGTTGCCGTATCGAGGGAAGCGGTCTCTCCATTTTCCGGGAACGAAGTCCGCGGTCAGGGATAACTCAACTTGCTGCGCAAGATTATCGTCATATGATTCCCGCGTTAGGAGACATGCAGTGCACTCGGCCCTCCAACCTAGCAGCGACAATCCGAGATCGTCTAGTTTGACTACCAACTTTTCGGTGTTCTTGTCTGCCACATCGCTCTTTCCTATAGAATTTCTGCGTTACTATCGGGCGTAGATGGTCACGCAGAAGTAGTTTAGCTTCGATTTTTCTTGCGTGTGATGTGTTGTTCCGTCGCTTCTGTGTGCCCGCTTTTAGGCTGGTCCAGCCGCAAAGCTTGGTGGTGAGTGATCTGGAGCATTTGCTGACGCAGGTGCGTACCCCGGATGTGCTTCCGCCGGTCGGTGAGGCGTGGACCTGCTGCTCCGCATGCACAGTCCGAGCAAGCGTCGCAGCGTCTTGGAGCGCGAGACCACCGACATCGTCGGGAAGCTGATCGGCTGGTTGGTCCTGACCGGAGGCGGCAACCGAACCGGCAACGAACACGACGCGATGAACATCCCCCACTGCACCCATTCTTCGGCACCCTGGAATTGCTGGCCCGGGGCCGGAGTCGCCCATGTCGTCGAGGCCGCGTTCCAGGACAAGCCTATGGGGGCCGAATCTTCTGGCGCTCACCGAGATCGCCGACATCCGCATCAGCCACTGCACCACGCCGACCACGGTGCTGCGCCGATGCACATCGTTCGGCGCGCGCCGACGACGACCCGTACCTGTGCGCACACGACGATAGCGGGCTGCTCGCCGCCATCGACCGCGGTGAGCACTCCTTCGTTCCGGTGACCATAGAGGCGCCCGCCATGACCGTCGACATGAGCTGCGGTTACAGCCCCGACCTGGACACTGTCGTCGAGTTAATGATCCACCACATGCGACTGCCCCGACCGGCGACTACGACTCCGGTGGGACATCGGAGCCGCGGCCGGACCGCGGGAGATGAACAGTGGCGACGCAGACGCTCACGGTTCGGCCGTCGCGGTGGTATTCCAGTGCGGGCCAGCCGCTGTCGGTGGTTGATTCGCTGATATATCCGTCCAGCTGCTTCAGCGCGGCCAGACGTCTGTCGACGGCCTGCTGGAGGTTCTGCTGCGGCATCAGCAGCAGCAGGACCGCTGCCGTGTCGTGGGTGATCAGGTACCCCAGCATCTGAGGATCGAGCGCCTCTGTCACGACCGTGTCGCTGGTCGCCCATTTCGATTCGCAGATGAAGATCTTCGCCGGACCGCTTCCCTCGGCCAGCTTGTCGGCCTGGATGAAGATATCGGACTTGCCGCTACGGCTGTACACCTCACGCTGTGCGCCGGGGAGGGTCGCGTTCAGTGTGGCGCAGAGCAGATCACTGATCTGATCCTCTGTCAGTTGCGAGAACGACCTGCCGTACCGTTCGACGGAGTTCGCCCAGACTCGGATGACCTGCAGCACGTCTGCGAACGAGGCCGGCGCCAGGCGATGCTTGCTAGCGAGCACGACGGTAGTAGTCGGCTGCTCGGCCGACTGTTCGGCATTCACGGGCGCCGCGGCCTGGCCGGCATCGTCCTCTGCGTCGTCGAGGCGTAGTGCGGGCGCTTTCCAGGACTCGGGGAACCCGAGGTCGGCCGTCACTGCGGCGCGGTTGGTGAGCGTGCGGCGCTTGTCCTGGATAAGTCGACGAAATTCCTCTGGCGCTTCGACATCGAAGTAGTCGGCGGTCTGCTTGGCAATCGCATCGACCAACCGCCGAACGAGCGCCACCCGGTCGTTGAGGAGATTCCGATTGGTCAGTTCACCATCGCTGACCTGCTGTTCCTGTTCAAGGGTCAGATCGATGTATCCGTACAGGGCCCACTGCTCGCTGGTGTCGGTGGTTGGGCTGAGGACCCAGGCCTCGTGTCCGACTTGGAACAGATAGTTGTGGAGCCGGTTCTGGTTGCAGGTGTCGTGGTATTTCTCCCACGACTCCGCATCGACGGGTTCCAGACCGGTTTCGTCGCGGTCGGGCCAGCGCATGAGCAGCCGCTGGTCTCCCTGGATAGGGAGAACGAAGTAGTAGCGGGTAATCGTTTCGATCGACAGCCCGTCGTCGCCAGTCGGCCGACCGACGTCCTGCACTCTCGTGCCCTCCTCGAGCTGGCCGACAGACGGCAGTGCTGGACGTCCTGCAGCCAACGTGTCAGTGAAGGTTCGTTCGAAGTCGTCCAACTCGGCGAGATCGCCGACCGCCTGTAGGCGCTTACGCAGGCCCAGCTGTTCAACGAGATGATCGAGGTACTGCGACAGCGGATCGTTGTTCCGAACCGTCGTGTTGAACGCGGGAACCGAAGTCATAAGCGGACAGCATATTTGACGCCCCGACATCACCGTCCGGTCTGCGGGCCGGTTCCGGCAAGACCGGATCGATTGCGCAGACCGGACGACCAACCGCCAGCGGTCTGGATCCTCAGTCCTGTGCGCCGACTATTGGAAGCCACGGAACTGCGTTGGGGCGGAAGCTCTGTCGCTCCGGGATCAGGTCACTGTGGTCGTCCAAGCTCATCATGGTGACCCCGACCAGCTCTGCCTCGTCGTCGTCCTGGGCGGCAACAGAGCTTCCGCAGATGCCGCAGAAGCCGCGTTGGGAGTCCGGGAAGGTGTTGTACCAGACCGGTTCTCCGCCGGGTCCGGTCCACTCGAATCCTTCGCGGGGAAAATCGACCCACGACATCACAGGGCTGCCGGACAAGCGTTGACAGTGGCCACAGCTACATAAGTGGGGGAAAGTTAAGTTACCAGATGCCTGATATCTGATATTGCCGCACAAGCAGCCGCCAGAGCGCATGGTGTATATGACCTTTCACTCGATTGTTTGTTGGAATAGTTGGGCGCCCGAGGGTAACTTTATCAGCAGGATCTGTGCCTCGTCGGAGACATTTGTATTTGTCCGTTCGGGCTGGTGTCGATCGTATATGCGATCTCCTTCATCTTGTAGACAAATTATCCTTGTAATCAGGGCAATTGCCGCTGGTTTCTGGTTGTAGGGCGAAGTGGTAGCAGTGTTCCGAGTTCTTGCCGAATTGCTGGGCTGACGTCCTTTTGAAGCTGGAGGACCGCTGTCGCTAGGACGATCTGTTCCGCGCGGCGACGGGATTCTTCTTCGGCGGCCCGTGATTCTTGGAGTGCGCGCTTGAGCCGGATGACTTCGTCGCGCAGCCGTTTCTCGCTCTCAGGGGTCTGGTGGGTTTCCGCTCGGACGCGTGCATAGAACTCCTCTTTCAGGTCGGCGTGGCGCTTGTGCAAGGCCATCCGGTGGACGTTCGCTTCGATGGCCAGGGCGGTCACGGTGAGGCTGCCGTCTGAATGCTCGGGTCGGCCGGCCAGGAGCCGCTCGACCGCGGCACGGATTCGTGTTCGCTCGCTGTCGTGCTGGTGGTTCATGCGACGGCCTCGCTGGCGGTACGCGCCTGCGAGTCGTGTGCGTCCGCGAGGTCGCGGAGGCGGGTTGCGTTGCGGCGCAGTCGTTTGCCCGCAGGTTCGGGTAGGAGTGCGGCGCGGACGTCAAGGGTGTCGGCGTGCGCTCGGGCGGCGCGGGCATGGCTGTCGGTGCGGACCGCGTTGCCGCAGCCGGTCTGGCAGGCGAATTGGTTGGGGGCGGTGGCGTTGGAATCTGGATCGCACAGGGCCATATCGCGTTTGAACGCGCAGATCAGGAAGGAGTCGGGATTGTCGAACAGCACCTGTCCATCTCGGGCGAGGAACTTGGCCGCTGCTTTCGGCGTGGTGAGAGCTCCCTGGAAACGGGGCAGCTGGGCGGCGGCGACCAGGGCGCGGCGCGCGGCCGGACCGGAGACTTTCTCCCCGGCCGCGGTCGCGTCACGTAGGCGCGCGGCAGTGTCCGCAGCCGCAAGGGCTGTTTCGACGTCGAGTTCGCCGTGGAAGCCGCGGCGGGCCCGGTTGCCGTAGCCGCTGGCGGTGCGGCCGTCCAGGACGGTGCGCATGTGGCCGTACTGGATTGCTAGCGCGATCAATCCGCCTGGTCGGCGTGCGATATGCCAGGCCAGGGTGCGCCGCATCCGGCCCAATCCGATGTTCCCGAACGGATCTGCTGGGACCCGCTGGTGTGGCAGGCCCCGCGCGACGGCCTCGGTGTTGATCCATTCGATCAGCTGTTCGACCCGTTGATCCAGGCTCGCTGCCTTCAATGCGCCGTGGTGCTTTCGTTGGGCCACGACGTCGTGGTGTGTCGAGCTGAACAGCAGCTCGCTTTCGGGAACCATCTTCTCCAGGACCCGGATCGCCTTGACGACCGGGGTGATCGCGACCCACGGAACGTCGCGTTCCGCGCCGGCGGAAATGTGGTAGCCGTCGATATCACGAACGTTCTTGTAGTGGTGGGCCCGGATCAGGTGGGGGCCGGTGGTTCCGGGTTCAGGGTCGGGGCAGCACCCTGCTCGAAGGGTGCGGGCCTCCTGTGGCCGCATGCCCGTCAGGTACATGATCACGATGGCCGCGGCCGTGGCGAGGTGACGGACCAGGGTCGGTGCTTCCTCGAAGTCCAGGTGCTGGCGCCACGGTCGGCCGTTGATCATGCCGGTCACAGGAAGCGGCATCGGGCAGGCGCCAGGTCGCTGCGCCGTGAGCTTGGGCAGGTCGAGTTGGCCTGATAGATGCTGGATCTGCGCGTAGGCAGCGCCAGTGATTGCAGCGACGTAGAGCCGGTTCAGCGTGGTTCCGTGCCCGCGATGTTTCATCGCGGGCAGCGGAGCCTGAGCTTCGATGCGCGGCAATAGGTACCGTCGCAGCGCCGCCAGAGATTCGGAGGTGGGTTCGGTCGCGTTCACCTCGGCGATCATGCAGCGGCGTTCTGCCCATCCGGCCAGGATGTCGTCACCGAAGTCCTCGACGATCCGGATCGACCAGGTCAGAAGTGGTCCGATCACGGCTGGATCGACCGGTTCGGTGGTGTTCTCGCCACTCGTGTCCGTGGTGTCTGCCGGGAGGTAATCGTCGATGCCGCAGGTCTCCCACGGCGGAGCGATGATCCCCGACGGTCGGGCCGACAATTGGTCGAACGCCCACAGATCCGCCAGCCAGCGCAGCAGTTTTAGGGCGTGCCCGCGGTTGTTCTGCGCTGCGGTGCGTTCGGCGGCGAAGGCTGTCCAGTGCTCGGCAGTGCACTCACCCAGCCGGTTGACACCGTGCTGGTGAAGCCATCTCGCCAGCTTCAACCATTCGAGGATGCAATTGCGCATGCTGGCGACCCCGTCGCGGGCGCGGCCCTGCATGCTGCGGGCCTTCACGTAGCTGGGCCGCAGTTCGCCGTTGATGAGCGTCCAGATAACCAGCCGCATCTCCGGCTGCAGCGTTGCGGGGCACCTGCTCCAGATGATCCGGTGGATATGGTGTCCGGGGTTGTCGGTCAGCGGGCCCAGGCTCCACAGGTCGTCGCTGTAGCGGGAGTTCGGGTGGGTGTTGTGTGGGCTGACCCATCGGTCGTGAACGACTGGAGTGTCTGGGGTGGGCATGGGCAGCACGAACGGGTCGGCCTCGACGGCCAGTTCGCTGGTCACGGGGCCAATTCTCCTTTGAGTAGATGGGCGATGATCTCGCGGTCGTGGTCTGTGACCCGGGCCAAGGCCGCATCCCAGGTGACCTCGTTCACCTTCGTGCGCAGGTCGACCAGTCGCTGGAAGCTATCGTCCCACCGTTGCCGCCACAGCTCGTCCGGCCACACCGACCGCATCGACAGCAGCTGCTGGTGCAGAAGGGCCAGCCTGGGATGGTGGCCGGTGTGGACACGTGCGTTGCGGCACGACAAGCAGAGCAGGAAGTCGGCTCCGCACGTGCCTTCCGCAGTGAGCCAGGGGCTGGACGTTTCGTCCGCGCAGTCGGCTGTCGCCGTCTCCTGGTGATGGGGATCCGCGACGGTGGTCAGCCGGCCACGGAATGTGAGGTCCCGAGCGAGCTGCAGCGCGTCCTGCGCGCCGGCGGCGATGACCGTTTCGGCGGCCTTCTGAACGTGCTTGTCGGGAAGGACATACACGCTTTCGTGGGTGCCGCGGCTGTGTTGCAGCGGCTTTCCCTCTCGCACTACTGTGGTCCGGCGCGCACGCTGGAACGGGGAGCCGATGCCGTGGGCCTTGGCCCAGGTCATGCCGTCGGACTTGGACACCCCGAAGCACAACGGCCCGACCGGACGAGGCCGGTCTAGATCCGAATCGACATCCCCCGTGCGGAATTGGCGCGCGACCATCAGCAGATCCGTCCCGGGTGCCAGACTCGCGGCCAAGGCCCGTCCGTGCCGTGTCGCCTCCAGCGCCTGGGTGATCAACCGCCCCGCGGACCCGGCACCGGTGTCGGTGTAGTTCTCCTCGACGAACCATCGGCCTGCGCCGAGGCGCCGCTTCTCGACCAGGACGTTGTAGGTCACCGCGGCGGTCGTCCCTGCGGTGGGCGCGGTGGTCGGCACGGTGAGCCGGTCGTACACCGACAGGTTCCAGCCGTACAGATCGGTCATCAGCACCGCGAGCGCGGTCAGCTCCTGGCGAGTCAGAAACAACCTGCCCCAGGTGAATTCCCGTGTCCGGCCACCCAGCAGCTCCCCGTCGTAGGGGACGTCCTTCGCGGATCGGCGGGGAACGTCGCCGGTGTCGGCCAAGTGCTGCAGAACCCGTCCGAGCTGCCAGTCCCGGTCGGCTTCCTTGAGCACGCCGGACCGGAACCGGGTCAGCACGGCCGCGTTGGCCCGGATCCGCAGCAGCGCCGACCGGAACTGCCGCTCAGCTGCTTTCACCACAAGCTCCCTATCGGACCGGTCGTACGACTGCTTCGAAGAGGCTGTGGTGCACCGTGGCGCGCGGCGAGCCAGCTCCTCGGACACGGGGCCGGACGACAAGTGCGGATCCCGCTGCAATAAGGTCCGGACCTTTGCCAGCGCCTCGCAGCCGCCGGGCGTGTTCTGGTTGGTGTTCCGCCACAACCGCATCGTGGCGGCCGTCAGCCTGTCCAGATCCGCGGCCGGGTGACCTTGGCTGCTCAGGAAACGAGCGAATGCCCGCAGCGCCTGCCAGTAGGATTCGCCACTGGCATGGCTGTTCCAGTTGAATGACTGCTCAGCGAAGACCTGCGCGAGGGACTGCTGCATGGGAGTAGGTACCGGCAGCGTGGTGAAGTCGAAGACCCGCTCGAACCCCTCCTTGTTGATCACCGCAACTCGGGTGCCCGACGGGGCGATCCGTTCTGCCGCCTGGAACTCTGGCGGCGGTGTCACCGCCTTGTGTCCCCGCCCGCTCATGGCCGGGTCCGTGCGTTCGGCACCGCATCGACCAGGAGGTCGACGTCCTGAATGCCTTTCGTCTCCTTCGCGAGCCGCGCGAACAGGTCGTCCAGACTCGTCGGATCCTCCGCTTCCCGAGGCGCGCTCCCGGCCGTACCGAGCGCGAGGATCGACTCCAGCTGCAGGTGCGTGACCGGGGCAAGGTAGTGCTCTTTCGTCGTCTCCACATCCTGGTGTCCAAGTAGCGTTTTCACCAGCCACCACGGATCACCGTACAGATGAGCGAAGTCGCGGCGATCGGCTGCGGTGAGTCCGTACTTCTTGTCCATCAACTCGTTCAGCACGATCAGCATGTAGAGCGCCATCGAGTGCCGCGTGGAATGCGGAGTCGCGTAGGGAGCCTTGCCGCGGATCTCCGCGACGCGGTCCGGCCGTGGGACTTTCCGCTCGGGTCCGGTCAACAGGACCTGCTCGCACCGCAGGTTCGCCTGCCGGAACACCGCGTTCCATCGGTCCGGCAACATCGGCATACCCTGCTCGGTCAACCACAGCCACGCCGGTTCAGGCCCCTGGGCACCCTCGATATACAGCGATTGCCGCTCCCGCCAGTCCAGCAAGCTCAGCGCATGGCTGCCCTCGGTCCTGCCGCGATCGACCCAGTGCACCTTCGGCGTCGGTCCGCCCGTCACGTTCGTGATCAGCCGCATCCCCGGCAACGCCGCATATCGGCCCTGTTCGCGAGCGCGTTCGATCGCCCATGCGCGTTCGGATTCCGAATAGGCGCTGATTTGCTGTACCGCATCGGTCGACACGTAGAACGTCCTGTCCCGCTTCGATCGAGACAGCGCCCGCGGCACCTGACCGTGGCAGTAGCGACCGAATCGCAAAGGGTGAGAAGGGACTTCGATAGTCAATAGGGCGCCGGCCTCCTGCCGCCGCAGCCCGGAGCTCAGCGTCAAGCCGACGAACGCGGTATTCCGCAGCTCGGTCCGCGCGTCCCACTCGAGAGCCGGCGCGCAGTCCCGGCCGAGCCCACGCAGCCCGAGGTCCTGCCACACGCCCCAAGTCCGCGGCGTCAGCCACGTAATACGTGAACTCCGTGCATGTGCTGCCCGATCCTCCCGGCGCCCGACATCGACCGGCAGCGGTGCGATCTTCGCCCACCGGTACAGCCGGGTGAACGCGGCGGCCTCACGGTCCCACTTCGCCCCACCGATCCGGTGCGGATTCGCCGGTGAGTCACAACGGAATTCGCGGTACGCCCGCAGATCGGCCCGCGTAGCTTGCCGCCAAAGCACACCCCGTCGCCACAGCCACGACAGCAACACCCGGATATCCGTCGCGTAATTCCTGCGGGTCTCCCGCAACAGGCACCGAAAGTCTTGCGAGAGAACAAATTCCAGCAGATCCGCATCGACGACAAAGTCGGGTCGAACGAATACCGGATCACCAGGGCGAAGGCCCACCCGCTCCACAACAGCGGGAAGATCCCGCACCCCGAGAACCCCATCTGGTGGGAGCGACCCCCGCCGGTCCGAATCGGGAACGAACACCAACCACCACTCGTCCACGCTGCTCCTCTGTGAGTG